>JAUXRI010000041.1 GCA_030681895.1 Myxococcales bacterium | reverse complement strand
TCGATGAGGCTGAGCATCACGTTGTGGGGCTTCAGATCGCGGTGAATGACGTTCTGTTTGTGCGCGTGCCCGACGCCGAGCGTGGCCTGCTCGATCACCGCGGCGGCCTGCCGCAGCGTCATCGGCCCGTCGTGCTTCACCCGCTGTCGAAGGCTCACGCCCTCGAGCATCTCCATCACGTAGTAGCAGGTGCCGTCGGCCGTTCGCCCGAAGTCGAAGATGGTGATGATGTTCGGGTGGTGCAAGCGGCTGGCGATCTCGGCTTCACGCTTGAAGCGCTCGAAGAACGTCGGCGCCATCGCGAGCTGAGGGTGCAGCGTCTTCATCGCCACCGGGCGCTGCACCGACGTCTGCACCGCGCGAAACACCACGCCCATGCCGCCCTGCCCGAGCACGGACTCGACCTGGTATCGGCCATCGACGAGCTGGCCGAGCAGGGCGTTGGCGTTCACCTGTTCGATCGGGTCAGCCATTGGCGCTCACGGAGTGTAGCGCACTCCATCACGAAGCGACCGCTACGGACGGAAGACGCCGCTGATGACGCTCGAAGAGGCGTACGGCAGCGTGAAGCTGATGCCGCCCTGGCCGAACGAGAGCGCCTCGAGCTCGAAGACGTACGCGTTTCCCGCCACGAGAATGCCGGGAGGCAGCGTGACGCCGATGTTCGGCGTGTAGATGCGCCAGAGCTCGGCGACGTCGCCCGAGGTGTCGAGGCGGTTGATGCTGACGCGGTAGCTGCTCACCGTGCCCATCGTGGGCGCCATCCACGCGAGGGTGGGCGTCGTCGTGATGCCCGACTGATCCTCGATGAAGTTGCGGCCTTCGATCTGGGCGCCACGAACGGGCGTGAGTCGCGGCGTCACGCTCCCCGTGAAGGTCTCGGGTGCGTCGGTCATCGTCACGCCGCCGTTGAAGACGGTCGGAGTGCCGCCATCGGTCGGGGAGCGGCGCTGATCGACGATGTAGTAGGCGAACACGGTCCGGCCCCAGCTCGCCGGGAACGCCGCGGGCACGTCGAGGGTCGGGGTCGGCGCCGTCTCGACCGACAACGCGCTGGCGATCGAGATCGCTCCCTGGCCGACGTAGCGGTGGGGCGCGGGTGACGGCGAGGTGGCGACCTGCACGCCGAAGTCGCCCGCGGTCGTGTCGCGCCCGAAGCTGCCTCGCAGCGCCGTGAAGGCGGCCTTGTCGAAGCCCAGGGTGAGCGCAGTCGTCGTGGGCGCCGTGAGGTCGGCGATGGCGTCAGCCGTTCCGCCGTTGGCCAGGGTGACGGCGCCGAACGCGGCGGAGCGAACCAGCGTGGTGTTGCTCCCGGCGTCGGTGACCGTCGTGCGGTACTGCAGCGCGAAGCCCAGATCGCCCTTCGTCGAGTCAGGCAACCCGTAGCCAAGCCCACTGCTGACGGCGACCCAGTCGAGATCGGACTCGATGCTGGTGGAGCCGGCCGGGGTGACGGGGCGGGCGACGTTCTCGAGGTTGGTCACGGCGCCGCTGGACTGGCTGAAGAACACGCCGGCGCGGTTGGTGTCGGCGTTGATCGGCTCGAGCCCGCGCATCGTCAGCCGCAGCAGCGTCTCGCTGGTCGCCTGGGGCGCGTCGCGGCGGCCACCGTTGAAGGTGTCGAAGCTCACCCGGCGCAGGGTGGTGACGAAGTAGCGCTTGTCGAGCCGCAGGGTGATCTCGCCATCGGGGACCTCGCGCACCGCGAAGGTGCCATCGGCGTTCCCGAAGCCGCGCTTGTAGTCGAAGGCGCCGCCGTCGCGGTACCACACGCCGACGTTGGCGCGATCGAAGTTGGTCAGCGTCGCGGTGCGCCCGCCATCGCCGTCCCAGCCCCAGAGCTCCTGGTACGTGCCGGTGAACTCGGTGCCGCTGGAGCCGCCACCCGCCGACCCGCCGCCCGACGCGCCGCCGCCACTGCCGCCGCCCACGCCCGTGCCGCCCTGGCACTCACCCGCAGCGCACAGCTGCGCCCCGACGCAGCGATCGCAGAGCGCTCCGCCTTTGCCGCAGGCCATTGCCGTGTTGCCGCCCGTGTCGCACACGTCGGCCGTCGTGCAGCAGCCGGTGCAGTTCGCGGGCGTGCACTTCTTGACTGGCGTGCACGAGACCGCGCCGATGACGCCGATGGTGAACGAGACAGCGAACGCGAACAGACGCATGAAGCCCCCTGACGATGAAAGACGCGCTCGCGCTAGCACAGCCTGCGCTGCGGGAGCGTTTGAAACGAAGCTCACGGCCTGACGATGCCCGAGACGACCAGGCCCGACGCGACGGGAAAGCGGAAATCGTAGAGGTCGCGGGTGACGGTGCCGAGGCTCTTGAACGAGGTCAGCACCAGCACGTACGACTGCCCGGTGAGCAGGATGTTCGGGGGAATCGTGAACGTGGTGTCGGTCGGCAGCAGGTAGAACACCGCGGCCACGCGCCCCGTCGTGCGGCTCTGGCTGACCTGCAGCTGCTCGACCCGGAGCAGGTAGCGGTTCGGCGTACCCACGGACGGCGCCGTCCACGTGATGGTCGGCGTGCGGGTGACCGCCGTCTGCGCCGACGAGAAGGGCATGCCATTGAGCTGGACGTCCTTCGGAGGGCTCAGCGTCGAGGTCACCGGTGAGGCGAGCGCCTGCATCGGCAGCGTCATCGTCACGCCCGAGAAGTAGCGGCGCGCCTCGACGGCGCCTGTCGCCAGCCGCGAGACGCCGTTGCCGTACTGCACGACGACGGTGGTGCCCCAGGTCGAGGGGAACGGGTTCGGGTAGCTGACCGGGTTGGGGAGCGTCGACGGAACCCCAGCCTGCGGGTACCAGCCCCAGACGAACGCGAGGCCGTCGGCGCCTCGCTCGTGGAGCGCTTTGGGCCCCGTGTTGAACTCGACGGCGAGGGTCGCCTCGGTGCCCGTCGTGAAGTCGGTCGCCGCCGCAGAGAACGACGCGAGGTTCACGTCGAGGGGCGTGTTCGAGCTGGGTGGGATGGTCAACGCCGCCGTGGTGGTGTTCGCCTGACCCGAGACCATCGCGACCGAGCCGGCCGTGGCAGCGCCGAGGATGCGGTACTCGCCGGTCGAATCGGCGCCCATCTGCGTGACGATGGCCGAGTCGCCCCTGGTGGAGTCCAGCATCGGGGTGGCGAGCTGTGTCGAGTACAGATCCCACGGAATGGCGAAGTTGAACGACGTCTCTCCTCCGAAGGGGGTGGAGGCCGTGTAGAGGCTGAAGGCCTCCATCGCGACGCCGGCGTTCGAGCTGTAGAGGCTCATGAAATGGTTCGTGCTGTTCCACGCCGTCATGCCGGTGGCGTTCACGGTGAGCGTCGTGGAAGCGCCGGCCATCGCGCCGTCGATGCGGCCGAGTGACTCGTAACTCAGGCTGATGCGGCGCTCAGTCGTCTTGAGCCAGGTGGTGCCGACCTTCACGAAGTAGGGGCCCATCGGCACGTTGGCGAGGTTGAACGAGCCGTCGGCGCGCAGGGCGGCGGAGATCGTGAGCACCCCACCGTCTTCCGAGATCACCATGGCCGTCGGAGGGCTCGAGCCGAAGGGGCAGGGGCGGGTCCCGCCATCGAGGTCGGAGGACCACGACTGGGTGCACGTGCCCTCGACGTCGTCGGGGTTGATCGCGCCGCCGCCGCTGCCGCCCGAGCCGCCGCCCGTCATGCCGCCGCCGGTGCTCGAGGTGCCGCCGCCGGTGCTCGAGGTACCGCCACCAGTCCCGCTCGCGCCGCCGCCTGTGCCCATGCCGCCGATGCAGGAGCCCGTCGTCGCCAGGCACATCTCGTTGAGTCCGCACGCCTTGCAGAGGCTCCCGCCGCGGCCGCACGCGGTGTTTCCGTTGCCGGCGAGGCACTGCCCCATCTCGGAGCAACACCCGTTGCAGTTCGACGCGCTGCAGCTCTTCACCGGCTTGCAGGCCGTCATTGCGAGTGAAGCCGAGCCGATCACGAGCACGAACAACACCGAATGGGTCTTCGAGATCATGATGGCTCCCCCTGCAGGCCCCGTCCGGCCGACGAGGAGAGGGGCACCTACCCGAGGTGTCACGGTCGATTCAAGGCGCGCTCACTGCTATGGCGCTCGCGCCTTGAGCCTCGTCATCGTCCAGAAGCTGTCGCTGTCGTATGGGAAGAAGGCCCTCTTCGAGGACGCCGCGCTGACGATCGGCCCGACCGATCGCATCGGCCTGGTGGGCGCGAACGGCACCGGGAAGTCGACGTTCCTGAAGATCCTCGTGGGGCAGGTGCACGCGGACGAGGGCTCGATCACCTTCCGCCGCAACGCGCGGGTCGGGTACCTCGCGCAAGAGCTCCAGAGCCTGCCCGAGGGCCCGTTGGTCGAAGCCGTGTTGTCATCGGTGCCCGGGCGCGACTCGCTCGACGAGCGGCTGACGGTGACCGAGCGCCTGCTGGGAGAGGCGACGGAAGAGGCCGAACAGCTCGAGCTGGCCACGACGCTGGCCGAGCTCCACGAGGAGCGCGATCACTTCGACGAGCACTACGGCAAACACCAGGCCGAGCGCATTCTGCTGGGCCTGGGCTTTCAGCTCTCGGAGCTCACCAAGGACACCACGCAGTTCTCGGGTGGCTGGCGCATGCGGGCAGCCCTCGCCGGGTTGCTCCTGCAGGACCCCGATCTGCTCCTCCTCGATGAGCCGACCAACCACCTCGACCTGCCGACGCTGGCCTGGTTCGACGGGTTCTTGAAGCGCTCGCGCAAGGCGATGGTGCTCATCAGCCACGATCGCGAGTTCCTCAACCGGCAGATCAACCGTGTGGTGTCGCTCGAGGTCGAGGGCGTGCGCTCGTGGACCGGCGACTTCGAGGACTACCGGCGCCTGCGGTCGGAAGAGGCCGAGCGGTTGCTGGCGACGCAGCAGAAGCTCGAGGCCAAGCGCGAGCAGCTTCAGGCGTTCGTCGACCGATTCAAGGCCAAGGCGAGCAAGGCCGCGCAGGCGCAGTCGAAGATGAAGCAGCTGCAGAAGATGGAGACCGTCGAGGTCCACCGCGAGCGCAACACGGTCGGCTTCTCGTTTCCTCCCACGACGCAGCCGGGCCGTGACGTGGTGACGCTCACCGGCATCAAGAAGGCGTACGGCGATCACGTCGTCTACGACGGCCTCGACGCGATGCTGCTTCGCGGCCAGAAGGTCGCGGTGACGGGGCTCAACGGCGCGGGCAAGACGACGCTCCTGCGCGTGCTGACCGGAGAGCTCGAGCCCGACGCGGGCACCGTGAAGTTCGGGCACAACGTGAAGCTCGGCTACTACGCGCAGCACCACGCCGACACGCTCGAGAAGTCGCGCACCATTCTCGAGGAGATCATGGAGCTGGTACCCGACAAGCCGCAGTCGTGGGTGCGCAGCGTGTTGGGCTCCTTCCTGTTCTCGGGTGACGACGTCGATAAAAAAATCGGCGTGCTCTCGGGTGGTGAGCGGGCCCGCGTCGCGCTCGCGCGGCTGCTGGTGAAGCCGGCCAACCTGCTGGTGATGGACGAGCCGACGAACCACCTCGATCTCGACTCCTCCGAGGCGCTCATCGAAGCGCTGCAGGACTACGACGGCACGCTGATCTTCGTCTCGCACAACCGCTCGTTCCTCGACGCGCTCGCGACCCACATCTGGGACGTGCGCGATCAGAAGCTGACGCCGTTCATGGGCTCGATGGCCGAGTACCTGGCGAAGCTCGACGCCGAGGCGAAGGCGCGCGACGAAGAGGGGCAGGGGCTCCACCGATCCAACGCGCCCGGGAAGCAGCAGCAGTCGGGTGAGAAGGAGCGCAAGCGGCTCGAAGCTGAAGCGCGCCAGGAGCGCAGCCGGAAGCTGGGCCCGCTGAAGAAGGAACTCGAGAAGCTCGAGGCGCGCATCGCCTTGCTCGAGACGGAGCAGAAGACCCGTGAGGCGCAGCTGGCCGACGCCGAGTTCGCGAAGGACTACGGCGCATCGGGGCCGGTGTTCGCCGCGCATCGTGAAGCGGCCCAGGATCTGGAGCGGGCGCTCGCGCGGTGGGAAGTCGTCGGCTCGGAGATCTCAGCGCTCGGATGAGTGGACTGCGACGCTCGGCGGCGGTCGTCTTGACTGTGGCCGTTGTCGCCTGCGGGCGCACCGATCTCGTCGACTTCGACGAGCCGATTCCGGTTCCACGAAGCGACTCTGGCGTCGTTCTGGACGCGGGGCGCGATGGCGGTGCGCGTGATGCGGGACGTGATGCGGGCGTCGACGCGGGCCGGGATGCCGGCTTCGACGCGGGGCTTCGCGATGCGGGTCTCGACGCGGGGCTTCGCGATGCGGGTCCTGCCGATGCCGGTCGGTTCGACGCGGGAATCCGTGACGCAGGGGTTCAGGACGCCGGTCGCCCTGAGGTCGGGCTCGCGCAAGATCTGATCTACGTGCACGACAGCAGCAGGTTGTTCTCGTACGCGCCATCGACGAGCACCCTGGCGCTCATCGCGACGCTCTCGTGCCCTGGAGCGCTCGACCTTGCCATCGATCGGCTCGGCCGCGGGTACATCGTCGCGGGCACCGATCTCTTTCGCGTGAATCTGCAGACTGGAGCGTGCTCGCGTGTCGCGACGCTCCCCGAGCCGCTGGTGGCCTTGTCGTTCCTTCCCGCGGGCCTGCTCGGTACCGAGGAGTCGCTCGTGGGCTACGGGCAGATGGCCTACTGGGAGTTCGACCCCTTCGACGGCGCGGCCGTGATGCTCGGCTCCAGTGGCCTGTTCGGCGGCCTGGTTCCCAGCGGCGATCTCTCGCCTTTCGACGACGGAGGCACGTGGCTGACGGTGAGAAATCCCTCGTTGCCCAACGCGCTCGATCAGCTCGTTCGCATCAACCCCGAGACTGGCGCGGTGCTCCAGAACTTCGGGCCCATGGGTGTGTCGGGGGCGTGGGGGCTCGCGACGTGGGACGGCACGCTGTTCGCCTTCACGTCGGGCGGGCAGGGCGTTCGGCTCACCTTCGTCGACGGTGGCGTGCAGCCGGCCCTGTTGAATCTCGGCTCGGGCATGCGCTCGTTCTGGGGCGCAGCGGCCCGGCCCGGCGCGGGGACGCGTGCGGACGCGGGGCCCTAGCTCACCCGGCCACCCTCACGCTGGTGACGAATCGCGAAGATCTGAACGAGGTCTCGAACCGGGTCGTACGCGTACCGGGCGATGTACCCATGATAGCGCTGACCGATGACGAGCTCGCGCTGGCCGTCGGCGACTGGGCGCCCGATGTATGGGCTGGTCGCGAGCACGTCGAGCGCGGCGATGATCTCTTCGATCCTGGCCAAAGGCCGTTCGACTTCGTGCTCCTCGAGGTGCGCGAGGATTCGCTCGAAGTCCGAGTTCGTCTCTTCGGACAACTCGACGGTCGCCACTTAGCGGCGCTTCTTTCTCGCCACCGGTGGCCTTGCCGACTTTCCCTGTGCCCGGGCCTTCAACCAGCTCTTCGTGTCTGCCCAGGCGATGGACCTTCCCGAGCGCTCCATCTCGGCTTGCCGCGCGACCGCGAGCCGGTGGAACGCGGCATCGGCCTCGCGCTCGCTGACCGTCGTCGCGATCGCCTCGAGCATGAACGCGTGTGCCGACTTCCCTTCACGCTCCGCCGCGGCCGCGACCCGGTCTCTGAGTTCCTTGTCGATGCGGATCGTCGTGGTCATGCTCGATGTGTAGCACAGATGTGACACGCCTCGAAAAGGCCCCGGCCGTCACCGATCGTCGACGATCGCCTTCACCACCTGCAGCGCGGGAATGCCCGTCACGCCGCCGCCGCCATGCGTCGCCGACGACGCCTGATACAGCCCACGCACCGGCGTCCTGAAGTCTGCGAAGCCCGGAGCCGGCCGCATGTGGAACAGCTGCGCAACCGACAGCTCTCCGTGGAAGATGTTGCCGCCGATCAGGCCGTAGTCGCGCTCCATCTCGTGCGGGCCGAGCACCTGGCGATGCAGAATCGACGAGGTGAAGCCGGGCGCGACGGCTTCGACGCGGGCGATCACCCGATCGGCATACGCGTCGAGTTGCGGGCGATCCGGCGCCTTCGCCCACGTGCTCGGCACCCACTGCGTGAACATCGAGATGACGTGTTTGCCCTCGGGGGCCAACGTCTTGTCGAACACCGAGGGAATGCAGATGTCGGCCATCGCCGTCTGCGCCGCGCGCCCGGCCACCGCGTCTTGAAACGCGCCCTCGAGCTCGTCGAGCGACTCAGCCAGCACGATCGTGCCGCCGTGCACCTCCGGGTCGAACCCCTTCTTCGCGGTGAACTCAGGCAGCCGATCGACCGCGACGTTCACCTTCACCGTGCCGGAGCGCGACTTCCACCGCTCGAGGCCCTGCACGAAGTCCGCGGGCAGCTCCTTGCGCTCGACGAGCCTGAGGAACGCGAGCTGTGGGTGCGTCGTCACCACCACCGTGTCAGCGTCGAACTCGTCTCCGTTCTCGAGCGCGACGCCGACGGCGCGACCGTCTTTGACGATCACGCGATTCACCGGCGCGTTCGTCTTCACCACCACGCCGAGCGCCTCACACGCCTTCCGCATCGCCTGTGTCACTGCGCCCATGCCGCCTTCGGGAAAGCCCCACGCGCCCGCCGGAGCGCCCTGGCCGATGTCGCCGAGCTTGTGGTGCGCCATCACGTACGCCGTGCCCGGGCTGCGCGGGCCTGCCCAGGTGCCGATGACGCCCGACACCGCCATCACGCCGCGCACGCGTGGGTGTTCGAACCAGTCCTCCAGCACGTCGGCGACCGACGACGTCATCAGCCGCGTCACGTCACCCACCTGCTGCACCGAGAGCCCGCGCAGCCGCCACGCCAGTGACGCGGCCTCGATCAGATCGCCCGGCGCCTTCGAGCCCAGCTTCGGCGGCACCGTCGTGAGCAGCGGCCCCAGCACGCCCGCGAGCGAGCCCAGCCACGCATCCCACTTCTCGAGCGCGTCGGCGTCCGCCTTCGAGAACCTCGAGACCTCGGCGTGGCGTCGCTTCGTCTCGGCGTGCAGCTGAAGCGATGAGCCATCGGCCGCCGGCGCGAAGTACCCGTGCTGCGGGAAGACTCTGTACCCGTGACGTTCGAGCTCGAGCTCCTTCACGATCGCGGGAGGCAGCAGGCTCACCACGTACGAGAGCGCGGTCACCTTGAAGTCGGGACCGAACGGCATCTCGGTGATCGCCGCGCCGCCAACCACGTCGCGCTTCTCGAGCGCGCACACCTTGAAGCCGCGCTTCGCCAGCAGCCCGGCCGACACCAGCCCGTTGTGCCCGCCGCCGATCACCACCACGTCGAACCGATGCGCCACCGTCATGCGCCGCACCTCAAATCAGCGCCTCGGCTCACGCAACGACGAAGGCCGGCCCCTCCAGGTGGAAGGACCGGCCTTTGTGTCACCACGAGGGGTGAGTGCGTTACGCGCGAACTTCGGGGTTCGCCGGCTCGGTCGGCGCCGGAGCGGCCGCGAAGGGCGACTTCTCGAGCACCGTGTTCAGCACCTCGTCGATGCGCGAGACGAAGAAGAACTCGAGCTCCTTGCGGACGACCTCAGGCACTTCGATGAGGTCCTTCTGGTTCTTGTCGCACATCACCACGCGCTTGATGCCTGCGCGGTGGGCGCCGAGCACCTTCTCGCGAATGCCGCCGACAGGGCCGACGATGCCGCGAAGGGTGATCTCACCGGTCATCGCCGTGTCCGCGCGCACCGGAATGCCGGTGTAGAGCGACGTCATGGCCGAGATGATCGCGATGCCGGCCGACGGGCCGTCCTTCGGGGTCGCGCCATCGGGGAAGTGCAGGTGCATGTCGACCTTCTCGAACGTCGCCGCGTTCAGGCCCATGCGCTCTGCGTTCGCGCGCAGCCACGAGAACGCCGTGGTCGCCGACTCCTTCATGACGTCACCGAGCTGACCGGTGAGCGTGATTGAGCCCTTGCCAGGCATCTTCGTCGCCTCGATGAAGAGGATGTCTCCGAAGCCCAGCGGCGTGTAGTACAGGCCGACCGAGACGCCCTGCTGCGAGACGCGCTCCGCGACGTTCAGCTCGTGGCGCTTGGGCCCGAGGATCGTCTCGGTGCGCGTGGCGTCGATGATCTGCTTCTCCATCTTGCCCGACGCCACGTCGACCGCGACGGCGCGCGCGAGCTCGGCGATGCGACGCTCGAGGTTTCGAACGCCCGGCTCGATCGCGTAGCTCGTGATCACCTTGTCCAGACCATCCTTGGTGAGCTCGAACTGGTCCGACGTGATGCCGTGATCCTTCACCTGCTTGGGGATCAGGTGATTGCGGGCGATGTGCTCCTTCTCGATGAACGTGTACGAGCTCATCTCGATGATCTCCATGCGGTCGCGGAGCGGCGCGGGGATCGTGTCGAGCCGGTTGGCGGTCGCGATGAACATCACCTTCGAGAGATCGAACGCCACGTCGAGGTAGTGATCCGAGAACGTGTGGTTCTGTTCCGGGTCGAGCACCTCGAGCAGCGCCGCCGACGGGTCGCCCCGGAAGTCGGCGCCGAGCTTGTCGATCTCGTCGAGCAGCATGAGCGGGTTGCGTGTGCCGGCCTTCTTCATCTGCTGAATGAACCGGCCGGGCAGGGCGCCCACGTACGTGCGGCGGTGACCACGAACCTCGGCCTCGTCGCGCACGCCGCCGAGGGCGAGGCGAACGAACTTGCGGCCAACGGCCTTGGCGATCGACTGACCGAGCGACGTCTTACCGACACCCGGGGGCCCCACCAGGCAGAGGATCGGGCCCTTCATGTCGTTCTTCAGCTTCCGGACGGCCAGGTACTCGAGGATGCGCTTCTTCACCCGGTCGATGCCGTAGTGATCGAACTCGAGCTGCTTGCGCGCGTTGTCGATGTCGAGGTTGTCCTCGGTCATCTTGTTCCACGGCAGATCGGCGATCCAATCGAGGTAGGTGCGGGCGACCGTGTACTCGCTCGACGCGGCGGGAATGGTCTTGAGCCGGTTGAGCTCCTTGTTGGCGACCTTCTCGACCTCGGGCGGCAGCTGCGCGTTCTTGATGCGCGTGGCGAGCTCGTCGAGCTCCTCCTCGTCCTCACCCATCTCGCCGAGCTCTTCCTTGATCGCCTTGAGCTGCTGGCGCAGGTAGTACTCGCGCTGGGTCTTCGACATCTCGCCCTTCACGGCGCTGTCGATTTTGTTCGAGAGCTTGAGGATCTCGCGCTTGCGGTTGAGCAGCTCGAGCACCAGCTTCATGCGGGCCTTGAGATCGACCGTCTCGAGCACCGCCTGCTTCTCTTCGATCGGGACGTCGACGTTCGCCGCGATGAGATCGGCCAGGTGACCCGGGTGGGTGATCGACTCGACGAGCTCGGTCGCCGCGGCGGGCAGCTCGGGCATCATCTCGATGACTTCACGCGCGAGCTTCTTCAGGTTGATCGTCAGCGCCTCGATCTC
>JAUXRI010000026.1 GCA_030681895.1 Myxococcales bacterium | reverse complement strand
TGGGCGGCGTCGAGCAGCACCTCAGGCAACAGCGAGCCGTTCTTCGCGACGGGCACCACGACGTGCGCTCCGGGTGAGCCCCGAACGTGAAACCAGACGTGCCACGGCCGCGCGACCTGGAACGTGAGCGCGTCGTTGTGGGCCGAGCCGCGGCCGACCCAGATGAGGTGGTCCTGATCGCCGCGGTAGGCCTTGAAGGGGGCCATCGCGACGTCCTGCTGACGCGGGCTCTTCTTCGCGGCGGTGGGGGCGTCGATGGGAGTCGCGGCGAGCCGATCGAGCTCGGCCCTCAGCTTCGCCTCTTCGACGTCGAGCTGCGCCAGGCGCTTCGTCGCGAACTCCACGCCGCGCAAGAGCCGGCGGTACTGGTGAAAGCGCCACTCGACCTCCTGTTTGGGCGTGCGCGCGGGGTCGAGCGGAATGGAGCGCTCCACCACCTCACCGTCGGCGCGGTACTCGGGGAGCGCCACGGCGCGTTCGCCGCGAGTGAGGCGATACAGGTTCTGCGCGAGCAGCTCGCCTTCTTGTTTGTACGTCTCGGCCTGCGCGGTGCGGTTGGTCTCGGCGCGCACCTTCTCGCGGGTGCGTTCGAGCTTCTTGAGCTTCGCCTCGAGCGGCGCGAGCCGGGCCTTGAGCCAGCGCTCCTCTTCTTGCGCGCCGAAGAGCGCCTCGGCGCCGTGGCCCAGGCGGAGCTCGACGAAGTCGCTGGCAAGTCTGCTGGGTGCGTCGCGGACGGGGCTCTCGGCCGGCGGCGTCCACGTCGAGCCGTGGCGGATTCCTTCACGGAACGGGTGGGAGTGGGCGAGCACCCGGCCCTCTTTCGTCGTCAGCGCGATGCCCGGAGCGTCGCCGTACTCGAGGACGAGGGTGCGCGCGTGAGGCGTTCCGTCCCGGTCGGCAGTGAAGTGGAGCAAGAGCAGCCGCCGCGCCTCGAGGCTCTCGACGTCGGCCAGGCGCGCGCCGATGAGCTCGCGACGCAAGACGCTCTGCCAGGCCGGGGGCTCGGCGGGGTTCGCGGGACGCTTCTCAACCACAGACAACCGGCTGCTCTTCACATCACAACACACCAGCACGACGACGCTTCGCCCCGGCACCCGGAGCTCGACATACACGCGCGTGGCGGTCGGGCTCGAGAGCTGCTGCACGACGGCGCCGGGGAGCTCGCGCTCCAGTTCCTTCGCCAGCAGCGTGGCCTCGACGGGGCGCAGCGACACGGCTCACCCCTGCTTCTTCGGGGCCTGCGCCACGATGACGTCGAGTGAGAAGGGGTTGGGCGGCAACAGTTGTGAGTAATTGCACGAGGCCGCGGTGCGATCGGGGCGCCAGCGCTGAAACGTCGTGGCGTGGCGAAAGCGCCCGCTCTGCACGAAGTCGTAGCGCACCTCACACACCAGCTCGGGCTTCAGCTTGACCCACGGCTTCTCATCCTGCGGGCTCCACCGGCTCGCGGCGTCGGGCGTGCGGCCTTCGCCGAAGCTCTGCCCATCGAGGTACGGCGCGAGCGTCTGAATCAGCGCCTTCTTCTCTTTCGCGGTGAAGCTCGAGGTGTGGCCGACGTGGTGGAGCACGCCCGCCTCGTCGTAGAGCCCGAGCAACAAAGAACCCACCGTGCCTGGCGTCTTGCCTTCGCGATAGCCGCCCACCACGCAGTCGGCCATTCGCCCGTGCTTCACCTTCACCATGACGCGCTCACCTGGCCGATACGGCAGCTCTTCCCTCCGGGCGATGACGCCGTCACAGCCCGCGCCTTCGAAGTCGACGAACCACTGCTTCGCCTGACGCGGGTCGCTGGTCTGTGGGGTGACGAAGACGCGCGTGGTCGAAGCAAACAGCCGCTCCAGGCCCGTGCGCCGCTCGACGAACGGCTTCTCGCGCCAGTCGTCGGCGCCGAGGCCGAGCAGATCGAACGCGACGAAGCTGGTGGGAATCTCGAGCGCCAGCTTGTTCACGCGTGACGCCGCCGGGTGCAGCCGTGACTGCAGCGCCTCGAAGTCGAGCCCCTTCGCGCCCGCGAGAATGATCTCTCCATCGAGGATGCACTGGGCGGGCAGCACGGCCTTGAGCGCGTCGAGCAGCTCGGGGAAATACCGCGCGAGCGGCCGGCCCCCTCGGCTCGAGAGCTCGACCGAGTCGCCGTCACGAAAGACGACGGCGCGAAAGCCGTCCCACTTGGGCTCGTAGCGCCAGCCGGGCCCCTCGGGGATCTCGTCGTTCGCTTTCGCGAGCATCGGTTCGAGGGGAGGTGCGAAGGCGAGCGGCATGGCGCGCGACCGTACCCTGCGAGCGTTCGCAGCGTCAGCGCAGACGCACGCCAGAACGTTCGGGCAGCGCCTCGACCCGAAGTGGCGTGGTGTGCACCAGCGTGAACGACTGAAGGGTCTGCACCTCAGGGCAATACGACGCAGACCAGGCGCACGAGACCTCGCTCTCCATCACGACCAGGTCCTCGAGCCCGTCGCGATCGAGGTCCTCAAAACGAAGGACTGCGAAGTCGGCGCCGATCGGCTCACCGAGCGGCGCGCCCGTGGCACACGCGACCGGCGTGAACGTGCGGAACCGGTCCGTCGCGCCCGGGCTGTCCTCGACCAGACAGACGCCGAATCGCGCCCAGGGGTCGTGGCGGACGCCCACGACGATCGCAATCACCAGCGACGGCAGCACCGCAACGGCAAGACGTGGCCACCTCGTGAGCGGTGGCGCGACGAGCGTCAGCACGGCGAGAAACGCGACCGCGACGATGAGCGCGAGCGCGACGGTGGCTCCCACTGCGATGGGGCGATGTTGCGCATCGGAGAGCAGCGCGGCACCAAAAGGCAGGTTGAACGCAGATGAGGCCAGCGCCACATGACCGAGAACGCGGTGAGGAAGGACCGCGAGACCGATTCCGAGCGGATGCTGGTCAATTACGATAGTCGAATCAAGTGTTGCCTCCATGAAATTGATGATCTGATCGAGAAAC
>JAUXRI010000018.1 GCA_030681895.1 Myxococcales bacterium | reverse complement strand
GTCGGCCATGGCGCGAATGGTGCTCACGACGGTCATCAGGCTGCTGAAGTCGAGCAGCACCTGGCCCTCCACCTCGTCGAAGACGGGCAGCGCTTCTTCGAGCTTCGGAGCGCCGCGCAGCAGCAGGTCAGCCGCCGCCCTGCGCTGGAGCACGCCGTCGTCGGCGCCGACCGAGAGCTGACGCTTCCAGGCCTCGAGGACCTTCCGCACTTTCGCGGCGTCGCTCCGCGCGTCTTTCCTCCCATCGACGAGGGCCTGATCGAGCGCGGCGACGAGGCGCTCGCGGCGATCGCCGGTCTCTGCCCGTGCCGAGAGCACCTCGCGGGTCCGCGGCGGGTCTTCGACGAGCAGGTCGACGATGGCGCGCGCGGTCCGGAAGGGCTCCTGCGCCTTCGGGTCCTTCGCGGGTCGGGGCTTGCGATCGAGCAGCCAGGTCACCCCATCGAGCTTGAGGTCGACCGAGACGTCCTTCATCAGCAGCGCCTCGGCCATCGCGGCGTCGACCAGCTTCGCCTGCGCCGCGTCGAGCTTCGTGGTGAGCAGCTTCGCGAACACCGCCGCCGCGCGCTCATCATCGCAGTGCCAGGTGGCGTCTTTGAGAGTGGTTCCGAGTCCAGGGGCCATGGGCCCAAGAGAAGCACGTCAGTGGCTGTTGGTCGTGGGCGCTCCGAAGCTTCGAGTGACGGTCGTCGCGAAGAATCCGGCGGGCTGTGGGTGACTGACTTGACCGTTCGGGTCGAGGGAGGCGTTCGCTTTCTGGGAACTGTAAACGGGGCAACCACACGCCTGGAAATCGACCGCCCTCCCCGCCCTGCGTCGTCTGCCGTCGATGCCAATTCGAGCTGGCCCTCGCCTCTCGATGCTTCGGAGGCACCTTCACGACCGCCTTCATCAGGGCCTCTCTGCTCAGCAGAATCCACTCGCAGGCAGCGACGCCTCGCCCCTCCCCGCCGCGCTCCCCTGGTAAGACCCCGATGATGTTCCTTCGCCTCGCGCTCTGCGTCGCCGCGCTCACCACCTCAGCCAGTCAGCCCAAAGCCACCCTCGACGGGCCTTGCGACCCGAAGGTGATGGTCGACATCAGACAGGGGCTCGAGGAAGCCACGCCTTCGGAGCGCGGCGTGATCGTCATCGCGGGCCTTGCCGAGGCGTGCGAGCTGAAGCTGCCGAAGAGCGTGGTGGGGAGCCTCAAAGGAGTCGCCCACGCGTCGCCCGACGCCAGAACCGGCATCCTCGAGGGCGTGCTGACCGACAACGCAGCCTTCGCGGAGCGTGCCTGCCCAGACTGGAAGAAGACGCTCGCAGCCAGCCCGCAGGCCCCCGCGAAGCGCGCCGCGTCGATCTTCGCTGGATGCAACTTCAAGCGCTTCGCCATCATGACCTCGGCAGAGTTCGAGAAGAGCGTGCAGACGAACGGCTTCGGGATGATCGCGACACCCCTCTATGCGTTCCTGATCGACGGGAACATGCAGCCGGCCGAAGCGAAGCGGCTGGTGCGCGCGCTCCTTCCGGGGGTCGAGCGCACGGGCGGCTGACGACGGCCGTCGCGAAGCCCATCGGCGTTCCGCTCATCGTTTCTCTGAACTCGACGCTTTGAGGTCGGCCGGACGATTGATGGCGCCAGGACCGTGCTGGCTTCGCCCTCAGATGACGAGCGCGTCGACCGACAGTCGACTCTCGATCAACCGCATGATGCTCGACAGCTCGGACTCGCTGACGTCGAGCCGTGCAGCCAACAGCGCGTGCGTGCGCTCGAGCACCTCGTCCCTGCCCGCCCTCAGCCGCCGCGAGACCGTCGGCGCCGACGAGCCGAACAGCTGGGCGATCTGCACCACGCCCAGGCCGTCGAGGTAATAGAGCCGCAGGTGCGTGCGCAGCTCGCTGGGAAGCAAGGCCATGCCCTCGGCAAACGCCTTCTTGAACTCGTCGCGGTAGAGCGACTTCATGTGGGCGAGCTCGGGGTCGTCGTCGCGCTGCGCGAGCTCGAGCAGCGCTTCATCGCCACCCTGCGACGTGAAGCGCTCGTCGTGCTGCGCGTGCCGCAGGTTGAGCGCGACGCGGGTCGCCACCGCCCGCACCCAGTGCACGAGCTCACCACGCCCGCTGTACTCCGCGAGCCGGGGCCTGCCGCCGACCCCGACGAACAGCCGCTGCCGGAGTTCCTGCATCACGTCGTCGACGAACGCGTCCGAGCCGAAGCGCCGCACCGACGAGGTCACCTGCGTCAGGCAGGCCCGCTCGAACGCTGCGATCGCCGCGCGGTCTCCATTCACGCACGCACACGCGAGGTACAGCTGATCGGCGCGCCGGGAGTCACGGGTGGCGACCCAGGCGGCGAACACCTCGCGGGGCACCGTGACGTCTGGCCACGCCGCCCGAGCCCGCTCGTACAGCTCGTCGGATTCCACCGTCTCCATCGCCTCGACCCTAGACCGAATCGGCGCAGGCCTCAGCGCGGCGTGCTGCTGGTGGGCGCCCGCGTCGATCCCGTCGGTGGGTGCGTCGCGAGCCAGTGGTCGACGTCGCTGCGCAGCGCACCGAGGGACGCATCGCGAGCCGCTTCGGCCAGGCTGCGCGCTTCGAGCCTGCGTTCGCCGCCGCTGTCCCACAGCACGGTGGCGAGGTCGAAGCGCATCGGCGCAAGCGCGACCGGGCTCGCAGGGTCTTCGGCCAGGAACCCCACGAGCTGCTCCAGACGGCTGTTCGCCTCTTCCTGCTGGCCCGTCTCGAGCAACACCCGCGCGAGCGCCGTGCGCGGAGGCATCGTCTCGTGAACGCCCTTCGCGCCGAACCGGTCGAACAGGCGCACCGCCATTCGCAGGCTCCGCTCGGCATCTGCGCGCTCGCCGCTGAGCAGCTGCACCCTGCCGAGCTCGCCCAGCGCCTGTCCCAGGTAGGGGTTGGGGTCGGGCATCGCCTCGACGAGTGAGACCGACTGTTGGAGCAACGTGCGCGCGGCCGGGTAGTTCCCGACGTCGCGCTCGAGCGCCGCGAAGGCCTGCAGCGCGGTCGAGAGGCTGAAGACGTTGCCGCTCTTCCGGGCCAGCGCGAGCCCTTGAACGAGCGGTTCGCGCGCCTCGTCGTACCGTCGCCACAGCCGGAGCACCTCACCTTTCTGGATGAGGCAGCGATCGAGTTGACTCGAGCCGGTGGTGTCGTGTTCGGCGAGGCGCATCGCCCTTTCGACGGCGACCGCCGCCTCTTCGAAGCGCTGCGCCTTCACGAGGGACTCGGACAGCCGGCGATGGGTGGTGGCGAGAGGCCCGGGCAGCGGCAGCGGCAGGTGCTTCTCGTAGAGCGCGATGGAGGCCTGAAACGCAGCGATCGACGTGGGGAGGTCGCCGACGAGGTCGTGCGCCTGACCGTACGAGCGCAACCGGTTGGCCTCGAGCAACTCCGAGTCGGGCAGCAGTCGCAGGCTGACCTCGGTGACGCGGTAGAACCACTCGGCCTCGGACGCCCGGCGCAACATCAGCCCCAGGTTCTCGGCGAGCACTCCCCAGGCGAGCGCCTCGAGCCGAGCGTCGCGGCCCTCTTTCGCGGCGAGCACGGCGCGCCGCGCGAGCACGTCGGCCTCGACAGGTGCACCTCGTGAGCGCAGCACGAACGCGCGCAGCAGGAGCGCCTCGGCGAGCAGCGGCGCGTAACCGACCTCTTCGGCCGCCTTCAAGACGTCGAGGCTCGGCGCGAACGCGTCGTCGGTGCGCGACAGGGCCATCAGGGCGTTCGCGCGCGCGAGGCTCGTGCGCGTCTGCTCGAGCCTCGCTCGCACCGCCGGGTCGCCGGGAGGCGGCACCGTCTCGAGCAGGCCACGCACGTCGGCACAGTCAGCGATTCGCGGCAAACCAGCGAGCATCACCGCCGAGCCCTGAGCCGTCGCGCCTCGCTCGGCGAGCAGTGACGCGGTGGCCCCAAGCGCCGCCTTGCGCGTCGACAGGCACAACATTCGACGGTCGAGCAGGTCTTCCGACTGCGCGCCTCGCAGCCGCGTCGCTTCGCACGCCTGGCGGTGCGCGCGCGTCCACTCCACACCGTAGGCCTCGAGCGAAGTCCTCACCGCGCCGCCACGGCCGTCGGCGAAGGCGCGTTCCAGCTGGGTCGCGAGCGCGGGATTCCACACCTGGGCCACCTCGTCGTCGGCGCCGTCGCACATCGCGGCCCTCGAGCGGAGCGCCACCACGACGCTCGCTGCGATGGCAAGGACCGCCAGGAGCGCGACCACCGCCCACTGCCCGCGCCGCGTGGGCGCCCTCACCCGCTCCAGTTGGAGGAGCAGCGAGTGCATGTCGGGGTAACGGTCGGCGGAGTGCTCGGCCATGCCCCGCTGGAGGCCCCGTGCGAGCGCGACAGGCACTGACGGCGTTTTCGTCGACGGCTCACCGGGAAGGGCGCCATGAAGCGTCTCGTACAGCGAGACGCAGAACGCGAACTGGTCGGCCCGCGCGTCGGTCGGGCGCCCCTGCCGTTGCTCGGGCGGCATGTAGCGCAGCGTGCCGAGCACCGTGCCGGTCTGGGTGAGCGGCGAGGACGACACCGGACGAGCCGCCGCTTCGGAAGCGACGCTCGCGCCGATCGCGCGCGCCAGCCCGAAGTCGAGCACGCTCACCCTGGCGTCGGGCCGCACCATGATGTTGTCGGGCTTGAAGTCACGGTGCACCAGCCCTGCGTGATGCGCCGCCTCGAGCCCGCGCCCCGCCTGGAGGAAGACGTCGAGCACCTCGGGCACGGAGCGTCGCTCGCGCGCAGCCCACTGCCGCACGGTCTCTCCGACGATGAACTCCATCGAGACGAAGAGGCGCTCGCCAGCAGACTCGACTCCGTAGATCGCGGCGACGTTCGGGTGGTTCAGTCGCGCCATCGCGCGCGCCTCTTGAACGAGCCGGGCCCGGTGCTGCTCGCCTCCCGATTGGTGGAGCAGCTTCAACGCGACGCGACGGTCGAGCTCGGCGTCGTAGGCGCCGTAGACCGCGCCCATGCCTCCTGAACCCACCTGTTCGAGAATCAGGTAGCGACCCAGGGAGCTGCCTCGCAGGAGCGGTCGTGCGGGCTCGGGTGCCGCCGGCTCCGACTGGGCCAGCCCGCTCAGACCCCTTCCGAACTCGGCGAGCACCATGCGGCAGTCGGAGCAGTCCGCCACATGGGCGTTCACCTGGGCCTCCTGCTCAGCGTCGAGACCTCGCGCGCTGAACGACTGCAACACCTCTTCGCTCAGGCAGCTGTTCACCAGACGCGCCCCGAGCGGCCGTCACTCGAAGCCTCGAGCGCGAATCCAGGACAGCGCGGCGCGACGACGTGCATGCGTGAACTCACCGAAGTCGAGCCATGTAGTTCCCTTCGAGCGGGAAGTCAGGGCCGCGTGCGGGCCCAAACGCCTGTCGTTCCTCAGCTCTCGGCGGCGCTGAAAAAGTCCCGGCCCGCCTTTGTCCTCTGAGCATGACGATTCCATTTCGCGCGACGTTCTCGCTGCTCTTCATCTCCTGCCTCTTCTCCTGTGACCCCAAGCCGCCCTCGACGGCGTGTGCCAGCGACGCCGAGTGTGGCGCCGGGCGCGTGTGCCAGCAAAGCCTGTGCGTGACGGCGACGCCGGTGGCCACCGAGTGCGCTGCCGGAGAATCGCGCGCGTGTGGAAACGCGGCGGTGGGCGCGTGCAAGCAGGGCACGCAACGGTGCGTCGATGGAAAGTTCGCGACGAGCTGCACCGGCGAGGTGAAGCCCGGCACCGAGATCTGCAACGAGGTCGACGACGACTGCGACGGGCAGATCGACGAGGGCGTGACGCAGAGCTTCTTCGTCGACACCGACGGAGACGGCGTCGGGGTCGCAGGGCCAGGCACGGTCGCGGCCTGTACGAAGCCGCCTGGAACCGCCTCGGTCAGCGGCGACTGCGACGACCGCGCGGGCTCAGGCGCGTCCATCTTCCCGGGCGCCACCGAGGTCTGCGACGCGACGCGCATCGACGAGAACTGCAACGGCGCGAGCAACGAAGGGTGCGGCGGCTGTACCGTTGGAATGACCCAGCAGTGCTGTGCCGGGCGCGGCGCGCAACGATGTGAGGCCACCGACGCCGGCACCGTGCTCTCGAGCTGCAGCGTCATCGCGACGGTCGAAGTCTGCAACGGCGTCGACGATGACTGCGATGGCCAGGTGGACGAGCAGGCGCTCCTGACGAGCTTCGACGGTGGGTCGCTCCCAGTCGACGGAGGCCTCGCCATGCCGGACGGGAGCTGCCGAGCCGGCCTGGGCCAGTGCCTCGCGTCGGGCACGACGACCTGCACGAGCACGGGCCTGGTGTGCATGGTCGCGACTGGTTCGCCGCGCCCCGAGTCGTGCAACGGCCTCGACGACGACTGCGACGGCCTCATCGACAACGGGCCGATCGCGTCGCCCGACGGCGGCATGGTGCAGATCGACGCCGGGGTCGGCGCCCCCGACGGGACGTGCCGGCGAGGTGTTGGAGCGTGCGCGAGCGTTGGTGTGACGAACTGCGCCGGGGCCGGCGCGCTGGTCTGCGTCGCGCCGCCCGAAGCCGGCCCGTCGACGGAGCTCTGCAACGGCATCGACGACGACTGCGACGGCGCGACCGATGAGGGCCTCGGCACGCAGTCGTGCGGACAGGGCACCTGCGCGCGCACCGTGCAGGCCTGCCTCAACGGCACCGCACAGAGCTGCACGCCTGGCTCGCCTGGTACCGAGACGTGCAACGGCCTCGACGACGACTGCGACGGCACTCCGGACGACGGCTTCGGCGCGCAGTCGTGTGGCGTGGGCGCCTGCGCGCGCACGGTGCAGACGTGCGTGAACGGCGCAGCCCAGAGCTGCACGCCAGGCACGCCCGGCACCGAGACCTGCAATGGCGCCGACGACGACTGCGACGGCGCGATCGACGAAGGCGTGCAGATCGTGTGCACCGCCGACCCCGATGGAGACCTCTACGCCACCAACACGGCGACGACGATGCTGTGCGCCGACGCGGCTCGCGCGGCGGCGGGGTTCTGCCCGGTGGGCTTCGTGGCACCGGCCAGCTCGCTGGGCCTCGACTGCGATCCGAACGCCGCCTCGCGGTACCGGGTGATCAGCTCGCGCGCCGACGCAGACAACGACACCCTGTGCTCGGGCCCCGCGACGAACGACTGCGTGGGGACCAGTGCCCTGCCTGGCCGGCGGTTCGAGACGGCGTGCAACGTCAACACCGACTGCAACGACAACAACGCGATGCTCTACCGCTTCATGAACTCGCGCACCGACGCCGATGGCGACAGCTTCTGCAGTGGCGCGAGCACCTTCGACTGTGTGGGCGCGACGCCGCTGCCCGGGCGACGCTTCGAAGGCGCGTGCCTGGCGCCCGACGATTGCAACGACGCCAACGCGACGGTCTTCCGCAACGCGACGGTGCGCTCCGATGCCGACAACGACGCGTTCTGTGCAGGTGCGGCGCAGACGATGTGCATCGGGAACGCGCCGCCGGCCGGCCTCCGCATCACCACGAGCTGCCAGGGAGAGGACTGTCGCGACAGCAACGCCGCGGCCACGACGCAGTGCCTGCTCGTGAATCAGTACAGCACCTCGTCGCACGTGCAGACCTGTCCCAACGGAGCGCAGAGCTACAGCGTCATCGCGCAGACGTTCTGTCCGCTGGGGTTCACGCTGACGGCGTGGCGAGCGCAGGTTTCGAGCGGCGCCGGAAACTGCGCCGCGTCGTCGCCCACGACGGTGGTGCAATCGTGCAACTTCCTCGAGGGGACGACCTGCCGCATTCTCGGTGACTGTTCTGCGAATTGAAGCGGTGGCTCGAGGGCGCGCCTGGTGGCCCTCTGGGATTCGAAGGGCCCGCGCCTCACGCCGTCACTCGCCGCAGCTCGGGCCCCACGACGAGCCACTGTTGCTCTCGTCCTTCTCGATCTTCCCGTTCTTCCAGCGCACCCACTGCGTCCCTTCCGAAGGAGGGCCGCAGCCGGCGCTCGGGTCTTCCCAGTCGACGCGCAGCTCGCCCTTCGCGGCGCGCACCTCACCGAGCAGCAGCTGAAACGTCTTCGAGGCGACGAGCGCGCCCTTTGCGTCGCGCACCGTCGCGCGCACGTCGAGCCCGGTGCGGCCCTCGAAGGCCACCAGGTGCAGGCGCAACCCGTCACCGACCGTCGAGACGTCGAACGCAACCGGCGCTCGGCGCAGCAACGCCTGTGGGCAGGTGCCCGGCTGCGGCGCGCTCGTCACCTTGCGGGCGTAGATTCGTTCCGCGCTCGCCTTGAAGCGCTTCATCGCCTGCCCGAGTTCCGACGCGCCGCAGAAGCCGAGCACCACCACGTGAAAGCCCGGGTTCATGCCCGGCACGTCGGCGCTGGCGAAGACCCCTGGGAAGCCCTCGGTGAAGGTGAACTGCGGCTTCCAGATTTCTGCCCCCTCGGCGTTGAACTGCGTCAGCCATGCGGTGGCGTCGGCGGGCTGCTTGCCGCCCCCGAAGATGACCGCGAACTGCTGCTCGCCGACGTCGGGCGCGGGCGTGCCCTGCTTCGCCATCAACAGCCGCACCACCTCGACGGCGCCCTGCCCTTCGGCGAGGTCGCGCGCGGTCTGGCCTGCGGGGTCCTTCAGGGCCGGGTTCGCGCCGAGTTCGAGCAGCACCTTCACCGACTCGAGCAAGCTGCGCTCCGCGGCCCACTGCAGCGCGGTGCGGCGGCTCGTCGGGTCGACCACGTCGACGTTCTTCACCTTCTTCGCGACGAGTCGAATCACCTCGACGCGATCTCCACTCACTGCGGCGTGCAGCGCGCCCGGCCAGGTGGCCGTGGGCTCGAGCGTGACGCCTGCCGTGATGAGCCGCTCGAGCATGGCCACCTGGCTGAAGAAGGCGCAGTGGTCGACCGCGTCTGGGCCGAAACGTTTGAGGTCGACCTTCGCCACCACGGCGTCGACGATGGCCGCGTCTCCGTTGCGCACGGCGAGGCCGAGCACCGAGTCGCGCCGCTCGCTGGTGGCGTTCACGTCGGCCCCGGCGGCGACCAGCGCCTTCACCACCTCGAGGTTGGGCGTGCGTGCGCCGAGCGCAGACAAGAGTGGTGTCTGACCCATCGAACCGAGGGCATCGACGCGCGCCTTCGCGGCGAGCAGGCGCTGCACCGACCCCAGCGAGCCCGCGGCGGCCGCGAAGTGGAGCGCGGTCTCGCCCAGCATGCCGCCGAGGCTGCTCTTCGCTTCGACCTGCGCGCCGAGTTCGAGGACCGCCGCGACGATGGCGGGGCGGTCTGCGCGCGCGGCGAAGGCCAGCACGGTGACCTCGCCTCGGTTGCGCGCCTCGAGTTCCTTCGCGAGCAGCGTGAGGATGGCGATGGCATGCGCGTCGTCTTTGAGCAGCACCGCCTCTTGCATCGCGGTGTTGCCCGCGGCATTGAACGACGAGCCGCTCGCGCCGTTCTTGAGCAACAGGCGCACCATGTCGGGCTGGTCGCACTTCGCGGCGAGCGCCAGCGGGCTGGTCTTGCCCATCAACGTCGAGTTCTTGTCGAGCATCGCCTCGACCTTCGTCAGCTCGCCTGCGCAGACCGCGCGCTCGAACTCTCCTCGGGGAGGGGCAGCAGCGAGCATGAGCGTCATCAGCCAGTACATGTCGTTCTCCCGGCCGGCTCGACGCGCCAGCCGCTCAGCGTGTGTCGTTCAGGACTGCTGAAACCCCACGACAGCGGGAGCGGCACGCTGGGCGTGAATGACAGCCATTCGCACGCGCGACTCGTCTCGTTTCATGGGCAGTAGCGCGCCGTCAGCTCTCTCAGCGGCACGCCCCACAGCTGTTCGTAGGGCAGCGTCAACAGGTTGCGCGAGCGCTTCCCGTGCCGGTACGCCGCCACCAGCCGACGCACCACCTTCGTGACGGAGCGCTGCTGCACGCAGAGATACGGCAGCCCGGCGAAGACGATGAGACGTGCGTGCCGAAGGCCGAGGTTGGCGATGTAGAAGGCCTGGATCTCGATCTCACCGAAGTCGTCGATTCCGTAGCCGGTCAGCATGTGGTGGATGTCGTGCGTCTCGCGGTAGCGCTTGTAGAGAAAGTCGGCGTCACTCTGCAGCGGGAACTCGTAGGAGAACGGGAAGATGCCGTTCTTCTGGAAGTAGCCCGAGAACACCTTCCCCAACGTTCCTTCCGGGTACTCCGCCAGCCGCTCGAGCGTCAGCTCGGGACCAGGCACCGTGCGCCGTTCGGCGAACATCTGCGCATGCTCGGTGCGCAGCTCGCGGGCGAGCGACTCGTAGGTGACATCGTCCATCGCGGTGTGCAGCAGCCAGGCCTTGCGCGAGTTCGCCGCTTCGTCTTTCAGGACCATCAACGTCTTGAGCGAGATGATCAGGCGCCGCAGGAAGGAGCTCTCTCTGGGCAGCTCTGACGGCAGCGACATCGACTCGGTCATGAGCACATCTTCCGCTCAAAGCGGCCTCCTGAATACGGTGGAGGTCTTCCCAGCCCGCAGGTCGCCGGCGCATGCCCCTCGCGCCATGGTGCCGCCGGGGTGTTGGCCGGACTCATCGCACTTCTCCGCGCCCTCAGTTGTGCTTGTACGCGCACAGACTGCGCGCATCCTCCCGCTCCAGCCCGGCTCTGAGGTTCGGGGACGACCGTTCCCCGGGAGCGGCGAGCATGGACTCGAATCGACTGCGGGAACTGGCCGTCAGTGACACCGGCTTCGTCTTCGACCCCTATTCCGGGTTCACCTTCAGCGTGAACCCCACCGGCCGCTTCATCCTCGAGCAGCTCAAGACGGGGCTCGGTGTCGACGAAGTGGTGACGCGACTGCGCGAGGGGTTCGAGACCCAACCCTCCGACGACCCCGCCCGCGACGTGAACGAGTTCATCCTCATGCTGCGCGAGAACGGGCTGCTGCCCCGCGACGAGCACGCTGCTTCGTAGGAGGCGCCATGCGCGATCCGCTCACCATCGCAGTGACCGGCCTCAACGCCACCGACAACCCCGCGCCCGGCGTGGCCGTCATCCGCTCGCTGCGCGCCGCGCCCGACTTCCACGGCCGGGTGGTGGGGCTGGCCTACGACTCGCTCGACCCCGGCCTGTACTGCGACGAGCTGGACCTGGCGGCCGCCTTCCTCGTTCCCTACCCCAGCCAGGGCCTCGAGGCCCTGCGGGCGCGCCTCTTCGAGATTCACGAGCGCGTGCCCTTCGACGTGTTGATGCCCACGCTCGACTCCGAGCTGCCTTCGATGATCGCCCTCGAGCCCGAGCTGCGCGCGAAGGGGGTGCACCTCTTCGTGCCCAGCCAGGCGCAGTTCGACCTCCGCTCCAAGGCGCGCCTGGCCGAGCTGGGGGAACGCGCGGGGCTCGAGGTGCCCGAGACGCGCGTGGTGTCGGACGTGCGCGAGCTCTACGAGGTGCACAAGGACGTGCCGTACCCCTTCATGGTGAAGGGCGTCTTCTATGGCGCGGTGCTGGCGCGCTCGGTGGACGAGGCGGTGGCCGCCTTCCACCTCACCGTGGCGAAGTGGGGCCTGCCGGTCATCGTGCAGAAGTTCTACGCGGGCGAAGAGTACGACGTGGTGGCGGTGGGCGACGGGCGTGGCGGCCTGGTGGGCGCGGTGCCCATGAAGAAGATGTTCCTCACCGACAAGGGCAAGGGCTGGGCCGGCGTCACGGTGAAGGACCCCACCCTGATGGACATGACCGCCCGCTTCATGGCCGCCTCGCAGTGGCGCGGCCCGTGCGAGGTGGAGGTGCTGCGCACGCACGAGGGCCGCTCGTTCTTGCTCGAGGTCAACCCGCGCTTCCCCGCGTGGGTCTACCTCTCGCAGGGCGCCGGGCAGAACCTGCCGTGGGCGGTGGCGAAGCTGGCGATGGGGGAAGCGGTGGCCCCGATGACGGACTTCCGGGCCGGCACCACCTTCGTGCGCATCTCGTTGGACCAGCTCGGCACCATCGACCGCTTCCAGCGCATCGCCTCGACCGGCGAGCTCATCTTGAAGGAGGACCCGTGACCCTGCCCCGCTACGAGCGGCCCACGTTGATCAAGCACGTGGCCGGCATGATGAACAAGTACGCCCGCGTGCAGGCCCTGCGGCCGCTCACGCATGTCGACGGCGTCTCGCTCGCCGAGCTGGTGGCCCGCCACGGCTCGCCCCTGTTCGTCTTCAGCGAGCGAACCCTGGTCTCGCGGCAGCACGAGCTGCGCGACGCGCTGGCCCTGCGGTTCCCCCGCTCGCAGCTGGCCTGGAGCTACAAGACGAACTACCTCGACGCGGTCTGCCGGGTGTTCCACCGCGAAGGCTCCTGGGCCGAGGTGGTCAGCGAGCTCGAGTTCGACAAGGCCCGGCGGCTCGGCGTGCCCGGCGAGCACATTCTCTTCAATGGGCCGTACAAGCCCGAGGCTGCGCTGGAGAAGGCCTTCGGCGCCGGCGCGCACGTGCACCTCGACCACTTCGACGAGCTGCTGCTGGCCGAGCGGGTCGCCGCGCGCCTCGGCCTGCGCCCGAAGGTGTCGCTGCGGGTGAACATGTCGGTGGTGGGCACGCCGCCCTGGTCGCGCTTCGGCTTCAACCTGGAGAACGGCCAGGCCCTCGACGCCGCCCGGCGGCTGGTGGCGGGCGGGCGACTGCAGCTGACCGGGCTGCACTGCCACATCGGCACCTTCGTGCAAGACGTGGAGGCCTACCGGCAGGAGGCGCGGAAGCTGGCCGAGTTCGCGAACCTGCTGCGGCGCGAGCTGTCGGTGCGAATGGAGACCATCGACCTGGGCGGTGGGCTCGCCTCGCGCAACACCCTTCACGCGCAGTACCTGCCGGGTGAGCAGACCACGCCCTCCTTCGCCCAGTACACCGAGGCCATGGCCGATGGGCTCTCCGCGCTGGAGACGGCCGGGGGCGAGCAGCCGACCATCTTCCTCGAGTCAGGCCGCGCCCTGGTGGACGAGGCCGGCTTCCTCGTCACCACGGTGCACGCCACCAAGCGCTTGCCCGACGGCCGGCGCGCGCTGGTGCTCGATGCGGGCGTCAACGTGCTCCCCACCGCAGCCTGGTATCGGCACGACGTGGTGCCCGCGCAGGACTTCGCCGGCACGCCCGAGCCCTCGGTGCTGGTGGGCCCGCTGTGCATGGCCATCGACGTGCTGCGCGATCAGCTGCTCTTCCCTCCGGTGGGTCCTGGCGAGCTGCTCGTCTTCAAGAACGTCGGCGCCTACAACGTCACCCAGTGGATGCAGTTCATCGCCGCGCGACCGGCGGTGGTGCTGGTGTCCCGCTCGGGTGAGAGCGCCGTCATCCGCCGGCGCGAGTCGCTCGAGACGCTGGTGTCGCAGGAAGCGCTCCCGCCGTGGCTGAGCTGACGCCACGCACCGCTGAGCTCATTCCGGCGCCACGGCGAGCGCACCACGCCCGCTGGCTGGCCGAGGCGGTGCTCTCGTCGTACGCGCAGATCTTCTTCAGCGACCGCCGCCTGGCCGGGCTGGCGCTGCTCGCCATCACCTGGTGGCGCCCGTGGGCCGCGGCCCTGGGGCTGCTGGCCGTGCTGCTGGCGCTGGGCGTGGTGCGCGTCGCGCACTTCAACCTCGAGTCTGCCGGGCGTGGACTGTACGGCTTCAACGCGCTCTTCCTGGGCCTCGCGGTGGGCACGTGGTTCGAGCCGGGCGCCGCGCCGCTGCTGGCCCTGGCGCTCGGTGTGGTGGCCGTCGTCCTCATCCAGGTGGCGCTCGAGACCGCGCTGGCGTTCCACCTCGCGCTGCCCGCGCTCAGCCTGCCCTTCGTGGTGGTGGCCCACCTGGTGGTGCTCGCGGCGCAGGCCCTCGGCGGCCTGGCCCCCGCGTCGCCGGTGCCCTTCGGCCAGCCCACCGCGCTGGCCAGCGCCGGGGCCATCTTCTTCCTGCCAGAGACGCTGCCCGGCGCGCTGGTGCTGGTGGCCATTCTCTTCTCGAGCCGCATCGCCGCGGTGCTGGTGCTCGTGGGCCTCGGCGCGGCCGCTCTGGTGTTGGCCGTCGCAGAGCCGACCGCCGTGTCCGCGCCGCTGGTGGGGTTGAACAGTCTGCTGGTGGCGATCGCGCTGGGCGGCATCTGGTTCGTCCCGCAGCGCAGCGCATTCGCGCTGGCCTTCGTGGGCGCCACCCTCGCCGCGTTGGCCACGGTGGCCCTCACCTCGCTGCTCCTGCCCCTGGGCCTGCCGGTGCTGGTGCTGCCCTTCAACCTCACGGTGCTGGTGGTGGTGTACGCAATGCGGCAGCGGCTGCGCGACGCGAGCCCGAGGACGGTGGACTTCGTGGCCGGCTCGCCCGAGGTGAACCTGTCGTACTTCCGCACCCGGGTGGCCCGCTTCGGGAGGCAGCTGAGCACCCGGCTGGCGCTGCCCTTCTCTGGCCGGTGGACGGTGACGCAGGGCGTGGACGGCGCGCACACCCACGCAGGCCTCTGGCGCCACGCCCTCGACTTCGAGGTGCTGGATGCCGAGGGCAAGTCGCACCGCGGCCCGGGCACTGAGCTGCGCGACTACGCCTGCTATCGGCTGCCGGTGCTGGCCCCCGCCGACGGGCGGGTGGTGAAGGTGGTGCGCGAGGTGCCCGACAACCCGCCGGGCCACAGAAACCCCGACGACAACTGGGGCAACCTCGTGCTGCTCCAGCACTCCCCGCGCCTCTACTCACTGGTGTGCCACCTGGCCCCGGGCACGGTGGACGTCGCCGAGGGCCAGCAGGTGCGCCAGGGCACGCGCCTGGGGCTGTGCGGGAACAGCGGCCGCTCGTTCGTGCCGCACCTGCACCTGCAGCTGCATGCCAGCTCGCGGGTAGGCGCCCCCACGGTGGAGCTGGAGCTGCACGACGTGGTGGAAGAAGCGCCCGGAGGCGACCGGCTGCAGCGCGCCAGCACGCCGCGTGAGGGCGCGAAGGTGCGCAACCTCGAGCGCCGCGACGACGTGGCCCGGCTGCTCGACGTGAAGCCGGGCACCAGTTGGCGCTTCGAGGTGGACGACGGCCGCGGCCCCACCCGTGAGGAGACCGTCACGGCGGGCATCGACCTGTTCAACAACCTCTTCCTCCAGTCCTCGCGAGGTGAGCGCCTCTGGTACGAGCCCCAGCCGCGGCAGTTCATCGCCTTCGACTTCCAGGGCTCGCGCGACGGGGCCCTCTTCCTCTTCTTCGCCGCGCTGCTGCGAGTCCCCTTCGAGGCCGGCGTGGGCTGGGACGACATGATCCCCCGCCGCCACCTGCGGCCACGCGCGCTGAGCTGGTTGACCGACCTGCTCGCGCCCTTCGTGGGCGCCGACGAGGTGCTGGTGCGCTTCCAGGCCGAGCGCACCGCCGCGGGGCTGGTGGTGCGCGGCGAGGGCGAGGGGCTCTCCACCCTGGCCACGGTCGAGGGGCGCGGGCCCGTGGACCTGCGCCTCACCACGCGCGGGGTGACCCGGCGCGCCCGGCTCCTGGAGTCGCCGCCATGAGCGCCAGGCGCGTGCTGAGCTGGGGGGTGGCCCTCGTTGCGGTCGCGGCGCTCGCAGAGGGCCCTTCGCCCGCCGACTACCGCGCCCACCTCGCGCGCGCCCGGGCGGTGGCGGCCGAGGGCCGCTTCGTCGAGGCCGGCGCGCTCTTCGACGCGGCAGTGCAGCGCTACCCCGAAGACTTCGCCCTGCGTCTCGAGGCGGCGTTCGCCTGGATGCGCGCGGCGCGGTGGACGGACGCCGAGCGCGAATACCGCGCGGCCCTGGCGCTCAACGCAGACTCCTTCGACGCCCGCCTCGGCCTGGCAGACGTGCTCGCGGGACAGGGCCGCTGGGCGCAGGTGCGAGACACCACCGGAGCGCTGCTCGGCGAGCGCGACGAGCCGGCGCTGCACACCCGCCACGCGCTGGCGCACTTCTGGTTGGGCGACCTCGCCACGGCCCAGCGCCACTCCGCGCGGGCGCTGGCGCTGAGTCCTGGCGACCCCGACGCGCTCCTCGGACTCGCCTGGGTGGCCTTGCGCCAGGGAGACGTGGCCGCGGCGCGCGCAGACTTCGAGCGAGTGCACTCCAGCACCACGGCCCCGCCGCAGGCCCGCGCCTCGGCCGAAGAGGGACTGGCGTCGTTGGGGCCGAGGCATCGCGTCGGCGCCTCCGTGCACGGGCTGGGGCAGGGCACCGGAACGCAGCTCGCAGGGGGAGGCGTGCTCACGGTGGACCTGACCCTCGAGGACGCCTGGCTGGTGGCGGGTCGCTATCGCTTCCTCACCGCGCCGGTGGCCAGCGGCGCCGACGGCTGGGCGCAGCACGAGGGGTGGCTGCGGCTGGGCTGGCGCAGTCCACGGGCCGAGGTGGTGTTGCACGGCGCGCTGCTCGACCTCTCCGGGCTGACGCCGAGCTCTGAGCTGGCCTGGCTGCTGGGGGTGAGCGGCCGGGTGCGCGCCGTCGCCGACTGGTTGGGTTCGGCGGTGCTCAGCCGCTCGCCCACGGCGACGGTGCTGCAGGGAGAGCTGGGCGCGCGCGTGGCCCCAGCCCGGTGGCTCTCGGTGTCTCTGGGGGCGCGCGGGCAATGGGTCGACGGGGCCGGCCGCATCGCCGGCGTGGGCCTGGTGCAGGTGGGCGGCGAACGCTGGACGATGGGCCTCGGCGGCGCGTACGGCCCCACCTTCCGCCCGGTCGAGCTCGACGTCGCGGCGCTCTACCTGGTGTCCAACGAGCTGCGCTGGCGGGGCACGGCCCGCGCAAGCGTGGGCCTGACTTCTCGCTGGTGGGTGTCGGCCTCGTACGATCTCGAGGCGTACCTGGAAGGCGGCGCCGATGACCGCCTGCTGCACCGTGTCTCACTGGGCGTCAGTTTCGTGCCCTGACTGGAGGACTCACATGTCTGCATCGCTTCGCCGCGTGTCCCCGTTGCTCCTGGCGCTGCTCGCCGCGCCCGTGCTGGCGCAGACGGTGCCCGAGCTCTATCGCCAGTCGTATGGGCTCGAGGCGCGGGGCGACCCTGCCGGCGCGCTCAAGGCGATGGAGGTCGTCGTCGCGCGCACGCCCGACTACGTCGCCACGCTCCGGCGGGGTTGGCTGTTGTACCTGGTGGGCCGGTACACCGACTCCACGGTGGCGTATGGAAAGGCCATCGCCCTGGAGCCGAAGGCGGTGGAGCCGAAGCTCGGCGCCATGCTGCCCAACATGGCCCTGCGCCGCTGGAAGGAAGCGGAGCGTCTGGGCACCGAGGTGCTCGGCGCGTCACCCGGAGAGTTCCTGGCGGTGAGCCGGCTGGCCTTCATCCACTTCGAGCAGGCGCGCTGGGACAAGGCCGAGGCCTTCTACCGGCAGGCGCTGGCGCTCTTTCCGTCCAACGTGGAGATGCGGACCGGGCTCGCGTGGACGCAGCTGCGACAGGGAAAGGTGGCCGAGGCACGCGCCGGCTTCCAGCGGGTGCTCGAGGTGGCCCCCGACTCGGCCAGCGCCCAGGAAGGCCTGGCGCAGCTCCCCTGACCGCAATCGAGCTTCGCGTCGTGCAGGGGAGCGATGGAGAAGCGTATGAGCAGTGTTGCCGGAGCGCCGCCGTCGCGCTCAGGTCTGGGGCATGACCCTCGCTCCCTTGAGCCGCCGGGTGTTGGCCGGACTCATCGACGGGTCAGCGCTCGTCGTGTTGTCGATGGTGGCGTTCATCGTGCCGATGAAGCTCCTCGGCGTGGTGCTGCCGATGTGGGGCGTGCTCGCGGTGATGCTCGGCTGGTCCGTCATTCCGCTCGCGTTCCTGCAGAAGACGGTGGGCCTCAAGCTGATGGGGCTCGAGCTGGCGCGTGAAGACGGTCACCCGGTCGACCTCGCCAACGTGCTCTTCCGCGAATTGCTCGGGCGCGGCCTGTTCCCCGCGGCGTATCTGCTGACGCTACTCGCCGGGCTCATCTCTCAACTGCTGGGCGTGATGGCCTTCGTGGTGCCGTCAGGCCTGGGCCTGGTGATGACGTTCGCGTGTCTCGTCGCGTTCATCGGCGCGCTCGCAGGTGGCCTCGTCAGCCTGACGCGTCCCGACGGGCGGGGGCTCGCGGACCTGATGACGAGGTCGTTCGTGGTGGTGGCTCCGGCGCGTAAGCCGCCGGACGACGCGGACGAGCTGGCCGAGGCCGCGGCGCGCCGGAAGACGGTCGTCGGTCGCATCATCGTGTTCGAGGTGGTGCTGGCGATCGGCGTGGTGGCGACGCCGTGGGTGCTGACCCGACGCACCGGTGAGACGGCCGCGCATCGCACCGAGCGGATCAAACGGCAGGGGCTCGAGAAGAAGTTCGCGAACGACCCGGCCAACGACGCGCTGGCGGGCGAGCTCATCGACGCGCTCGCGCGGGACGGTCAGGCTGACGAGGCGAAGAAGGTGCTGGAGCGTCACCGGCGCGCGCTGGCGTCGCGCGAGGCCGACCGCGAGAGGCTGCTGCGCGAGAAGTTCGCGAAGGCGCCAGATGAAGAGCGCACGGCCGCGCTGCTCATCGAGCTGCTCGAAGACCAGGGCCGGCTCGATGACGCCATCGTGGTGTACCGCCAGTGGCTGGGGCCGACGCCGACGCCCTCTCGTCGTGCGGGGTTCGGGCACTGGCTCGGCGTTCGTGGGCGGGAAGACGCCGCGGTCGTCGAGCTCCGCGCCGCGCTCACCCAGGACCCGCTCGTCACCATGGGCCACACGATGTTGGGCATCGTGCTGTCGCGGCAGAACCGTCACGACGAGGCACGCGCGGAGCTGTTCTACGCCGTGACGCTCGACCCTGAAGACGAAGACGCGCTCGATGCGTGGAGCGAGGTGCAGGAGAAGGCCGGCCCGCTCCCGGCCTCCGAGCAGGCGGCGTTGCGTGCCAACGTCGCGCGGTGGACAGCCGACGCCGGAGTGAAGTGAGTCAGCGGACTTCTTCCACCTCGAGGCTCGCGAGCGCGTCGTTCCAGCCGGTGAAACAATCACTGCCCCCGTAGCCGGCGATGACGTTGTGCACCCGAGTCGTGACGTTCACCGTGCCGCTCGTCGACCCGAAGCAGGTGCCGACGAAGGTCGACGGCTCGTGGTGGTTGGCGGCAGTGTTGTCGAACTTGTTGAAGAACAGTGGTCCCGGCGTTGCGCACGCCTGCCCGTTGAACAACACCTCCCAGCGGCAGCCGGTGTTGGTGCCGAGGGTGCGAAAGTTGTCGCTCCACGTCACCCGAAGCCCCGTGGTCGCCTCGTGCTTGGTGATGGAGACCGCTCGATTCGCGAGCACACCGGTGTCGGTGGTGTCGTTTCCGTAACCCTGCCAGCGCGCGATCGAACGAATGACCGGCCCGGTCGAGGTGACGCGGCCGACGGCGAGCACACCTGTGACGTTGGTGTTCGTCGTGTTGACGGTCGTCGCCGACACGGAGGTCGCAGTGATGCCCAGCGTGCCGACAGCTCCGACCTTCGCCTCGAGCCACTCCTTCAGTTGCGCGAAGTTGAAGTTCACGTCGTCGGCGCGCGCGGGGCCATCGGCGACGAAGCAGACTGGCATTCCGTTCGGGCAAGCTCCGTTCGCGGCCAGCGACGAGAGGCCGGCGAGCGTCACCAGGGCAGCCGCACTCCACAACGCCGCGCGTCTGGTGCGTCGGCTGGCCCGCACTTCGCGCTGGAGCCCCGCAACCTGCGAGGTCAGGTCATCGAGCTTCCGGAAGAGATCGTCAGCTTCGTTGGGCATGGCCGGAACAGTCGCATGGCGAATCGTTCGCCTCAATCGACTATCCGGCAGACCCTCTGAGGTGACACCCCAGACAGAGCGCTTGCTTTGGGTCGGGCGAATGGGTTCTTCGTCGGTCATGCGCTTCTGCCTCGGACTGCTGGCCTCGATCGCTCTCGCTGCGTGCGGGAGTCAGACCGCGAAGCTCGGCGGCTCGTCTGATGCGGGCTCGGACGCGGGCTCGTCAGCAGGCGGCAGCGCAGCAGGTGGAAGCGCAGCAGGTG
>JAUXRI010000013.1 GCA_030681895.1 Myxococcales bacterium | reverse complement strand
GCGATGCCCGACACGGCCACCCTCTGCGCCGCTGCGTCGCCGTTGCGCGGGGCCTTGATGATGAGCGCGCGCACCGCGTTGTCGTACTGGAGCTCGAGCTGGTTCATTTTTCCCGCGGTGCCCAGCGGCGTGCCCTTCGCGTCGAGCCAGGTGACGTCCCACTGGTACGTGCCCTCGGGGACCGAGCCGTGGGGCAGCTGCGCCGAGGTGGCGGTGGTGCGGCGCTCCAGCAGCGGCGCGGCGAGGTTCCCGGCTTTGTAGATCTTCAGCAGGTACTCGGTGACGGGCTTGTCGGGCGTCTTCCAGGTGAAGGTGAGCGCGGGGGGCTTGTCCTGGAAGTAGATGACCGTCTTCTCGGGGCCGGCGGGCACCACGTTGGTGATGCCGTCGAGCTCGTCGCCGATGCGCTCCGCGGCGATCACCACCGAGCCTTTGCCAATCTCGGTCTCGCCCTCGAGGATCTTCCAGAACAGCGCGCCGCGCGCCGGGGCCACGGTGTTGAACGACGGCTGACGAATGATGCCGTCGACGAACGGCTTCTCGAACGCCGCGTCCGACGCGAGGATCACCCGATAGGCCTTGTCGTCGTCTCCGGGCCACACCAGGGCGACCCGCTCGGCGCCGGGGTGCAGCAGCTTGAGGCCCTGCCGCGTCGGCAGCTGGAGCGCCTCGCGCGCGACGTCATGCGGCTCGATTCCGGCGCGGGTGAGGGTCGCCGTCTGGCCGCCCTTGACCGTCACCTTCTGGCCACCCTCGGTCTCGACCACCACGTCGCCGACGATCGAGTTGAGCTCGAGCCCGTTCTTCCCCTTCACCACGGTGAGCTGCCCGCCCTGCTCGGCCGTGAGGGCGAGGCCTTCGCCGGGACGGATCGTGCGCTTCTTGCCGAAGGGCAGGGCGAGCTGGAGCTGCCCCTTCTTGACCTCGAGCGCGAGGTCTTCCGCGCCGCTCTTCGTGACGCTCTCGCCGATGCCCACCTCGGTGCCTGAGACGAGGGTCACCTTCGCGTCGCTCTTGTCGGGCGTCAGGGTCGCGGTGCCGCCCGTCACCCGAAGGCTGTCGCCCGCGGCGAGCGTGGGAGGCTTCTTCGGGTTCACCGGAGCGAAGGCCTTGCCGTCCTTCTTCTTCACCTCGACGCGACCGCCGCCGCGCGAGAGCACGATGGCCAGAGGCTCGAGCCGCACCTTCCGGCTGGCGCCGCTCTTCGTCAGGCTGCCTTCAGCCCCGGCCGCGAGGGAGAGCGGGCCGCCCTCACGGCCGACGAGGGTGACGTCTCCTGCGAGCACGTCGATGAGCGCTTCGTCGCTGCCGACGTTGACCGAGACGCCGCCCTTGCCGACGCGCACCAGCCCGTACGGCGTGTCGAGGCTCAGCTGCATCGTCTCCCCGGTCGAGCCTCCGACGCGTGACACCACGATGCCCTGGCCGACGTTCAGCACCAGCCCGTCGGCTTCGGTGCCGATCTCCATCCGCCCGTTCTCTCCGAGCTCGAGCTCGCGGCCATCGGGGAAGCGCAAGACGGCGTTGCTCTCGGCGGCGGTCTCGACCACGTCGCCGTCGAAGAGCGGGCCCTGCGTGGCCGGAGTGGCGGCGCCCTTGCGCGTGAGCGTCACGGTGCCGGTGGTGCGCTGGAGAATCGCGGCAGGCTTCTGCTCCGGCGTTCCTGCGTCAATCGCAGCCGCGCCCCCGCCTGTCGGAGGCGTCGGGTCGCTGCTTCCGCTCGAACAGGCGGCGAGGAGCACGGCGACGAGCGTGAGGGCGTGTGGGGCGGGTCGGATCACTTCGGCTGGAGATCGACGTTGAAGATGGCCTGGTCGCCGTCCTTGACGGTGACCTGCTTGGTTTGCGTGGTGAAGCCCTTCGCCGAGATGGTCACGGTGTAGGTGCCGCCGACGAGGCGGAAGACGAAGCTGCCACTGTCATCGGCCTTCGCCTTGATGTTGGCCTGGGGGATGACGAGGTTCGCTTTGACCGGGGCGCCACCGCGGGCGCTGCGAACGAACCCGCTCACGGTCGCCGGGTCGCGACGCTTCGCGCTCACGAGCGCGGTGTTCACGGTGGCCTCGAGCCCGGCAAGAATCGTGGCCGCCTCGGTCTTCGCGGTGAAGCCGGGCGCCGAGAGCTCGACGGTGATGGCGCCTGGAGCGAGCTCGGCGAAGCGCGCCAGGCCCTTCGAGTCGGTGGTCGCGCTCGCGCCGTTGATGACGACCGTCGCGCCAGCCAGCGCCGCGCCGGTCTCCTTGTCGATCACCGTGACGATCAGACTGCCGAGCTTCGGGGCCTGCTTCTTGAGCCGCAGCACCACGGGCGCCTCGGTCCCCGCGCTCAGCGTCGTGGAGGCCTCGGCGTCGTCGTACCCGTCGAGGGTCGCGCGGACGGTGACGGTGCCTGGTGAGAGGTCGTCGAGTCGACCCGTGCCGGTCTCGTCGAGGGACGGCGAGGTGGCCGCGCCTTGAACGGCGAGGCGGGCCTTCGGCGCGGGTGCGCCATCGGCGTCGAACACCACGCTCACCTTCAGCGCCGCGAGCTGGGTCGTCTTCTCTTCTTCCTTCCACTGCAGGTCGAGCGAGAGGCCGCCGCGAATGTGCTGCTGGCTGGCGTCGATGGCGCCGACGATCTGGTCGTTCGAATACGAGGCGTCGATCATCAGGCCCCACAGCGCAGTTCCCGTTCGAAAGAGCGCCACGCGAACGCCGCCTCCTGCCTGCACGCCTGTCGAGGTGGCGCGAGCGCCAGCACCGTCGTTCGCGGCAAGCGGCACCGGGTACGCGAAGCGGCCCTCGATGGTAACGGGCCCGAAATCGACCAGCCCTCTCGCGGCGAGCAACAGGCCGTGCCTGGTCCCTGCGCGGAAGGCCGGTGCGGTCGAATCGCCGAAGTCGGCCACCTGAATCAGCGAGTAGCCCAAGACCGGCTCCAGGCGGACCGGCCCCAGGCGGAAGCGAGCCGTCGCGGCCCCGTGCGCGCGGAAGAGGCCACCGCCGGTGACACGAGCGTTCGAGGCGCGATCGAACAGCGCGAAGCCCTCACGAGAGACGCCGGCCGAAAACCCGAGCGTGCCAGCGAAGAGCGGCCACACCCAGCCCTCCACACCAGGGTCGTTTGGGGTCAACCCATCGAAGCTCAGGCCCGGGCCGGTCGCGTCGGTCTGCGCGCCTCTGCGGTACGCGATGCCGTACCTCAGCCGAAGCTCGAACAGCTCTTCAGGGCGCTTGGGAGTCGGGGCGGCGGTGCCAGAGACCGACGCGTCTTGAGCCATCGCGCCGGTTGGCCAGCCGGCGACGAGGGCGCCCACCACCAGCGCTGCGAGGAGTCGCACGGGCGTCAGTATACGGGGGGAAGCCCACTGAACAATTCCACTTTCACCCGAGGTTGTGGGGAAAGGGGGGCTGCAGGATCACCGCGGCGCCAGCCAGGTCGGCGGGCTGATGATCTTCTCTCCCCCGCGAACGGCCGAGGGCACGCTCTGCCGGGCCCCGTGCTTCTTCTGCTTCGGGTTCGGGCGCTCGACGACCTTCGCGACGAGATCGTAGTCGTGAGCCTCGGTCACCTCGACGGTCACCAGCTCGCCCGGGTACGCCAGCCCGTCGTTGATGAAGACCTGACCGTCGATCTCCGGCGCCTGGCCCTCGTGACGGCCGACCAGCAGGTGTTCGGACTCGGGGCTCACGCCTTCGACCAGCACCTCGAGGCGCTTGCCGACGAGCTTCTTGTTCTGCTCGCGGCTGATGCGCTTCTGAATGGCCATCACCTCTCGCCACCGGCGCTCGATCGTCTTCTTCGGCACTTTGTTCTCCATCTCGAACGCGGCGGTGCCCTCTTCATCGGAGTACTGGAAGACGCCCAGGCGCTCGAAGCGCAGCTCCTTCACGAAGGCCTTGAGCTCCTCGAAGTCCTCTTCGGTCTCGCCGGGAAGGCCGACGATGAGCGAGGTGCGGAAGGTGAGGCCCTCGACGCGCGTGCGGATCTTCGCGAGCAGTGTCTTGAGGAACGCCGAGTCGCGGCCGCGCTTCATCGACTTGAGCAGCTTGTCCGAGGCGTGCTGCAGCGGCATGTCGAGGTACTTGGCGATCTTCGGCTCGGTCGCCATCACCTCGATGAGCTCGTCGGTGAAGACGCGCGGGTAGGCGTAGTGCAGGCGAATCCACTTCACGTCGACCTTCACCAGCTCGCGGAGCAGCTCGTGCAACTTCGGCTTGCCGGGCAGATCGTGGCCGTAGGCCGTGAGATCCTGCGCGACGAGGTTGAGCTCCTGCACGCCGGAGTCGGCCAGCTGCTTCGCCTCACGCACGATGTCGTCGATGGGGCGCGAGCGCTGCAGGCCGCGCAGCGTGGGGATGATGCAGAACGCGCACTTGTTGTCGCAGCCCTCTGAGATCTTCAGGTACGCGGTGTACCCGGGCATCGAGTTCACCTTCGGCACCGCCGAGGTGTGGATGTAGTCGGGGTCGGGGATCAGCTCTCGAGGGCTCGCCTCGGCCGCCAGCAGATCGCCGATCTGCACGTAGGCGCTGGTGCCCAGGAAGTGATCGACCTCGGGCAGGTCCTTCGAGAGGCCTTCGCCGTGGCGCTGCACGAGGCATCCGGTGACCACCAGGGTCTCGCACTTGCCGGTCTTCTTGTACTCGGCGAGCTCGAGGATGTTGTCGACCGACTCCTTCTCGGCGGCCTTCAGGAAGGCGCAGGTGTTGATGACGATGACCTCGGCGTCCTTGGCGTCGTCGACGAGCTGGTAGCCGCGCTGGTTGAGCGTGCCGAGCATGACCTCGGAGTCGACCCGGTTCTTCGGGCACCCGAGCGTCATCATGTAGAGGGATTTCGGCGACGGCTTCTTCTTCACGGGGGTAGACCTCGAAGGAACGACGTTCAACGGGCTCCGAGCTCGCTGCGCTCGAAGTGATCGGCCGACCACACGAAGCGCGCGGTCTGGCCATTGGTGTAGCCGATGAGGAGCTGGCCCGACTCGGCCTCGAGCTCGAAGCGCATCGCGCGGCCCAGGCCACACGTCGCGGCGGGCCACTCGAGCACGCGGCTCGCGACGTTGTGCTTCACCACGTACATCGCCATGCGCAGCTCGTTCGACGGGTTGCAGGCGTCTTTCGAGTACGGGTTCTTGCCGGTCAGCATGGTGAAGAGTGGCCGGTTGTCTCCGAGCACCAGCTTGCGCGGAATCGGGAGCGCGACGGACTCGGGGTCGATGGCGTTGTCGAAGGCGATCAACTCGCCGAGCGACTCAGGCGTGAACTCGGCGTCGCCCACCACCCACGTCGGGTAGTGCAGCTTGGAGTAGCCGACCCAGCCCGTGGGCCGCGCCTCGATGCCCTCAACGTCGCTGGCCGGCGCGAGCTTGAGGTTCTTGCGCAGCTCGTCGGGCAGGCGCGTGGGGCCGCCGACCATCTCGCCCGTGGGGCAGGTGATGGTCTTCACGGGCTCTTGCCCCGAGACGTCGACGTCCTGGTACTCGAGGCAGATCGACACTGCGAGCTGCTTGAAAGCCTGAAAGCGGGGCAGGGCGCGGGCCGGGAACGCCAGCTCGAACGCAGGGCCTTTGTCGCCTTCTTTGATGGCCGCTTTCAGGAGCTTCTGAGTGAACGGCGGAGAGCCAGCCTCGTCACTCGGCGCGCGCACGCCTTCTTTGCCGTAGCGGTAGGTGAAGCCTCGAGAGGTGGTGCCCGACTCGGGGAAGTACAGCGTCACCTCGAGCTGATCGTGCTCGTTGAAGGCGTCGTCTTTCGGCTCGATGGACAGATACAGCGTGTCCTTGAAGAAGGCGGCCTTCGCGACGATCGCGGTGCCGTCTTTGGCAGCCTTCGGGAGCTTGAGCTCCGCCGCGGGCGCGAGGTCCTTCAGCACGCCATCGACCTTCGGCTCCTTGGCGAGCGAGGGCAGCGGCTTGATGGGCTTCTCCGTGGGGGGAGGAGCCGAGAGCAACGTCAGAATCAGCAGGCTGTGGACCATGGGAGCGCCCTGATGCCCCTAGCAACAAAGCGCCCGGAGGGGCAACCAGACGACACCCGTCACCAGTGTGACTGAAATGAGCCGCCGTCGGCCCGAATGGAGCGGGGTAGCCTGCTCCCCGATGCGCAGGTCGCGTTGGCTCACGGCGTCGGTGCTGGTGGTGCTCGCGTGCGGCCCGGCGCCGACATTTCGGGGTGAAGGCACCGGCCCGTTCGAGTGGGACGTCGACGACCCCCGCTGCATCCCCACGCAGCGTGACTTCACGCCCACCATTCGGCTGGTGGCAGACGGTGGCCTGCCCGATGCGGGTTTTCTGGCGTGGGAGAGCGCCGAGGTGGTGGTGGAGGGGCTCCCGCCGTGCCGCCCGCTCGACATGATCTTCGGGCAGGCCGTCGGCGGCTTCGCGTTCGCGGTGTTCAAGGCCGACTTCGAGGGCACGGTGAGCACGGGCCGGGATGCGCCGGTGAGCGGCTCGTGGCGCGGTGTCGACGTCGACGGGCCCGTGTACTCGTCGGAGGGTGGGCTCTTCGTGCAGGACGTGAACGTGCTCGCCGACTGGGGCGCGGCCGCGTACCTCGAGGTGAACTGGCCGAGGCGTCCGTTGTCGCGCGGGGTCGACGTGTTGCCGATTCGTGGCAATCGCGGCGTGTTCGGCGATCTGTATCTACCGTCGACGGCGCCGCCGTGGCCGATCGTCGTCGCGATCGGAGATGTCGAGGGCGGCACGCTGCTCACCTCTGAGCTCGCGCGGACCTTCGTGGAGCAGGGCTATCTCGTGTTGGCGCTGTCGTACTGGGGCCTCGAGGTGGGGCCTCAGCAGCTCGATCGTATTCCGCTCGAGTCGTTCAGCGAGGCGATCGAGGTGGCGAAGGAGTACCCGGGCGCGCGTCGTGATCGCATCGCGCTGATCGGCGTGGGGCGTGGGGCGGAAGCGGCGCTGCTGGTGGCGTCTACGTCGGCGCAGGTGTCGGCGGTGGTGTCGGTCGTCGGGAGCGGCGTGGTGTGGCCGGCGGACGATGTGTGGACGCAGCCGGCGTGGACCCGGGCCGATGCGGGTGTGCCATCGGTGCCGTGGACGAACGCGCAGCCCTCGACGAGGTTGTTCGACGACGGTGGCCTCGAGGTGACGTCGCGCGCGCTGTGGACCGAGACGTTGCGGCAGGCGTCACCTGCGGCGCTCGAGGCGGCGATGATTCCGGTCGAGCAGATCAACGGGCCCGTGCTGCTGTTGGGGGCCGAGGATGATCAGCTGTGGCCGTCGTGTGCGTTGTCTGACTTCGCGTGGGGACGGCTGGTCGATGCGGGGCACTCGACGCGATTCCCCGCAGATGGGCGCGAGTGTTACCCGGCGGCGGGCCACGCGATGAACCCCGGGTACGTCGGGTTGCCGATGGGGAGCACGCTGTTCGTCGAGCGGGCCGATGGCGGGGTGTTCGATGTCTACGGCGGCACCGTGCAGGGCAACGGGCAGGCCAGCCGCGCCGCGTGGAAGCGGACGAGCGCGTTCCTCGAGGCGGCGCTGAAGCGTTAGGCCACGTCCAGCCGCTCAGCGAGTCGGCGCGCGAGGGCAGGCTTCACCCGCAGACTCTTCGCGAGCTGTGCAAATCGCGACAGGCCTCGCTTGACCGATGACAGCGCTTTGGTCGCGTCCTCGACGTGGAGTTCGTCGGCGAGCCGCTGAAGTTCGCCGAGCCCAGGCAGGCCACTCCCGCACACCGACATCGCGTGTTGCCCGCCTGGTCCTTCAGAAGGTGTGAGGTCGAACGCCGGCGCGAGGCTCCACTGCCCCTCGTCGGACATCAGGAACGCGACGTTGCGCGCGTGATCGTCGCGATTGCCGGCAAGGACGTTGAAGCACGCCAGCAGAAACGCCTTCGTCACCTGCCGTTCGTCTCGGGTGAGTGCGCGGGTCACCCGGAGCAGATCTCGGTAGTCGACGGCTGGGACGCCAAATGGAACGTGCAGCAGCCCTCCGAGGCTGTGGAGGTGCAGCCGACGCTTGCCGACTCGATCGAACCGCCGAGTCGCGAAATGGCGACGCTGCGTTCCTTTGGCTTCCATCAGCGCGGTCTCGGCCGTCTCGAGCCCACAGCTTCGGGCGAGCTCCATCCACAGATGCTCGACGAGCGCCGCGTCGTCAGCGTCGTCACGCGCGCGGAACTTCACCATCCACGACGTCCAGCCCGTCGTTGGCCCCTGCTCGGGCCGGAGCTGTTGGCCCTTGCGCTGAATGAGCACCTTGGGCCGGGCGCCTTGCGGGCTGCCGCCGAGGGCGATCAACCGATCGAGGTCGACGTCGGTCGCGCCCGTGAAGACGGCCTGCGCCTCGCGCTCGAGGGAAAGAAGGGACACGACTGACGGTGGTTCGTACCGATGGCTGGGCTCGAAGCGCAACGCACCGAGCTTGAGAGGCCCGAGGAAGGCGAGCCGATCCAGTGGCCCGAGGAGCCGTGGTTCGACGTTCAGCTGCGCCAACCGACGATCAAGCAGCAGTCGCCCCCAGCCATCAGGAAGGCAGTCTTCGAAGACACCCGGCAGCCCGTCGTACACGCGCGGGTCTCCGCGAACGACCCCAGGCCCCAGCGGCAGACGGAACGGAGACAGCTCGAGACCAGACCTGAGGAAGCCGTCGTCGTACTCGAAGAGCACGCCAGCGCGCGTGTCAGCGAGACGGCCCACCTTCCTCGAAGGCGTGCTCCCGAAGTCGAGCCAGACGGTCAGCTCCTTCGCGCGAACGAAGCTCATCGGCTCCTCCGTGCGCGCTTTCGGGTCGCGACCTGTTCCTGCGCGAGCGCTTCATCGATGGTCCGAAACGGCGGCAGCTCGAAGAGCTTCTCGAAGCCCGCCTCTGCGCGCAGGACCCACGCGATCGCCAACACGGCATCGAAGCCCGCCTGCCCGTGCTTCTCGAAGCGTTGAACCGTCGCCAGCCCGAGCCCGGCCCGCTTCGCCAGGGTGGCCTGGGTCAGGTTGGCGTGGAGCCGCAGCTGCTTCGCGCGCCGGGCGATGTCGAGGGCGTCAAGAATGCGTCAAAAATGATGTGTAAACCGGCCCAAAGCAAGCTGACGCATCATTTTCGAGGTGTTGCCTTGGCGGTGCCGTTGAGCTGGCGAACACCAGTCTGGAGAACGCGGACAGGCGCCTCGACGACGCCGGCAATTCCCGGTTTGCTCTTTCGTGTGGTCCACCAGTGCCACTCAGGAGCGCGCAAATGAAACGACTGAAACGATGGCTGCGTGGCCCGACAGTGGTGCTGGTGCTCTACGCCGGGGTCGCGTTGAACCCGTCACTGCTCTTCGCCCACGAGCTTCGCGTCGAGAACCTCGTGCTCCATTCACGAGTCCCGTTGCCCGCCGAGGCGCGCGCCGTCTTGAAGGAGGCGCACGCGCGTGCCGCGAAATCGCCGTACTTCGACGCCAGCGATTCGTACGATCTCTACCTGTGTGACACGCCCGAGTTGTTCGCCTTCTTCGTGCCATGGGCGCGAAACGTGGGCGCTGTGTCGCTCTTCGGCGTGACCGGGAACATCTTCGTGCGTCCGGCGAACGTCGCGAACGACCGCCTCATCGGCCCGCACGGCCAAGAGGTGCCTGGCGTCAGAACGCTCGCCTACTACTTCGCGCACGAGGTCACCCACACCGCGATGTCGCGAAGGATCGGCCGGGTGGCGTACGTGACGCGCCCGGCGTGGCTGCTCGAGGGCTACGCGGATCTCATCGCCAAAGGCGGCGCGTTCGACTTCGAAGCGGAGCGTCAGCGCTTTCGAAACGGCGACGACGAGCTCGACCCCGCGAAGTCAGGCCTGTACCTGCGCTACCAGCTGATCGTCGAAGCGCTGCTCCGTGAAGGCGTTGGCCTCGAACAGTTGCCCGACGCCGATGCGGCCCAGGTCGAGCAGCGCCTCAGGCAATGACGCCGTCACTCACACCCGCACGACGACGGCATGAATGAGCGGCTTCGAGCCGAACAACTGCTTGAAGACGCGCCGCACGCCGCGAGTCATCGCCTCTCGCACCCGCTCGTCATCGCCACGAACGGCCTCGGAGATCTCCTTCAAGGCCAGCTGCGCCCCTTCCGCCGCCAGCGTCAGCGCCGACTGCTCCTCGCCCGAGAGGCCCTGCGCCGAGACCGTCGGCCCGTGGCGGATCTTCCCGCCGCCCTGCTGCATCACGACGACGGCGATGACCACGCCGGTCTCAGCGAGCTGCATGCGCTCCTTCAGCGACGCCTCGCTCACCGGCATCAACGCCTCGCGGCGCATCGGCAACATGCCCACCGGCGCCCGGCCCAGCGTGTGGAGCCCGTGTCGATCGACGCCAATCACGTCGCCGTTGATCGCGATCATCGTCTGCTCTTCCGCGATGCCTGCGTCCGTCGCGACCTGTCGATGCCGATGCAGGTGCTTCAGCTCGCCGTGAATCGGCACGAACGCACGCGGCTTCACGGTGTCGATCAGCCGGCGCTGCTCCTGCCGTGACGCATGCCCTGACACGTGCACCCCAGGCTCGTTGCCCGGGTACGCGACCTTCACGCCGCGCAGGTAGAGCTTGTTGAGCAGCAGGGCGATGTTGGGCTCGTTGCCGGGAATCGCGCGCGCGGAGAGGACCACGAGATCGCCAGGCTCCAGCCGCAGCGGCCCGGGCTCGTCTGACACCAGCCACGTGAGGCCGGAGCGCTCCTCGGCCTGCGCGCCGGTCGAGATGATCAACACCTTGTCGCGCGGCAGCTTCGCGGCGTCTTCCATCGACGTCAGCAGGCCATCGGGCACCACCAGCTTGCCGACCGTTCGCGCGAGCTCGCAGTTGCGTTGCAGGCTGCGGCCCGAGAGCACCACGCGTCGAGACAGCTTCTGCGCCAGCCACAACAGGTGCTGCACGCGGTGAAGATGCGAGCCGAACGAGGCGACGACGACGCGGTTCGGGGCCGTCGTGAACAGCCGCTCGAAGGTCTCCTTCACCAGCGTCTCGCTCGGCGTCCAGCCTTCGACCTCCGAGTTGGTCGAGTCGGAGAGCAGCAGATCGATGCCCTGCTCGGCGATCTCTCCCAGCCGGCCGAGGTCCGTCAGCTTCCCGTCGATGGGCGAGAGGTCGAGCTTGAAGTCCCCCGAGTGCACCAGCGTGCCCGAGGGCGTCTTCATCACCAGGCCCACCGCGTCGGGCACCGAGTGCGTCACGTTGATGGGCTCGATGTCGAAGCTGCCGACCGAGAACGAATTCCCCGGGCCGATCTCGCGCAGGTCGGCCTTGAGCCCAGCCTCGTCGAGGCGGTGCTTCACCAGCGCGAGCGTGTACGGCGTTCCGTAGATGGGGACCCCGTGCTCACGAATCAGCCACGGAATCGCGCCGACATGATCTTCATGCGCGTGGGTCAGCACGATCGCCTTGAACGCGTCGGGATCATCGCGCAGCGCCTTGAAGTCGGGCACCACGATGTCGACGCCGAGCTGGTCGGCGCGAGGGAACATCAGGCCGCAGTCGATCAGCACGCGCTCCCGGCCGTGCTCCACCACCATGCTGTTGAGGCCAACCTGTCCGAGGCCTCCGAGCGGAGTGACTTTGAGCATTGCGGGGCAGGGTAGCGCTTTGGCTGCGAGCGCCTCGCACCGTTTTCACAGCGACTCACCCTTGACTCTGCGCACAGGCGCTTTAGGGAAGCGGCCACATTTTTCGAGGTGCCTGCATGCCTTCATCGATGATTCGTATTGAAGGACTCACCAAGCACTACGGGCCGACCCAGGCCGTGAAGGGGCTGTCGTTCGAAGTCCCCCGCGGGCAGGTCGTTGGTTTTCTGGGCCCCAACGGTGCTGGCAAGTCCACCACGATGCGCATCCTGGCGGGGTCGTTGAACCCGACGGGTGGCAAAGCCTTCGTGGGTGACGTGAACGTGGTCGAAGACCCCGTCGGCGCGCGCAAGCTCATCGGCTACCTGCCCGAGAGCAACCCGCTCTACGACGAGATGATGGTCGTCGATTACCTGCGCTTCGTCGCTGACGTGCGCTCGGTGCCGAAGGACCTGCGGGCCCCCCGCATCAAGAGCGCGGTGGAGCGGTGTGGCCTCACCGGCGTGGTGTCGAAGGACATCAACCAGCTCTCGCGTGGCTACCGGCAGCGCGTGGGCCTGGCGGCGGCGATCCTCCACGAGCCTGACCTCCTCATCCTCGACGAGCCGACGGCCGGTCTCGATCCGAACCAGATCGTCGAGATCCGAAACCTCATCAAGGACCTCGGCAAAGAGAAGACCGTCATCCTCTCGACGCACATCTTGAGCGAGGTGCAGTCGACCTGCTCGCGCGTGCTCATCATCAACGAGGGCCGGCTGGTCGCCGACGACACGCCGGAGCGCCTCACCGCAGGCGCAGACGGCTCTGGCGAGGTGTTCGTGGTGCTGGGTCACCGTCACGGTCAGCCGCTCGACGCTGCGACGATTCGCGCGAGCCTCAGCGCGATGGCAGGCGTCACGGCCGTCGAGGTGGCCGAAGGTGAAGGTGCCGGCACGCTGGGCTTCCGTATTCGTCACGGCGCCGATGACGTGCGCCGTACGCTGTTCGAGACGGTCGTGAAGAACGATCTCGTGCTCCTCGAGGTGCGCCGCACCCACGTCAGCCTCGAAGACACGTTCCGCAAACTCACCGACAACAAGAGGGCCGCATGAACGCAGCGCTCGCAGTCGCACGGCGGGAGTTCCGCTCGTTCTTCATCTCTCCCATCGCGTACATCGTGCTCGGCGGGTTCCTGCTCCTCTCGGGCTGGCTGTACTTCAGCACCCTGTTCCTCGCGGGCCAGGCGTCGCTGCGCGGCTTCTTCAGCGTGGCTCCGGTGTTGTTCGTCGTCCTGGTGCCGGCGATCACGATGCGAGCGGTCGCGGAAGAGCGAAAGAGCGGCACGCTCGAGCTGCTGCTGACCTTCCCGATGGACGATTGGCAGATCACCCTCGGCAAGTTCCTCGCCTCGCTCGGCATGGTCTCGGTCGCGCTCGCCTGCACGCTGCCGTACGCCTTCTCGGTCGCGTCGCTCACCGGCCCCGGCCCGGCGTTCGATTGGGGCCCGGTGTTCGCCGGCTACTTCGGCCTGGTGCTCCTCGCGTCGAGCTTCATCGGCATGGGCCTGTGGGGGAGCGCGCTGTCGAAGAACCAGATCGTCGGCTTCATCTTCGGCCTCGTGCTCTGCTTCGCGTTCTACTTCGTCGACAAGTTCGCGCCGCTGCTCCCCGACTCGCTGGGCCAGGTCGTCGAGTTCCTGTCGGTCGACTACCACTTCGAGAACATCGCTCGCGGCGTCATCGATACGCGCGATCTCGTCTTCTACCTGTCGCTCACCGTGCTCGGCCTGTTGATGACCGCCCGCACCATTCAGGCGACGCGCCAGTAGCTGGAGCCACCCATGAAAAATCAGACCACGATCTTCATCGCCGCCGTCGTCGGCTGCCTCGTGCTCCTCAACGTGCTCGGTGTGCGTGCGTTCGCGCGCGCCGACGTGACGCGAGAGAAGGCCTACACGCTCTCGAAGGCCACGAAGGACACCATGGCCTCGCTCGACGAGCCGGTGGTGGTGACCGCGTACTTCACGGAGCAGCTGCCCGCGCCGTACTCGAGCAACGCCCGCTACGTGCGCGACCTGCTGGAGGAGTTCCGCGCGGCGTCGAAGGGCAAGCTCGCGTTCGAGTTCGTCGACCCGCAGTCGCAAGAGACCGACGCCGACAAGGAGGCCAAGAAAGAAGTGAAGCAGGACATCTTCGGCCGCCGCTTCCGTGAGCCGACGTCAATCGAGAAGGACCTGACGAGCCAGGGCATTCAGGCCGTCGAGATTCGCGTCATCGAAGGCGATCAGCAGCAGACCAAGCGCGCGTTCATGGCGTTGGTGCTCAAGCACCAGGAGAAGAAGGAAGTCATTCCCCTGGTCCAGAACGTCTCGTCGCTCGAGTACGACCTGACCACGCTGGTGCGGAAGATGACGCGGCCGAAGACGCCGGTGATCGGCGTGCTGCAGGGGCATGACGAGCCGAAGCTCGCCGAGAAGTTCCGCTACCTGCAGACGATGCTCTCGCAGACCTACGAGCTGCGGCCCGTGGAGCTCGGCGCGAAGGAGCGCTTCGACGAGGGCCTCGACGCGCTGTTCGTGCTGGGCCCGAAGAAGGCGCTGGCGCCGACCGAGCTCAAGGCCATCGATCAGTTCCTCATGGAGGGCCGCGCGGTGGCGTTCTTCCTCGACTCCGTGCACGTCGATCTGCGCACCTTCGAGCCGAGTGAAGCGACGCACGGCCTCGCGGCGATGCTCTCGAGCTACGGCGTGACGGTGGGAGAGAAGCTCGTCGCGGACGCGAAGTCGGGCAACGTGAACATGAGCGAGCGCCGGGGCTTCATGGTCGTCAACCAGCCGGTCCCTTTCCCGTTCCTGCCGATCGTGCCGCGCATGGAAGGCGACAGCGTCATCTCCTCGGGGCTCGCGGACGTCATGTTCCCGTTCGCGACCGCGCTCGAGGTCAAGCAGGTCGACGGCACCACCGCGACCGTGCTGGCGCGCTCGACGCAGAAGAGCTGGCTCGAGAACAAGCCCTTCAACATCAGCCCGCAGCGTGACTGGCGCAGCGAGACGATCACCCCGACCGGGCCGTACCCGCTGATGGCGCAGGTGTCGGGCACGCTGAAGAGCCACTTCGCGGCCGAAGCGACACAGTCGGGCTCTGCCACGCCGATCGTCGCGCAGAGCAAGAGCGAAGCGCGCGTCATCGTCGTCGGCACGTCTGCGCTCTTCCAGGACGACTTCATGCAGAACCGGAGCAACCAGGTGCTCGCGATGAACATCGCCGACTGGATGCTGCTCGACCCCGCGCTGCTCGCGATGCGCAACCGGGGCATCGCGCTCCCGACGCTGCAGGCCGAGCTGTCCGACAACACCCGAAACCTCGTGAAGTTCGGCAACGCTCTGGGCCTGCCGCTGCTCCTCGCGCTGTTCGGCGTGGTGCGCTGGCGCATGCGCGAGTCGAGCCGCTCCTCGGTCACCGTCTAAGGAAGAGGTCTTTTCATGAACAAGCCGACCCTCGTCGCCGTTGGCGCCTTCGTCGTGTTGCTGCTGGCCTTCATCGCGACGCGCGAGAAGGAAGTGTCAGTTGGTGTGCAGAAGTTCGACGCGCCGTCGCTGTCGACCGCCGCCATCGAGTCCATCGTCGTCAGCGGAGCGAACGCTGCCCGGCTGGAGCGTTCCGCCAACGGGTGGACCGTCGCCGATCCCGCGAAGCCCGACGCGAAGTTCCAGGCCGACGACGCTCAGGTGCAGTCGCTCCTCATCGCGCTCGTCGAGTTCAAGGCGCCTGACTTCGTGACCGAGAACGACGCGAAGCACGCCGAGTACGAGGTCGACACTGCGAAGGGCACCACGGTGGCGACGACCGCTGCCGGGAAGACGTTCACCATCGTGCTGGGGAAGTCGTCGAAGAGCGGCGGGGCGTACGTGCGCAAGGCCGATGGGAAGTCCGTGTTCGCGTCGCCGTCGCCCTTGAGCGGCATGGTGAAGCGCAACGTTGGCGCGTGGCGCAAGAAGGCCATCACCACGGCTGCGTTCGCCGACGTCACCCAGCTCGACGTCGCCCGCGCCGATGCCGAGGCGTTCACGTTGAAGAGCGAGGGCGGCGCGTGGATGTTGAGTGCCGCGAAGAACGTGTTCGGTGACGTCCTCGGTGATGCGAGCGGCCTCGGCGGGCTTCGCAAGCTGCCCCGTCCGTTCCGCTTCGATTCCAACGTGGGCCAGCGGCTCGTCACGCAGCTGACTTCGCTCCAGGCGCAGGACTTCCTCGCCGCTGATGCTGACTTCTCGAAGGCGCACCTCTTCACGCTGGCGCTCAAGGACGGCAAGACCGTCAAGGTGTCGCTCGCGCCGACGAAACGCGACGACGGCACCTACGCGCTGAAGGTCGACGGCGACGCGCAGCAGTACGCGGTCGCGTCGTGGGTGGCGGAGCAGCTCGATACGAAGGTCGAAGGGCTGCGCGATCTCTCGCTCGTTGCGTTCGACCCCTCGAAGGCAACGAAGCTGTCGATTATTGCGGGTGGCAAGAAGACGATCGCCGCGCTCGAAGGTGGCGCGTGGAAGCTGGTGGAGCCGAAGACCGCACCGGCCGGCGTCGAGTTCGACGGCAACCAGGTCGTCGCGCAGCTGAACCGGCTGCGCGGCCTTCGCGCGGTGCGTCTGACGCCCATCGACGTCATGAAGGCCGGCCTCGCGTCCCCGTCGGCCGTCATCGAGGTGATCGTCGATGGGAAGCCGCTCAAGGTTGCCTTCGGCGCCGACACGGGGAGCAACTCCGAGGTCTACGTGGAGGGGGCGATTGACGACGGCGTCTACGCCATCGCCGGGAGCGAGAAAACGACCTGGAGCACGGGCGCGCAGCTCTTCAACAAGCCGCCTCCGCCGCCCGACCTGGGCCAGATGCAGGGGCTCGATCAGCTGCCTCCCGAGATTCGGCAAAAGCTCATGGAGCAGCTCCGCCAGCAACGAAACTGAGCGCCGCCGTGAGAGAGTGGCGCCAATGTCGCTCCTGAGGCCCGAGCTCGTCGAGGCGCTGTCGCACGTCCGCACCTCGGGGAAGGCCGTCGCGAAGGAGCTGCTGGGACCGGCCGCCTGGGGCTGGCTCCGTGAACGTTCGGGCCGTGCCTCGACGCGGTCACCGCTCAGCTCGCTCGACGCGGTGATGAAGGACGCGCAGCTCGAGTTCTCGAAGTCGGAAGAGGCGGGGCGGCAGTTTCTGTCGCGCTTCGAGTTCGAGAGCGACCCACCTGGCGGCGACCCGTTCTCGCCGGCGTTTCGTGACGCGCAGCTCGAGCGGTACGCCCGCGTCTCGGGCCGAGCGCGCTACTCGATCGATGGTGAGTTCTCAGGCATCACCGCAGAGTCGATTCGTGCGCGCCCGTACCCTTTCTCGACGGGCAGCGCGAAGGTCGTCGGGGACTACTTCTCGCTGCTGGGCTTCGTCCTCAGTCACCTGAACACTGGCCCGGGCCGCTCGCTCGTCGAGTTCGGGCCGGGCTGGGGCCACACCACGCGCGCGCTCGTGGCGCTCGGCGTCGACGTCACCGCCGTCGAGGTCGACCCGGCGTTCTGCGGCGCGCTGAGTGACGTGCGGGCGGCCATCGTCCAGTCCGACATGTTGTCGTTTCAGCCGGCGAAGGCGTTCGACAGCGCGCTCTTCTTCGAGTCCTTTCATCACTGCGCGGATCCGGTGGCGATGCTTGGCCGGGTTCGTGGGCTCCTGGCACCGGGTGGCGCCGCGTACTTCGCCGCCGAGCCGATCACCGATGACTTCGCTGAGCCGTGGGGCCTGCGCCTCGATGGCATGTCGGCGTGGTCGATTCGCAAACACGGCTGGCTCGAGCTGGGGTTTCAGTCGGCGTTCTTTCACGAGCTGCTGGTGCGGAACGGGTTCGACGTCACCCGCCATTCGGACCCGAACGTGGCCGATGCCCGGCTCATCGTCGCGACCGCGAAGGGCTGAGGTCGATTCCGCGCAAAGCGGAAGCTGGTCGAGCCGTCTCCTGGGCGAACCCTTCAACCCCTGGAGAACGCCATGAACCGAATCGCCGTTGCCGCCGTCGTCGCCGTCGTCGCCGCGCTGTCCCTCGCCGCCTGTAAGAACGAAGCAGCTCCCGCGGGCGCTACCGAGGCTCCCAAAGCGGTCGAAGCCGCCGCTCCGAAAGCCGCTGGAGGGACGCAGGTCGCCGACTTCCCTGTCTCGGTCGACCTGCCTGCCGGCGCGGTCGCGAACGATCCGCTCGGCGCGCCGGGCTTCCACTCCGAAGACGGCTCGGTGTCCGTCATGATCGCGAAGGTCAGCCCTGAGTCACCCACCACCATCGACGCCACCAAGAAGGGCATCGAGGAGTTCCTGTTCAAGAAGTGGGTGAAGTCCGAAGCGCGCAAGGACGGCTGGCTGCTCACGTGGGTCGGCACTGGCATCGACATGAGCGGCAACGAGTACGAGAACTTCCCGTTTGAGGTGGTGAAGAAGGTCGGCGACCAGTCGTGGCGCTGCTCGGGGAGCGTGAAGAGCGCCGCGCAGGTCGAGGCAAACGTGAAGCTCTGTGAGAGCCTCAAGGCCTTCGCTGACTGAGTCGTCGTCTTCTTCTGGGAGATCATCGTGAAGCGTATTGCCGGCAGGACGTGGGTGATGGGGCTCCTGCTGGTGGGGCTGTCGACGGGCTGCAACTGCGGCCCGCAGGTCACGCGCAACTTCGCGCAGGCCGACGTTCAGCCGACGTCGATCGACTTCGGTGACGTCGCAGCCTTCACGACGGTCGAGCAGTCGCTCACGCTGCTCAATCAGGGAACGTCGAGCCTGGCGATCATGTCGGCTCAGCTCGGCGGAACGGACCCCGGCTCCTTCACCCTCAGCGGAGCGTCGGTGACGTCGGTCGGGCCGTCGCAGTCGCTGGTGCTCCGCGTGGCGTTCACTCCGCGGCGGGCTGGCGCGCATGCCGCTCGCCTCGTGATCGTCACCAACGCGAGCAACGCGCCTCAACTGACGGTTCCGATCGTCGGCACGTCGAGTTCGATGGTCGTCGTCGATGCGGGTCGGGTCGATGCGGGCGTGACGATGGACGCAGGCGTGACGATGGATGGCGGCACGACGATGGACGCCGGCACGACGATGGACGCCGGCGCAACGATGGACGCAGGCGCAACGATTGACGCGGGCAACGACGCCGGCACAACGACGGACGCGGGCTTCACGAACGACGCCGGGGCGACCGTCGACGCAGGTGCTGCGACCGACGCTGGTGCGACCTGCGATGTCACTCCCGCGGGCTGGCCGACGCTGGTGACTCCCTGGGCGAACAACCCGGTCCTGCTCCCAGCAACCGGCGCGGCCGTTCACGGCCTCAACAACATCTACGCGCCCGATATCCAGCGCGTCATGGGCCAATACGTCATGTGGTACGGCGCGCAGGGCACCGACGGGCACGACCGCATCTTCATGGCGTGGTCGAAGGATCGCGTGGAGTGGCGCAAGTGGCCGAGCGACACCGCACCGCAGGCCGTGCTCGATCGCGGCACCTCGAACCACGTCAACGATCCCAGCCTCGTCATCGTCAGCAGCGGCTCGTGGGCCATGTATTACACCGACGCCGCGACGGGCACCGACGACCGCATCTGGCTCGCCCGCAACACGATGGGCCACACGAACTCGCTCACCTCGTTCACGAAGGATCGCATGGTGCTGTCGGTCGGTCCCGCCGGGAGCTGGGACGCGGACAAGGTCGGGCGTCCCTCGGTGCTGCTCGAGAACGGCGTCTACAAGATGTGGTTCGACGGCCAGCGCAACGGCGTGCGCCACGTCGGCTACGCAACCTCGACCGACGGCGTGACGTTCACCAAGCACCCGTCGAACCCGCTCGTGCTCAACGTTGGAGCGATCGACGTGAAGAAGGTCGGCTCGGTCTACGTGATGGTCGCCGAGGCCCGCGATGGCACGAATTGGTACACGAGCCCCGACGGCATCTGCTGGGCTTCGAAGGGCCGGCTCTTCGGGCTGAGCGGCCAGCCGTACGACGCCTTCGGCCAGGTGACACCCTTCCTCGAGGTGCTCAACGGCTCGTTGCAGGGTGTCTGGTTCGGCGGCGCCAGCGTGACGACGTGGGACCGGAACCGCATCGCCGTTGCGTTCCCGAACACGGTCTCGTTGCCTGCTGGTGGCGGCTGCAGCGCGTGCGTCGGCGTCGGCCAGTCGTGCCCCAGCGCGTGCTTCTTCACAGGCGCGAGTACGGGCACCTGCGGCTCTCCGGGAAGCACCTCGGCGGGCGCGTGTTGTTCGTGCTCGTCCGAAGGCTGCGACGCGTGTCGTGGTGGTGGCGCCGGAATCCCCGACTGCAACGCGCGCTGTATGAGCCTGGGCAAAGCGGGCGGCTGGTGCGCGTACCCGGGGAGCTCGAACGCCAGCCAGTGCTGCGGCTGCCTCGAGTAGCCGTCACGCCTTCCGGTAGTAGTCGACGAGCGTGTAGCGCTTCGCGTACCAGGCGAAGGCTGCTGCCGCGACGAAGGCAAAGCCGGCGAAGAAGAACATCTGAAACGCCATCACGCCGAAGCCGGTGTCGGCGATCGCCTTCGTCACCGTCTCGTTCTTCACCGAGGCGTTCACGACGATCACCCAGAGGTTGCCGACGGTGACCGAGAGGCTCCAGAAGCTCATCAGCACGCCTTTGAGCTTCGCGGGCGCCTGGCTGTAGGCGAACTCGAGGCCGGTCGCCGAGACGAGCACTTCTCCGAAGGTGAGGAGCGCGTACGGCAGCGCCTGCCACAACACCGGCAGCTTCTCGCCACCATCCATCGCGAGCTGCAACGAGGCCGCGGCGATCCACGCGAGGCCAGAGAAGGCGATGCCGGTGCCCATGCGTCGAAGCGCGGTGGGCTCGATGCCGAGCTTCTTGAGCGTCGGGTAGAGCACCACGTTGTTGAAGGGGATGAGCATCATCACCAGCAGCGGGTTGAGGGCCTGCATCTGCGCGGCGTTCTTGAACCAGCTCCAGCCGGGCAGCTCCATCGCGTTGCCCTGGATCACCCACGTCGACGCCTTCTGATCGAACAGTGACCAGAACGGCGTGACGATCGCGAAGATGACGAGCACGCGCAGCACGGCGCGCACACCGTCCACGTCTTCATCGGGGTGTTTGCCTCGAGCGTGCTCGAGCAGCAGCCACACACCGCCACCCGCAAACGCCAGGAAGACGACGAGCGCCAGACACACGCCTGCGACGAAGCCGAGCTTGATGATGCTGAAGAGCGACGCAACCGCGCCGAGGACGCCGATGAGCGCCAGCGCTCCCGCGACCTTGTTCTTCGAGCGCGCCGCCAGCGCCGTCAGGCACACCTTGCTGAACGAGTTCGCGTCGGTCGGCGTGGGCGGCACGTTCACGTACCGCCGCCGGCCCGCCCAGAAGATGATCGTCGCGAGCACCATGAGGATCGCGGGAATGCCGAACGCGAGCCGGGGCAGCGGGGTGTCGAGTGTGGCGACGACGTTGTCGCTCCACGTGATCGTCGTCGGCTTCGCAGACAGCAGCGGAGGAATGAGCAGCGACGCGAAGAACGAGCCGAAGTTGATGATCCAATAGAACGCGTCGAACACCACCTTCGCGAGGTGCTTGTTCGTCTGGTCGAACTGATCGCCGACGAACGCCGAGACGCACGGCTTGATGCCGCCAGAGCCGAGCGCGATGAGGAAGAGGCCTGTGTAGAAGCCCGACTTGCTGTCGACCGACAGCGCGAGCAGCACCTGCCCGATGCAGTACACGAGCGAGAGCCAGAGAATGGTGCGGTACTTCCCGAGGAACCGATCCGACAGCCAGCCGCCGAGCAGCGGGAAGAAGTACACGCCCATCACGAAGACGTGGAAGACCTCCTTCGCCGCGGCCTGACGATCTTGCTCCGCGAGGCCGATGAGCAGGTAGCCCACGAGGAAGTTCGTGAGCACGTTGCGCATGCCGTAGAAGCTGAAGCGCTCGGCCGCTTCGTTCCCGATGATGAAGGGGATCTGCGGCGGCAGCTTCGCCTTGGGAGTGTCGGTCGCCATGGCGGCGGACCATACCCGGCGAGGGCTACTGGGCCTTGCAGTTCGGAAAGCCCTTCTGTTTTCCGTGCGCCGCGCGGTGCAGCACGTCGTAGTCCTCGCGCGAGAGGCCCCACCCACCCAGGTGCGTCATCGCGACTTCTCCGAACGTGCCGACCCAGTCGCCAGGCATCAGCGCCTGCTCGAAGGTGATGCCCGGGGGCGGTGGCGGCGGCGTCATGAACACGTAGCCGCAGCCGAGCGGGTGCACCTTCAGCTTCAAGGTGACGACGTCTTTGGTGAGCTGCGCGAGCGTGCGCTCCTTCGCGAGGTACGTCTTCACGAGGCGGAGCGTGCGCGTGTAGTCGGCGCTGCCGCTCGGGAGGACGAGGTCAGGCGCCTTCGGTGGATCGGCCAGGGATGACGTCGCGATGGCCAGGAGAACGACGAGCGAGCGTTGGAGCATGGGCTTCATCATCCATCGATCTCAGGGTTCAGACACGTTCAGATCGGCGCCGCTCCCACCACAGCCCTTCCCCCGCGTCCCCGATGGGACGAAGCGCATGTTCTCGATGCTCAGGCTGCTCATGACGCCCTGGAAGCCCTCGAGCATCGTCACCTGGCCACCCGGGCCGAGGTCCGCGGGAGGGCGAAGGTCGGTCTTTCCGTCAGCGAGGCGATCGCAGCTGTCGAGCAGCGACTGCTCGCCGGTGCGCGAGTCGAAGAGCGCGTAGATCGAGTGGGACTCGAGCGTGTTCGTGGACGTGCCAGTCGTCGGCAGCGAGCCCTCGATCATCGAGAAGCCACCGCGCCCATCGCCGACCGTGAACCGCACCTTGTGTGGCGGGTGCAGGGAAAGCCGCCACGCGAGGACGCCTCCCGGAGCCGAGCGCTCCATCAGCGTCACCTCCTGGCCCTCGTCGACGCCGTCCCAGTCGGTGATGCGCACTGCGATCGTCATCGGCCCCTTGTTCACGAAGAAGTCGCGGTGATCGGCGATCGTCATTCGCGAGGTGCCGTCCCACCGCAGGCCGAAGAAGTCGCTGCTGTAGCCCTCACGGGGAATCTCGACGTCGTGGCCACGGCCGGATCGATCGAAGAGCCACGGCCCGTTGCTGCGATCGAAGTCCCACTGGGCGCGGTACCAGGGAAACGAGATGCCGCCTGGCTTCGGTCGGGGCGCGCGCGGTGGGCTCGGAGCAGGTCTGGACGGGGCGGGCGCCACCGCGAGCGGGGCCACCACGGCCTGTTTCGGTGACACCGCCTGGTCAGACTGCGCCCTGGTGAACGCGACCGTGCCGGCCGTCAGCGCCAGCGCAGCGCTCACCGCGACGCCGGCCTGCCACCAGCGGCGCTTCGAGGTGGGCGTCACGCGGGCCGCGCCGTCGAGGTACGCGAGGGCTTCATGGGCCGACGCGAAGCGGTGCTCGGGCTTCACGGCGGTCAGTCCCTTGAGGAACTCTTTGGTGCGCAGGGTGACGTTGACGTGCTGTTCGAAGTCGAGCTGATGGCCGGGTGACATCAGTTGCTCCGGAGCCTTGCGCGTCAGCAGGTGCACCAGGGTCGCGCCGAGCGCGTAGAGATCGCTCCGCGCGTCGACGGAGCCGCCGAGCTGCTCGGGCGCCATGTACCCGAACGTACCGACGAGCGTGGCCCGGTGAGTGCCTTGCGGTGCGACCTCTCTGGCGGCGCCGAGGTCGACGAGCTTCAAGAAGCCGTCGGTGGTGACGACGAGGTTGGCCGGCTTGATGTCGCGATGGACGACGGGCGGCGAGCGGCTGTGCAGGTACGCGAGCACCTCGAGCACCTGCCGGCCGTAGTTGAGCGCGGTGTCTTCGTCGTAGCGGGTCATCGTGAGATGCCCGGCGAGGCTGAGGCCCGGGACGTACTCCTGCACGAGGTAGAGCCGCGTCGCCACGCCGGTGCCGAGGGTGAACGAGTCGCGGAACTTCGGCAGGGCAGGGTGGCTGAGCGTTCGGAGCAGCTCGGCCTCGCGCGCGAACGCGTCGAGTTCTTTCGTCGACGGCACGAGCGAGAAGACGATCTCCTTGAGCGCCACCCGGGCTCCCGACGCTTCTTCTGCGAGGTAGACCGCGCCGTGCCCGGAGCGTGAGAGCACCTGGAGGACCCGATACTGGCCCGCCTCCTGGGCGACACCGCAGTAGCCACACCGCTCGTCTTGCACCGGGCTGCCGCACGAGACGCAGGCCAGACGCTGGGAGGGGCCTCGGGCGCGCGCTCGTTCCATGCGTCGAGGTTACGCCCGGAACGAACTCGACGTCGTGCGGGTGGGCGCGTTCGCGACGCGCGGCGACGTGGCGCCCTGCCTTCGACCCTTCGCCCCGTTTCCTGCTTTGCTCTTTCTGTGTCGCGCGATCTCTCGCCTGTTTGGTTCATCGCGCTGCTGTTGGCCTGCGCTCCCCAGGTGACACGCCAGCCCAGGTGCATGGCTCCTCCGCCGGAGTTCGCTTCCACGTCCTTCGATGGGGGAAATGAGCCTGGTGTCGAGAGTCCCCTCACCGGCAGCCTGGTCGAGTTGTTCTTTCCGACGGGAATCTCGACGGTCTGCGAGCCCTCGTGGCGCGTCGAGGGCGACGTGCACGACCCAGACAACCAGCTGCTTGCCGCCGAGTTCGTTCAGTGGCCTGGGCCAGCGAGCGCCGCAGGAGCACGCGTGCGCTTCACGCCGCCGACCGCTGGCTCGTACCTCGTCACCGTGCGCTTCGAGCCCTCGCTTGGGCTGTTCCAGCGCGTCCTCCACGTCGGTCGCGACCGCAGGGCCGAGCCGCGCATCGTCGACGCGATGCCGTTCCCCTCGAGCGAATGCCTGACGCTCGACCGCACGCACGCCGGGGCAGTCGTCTGTCAGCGTTCCACGGGTGCGGCCCTCGTGGTGGTTCGCGCGGGAATGATCGCCCAGACGTTTCCTTCTGCGACCGCGAGCGTCATTGGCAACACGGTCTGGGTGGTGACCGACCAACGCCTCGAGCGGTACGTCGACACCGGGGCTTCTCTGTCCCTCACCGCTTCGCTCCGCGCGAACCGTCGTTTCTCGTCGAACAAGGGCTTCTTCGACGAGGACAGGGCCGTGCTCCTCGACGGGGCCGAGCTCCGCGGCCCCGTGAGGTGGAATGGCAGCGAGCTCGTCGACGAGCGCCTGGTGCGTGGGAATGGAAACGCGATTCTCCTCGGCTCCCTCGTGTTGACGTTCGATGGGAGTCTGGTCTGCGACACCACCAGCTCGTGCACGCCCCGCTTCCCAGTTGGCGTCGACGGCGACGGCCTGTGGACCGCCGATGGCGCGCAGACCTTTTCGCTCATCACCGAGCTGCGCGCGACTGGAACGCGGTTCACCGTGCCCTTCTACGGCTCCGTCGCCGGGCTCCCCTTTCCCATCAACGGCTCGTTCACGCCTCAGCTGCACCCCTACATGGCCCCGTATGAACTCTTCACGATCGTCCGCTCGGCTGGCGGCCCGGTGTTGGAGCGGTGGCCAGGCGGGGCGAGGCTCACGCACAACTTCGTCTTCGTCGACGCGTCCGCGACGTCGGTGACGTGGATGCGTCGCTGAGGCCATGGACGCCGTGATCGACCAATCCAGCCGCCGATGCGAAGTGGGGTCGCCCGGCGTGGTCGCGTCGCTCGCATGAGCTGAGGGGCCGTGACTCGCGGCGACGCGATGCGCAGGAGTCCGCTCGACGAGTGTCATTCCCGGTGCGGTTTCCGACCCTGACGTGACGCACGACGGTGAGCCGTCAGCCGGGCGCTGCGCTCGCGTCAGGCCCCAGATGCGGCCCGCGCCTTTCGACCTCGACGATGACGCTGCGGTGGCGGTGTTCGCCGACGCGCTCGCGTCCGAGGGAGACCCGCGCGGCACGCTCATGCACTTGCAGCTCGCGCGTGAGGAGCGGCCCTTCGACGCGCGCCTCGCGCAGGCCGAAGCACGGCACCTCGCGCTCCACGGCAAGGCGCTGCTCGGCTCGCTGCAGACGGCGAGCTCGATGCTGACGCTTCAGTGGCGGCGTGGCTTCCTTCAGGCCGTCTCGCTCCGCAGCAACGCCGGCGACGCGCGGTGGGGTGAGCCCACACGCCCGCCCCCTCGCTCACGGTTTCCGCGGTTGCTCCGGGAGCTCGGCGCGCTCCCGGTGGCGCAGAGACTCGAGCAGCTCGATCTCTCGATGCCCTGGTCCAGCTTCTGCCTCGAGCATCTCGCCGCGGGCCTCGACGTGGCGCTCACGGCGCGGCCGCGATCGTTGCGTTCATTGCGGGTCGACGTGCTCGTCGCCCGTGATGACGAGGGCTGGCAGGTCCGAGCCACGCCGTTCCTCGCTTTTCACGGAGCGCTCCGTGTCGAGGTCGATCCTGCGCTGCGGCCCTGGCTGGTGCGTGCCGGCGTCACCAACAGCGTGTGCGTGGCCTGACCGGAGTCGAGCTCGCCGGTCAGGCCGTCAGCGTCACTTCCCGAAGCCTTCCAGGTGGGCCCTGCTCGACGAGAGACCGCCGCGACCCGAGCCGCTCTTTCCGACGAGTGGGGCGATGCGCTCCCACAGCGTCGGGCTCGCGAGTTGCTCGATGGCCTGACGAACGAGTTCCGCGTGCGTGACGCCCCGTTCCTTCGCGAGCCTGGCGATCCGCGCGCGAGTTCGGGCAGGGACCCGAATCGAACTCATCTTCACGTCGGCAGTCTTCCGCATCTCACTCAACCCGCGATGCGCACACCCACGCGCTGCCGCCGGCCCTTCTCGAGCACGTGCTTCAGGTACTTCCCGGTGTACGAGCCCTTCACCAACGCCACGTCTTCCGGCGTGCCCTCGGCGAGAATGCGCCCGCCGCCGTCTCCACCTTCGGGCCCGAGATCGATCACCCAGTCCGCCGACTTGATGACGTCGAGGTTGTGCTCGATCACCAGCACGGTGTTCCCGGCATCCGCCAGCCGGTTGAGCACGATGAGCAGCTTCCGAATGTCCTCGAAGTGCAGGCCGGTGGTCGGTTCATCGAGGATGTAGAGCGTTCGTCCCGTCGCGACCTTGGCGAGTTCGCGTGACAGCTTGATGCGCTGGGCCTCACCACCCGACAGCGTCGGCGAGGGCTGCCCGAGCTTCAGGTACGACAGACCCACGTCATCGAGCGTCTGCAGGTGCCGCATGATGTCGCGGTGCACGGCGAAGTGCTCGATCGCCTCGCGTACCGACATCTCGAGGATCTCGGAGACGTTCTTCCCCTTGTACCGGACCCGCAGCGTCGCCTCGTTGAAGCGTTTGCCGCCGCACACCTCGCACGGCACGTACACGTCGGCGAGGAAGTGCATCTCGACCTTCTTCACGCCGTCGCCTTCACACGCCTCGCAGCGCCCACCCTTCACGTTGAAGCTGAAGCGGCCCGGCGTGTAGCCGAACGCGCGCGCCTCGGCGGTCTGCGCGAGCACCTCACGAATCGGGTCGAACACCTTGGTGTACGTCGCCGGGTTGGAACGCGGCGTACGGCCGATCGGCCGTTGATCGATGTCGATGACCTTGTCGAGGTGCTCGATGCCGGTGATGGCTGCATGTTTACCGGGCATGACGCGCGACTCGGTGAGGTGCCGCGCGAGGGCAGGGTAGAGGATCTCGTTCACCAGGGTCGACTTGCCCGCGCCCGACACGCCGGTGATGGCAATGAAGGTGCCGAGTGGCAGGTCGACGTCGACGTTCTTGAGGTTGTTCTCCTTCGCGCCCCGAATGGTGATCTTCGTCTTGAGGCCCGGCCGGCGCGTCGGCGGAATCGCGATCTCGAGACGCCCCGAGAGGTAGCCGCCGGTCACGCTCTTCTCGTCACGCATGATCTGCTTGGGCGTGCCTTCCGCGACGACCGAACCGCCGAGCTCGCCAGCGCCCGGCCCGAAGTCGATGATCCAGTCGGCCTCTTCCATCGTCTCTTCGTCGTGCTCGACGACCAGCACGGTGTTGCCGAGGTCGCGCAGCTTCTTCAGCGTGGCGATGAGCCGCCCGTTGTCACGCTGGTGCAGGCCGATCGACGGCTCGTCGAGGATGTAGATGACGCCGGTGAGCTCGCTGCCCATCTGCGAAGCGAGGCGAATGCGCTGGCTCTCTCCACCCGAGAGCGACGACGCGCTGCGATCGAGCGTGAGGTAGCCAAGGCCGACGTCGACGAGGAAGCCCAGGCGCGAACGAATCTCTTTCAACAACTCCGCGCCGATCGTCGCCTCGTTCTTCGTCAGCGGCATCTCGACCAGGAACTGCTGGGTGTGGCTGATCGTCAGGTGCGAGAGTTCGACGATCGTCTTGCCGTGCACCTTCACCGCGCGCGACTCTGGCTTCAGGCGCTCACCGACGCACGTGGGGCACGGTTTGTCCGACAAGAAGCGCATGTAGTACTGCTTCATCGACTCCGACGCCGTCGACTGGAAGCCGCGCATCAGCTTGTTGACGAGGCCTTCCCACTCCATCTTCCAGCGGGCGTCGCCCCACTTCATCGACACCTCTTTGCCGGTCGAGCCGTACATCACGATGTCGCGCTGGCCCTTGGGCAGCTTCTCCCACGGCGTCTCGAGATCGATGCCGAACGCGCGTGACAGCGTGTCGACGAGATCGGCCGTCCACCCTTCGCCGCGCGTGACGCCCGACGCCCAGACCTCGACGGCGCCTTCACGAATCGAGCGCGTCTTGTCGGTGACGATGAGATCGGGGTCCATCTCGGGCCTGGTGCCGAGGCCGGAGCAGTCGGTGCACATGCCGAGCGGGTTGTTGAACGAGAACGACGCCGGTGTGAGCTCGGGGAACGAGAGCCCACAGTGGTGGCAGGCGTTGAGCTCGCTCATCGTGCGATCGGCCTGCTTGTCAGCGGTCTCGTCGGTGACGATCAGCACGCCCTTGCCCTCTTTGAGCGCGTTCTCCACCGAGTCGGTGAGGCGGGGCCGCAAGTCGGCCTTGAGCACGAGGCGATCGATGATCAGCTCGACGTCGTGTTTGGACTTCTTGTCGAGGGTGATCGACTCCTCGAGGGAGCGCACCTTGCCGTCGATGCGCGCGCGGCTGTACCCACGGCGCTGCGCGTCCACGAGCAGGTCCTTGTGCTCGCCTTTGCGGTTCACCACGATCGGCGCGAGCAGCTGCAGCTTCGAGCCGGCCGGTAGCTTCATGATCTCGTCGACGATCTGCTGGGCCGACTGCTTGCCGACCTTTCGGCCGCAGTTGTGGCAGTGCTGCACGCCCATGTTCGCGAAGAGCACGCGCAGGTAGTCGTGCACCTCGGTCACCGTGCCGACGGTCGAGCGCGGGTTGTTCGACGCCGCCTTCTGCTCGATGGAGATCGTCGGAGAGAGCCCGCGAATCGTGTCGTACTTGGGCTTCTCCATCTGCCCGAGGAACTGCCGCGCGTAGGACGAGAGGGACTCGACGTAGCGGCGCTGGCCCTCGGCGTAGAGCGTGTCGAACGCGAGCGACGACTTGCCTGAGCCAGAGACGCCGGTGAAGACGACCAGCTTCTTCTTGGGAATCTCGAGAGTGACGCCCTTGAGGTTGTGCTCGCGGGCGCCACGAACGGTGATCATTTCCGGTTCGGACATGGGCGCATTTCCTAGCGTCGTGGGGACGACTTCGCTCCGGCTTGTGGCGGAACGTCTGTTCAGGGTCAAGCAACCCGAGCGGTACAAAGCGCGGCGCCCGACCGAAGGGGCTGCTACCTGCCGACGCCATGAAAGCCGTACCGCGGTGGCCGGCGTACCTGGGCGTTTTCGCCGCGGCCTTCGACAACTTTGCGATGACGCCGCTGGTGCGGGCGATCGCTGGAGATCTGAAGGTCGAGCTCGCGGAAGCGACGGCGGTGGCGACCGCGTACTACCTCGCCTACGGCCTCTTTCAGGTGCCGTGGGGCATGGTCTCGGAGCGCGTGGGCCGCGTCACCACCTTCAGGCTCGGGCTGGCGGCTGGCGCGCTGGGCTCCCTGGCGTCGGTGTTCGCGGGCTCGCTCGAGACGTTGCTCGTCGCCCGCTTCATCGCTGGCGCCGGCATGGCGTCGGCCGTGCCCGCCGTCATCGCGTGGATTGGAGACGTCGTGCCCGAGAAGGAACGTCCGGGCGCCGCGATGGACATGAACTCGGTCTACGCCGTCGGCGCCGCCTCGGGAGTGCTCGGCGCGGGCCTGCTCGCCGATCGTTTCGGCTGGCACGCCGGCTTCGGTGCCTCGGGCGTCCTCGCTGTTCTGGCGCTTGTCTCGTCGCTGGCCCTGTTCGCACCGCCGAAGCCCGTCACGCCCGGGAGCGTGCGCGCGGCCCTCTCGGTGAGCGCGATTCGTCGCCTCGCGGTGATCGCCTTCGTCGAGGGCGGCGTGCTGTTCGGCCTCTTCGCGTTCCTCGCGCCGACGTTGCTGCGCTCGGGCTCGTCGGCGTCGACGACGGGGTTGCTCATCGCCGGCTACGGCGTGTCGGTCGTCATCTGGTCGCAGGTGGCGAAGCGGGCGGCGGGCCGCGTCTCGGTGCTCCGCGCGATGTCGTTCGGTGGCGCGCTCCTGGTGCTGAGTTGGACGGCGGTGGCCATCAACCCCGGGCCAGTCGGCGTCTTCTTCGCGTCGCTCGCCATGGGCGCCACCATCGTCATGTTCCACGCGAACCTGCAGGTCTGGGCGACGCAGGCCGCTCCGCACGCGCGTGGGCCGGGCATCGCGTTCTTCTCGGGCAGCCTGTTCGTCGGCGCCTCACTCGGCACCCGGCTGGCGAGGCCGTTGTTCGACGAGGGGCGGCTTTCTCTCTTGTTCGGTGCCGGAGCCGCGGTCGCCCTCGTCGTCACCGTCGTGTCGGTGCTGGCCCGCGAGCGCAGCCTTCGCGCGCCGTCTGCCTGAGCAGGACGATTTTCGGCATCCCTTCCAGCGCAGCCGCGACTTGAGCGGCATGAACGCGAAAACCGTCGTCCGCATCCTGTCAGCCCTCCTCCTCGCCACAGCATTGCTCTGGGGCGCCCTCGCCGCCCGTTCGGGCTTCGTCGGCCTCGAGTCCGATGCCCGCATCGGGCCGCCAGTCGACGACGGGTGGTCGGCGCAGAAGAAGTTCATCGAAGTCAGAGGCACGCCGATCGCCTACGTCGACTCAGGCGAAGGGAAGCCGCTGTTGCTGCTCCATGGATGCCCGTTCAGCTCCGTCGTCTGGAAGAACGTTGCGCCGCTGCTGCCGGGCCGGCGGTTGCTGGCCCCCGATCTCCTCGGCCTCGGCGACACCCGCGTCACGCTGTCCGATGACTACCGGTTGCCCCGCGAGGCCGAGATGGTGCTCGGTTTTCTCGACGCTCTGGGCATCGACGCGATCGACGTCGTCGGCTCGGATCATGGAGGCGCGACGCTCCAGCTCCTGCTCGCCGAGCACCCTGAGCGCGTGAAGCTGGCGGTGTTGACGAACGCCGAGGCCTACGACGCGTGGCCGAGCGCCCCGGAGCGGCCGTATCTCGAGGCCGTGACGAACCCGCTGCTCAGTCCGCTCTTCCATCTCGCGCTCAGCGTCACCGCCGTTCGTCGCGAGGTGTTCGACATCGCGGTGCATTCACCCGACGCGTTGACCGACGAGACGCTGGCCGCCTTCGTCGAAGCGCACACCTCGAGTCCGGCCCGTTGGCAGCGGCTGGTGCGCTTCTACCGGTGGCAGCTCGATCCCGCGCATCCACAGGTGACGCTCGCGGCCGTTCCCGGGCTGCGCGCCTTCCATCGCCCGGTGCTCATTCTCTGGGGCGAGGCCGACGGGAACTTCGGGCGCGCCATCGCCGAACGACTGGCCGGTGATCTCCCGAACTCGCGGCTGCAGTGGGTCGCCGACGCAGGGCACCTGCCGATGCTCGAGGCGCCTGACGCGTACGCCGCAGCGCTGAACACGTTCCTGGCCGAGGGGAGCGCGCCGTGAGCCTCTCCTTCGAGCTGTTGATGGGCATCGCGATGGTCGGCGCGATCGACGTGCTCTACTTTCATCTGTACCGGCACCGGCTCTACGCGCGTCCAGACAGTCTCGCTGAGAACGTCACGCACCTGCTGCGCCATCTGCTCTTCATCGCCCTCACGCTCGGGCTGCTCAATGGCGCGGGGAAGCCGTTCCTCATCGGGGTGCTTGTCGTCGACCTCTTGAACAACGTCATCGATCTCTCGCTCGAGCGGGAGTCGCGTCGGTCGCTCGATGGGCTCTCGCCGCTCGAGTCGGTGCTGCACGGCCTCGCGAGCGTGGGCATGGGCACGGTGTTGCTGGCGGTGGTGCTGGGCCCGGCGAGCTGGTCGTTGTCCTCGATGCAGCACGTCAGGGGCCTGGTGACGGTGGTGCTCGGCCTCGCCCTGTTTGGTGCAGAGTGCTCCCTGGTGATGATGAACGCGCGCTCGAGAAGACCGGTGACGACGTGAGCCTGTCGCCCCGCACCCTCGAGGCGCTGAGGAAGCGTATTCGCGCCGCCGTGCGCGGACGCGTGCCCCGGACCGACATCGATGACGTGATCCAGGAGGCGCTGCTGCGCGTGTATCGCGGGCTGCCCTCGCTGAAGAACCCGGCAGCGCTCCACGGCTGGGTCACCTCGGTGATTCACGGCACCGTCGTCGACTTCCACCGACGCCGGCCCGTGCTCGCAGCCGCGGTCGACCTCGCGCAGACCGAAGAGGACGTCTCCGCGCTCGTTCACCTCGAGCCGTTCGTGCTCCCGTTTCTCGCGATGGTGCGAGAGCCGTACCGGTCGGCCGTCGAGCTGACCGACGTTCAAGGCCTCACGCAGGCTGAAGCAGCGCGGCGACTCAAGCTCGCGCCTGCGACGATGAAGTCCCGCGTGCAACGTGGCCGGCAACAGCTGCGCGCGATCATCGAAGAGTGCTGCGCCATCTCCTTCGACTCGAAGGGCACGGTGCTCGATCTCGGTCCACGTGCGCTGCCGACGAGGGCGCGACGGAAGCCCCTCACCGCCCGGCGGGTTTGACCTCGAGCGTCTTCGCCTTCTCGGCTCGCTTTCGAGACAGCTCGACGCCCACGCCCTCGAGCCCGTGCCGATTGGCGACGGCGAGCACGGTGCCGAGCCCACAGAACGGGTCGACGATGACGCGGGCTCCGGCTTTCTCTTTCGCGAAGCGCACCGCGACCTCGCACGCCTCGACGCCCATCGCCCGCGCCCACGGCATCTCACCGAGCTTCGGGAGCACGTCGGCCGTCGACTCGCCGGGCTCCACGCGCAGCTCACGACTGAACGCGAGCAGGTGCGCCCACGCGGGCCGGCCGAACGTCGTCATGCCAGCCGGAGCGCGACAGACGGCTTTGTGGAAGAGCTGAAAACTCCCGGCCCGCTCGGCGCCGCGCTGCACGAGGTAACCCTTGTCGACCCAGCGCCCGTCACGCTTGATGTCCGTCTGAAAGAACAGCGCCACGCCCGTCGGTGCCAGGCGCTCGCAGATGAGCTGGGTGGTGTCGCTGAACCACTCGCGCCAGGCCTCGAACGGCAGCCCCAGCTCCGACACGTCGGGCAGCGAGGTGATGACGGCATGTTCCGCGCCGAAGGTCTGCTCGCGAAGCCAGGCGACGCCGTCGGTGCAGTGAATCGTGCGGGCAGGGGCCATCGTCGCCTCGCCTCCCGCACTCGGCAGGCGGTGTCCACTCGCATTCCAGAGATGGCGTCGGAGCACCCATGGCCGCCGGGCGGCTGCCCACGCTACGGTGGGCGCATGCGTTTCGTCGTCGTCTCCAGTGTGTTGCTCCTGTCGCTCCCGGTGCTGGCCCAGCCCGTCACCGGTCCACAGCTCACCGAGCAGGAGCAGAAGCAGCTCGCCGCTGGTGAAGTCGTCATTCGCGAGACGGCTCCGACGGGCGGGAAGGGCGTCGGCGCGATGGCCTTCGGCGTCGTCGACGCGAGCTCCGACGAGGTGTGGCCGGTGCTGCGCGACTGCCAGCTCTTCTGGAAGTTCATGCCGCGCACCAAGAAGAGCTGGGTGAAAGACGAAGCAGGCGTCGGCAACCTCTGCCACGTCGAGCTCTCGATGCCGTTCCCGCTCCCCGATCTCTGGAGCGACACCGTCGCCGTCATTCGCGAAGAACCCAAAGGCCACTACCTGCGCGCATGGAAGCTGGTGCGCGGCACCTACCACCGCAACGACGGCTCGTGGACGATCGTGCCCTGGGGAGACGGCACGAAGAGCCTCGTCGTCTATGCCATCGACACCGACCCGAAGATGGCGGTGCCTGACGGGTTGATTCGAATGGGCCAGAAGAGCTCGTTGCCCGACGTCATCTCGCAGATCCGCAAGCGGGTCGTTCAGCTCCGGTCAGAGCCGTCGGGGCCAGCCGCGTCGAAGTGACGTGCGTGCTGCTGCACCCGTGGTAGCGGTGCTCGATGCGCCTCCTCACTGCCGTCGTCGTCCTCTTCATCGCCTGCACACCCTCGACCCCCGCCTCGTACGTGGCTCTCAGTGGCCGCTTCGGGCCCGCGGGTGGAACGCTCGTCGCGCCTGACGACGACGTGCTCGCCGGCGCCCGCCTCGACATTCCCGCTGGCGCGCTCAGCACCGAAGTCGAGCTCTCGTTGGTTGCCGCCGACGACGAGACGCCGCTGCCGGCCGATGGCTTTCGGGTTGGCCCGCAGTTCCGCGTCGAGCCGGTGGCGACCGTGCTGAAGGCCCCGGTGCGCATCACGTACCCGTTCGATTTCGCCGCGCGCTCGACCTTCTCGAACACCGACGCCGAGTGCCGTGTCTGGCAGCGTGACGGCGAGGGCTGGAAGGGCGTCGCGCAGGCCGCCTCCGACGAGAACGGCGTCACCATCGAGACCAGCTCGTTCGCCCTCGCGGCGCCCGGGGTGCAGCGCATCGTCATTCTCAACGTGTGCCTCACCAACCCTCAGCTGTGCGCGTTGCCCGGGCCCTGCACGTCGCCCATGGGCATCTGCATGGAGCGGCTGCCGGACCCGTCGCCGAAGCCCTTCAGCATCTACAGCGTGGGCGTCTCGCGCACGAAGCTCGTCTACGCGTCGAGGCCTGCCAACGAGCCGATTCGTGGCGTCGTCTACACGTACCCGACGGGGCAGACGACCGTGTCGCCGCCGCTCGTGCACCCGTCGATGGGCACCTCGTTCGGCCGCCCCGACATGACCGCTACCGAAGACGTCTGGGTGGCGCTGCCGGGCCCCGACACCGTGAAGTTCCCCCGCGTCGCGCCGCCGGAGCGCTTCGACACCCAGTCGACTCGCATTTCCCGCGGCGTCTTCGTCTCGTCGAGCAACGTCGTCAGCCGCTTCGTGCAGGACACGGTCAACGCTGCGCCCGTCTACCGCCTCGTCAAGGGCGACGACGAGTTCACCGTCGTCTCCGACTTCCCGTCGAACACCGCGATCAACTTCGTGCCGCGCCGTGGCCAGTCGACCTTCATCGCGTGGAACCGCAAGCGCGGCCTGGTGTTCTTCTCGGGCACGTCGAATGAAACCGTGGAGCACCTCGTGCAGCCGCCGTCGGGCTTCTTCGTCGCCGACGTCGCGACCTCGTACCGGAGCGGCGCTTTCGCCGTGCTGTTCGTTCGCAGTGACGGGGCCCAGCGCAAGCTGTCGATGTTCTCGGCGACGCCGACCTCGCGTACCGACGTCTCGAACCGCCGTGACTTCGACGACGTGATCGCCACCCAGCTCGAGTACGGCAGCGATGACCGGCTTTGGGCCTTCACGTCGAGCCGCGCGCAGCTCGACGTCTACAACTTCACCACCGGTGGCGTGTCGAGCATTCCGCTGTCGAACGCTGGGACCGAGAGCGCCGAGTACCGTCAGATGTTGCCGCTCGTGCTGCGAAACGTGCACCCGACGGGCGAGCTGATGTTGATCACCGTCGGCACCACGTCTCCGGCGGCCAACTTCTACTTCGCCATCAAGCGAGCCGGCACTCCCTGACGGCGCTCACGGGCTGAGCGAGAACGACGCACGGAAGCTCATCATCGACGCGGTGATCTCGGCCTCGGTGCCCATCTGGCCGAACTCGCCTCTCGAGCCGGGCGCGTTGCTGAGGCCCATGGCCGTGTCGCTCGTGCTCCAGTCGCAGAGCTCGGTCACGTCGAGCACCACCTTGTCGCTGTAGGTCGCGAACGCGCGGACCCGGCGCTCTGCAATGCCGAGCTCGGACACCAGCCGCTCGACGGTGAGGCGCTCGATCGTCTCGGCGGTGACGCTCAGCTGAACCACCTGCACGTACCCGCTCACTTCGATCTCGACCGTCGCCGGCCCTTCAGAGAGGCCCACCACGTTCGCCAGGTCGGCACCCGTGCTCACCGAGACGAACGGCGACGCACGCAGCACTGCGACCGGCGTGAGGTTGAGCACCGCGCCGTCACTGAAGCGGCCGAGCACCGCGAACGAGGCCTGCTGGCCGACGAGCAGCCTGGTCTGGGGCAGGGTGACGTTGACGCCCTCGAGGACCGGCGCCTGAACGCCAATGGTGAAGTCGACCTGCTGGCCGCCGTAGCGTGCCGAGATATTCGCGAGCCCCTGCTTGCGGGCCGTCACGGTGCCGTCGAGCGCGACCGAGGCGAGCTGCTCGTCGGCGCTCAGCCACAGCGCCGAGTCCGACACCTCGAGCGCGCTGCCGTCGTCGAACGCGGCGAAGAGCTGGAAGCGCAAGGTGCGGCCCGAGGGAACGTCGGCGTGCGGCATCGAGCCGGTGAGTCCGACGAGCTGCAGCGCCGAGACGATCACCGCGCGTGACGAGGTGAACCCGGCGTAGTCAGCGACGAGACGCGCACGACCCTGAGCGATCGCCTGCACCTCGCGCCCCTGGATGCGGGCGATGTGGCTGTCGAGGGAGCTGACGCGTGCGTCGAGGGTGACGTCGCGGCTCGACCCGTCGGTGAAGGTGGCGATGGCCGACAGCGGCATCGACTGGCCGGGGCGCATCGGCGCGCTCATCGGCTCCAGGCGCAGCGCGATGACGGCCGGCGGCGTGACGCGAAGGTCCTTTCGGGCCTCGAGCCCTCCGAAGCGGGCCAACACGAACACGTCACCCTGCTCGTCGAGCCGGAAGTGCCCCTTCTCCGCCAGCGGCCAGGTGCCAGGGCCAGACGCAAGCCAGGTGGCCTCGGCGGTGACGTCGCGCCGCGTACCGTCGGAGAAGTTCGCGAAGAGCCTCAGCTGCGGCATCAGGCCACGCGGAGCCTCGAAGAGATCGGTCGGGTAGACCTCCAATGCGCGCGCGGTCGCAGCGGCCACTTCGATCGACGTGCCGCCTTCTTTGCCGTCGAGCTGGACGCTCAATCGAGCCCGGCCCGCTTTCACCAGTCGCGCGAGGCCCCGCTGATCGACGTCGATGATGGAGGGATCGGACGACGACCAGCTCGCTGTCGGCGAGACGCGCACCTTCGAGCCGTCTGAGAAGACCCCGTAGGCTTCGAGCTGCACGGTGGAGCGCACCGAGAAGGTGGTGCCTGGCGACTGCACTTCGAGGAGCTGGAGCGTCGGCTCCGGGGTCGAGCTTGACGACCCACCGGCACACGCCGACACCACGACCGCGAGCGCGGCCGCCATCACTGAGGTTGTTTTCATGATTGCCCCGGGAGGAGGGAGAACGACTCGCCAGCCCTCAGAGCAACTGGTGTGCCTTCAGCTTCAGCTGTCCTGACGCGGAGTTTCGGGCGCGGGGGCAGGGTCGGCTGCGACTGGGTGAGTCGGCGGCGCAGTGGTGTCGGCCGGTTGCGCGGCTTTCGCCTTGGCGGCGCGGTCCTGCTTCCAGCCCGAGATGAGCAACACGCCGATGCCCGCGAGGATCGCGAGGTCGGCGATGTTGAAGACGCCCGTCCGGAGCGACCCCAGGCCCATGTTCATGAAGTCGACGACGACGCCGTCGAAGCGGGCGCGATCGATCCAGTTCGAGAAGCCACCCGAGACGATGAGCGCGTAGCCGGTGAGGTTGGCGGTATCGACCGGGTTGCGGAGCGCCTGCACTGTGATGGCGAGCAGCAGGCCGCCGACGCCGACGGTGAGGAGCCAGAACCGCGCGCTCGCCGGCAGGTTGCCACCCAGCGAGAGGAAGGCGCCTTCGTTCGTCGCGAACTGAAAACGAAAGGTGTCGCCCAGGTACGAGAGCGTGGGCTTGCCCTTGAAGGCCTCGGTCGCCAGCACCTTCGTCACCTGATCGAGCGCGATGGAGATGAAGGTGACGACCCCGAAGAGGATGAAACGGCGCGCGATTGACACGGGCAGGGCCTTGCCACCCCGGCGCTTGGCGCGCAACCGGTCAGACATGGGTCGACTGGCGTGTCGTGCGTCGCAGCAGGGTCGAAAAACGACCCTGGAGCGACGCAAGCTTGCCCCTGCGTGAAAGTGACGCCGTGTTCCGGCAAGGTAGGTTCCAGACACCATGTCCCCGGTCATCGAGCAGGTCAGGATTCAGAGCTTCGGGCCGATCAAGGACGCGACGCTTGAGTTGTCGCCATTCCACGCGCTGATCGGGCCGAACGATTCCGGCAAGTCGATGACCCTTCGTGCGATCGAGGCCATCGTCGGATCTTTCGTTGGAAGTGGACATCCGCTCTTGGCGCAACAGAAAGCCAACTGGCCCTGGTCGCTTCGTCTTGCTGGAGAATCGGACGAGTTCTCCTCGGCCGCGAACAAGGTGATGCAAGGCATTCGTGCTCGCGGCAAGATCTCAGCTCGCGCACGAACCTTGCGCCTCGACCCAGACGCGATGCGCGAAGCTCATCCTCTGCTCGTCGATGGCACCCCCTTCGACTTCGTCAACGAACGAGGTGCCGGCCTCGGTCGCCTGGTTGACGGGCTGCTCGCGCGGAGTCTGGCTGATCGCGAGAAGCTCGAAGCTCAGGTTCTGGCGATGTTCCCAACGGTCGGGGGCTTTCGGCTGTTCACCACAAGCAGCGGTCGAGCAATCGGCGTTCGCCTCAAAGACGGCACTGAGGTCCGGCCCGAACACATGTCGGAAGGCATGCTGTACTTCCTGGCGTTCTCCTTGCTGCCCTACATCGAGAAGCCCTCGATGCTCCTGATCGAAGAGCCCGAGAACGGGCTTCACCCCGCGCGCATCAAGGAAGTCGTCCGCATCCTCCGCGAGGTCTCGAAGACCACGCAGATCCTGATGGCGACTCACAGCCCGCTCATCATCAACGAACTCGAAGCCCACGAAGTGACCCTCGTGACCCGCACCGAGGCCGAGGGCACGAAGTTCACTCGCATGGACAAGACGCCTCACTTCGCTGAGCGCGCTTCCGCGTGGAACCTTGGTGAGCTCTGGATCGCGCTGAGCGACGGCGTCAGCGAAGAGGCGCTGCTCAACCCGAAGCGGAAGCCCTGAGCATGTCGCTGAAGGTCTTCCTCGTCGGAGAAGGGCAACATGACATCGGTCGCTGGGAGACCGACGAGCCGTACCGCGCAAAGAAGACCGAGAATGGCGTTCTCGGCACGCTCGCTCACCGGCAGGCGCCATCGGGATGGCAGATCCACGACGGCTGCGCGTACCGACGACTTCCGGTCTTGGGAGTCGGACGTGGTCTCGAAGAAGGAGAGCGCAAGCGATTCGCCGGCGCGCTCCAACGAACGCGCGAAGCTGAATGCGACGTCCTCATCTATGGCCGCGACACCGACGGCAGTGAGGAGCGAGCGGCGGTTCTCACGACACTCAGAGACGCGCACAGTCACGTTGCGCTTGCAGTGGTCGAACCATGCATTGAGGGCTGGGTGCTCGAGCTTCGCGGAGATCGGAAGAAGGGTGGCTGGTCCAAAGTCGGAGCTCAGGAGGCCCTCGGAAGCCTTTCGACTGCGCAGATGGAAGCGATCGTCGCTGACTGGGACGGAAAGCCCGAACCCCTCTCTAACGATCTCAAGCGGTGGCTCGACGATGTGAAACGAGTGCTGAGCTCCGAGGCCTGAGAACTCGTTTCAGAACGTCCCGGCCAGGCTGACCCCGTTCGGCGTCGGGCTCACCCGCACGCTGACCGGCGCGTCTTCGCGGCCATGGAACAGCAGCGGCAACGCCACCGAGAATGCGCTCCCCACGGCCGCGCCCACCAGAATGTCCGTCATCCAATGTTTGTCCGCCGCCATGCGCAGCGTCGCGGTCGTCAACGCCAGCGGCAGCGCCACCGCCCAGCTCAGCCAGCCCAACCGGTACCCGCGGAGCATACCGACGACGCCGCCCGACACCGCGAGGCCGACCGTGAAGGTGGTGTGGCCCGAGAAGAACGACAGGGTGTGATCGTGAGGATCTCTTGCCTGCGCGAGCAGCTCTGCCGGCGCATCGACCGAGTACGGCCTCCCGCGGCCGGCCGCGAACTTCACGGTCTGGTTCACCGCCAGGGCCGAGAACGTCGCCTCGAGGATGATCACCAGGTCGATGCCCCACGTCTTGAGGAACTCGGGCGAGTCCATCGCTCCCAGGGCGTCGATGCCCGCGACGAGCAGCGGCACCGCGACGAAGCCGAGAATGTCAGACGCCGTCGCCGCCGGCCGAATGCCAGACGAGCTCGGGCTCAAGCTCGGGTTGAACGCGCGGCGAACGCCAGTGTCGAAGGCGTTCGTCGCGCACCAGCGGCACGCATCGGGCGCGAGCGAATCTTTGAGGGCCAACTCGCTCACCACCCAGCCGGCCATCAGCACGCCGGTGACGGGCAGATCGATTCGGGGGTCCCACTTCAGACGGTGCGGCGCGGGGCTGGCGGCGACGACGGCGGCGAGGGCGAAGGCGATCACCCGCGCATCGTGTGCCGCCGGTCACCGCACGTCGAGTTCGCTCCGCCACTTCTTCCAGCTCAGCGTGATGACGAGCAACGAAGACACCGTCGACAAGGCGTAGATGAGGCTCAGGTGCTCGGGGAAGAGCACGCTCGCGAAGGCTCCAGCGAGGAACGCACCGGTCGCGAAGAAGAAGATCCAGTGGAGCATCAGCCCACCCGCCGCGGCCACCGCCGCCGTCATCACGAGGTCGCCCATCATCACGTCCTGGCGAGACGCGCCGATCTGCACGGCCAGCAGCCGATGCACCAGCGGCCCGAACACGCCGATGCCGATGATGCCTGCGACGTGCCGGTTGAGCCGCGTCGCCAACAACGCCTTTCTGCCGATGATCAGCGACACCGTGTACGAGAGGCCGAGGAAGCCCATCAGCGCCGAGAGCGCGTACGGGCCGAAGCGCGCGAGCAGCGCCTTGCCTGCATCAGAGAAGTTGCCTCCCACCACGACGACGGTCGTCGCGAGCACCATCATGATGGTGAACCGCCGCCGCTGATGCTCCGAGACCGCCGGGTCGAGCTCACGCGCGAGGTTGGCGACCTTCTGATCTCGCCGCTCCCGATCGGCCGCAGAGGCCTCGACGCGGTGGAGCGCCTCTCGCAACGACGGGGGCACTTCATCCAACTCGTTCACGAGCGCCCGGCCGGCCTCGAGGTTTCCCTGGCCCAGCTCGAAGCGCGCGGCAGCCTCGATGCTGTCGTGCAGACCGTCCTTCGCGAGCTCGTTCTCGGGCCAGTCCCTGAGCGCCTGGGCGAACCCGAAGCGTGACGCCGAGAGCAGGGGAGAGATGACGACGCGGTCCTTCGAGCCACTGCGCAAGACCGAGAGGAGCTCGTCGAGTTGTTGATGGGCCGCGCGCGCCAGCTCGACCGACCCACGGTGCCGCCGCCACGACAAGAGCGCGTCTCGAAGCTGCAGCGCGTCGGCGTAGCGATCGTTCGGCGATCGCGCCATCGCCTTCCGGCACACCTCGACCAGCTCTTCCGGTGCCGTCGAAGGGAGGGACGGGACCGAGCACTCCAGCGCCTCGCGCAGCACGGACTTCAAATCAGCGCCGCCCCACGGCGGTCGCCGCGCCAGCACCTCGAACAGGTTCGCGCCGAGCAGGAAGATGTCGGTGCGCTCATCCATCTGCGCGTCGTCACCGGTCACCATCTCGGGCGCCATGTAGACGGGGGTGCCGATGAGGTTCGGCCTTCGGGACTCGGTGGGCAGGGGCTTCGTCGTCGCGACGCCCCAGTCGGCCACGTACACCTCGCCGAACTCACCGATGAGCACGTTGCTCGGCTTGAGGTCGCGATGGACGACACCGCTGCGGTGCGCGAACGCGACGGCGTTGCACACCTGAATCAGCACCGTGACGTTGGCCTCGAGGTGATCGCCGTCGTCGGGCGAGAGCCGGCTCCACGCAGGGGCGCCGGGGTCGGCGAGCAGATGGCTCCACGCCACGCCATCGATGCGCTTCATCACCAGCGCCGGCCTGCCGTCATCTGACGCGAGCGCGTAGACCGGCACGATGCACGGGTGCTCCAGCGAGCCCATGATTCGGCCCTCGTGGAGCAGCGCCGCCGACAGCTTCGCCGGCAGGTTCGGGCGAGCGATCTTCACTGCGACGTTGCGGCCGAGCGACTGCTGCCGCGCGAGCAGCACCCGGCCCATGCCGCCTTCACCGAGCACGCCGACGACGACGAGATCCTGGTGGAGTTGCTGCGGCTCGGCGCCCGGTGGCGTCAACGAGATGCGCGGCAGATCGACCCGCTCGGTGAGCACCTCGTGCCGCTCGACGCGCAGGGTGTCCTGCGCCCAGTCACGGGTGCGCGTGGCGCGCAGGTCTTCGTTCGCCCCCGCGTCGGCAGGCAACGAGTCGAGCTTCAGCCGAGTCCACAGCTCGTCGAGCGTCTGTGCCGGGTCGTCGGGCATCGCGTCACTTCACCTCGTTGCCATCGGCGTCGATGACCGTGACGGTACCGAGCTTCAGCTCACGAACACCGGCTTCGATCTTCGAACGATCGCCCACCACCACCCAGACCAGGCTCTGCGGCTTGAGCACCTTCTTCGCGGCAGCGTCGTAGTCCTCACGCTTGAGCGTGCGCACCTTGTCGGCCCACGTCTGGAAGTAGTCGTCGGCGAGCCCGTAGACGATCACCTGGCCCATCGAGCCCTGCACCGACGACATCGTCTCCCACGCGCCGGGGAGCTTGAGCACGCGGTCGGCCTGAATGCGGTCGAACTCCGCGGCCGTGGTGGGGCGCTTGCCGAGCAGCTCGGTCACTTCTTTCTGGATCTCGGCGAGGCTCTCTTTCGTCTTGTCGGTCTGCACCGGCGCCGAGACACCGAAGAGCCGCTGCCCGCGCGCGTCAGAGAGGAAGGTGCGCACGCCGTAGCTCCAGTGTTTGTCCTCGCGCAGGTTCATGTTGAGGCGCGAGTTGAAGTCACCGCCGAGCACGATGTTGAAGCCGACGATGGCCGCTTCATCGGGGTTGTTGGTGGTGACGGTCGGGTGGCCGACGAGAATGACGCTCTGCTGGCTGCCGGGGCGATCGACGAGCCACACGGTCGGCTTCGTCGCGAGCGCCACCTCGGGAATCGTCAGCCGCTTCGCCGCGCCACCCGTCCACCCACCGAAGGCCTTCTCGAGCTTCGGGAGCAGTTCGGCCATCGACGTGTCACCCACCACGCCCAGCGTCGCGGCGCCCGGCTGCAGCATCTCTTTCGCGAACGCCATGACGTCCTCGCGGGTCAGCGTCGCCACCGACGCCTCGAAGCCAGAGGAGGGCAACGCGTACGGGTGGCCCTCTCCGAAGAAGAGCTTTCCAGACAGGCGCGACGCGAGGCCGCTGGGAGAGTTCTTCTCCTGCTTGATGCCGGCGAGCCGCTGGTTCTTGAGCCGCTCGAAGTCGGCCTGCGGGAACGTCGGCTTCGTCACCACCTCGGCCATCAGCGCGAGCGACGGCTCGACGTTGGCCTTCAGCGCCGTCATCGACACCGACGAGACGTCGAGGCCCGCGCCCACGGAGAGCGTCGCGCCGAGCCGCTGCAGCTCTTCGCTGATCTGAATCGCAGACCGTTTGCCGGCGCCTTCGTCGAGCAGATCCATCGTCAGGCTCGCGAGGCCGGCCTTCGCGGGAGCCTCACCGGCCGTGCCGCCCTCCAGGCGCAGCCGCAGGTCGAGCACGGGCACGCCACGACGCTCGGCGAGCACCACCTTGAGGCCGTTCTTCAACGTCGCGCGTTGGAGCGTCGGGAACGACACGGCTGGCGGCGCCGCGAGCTCGGGGAGCTTCTTGCGATCGACGCCGTCCTTCGCCGCGGTGAAGGTGCCGAAGGGGCGGACGATGATGTCGAGGTGCGGGGCGCCGAGCCATGACTGCGCGGCGGTCTGAACCTGCTTCGGTGTCGCGGTCTCGAACGTCTTGAGCGCGTCTCTCCAGGCGTCAGGCTTGCCGAAGTACACCTGGCTCTCGGCGAGCACGTCGCTCTTGCCGCCGAACCCGCCGATGCGCTCGAGGCCACGGATGACGCCAGCGATGGACTGCGTCTTGAGCCGCGCGAGCTCGTCGGCCGTCGGGCCCTCTTTGAGGAACTTCGCGAGCTCTTCGTCGATGGCGCGCTCCACCTTCGCCAGCTCGACGCCCGGCTTCACGGTGGCCGTCAGAATGCCCTGGCCGGCCATCTCTCCGTCCCAGATGCCCGCGCTCACGTCGGTGGCGATCTGCTCGGTGTACACGAGGCGCTTGAAGAGCCGGCTCGTCTTGCCTTGCGCGAGGAGCGCGGTGGCGATCTGCAGGTAGTCGTTGTCGGTGTTGGTCACGCTCGGCGTCACCCAGAAGCGGTACAGGCGCGTCTGCGGCACGCGGTCTTCGAGCTCCTTGCGGATGGTGCTGGGGAGCTTCTCGGCCCACTCACCCTTGCGCTGCACCGGCGGCCCCGCGGGGATGTCGCCGAAGTACTTCTTCACCTTCTCGAGCGCCGTCTTCGCGTCGATGTCTCCGGCGATGACGAGCGTCGCGTTGCTCGGGCCGTACCAGGCCTTGAACCAGTCCTGCACGTCCTTGAGGGAGGCGGCGTCGAGATCTTCCATGCTGCCGAGCACCGTCCCGCGCGGGTACGCGTACGGGTGGTGCGAGGGGAAGAGCACCTTGTTGGCCTCGTTGAAGACCTGGCCGTAGGGCTGGTTCTCGCTCTGGCGTTTCTCGTTCTGCACCACGCCGCGCTGCTCATCGAGGCGCGCCTTGTCGACGACGCCGAGCAGGTGGCCCATGCGATCGCTCTCGAGGAAGAGCACGCGGTCGAGCCCGCTCACCGGCACGTTCTGGAAGTAGTTGGTGCGATCGCGGTTGGTGGTGCCGTTGAGATCGGTGCCGCCCATCGCGCCGAGCGCCTTGAAGTAGTCGGTGTTGAAGTTCTCGGAGCCGTTGAACATCAGGTGCTCGAAGAGGTGCGCGAAGCCGCTCTTGCCGGGCACTTCGTCCTTGGCGCCCACGTGGTACCAGACGTTGACGGCGACGATCGGTGCCTTGTGATCCTCATGCACGACGAGCGTGAGCCCGTTCTCGAGCACGAACTTCTCGAACTTCACGTCGATGGTTGACGAGAGCGACGGAGCAGCGGCGATCGTCGCGGCGGCGAGCAGGGGGAGGAGTGTCATGGGTCAGGGGCATAACCCCGACCGATGCGTCAGAACACCACGACGGGCAGGCCTTCGAGGCGGGGCCGCGTCGCGTCACCGAGAATGGGCACGGCGATCGACAACGCGGCGCTGCCGACGATGAGCCAGGGGAGCGCGGCGACCAACACGCCGGTGAGGCCTGCGATGAGCCAGGCGGCTCCGGCGATGACGGTGATGAGCGCGGCGAAGGGAATGGCGCGCTTCCGGGCCGAGACGGCGGTTTCGTAGAGGCCGCCGGGGCCGATCGTTCCCAACAGGTAGCCGATGACGCCGCCGATGATGACGCCGACTGCGGCGAGCACGCTCCCGAAGAGTTGAAGTGGAGGAGGCGCGCCGCGCGGTGGAGAGATGGCGTCGACGAGGAGGCCCAGGCCGTACCCGATGCCCAGTCCGATGCCGATGCCGGTGCCGGTGCCCATGACGGCGCTCAACGGCGCGATGACGGCACGCCATCGGAGCTGCGCCGTGGTGGGGCGCTCTTCGACGAGCGTGGCGGACCGTTCGCCTGAGGCAGTGGAAGGCGCCTGCGCGAGCACCGAGCACACGAGAAGGGTGAACACGATGGCCGAACCGTCGCATGGGTTGGCGTGTGCGTCACCGCTCAGCGTTGCGCATCGGTGTCTTCGCGAGGCTCAGCGAACCAGGCGCTCAGCCCGGCGTCGAAGGCCGAGCCAGAAACCGAGGAGGACGAGCGGCAGCCCAGCAGGTCCAGACGCGCATCCGCACGCCACGGCAAATGAGTGAGGTGCTCCGGCAGTACCGGCATCGAGCCCCTCGCTGATCCCGGCGTCAGCGACCGCAGCGTCAAGGCCTCCAGCGTCTGGAGCGCCAGCGTCGGGAGCGCCAGCGTCGGGGCCGCCTGCGTCGGGGCCGCCTGCGTCGGAAGCCCCCGCGTCGAAAGCGCCTGCGTCGGGAGCGCCTGCGTCGGAAGCGCCAGCGTCGGGAGCGCCTGCGTCGGTGGCGCCTGCGTCGGAAGCGCCTGCGTCGGAACCGCCTGCGTCGGAAGCGCCTGCGTCGGAAGCGCCTGCGTCGGGACCGCCTGCGTCGGGGCCCCCTGCGTCAGTCCCCGCGTCAAACGAAGGACCCGGACACCCTGCGACATCCTCGACGATCGCCAGATTCGCTCGCGGCGACAGCCCCCAGAGCGAGAAGAAGCCGCCTGCTGCGATGCCTCCCCTGCCGCAGTCGAGCGCCAGCGCATACACCTCCGAGCTGGGGTCTGGGTTCCAGGCCGTCACGGAGCCCGTGGTGGAATCGACGGCTGCAGCGTTGTTCCGGACGATGCTCCCGTTGACGGTCGAGAAGTTGCCGCCCAGGTACACGGTGCTCCCCGAAACCGCCACGCCATGCACCGTGGAGCCGTTGAGATCAGGGTTCCATCCGGTGACTGTTCCATCGCGGTCATCGAACGCTGCCGCGTGGCTGCGAAGGCTGCCCCCGTTTGCCTGGCTGAAATAGCCGCCCAGGTACACGGTGTTCCCCGACACCGCGACGGCCTCGACCTGGCCATTCATGTTGGGATTCCACGCAGTGAGCGTGCCGGCGCTGTCATCGACCGCCGCGGCACGGTTGCGCGGGGTGCCCCCGTTGGCCGACGTGAAGAGGCCGCCCAGAAAGACGGTGCCATTCCCGATCGCGAGCGCGCTCACCACGCTGTTGAAGTTGGGGTTCCAGGCCGTCAGCGCGCCAGTGCTGGCGAGGACCGCCGCCGCCGCGTTGCGGGGCGTCCCTCCATTGGCCGTGGAGAAAGAGCCCCCGAGGTACACGGTGCTCCCCGAGACCGCCATCGCGGACACCGAGCCGCCGATGTTGGGGTTCCAGGACGTGAGCGTGCCGGCGCTGGTGTCGACGGCTGCGGCGTGGTTGCGCACGATGCTTCCGTTCGCAGTCGTGAAGGCACCGCCGAGGTACACGGTGCTCCCCGAGCCTGCGAGGCTCACCACCGAGTCGTTCAGGTTGGGGTCCCAGGGCGTGAGGGCGCCACTGAGGGCGTCGACTGCGGCGGCCCGGTTTCGAACGCTCCGGTTGAGCGCGTTGAACTGGCCGCCCAGGTACACGGCGCCGCCCGACGAGGCGATGGCGTACACCAACCTGGTGTCCAGGGTGGGCTGCCAGGGAGTGACCGCCCCTGTCGTGGCATCGACGGCTGCTGCGCCGTTGCGGCCGATGCCCCCATTCACCGTGGTGAAGCTGCCTGCCAGGTACACCGTGCTGCCTGAGACCGCGAGGGCTCGCGCCCAGTTGTCGAGGTTGGGGTTCCAGGGCGTGAGGATTGCGGTGGTGGCCTCGACGGCCGCGGCGCGGCTGCGAACCGTCCCGTTGACCATGCCGAAGCTGCCAGCGAGGTAGACGATGCTCCCCGACAGCACCAAGGCGCCGACCCCGCCACTGACGATGGGGTTCCAGGGCCGCAGGGCGCCGGTGGTGGCATCGACCGCGCGGCGTAGTTGCGCTGGGCCGTGACGAAATTCCCACCGAGGTACACGGTGGTCCCCGAGACCGCGATGGCGAGGATCTGGCCGGTGACGCTGGGAATCCACGGGCTGAGCGCGCCTGTGGTGGCATCGACGGCCGCAACCTGAGGGCGGGCGACGCCACCGACCGTCGAGAAGAGACCGCTGAGGTAGACGGTGCTCCCCGACGCCGTCACGACAGACACCTGGGAGTTGAGGTCGGGGTTCCACGCCCTCAGCGCTCCCGTGCTGGCATCGACCGCCGCCGCGCGATTGCGGGCGTTCCCGCCGACCGTGGTGAAGTTCCCAACGAGGTACACGGCGCTCCCCGAGACCGCCAGGGCGTTCACTCCGCCGTTGAGATCGGGGCGCCAGTCTGGGTCCACGCCGCGGTCTGGCAGCAGATGCGCAGCGTTGTTCCGGGCCAACCCGCCGACGGCTTTGAAGGTCCCTCCCAGAAACAGGCCTCCGGCCCCGTCAGGTGCCACCGCGCTCACGGTGCCGCTGACCTCTGGGAACTCGACGTCGATGAAGGCGCCCGTGGCCGGGTCCACGCTCGCGCCGCTCCCCGTGGTCGCGCCAACGCCGGTGAACGAGCCGCCGACGTACCAGGTGTCGCCCAGCCTGGTGACGGCCAGCACGGTCCCATTGAAGGCGAGGTCGCCCAGTGGAAAGCCTTCGTTTCGGGGGACGACGAAGGCGCCCTCTGCCGACTCCACCGGCGCTGCGCCGTCGGTGCTCTTGACCCGGTAGAAATAGGCGCCGGGAGGCAGGCGCCGCAGCGTTCTGCTGTGACTGGTCCCGGCCAGGCCGCTGAAGCTCGACTGATTCGGATAGCCAGCGAAGGACGACGCCGAGGTTGGGCCCCACGCGACTTCCGTCGACGAGGACACATCGGTCTTCCACCACAGCGTGACTTGTCGGCCCCCCACGTTGACCTGCGGCGCCTGCGTCAGCGTCACCGCTCCGGCAGAGGCGCCGAGCAGCAGCGCCAGGAGTGCGCCTGCGTTCCAAAGCCGCCGCAGGGAAATCGTCGGGGCTCGGACGCGCACGACCCAGCGTCGCAGAAGCAGCCGCGACGAACGATGGGCCGCTCCCGGTTTCGCGCAGCGATTACGGGGTCGTTCACTTTGATTGCATCAATCGCCCACGGCGCACGGCAGCGTCGAAAGACCGCGTCACCACACATCAGCCGCGCGGCTTCTCGGGTGGCAGTCGCCTGGGTGGCACGGTCGGAATCGGCGCGACAGGACACGTCGTGCACGGGCCTCTCAGCGGCACGCGCAGCACCTGCCTCACGCGCAACAGGTGATTGCTCAAGTGGTTCGCAGCCTTCAGCCGCGACACCGAGCTGCCGTACCGCACCGCGATGTCGCTCAAGGTGTCGCCACGCACGACGCGATGGAGCGCGATGTTCTCTTCGGGTCTCTGCGGCATCAGCGGCGCGAGGCGAAAGGCGAGCTCCTGCGCGCGCGGGTTCAGGTACCGAATGTGGAAGTGGTCCCGGTGTCTTCGCGCGTGATGGAACAGCGCGCGGGGGGCCTTGAACAGCGAGTCGAGCCAGTCGCGGTCTTCTCCCTGCTTGAGCGCGTACGCGTAGAGGACGTTCTGCACCCGCCAGTCGAGCAGAATGCCCTGCACGTCACCGTGCATCACCACCGCCTTCACGAACGCCCAGTTCATCGCGACGTCCATCACCTTCTCGCGCTCCTTCACGCGGTACGGTTCGGGGCCCGGGTAGAACAGCCCGATGTCGACGTCGCGGCCGCTCTGGTGCGTGACGTGTGGAGGCAGGAAGCCTCCTTCGGGCCCGCTCACCTGGCCGACACGAACCGGCGCGCCGTCGGGGAACCACGCCCTGAGCTGGTTCGCAGCGCCGATGATCGCGTCGGCCGTCTCCTGCGTCGTCCAGCACGAGTCGGGCACGATGACGGTCCACGCGCCGCCGTCACCTGGCTCAGGGAAGGGCATGGCGTTGATCAACCGGCCCTCGTCCGGGCGACCCACCGCGATGCTGCCGAGCGATGCGGGGTCCTCTTGCCAGCGCCGCGCGAGCTCGTCGTCGGAGAGATCGATCGTGAAGCGGTAGCCTGCGTCGAGGAGCGCGTGCTGCAGGGACTCGTCGGCCAGCGACGCTTCGTCGGTTGTGGCGGGCTCCATCAGCTCGTCGGTCGCGACCTCGAGCCCGGCGTCACCGTCGGCACGCGATTCCCCGTTCGCAGCGGTCGCGAGCAGCATGAGTGCCAGGAGGAGCGGGTTCCGAATCACGGACCCGCCGCCATAGTCGCGAAGGCCGGCGCAGACCAGAGGGGCTCGAACCCCCGACACCCCGGCCCCCTCCGTGCACAGGTCACGCCCGATTGCGCGTCAGCACCGACCCAGCCCAACACCGGTGAAACCAGGAGCTTCTTCGCGGCCCCCGGCTTGCTCTGTTCGTGGAAGAGACCTTCGCATGAGCCAGCCCACCCTGATCGAGCACACCGCTGCGCGCGCACTCGCCCAGCGCGTGACGTCGATCATCATCGTCTACCCCCTGGTGATGCTGCTGCTTGCCTTCGCCAGCGGCTCGTTCTCGTCGACCCCGGCGATCGCCTGGTCGGCATTCGGCATCGCCAGCCTCGTCTCGGGGCTGCGGTGGTTGGTGGCGCGGAAGGTCGAGGTGCTCCCGCACGCGAGGTTCATGGCGCTGAGCCATGCGCTCGGAATCATCGCGTCGCTCGAGCTCGGGCTCGTCCACGCAGGGTACCTGGCGGTCCACGGAATCGAGGGCGCGAACCTCGTCTTCATGTTGGCGCTCGTCACGGTGTCCAGCGGTGGCGTCGCCAACCTCGCCCCTGACCGGTTCTTGCAGCGTGCCCAGCTGTTCGCGGTGCTGATCCCTCCGCTGCTCTCGATGCTGGTGTTCTGTGCCCAGGACCGGCTGGTCATCACCTTCGAGCTGGGCTGGGCGGCCTACATCGTGGTCATGACGTTCATCGGCCGGCGCGTTCACCTCGACTACGTCCTGGGCCTCGAACAACAGGTGCGGCTGGCCGAAGATGCCAGGGAGCTCGAGCGGGCGCGTGCACAGGCCGATGATTCGAACCGGGCCAAGGGCGAGTTCCTCGCGAACATGAGCCACGAGATTCGCACGCCCCTCAACGGCGTGTTGGGCATGGCCGAGCTGCTGGCCCGGACGAAACTCACCCCGGAACAGCGGGACTCCGTCGACACCATCGTCGAGAGCGGCGCGGGGCTGCTGTCGGTGCTCAGCGACGTGCTCGACTTTTCGAAGATCGAGAGCCGCAAGCTCACCATCGAGCCCATCGTCTTCTCGCCCTCGATGCTCGCCCGCCAGGTCACGGCCCTCTTCGCCCATGCGGCGCAACCCCGCAGCCTCTCGCTCGATTTGCAGGTCTCTCCCGCGGTGCCCCCGTTCGTTCGCGCCGATGGCATGAGGGTGCGTCAGGTGCTGCTCAACATCACCTCGAACGCCCTGAAGTTCACCGAACGCGGCGGCGTGACGCTGAGCGTCGACTACGCGCAGGGCGAGCTGCGCTTTGCGGTGCGCGACACCGGTCCCGGTATGGACGAGCAGACCCTGGCGCGGCTCTTCCGGCCCTTCACGCAGGGCGATGCCTCGACGACGCGGCGCTTCGGCGGCACCGGCCTGGGCCTCGCCATTTCCCATCACCTCGCCCTGTTGATGGGCGGCGCGCTGAGCGTCCAGAGCGAGCCCGGGCAGGGCAGCACCTTCACGCTGCAGCTCCCGGCGCCCGTCGCCACCGAGCCGGCCCCCTCTCCGGTTCGGGCGCTCGCCACCACCTGGGCCGGGCGACCGCGGGTGCTGGTCGCCGAAGACAACGCCGTCAACCAGAGGGTGGCGGTGAGACTGCTCGAGAGCCTCGGGTGCGACACGCAAGTGGCCAACGACGGCGCTGAGGTGCTCCGGCGGCTCGAGCACGAGACGTTCGACCTGATCTTCATGGACTGTCAGATGCCGCAGCTCGACGGCTACGAGGCGACCCGCGCGATTCGGCGCAGCGAGGCCGAGCGCTCCTCGCACCTGCCCATCGTCGGCATGACCGCGAGCGCCATCGACGGCGATCGCGAACGCGCGCTGGGCTCGGGCATGGACGACTACCTCACCAAGCCCGTCAAGCTCGCCCTGCTGGAGGACGTCGTGGCCCGGTACTGCGGTCAGGAGCGGCGGCCTCCCCAGCCCTGACTTGCCGCTCACCGCGCCGAGGCGAGGCATCGATGTGCTCCCGAACCAGGCGCGTCACACGGCACGCTCAGGCAGTCGGACACGGCGCTGGCTGCGCATTCGAGTGGCCTGTTTCACTTCACCGCGTGCACCTGCAGCTTCGCGCCGTCAGAGACGATCAGCTTCGTGCCATCACCTGAGAACGCGAGCACCTTGCAGGCGCCTTCGATCGCCAGGAGCTGCCGCAGCGACTCCGCCTCGAACACCCGCGCGCCGTTCGAGTCGACGTACGCGTCGAGGGCGCTCAGGGCGATTCGTCGACCGTCAGCGCTCTGCACGAGCCGCCGGTACTCGGGCGCCGGCGTCTCTGACAGCACCTTGTCTGGCGAACGAACGTCGTAGCGCCGCAGCACCTCGTCACCACAGCCCAGCACCACCTCGTGCTCCGAGACGAACGCGAGCGAGCCCACGAACTTCGGTGGCGTGAAGACGGCGGGCTTCTTCATGCCCGGCCCGTGAACGTGCACGTCACCCGAGTGCTGCGCAGCGATCAGCCACGCGCCGTCTTCACTCAGCACCACCGCGCTCGGCTTCTTCGGGTACTGGCCGCTCTTCACCGTGTGTTCGACGGTTCCCGATGGCCACGCGCGCACCTCGAGGTGTTTGTCCAGGTGCAGCACCACGCGGTCACCAGCGCGCGTCCACCTGATGCCGTGAATCGGCTGGCCGAGGTCCTCTTTCTTCACGAGCGCGCCGGTCACGCCGTCGCGCCACTCGAGGCGCCGGTCCCACCCGCACGCCACGGTCTTCCCGTCGGGGCTGAACGCCGCCACGCTCGCCTCGTTGATGGGCAGATCGTCGAGCACGTGGCCACGGCCATCGACGACGAAGAACGACTTCCTCTCGACGACGACCCACTGGGTGCCCCGCTGCTGCGCGGCGAGGAACCGGAGTGGCGTCGTCTCCTCAGCGGTCGCCACTGGCGCCTTCGCGCCGGGCTTGCGGACCCGGCTGGCCAACGCCGCCGTCAGCTTTCCCGTGGCGCCCTCGGCCGTCGCCGCGGTGAGGAAGCCCTCGGGCAGGGCGTTGACGGTACTCAGCGTTCTCGGCTCGCGGCCCGGCGGCACGAGGACGTGAAGCTTCGAGAGGGCTCCGTCGGCGCCGCGCGAGAACTCGAAGGTGCCGGCCCAGTGCTGCTCGACCGTGAACCGCTCGCGCCCCGTCATCGCCCGAGCCCACGAGAGCACCGCGTCGGCGGAGTGGGTGTGAAGGCCCAGGTCCGCCACGGCCGCGAGCCAGCCCTGGGTGAAGAGCTTCGGTGGAAAGGCGTCGTTTACCCGCAGCCACGTCACCTTCGGGAACAGCGCCGAGCTGGCGAAACGGCGCATCGCCTCGACGTCGCCCGTGGTGACGGTGAGGCGCTCGATGGCCCACGGCGACTTCGCCTCGAGCAGGCGCGCGAACGCGTGGCCATGCACCACGAGCGAGCGGGGCCGCGCGTGCTTCGGCAGGTACTCGAGCCACTGCGCTTCGTCGTTCGACCACGCGCCCGGGAGACTCCACGAGAGGTCTTCGATGGTGGCCCACTCGGGCGCCTCGCCGAACTGCTCGACGTCGCGCTGGCCCTTGAACCGCGCCACCACCTGCGAGGGGAAGCCCCGGCGAAACGTCACGTCCTTCAGCGTCACCTTCGCCAGCGGGCCGAGCCACTGGGCTGCGTGCTTCTTCTGCAGCTCGGCTTCGCGCTTCAGCTCGGCCTTCGACGTGTCAGGCTTGAACTGCAGGGCGATGAACTCCCCGCGTGGGTCTGCGCGCTCGAGGCACCAGTCGGCGTAGACGAGCCGGGCCGCGTCGTCGTCGGGCTTGGCGAAGATGGCGGCGAGCAGCGAGGCGCCATCGTTGCTCGGGCTGGCCTTCGGGCGAGGTGTCAGGCGGGCCGCGAGCGCCTCGAGGGCGTTCGCTTCGGCCTTCGTGAGCGGCGCCACGGGTGTCTTCGCGCGCGTGGTGGTGACGGCCTCGACGGCGCGGCGGAGCTGCAGCTGCATCCACTCCCGCTGGTTCTCGCGGAACTTCCACTCGGCCGGCAAGTTCGCAGCGCGCTCGAGGAAGCGTGGGTCGGCGATGCGGGTGATGAGCTCGAAGGTCTTCGTCCACACCGGCCGCGCGCCGTTCGAGGTCCAGGGCACGAGCTTCACCAGGTCGAGCAGCGCACCTGAGACGCGCGGGTCGTCTCTCCACGCCGTCAACGCTTCGAGGCGCGCGATGGTGTCGGCGGTCTTCGGGGCGACGATGGCTCGCGTGAGCGCTCCCAGCTCGGTGGCCGAGGGCTTCTTCGCCAGCGTCGTGAAGGCCTTCGTGTCGCCGTCGAACGCGGGCGGTGGATGCGCGGCTTCGAGGCGTTCGACCAACGCGGCGAGCTCAGGGAGCGGTCGCGCGGGCCACGCATCGACGAGCACCTGCAGCGCCCCGGTGGGCTTCTTGTCCAACGCCTTCGACGCCCGCTCGAGCTGAGCCAGCAGGTGAGGTGCCATGTCCCCTCCGGGAATGGGGCGCATCCAACCGTTGGCAGGCGCGAGCAGCAAGTGAAGCGAAGAGACGCACGGTGTGGAGCTGGGGCAACGGCGAATTCGCGCCGCTTGTCGAGCAGTCGGGTGCGTTGACCATTTCCTCAGCGGGCGAGACCTCGTCGGCCCTGAAACTGAAGATGGGCCCGAAGCGTTCGAGCGCGCGTGGAGCGTGATGGCGTTGTGACGCCGTGGCTCGTTGCGCCGTCGCCTTCTGGAGCCTGAGCGCTCGTTGCCTTTGGCGAACGCTTGCGGTCTCTTTGTGACATGTGTCGATGCGCGTTGGGTCTGGCACTTCTTTTCGCAGTGGCATCCGAGGCTCAGCCGATGCCATCGGGCTCGCCATCGAACCCCGCTGATCGCAACTGCTGGAGCCTCCCGCCCGGAGGGCCAGCTGGCACGCTCACCATCGACCCTCTCGTTGAGCCCGCGCTCGACCTGCTTCAAGTGAACGCTCGCCTGAAGGGGCGTCGAAGCAGCGTGGCGCGGTGCTACCGAACAGTCGCTGCCGGCCACACGGTCGACTCGAAGGTGCGGGCCCGCTTCACAGCACCCGGCAGAATCGAAGTGCTCAGCGTGAGCGGTGACGATCAATCAACCGAGTTCGTCGCCTGCGTGAAGACCTTACTCAGAGGCTGGTCGATGCCCAGGCTCGCCGGTGCTGTCGACACGACGCTGGCCTTTCACTTCACCGCCGCGGCGCCGACGCCCAAACCCTGAGCGTAGTCGCAGCAGCTGACGAGCAATTCGCTGCCGCACCACTCAGTGCCGCGCCGAGAAGAGCCGCACCTGCACCCCGGCCGTCGCAGTCCACTCAGTGGCCCTCCGCGCGCCGGCGTCGCCCACAGCGAACTGCCCGCGCACGAAGACGGCGAGCGGCTGCTCGTTGACGGCCAGGAGCACGCGGCTCAGCTCCAGCTCGCCCCGCGCGCGGAAGGTGAGGGCCGGCTCGCCCACCGTCAGCGCCCAGCCCGCGCTCGAGGTTCCGCGCGCCACCCACAGCCCGTCGTCGCTCTCGACCGCGAGGACCAGGGTCAGCGCCGTCAACGGCGTCACGTCGTGCTGCACTCCTTTGTCGACGAAGCGCAGCCGATACGCTGCCGTCGGCCCCACGGCGAGGTGCACCTGGCCCGACGCCGAGCGCAGCGGGTCGAACAGCGCCGAGGCGCGCACCACCTCGAGGGCCCACGCGTCGCCCTCGCTCTCGCGGTACTCGACGCGCCCGGCTTCAACCAGGAGCGAGATGTCGAGGGGAAACGGAACGCGCACGGGCGGGTTGGTCGGCAACAGCAGCGCGCCCTCGCGGAGGTGCCGGCGGAACAGGCCCTGGTAACCCAGCGCGCTGAGTCCGAGCTGGCCCGTGTCGCTGCGCAGCTCGACGGCCGCGAGTCGGTGCAGCGCGAGCCACGTCGCGTCCTCGTTCTGGCGTGAGGTGCGGTTGCCGCGCAGGCGCACGCCCATCGAGACGAGCCTGCTGAAGCCGCTCGGCCCCACCCCAGCGCCGCCAGACACCTCCAGCGCACGCCACGGGTCGAAGCAGGCGGCGAAGGGGTGGCCGTGCGCGTCGGTGGACACGCAGGGCGGCTCGCGGTGCAGCAATGTCTCTCTCGCCAGAGCCTCGAGTCGCTCCAGGCGCGCGAGGCGTGACGCCTCGTCCTCCGCGGCGTCCTCCTGCGCCGCGGCCCCGCTCGAGGGCTCCTTCGCCTCGGGCCAGTCCACGACGCCGAGCGAGAGCAGGGCGATGGCCGTGAGAGCCGGGCTCATCGTGTCCTCACGGACTCCGGGGAAGGCTCACGGCGGTGCTGGTGCGCCGCGGTGGCGCCCAGAGGCTGAAGCGCAGGCCCGCGTGCGCCGCGAACTCCCAGCCCTGCAGCGTGGGCACGTCGGAGCGCCAGGTGCCGCGGCCGTCCACCACCAGCGTCAGCGGGTAGTCGTTGATGGCGAGCAGAATGAACTCGTACCCCACGCGCAGCTTGAGCCGCTGCGGCGACTGCGGCCGGCCTGCCACCGCCTGGGCGGGGACGAGCTGTTCGCCGGTGAGGTTCGCGTCGACCCGATGGAAGCCGTCGCGGTCGAGGGTGAAGTGGCCCTCGAGCGTCGCCGCCGGCCGGAAGTAGGCGCCCAGCGCGGTGTCGATCTCCACCGCGGGCCCGACGCGCAGGCGCACGAAGGACTCGACGTCCTTCGAGGTCCAGAAGTCCACCGCGCCGTCGACCTGCGCCAGCGTGACGAAGGTGCGGCCGCCCAACACCTCGACGCGGACCGCCTCGGCGCCCCAGCCGAAGTTGATGTTGAGGTCGTGCCGGCGGGGTTTGCCCACGAAGGTGGTGAGCCAGAGCGGCGCGCCGGCTCCGCGCATGACGAAGTCGTAGCGCAGGGCCGTCGTCTCGAAGCGCACGTCGTTGGGCACCCCCAGCCATACCGACGAATCGAGGACGTGGAGGCGGTGCAGCACGCGATCGGTGTCGCCCTGGATCGTCAGGTCCACTCCGAAGTCGACGCGCGCGCGGCCAGCGTTGCCCGCACCGTCAGCCCGGGAGACGGGCGCGTACGTGCCGCCGAAGTACACCCGGCGCAGCAGGTCGAAGTTCACCTGCATCACGCGGCCGCGCTCGTCGCGGTACCAGCCCGGCGGCGCCTCGGCGACGGCCTCTTCCCAGCGCCAGTTCTCGGTGACGGCCCGGGTGATGGTGCCTGAGTTGACGGCGACGTCGCGCAGATCGGAGCACGGCGCGCTGACACGGGAGAGTGCCTCGGGGCCCACGACGCCGTCGACCAAGACGGCGTTGGGCGCGGCGTAGCAGGTCTTCTTCTCCTCGTTGCATTGCACGCGGAACACACCCGAGGGCACGCGCGCGGTGGGCTTCAGGACGAGGCAGTCGAGGGGTTGTTCCCAATCGAGCTGCACGGGAGGCGAGGCAGGCGGCTGCACGGTGACGTCGAGCGCAGCCAGGAGCAGCGGCAGGAGGAATGGGGCCATGGCTCGCGGTGCTGTTCACGGCCCGTGCCCGTGAAGAAGCCGGGCGGGCTCGTCACACGGTGGCCCACCGTCTTGCGCAGCAATCGCCCTGGGGCCTTGTGTTCCCGAGGCTCTGGCACCACGAACAACGTTGGCTCGGCGCTTTTCTCGCTTCGATGCGCCACCCGCACACACAGCTCCCCAGGGGATTGAGACGGACGGCGACGGAATGCGACGGAATGCGACGGGCCGCCGCACCGTGAGGGCCACGATGCTCGGCGACTTCCTGGAGGACAGCGTGTCGCGAGTCGACTTGCGGTTCGGTTGAAGCGGCGCTCCGAAAGGTCTGGGCTCAACGCCTCGAGCGCGCGAACGGCTGACGCAACGTGATCCTGGCCATCAGCTCGTCGCGCCACCGGGACGTGCACCCTCGGGCCCACGTCAACCGACGACGACCACCAACTTCCCGTTCGCCGAGCTCTCGTCCATCACCCGATGCGCCTCACGCAACGCCTCGAAGGTGAACGTCTGGCCCACCGTCACCCGGAGCGCTCCCTGCTCGACGAGCGTGACCCAGGCCTGGAGCTGGGCGGTCGTGATGTCGCCGGAGCCGCCCGAGTACGCCGTGAGCTTCACGCCCGTGGGGATGTCGACCATCGGCTCGAAGCGCTCGAGCACCCAGGCGCCTCCGAGAATGCCCGTCATGCAGACGATGCCTCGGGGCGCGGCGCACTGGAGCGAGTCGAGGAGCGTGCTGGCGCCGATGAGCTCGAGCACCCGGTCGACGCCAGCGGGGACGCGCTCGCGCACGGCGTCACGAATCGACGCGGCCTCGAGGACGACGTGATCGGCGCCGGCGTCACGAAGAAGGGCGACCTTGTCTTTCGCGCGGGTGGTGCTGATCACCTCGAGTCCAGCACGCTTGCTCAGCGCGAGCGCTGCGAGCCCGATCGACGACGTGCCGCCACGAATGAGAATCGTCTTCGCGCGGTCGATCTCGAGCGCATGAAACAGGCTGCCGTGCGTCGTCTGCAACATCTCGGGTAACGCGCCCAGCTTCGCCCAGTCGAGGGTGGTGGAGAGCGGGAAGACGTGTTGCCGGGGAACCCGGGTCAGCTCGGCGTACGAGCCATCGAACGCCCGGCCCATGCCGCCCATCATCGCCGCGACGCGCTGGCCCGGCAGCAGGTCGGTGCCGGGCGCGGCTACCACCTCCCCCACGCACTCGATGCCCAGCACCCGGGGGAACGTCACCGAGGGCGAGTCTCCGCGACGCGTGAACCACTCGGAGCGGTTGAGGCCAAACGCGCGAACCCGAATCACCACCTGGCCCTCGACTGGCGCGGGTGCCGCCACCTCACGCAGCTCGAGCTTCTCGGGTCCGCCAGGCTCGTCGATGATCCACGCGCGCATCGTCTCTCCTCAGGAACGGGGCCGACAGGTTGGTCGCGAACAGGTCCCGTTGTACTCGCGCGCTCCGGGGAGAGTCGGCGTCATTGGCGACGCGTGTTGAATACCCTCTCGTGATTCGAGATGAACCCAGCGCATTCTGGAGTCTGCCTCTCACATACGAGAGTGTGTCTGCGTGGACCTGAACGACCTGTCGATGTTCGTCGAAGCAGTTCGCGCCGGGAGTCTGTCTGCGGCAGCCCGGCGGCTGGGCACCCCGCTGGCAACGGTGAGCCGCCGGGTGCGGGCGTTGGAGGCGCAGCTGGGCGTTCGCCTGGTCGAGCGGGGCCGCCTTGGCCTGAAGACGACGCCCGCGGGCCAACGGCTCTTCGAGCAGGCCTCTCCCGGGCTGGAGCTCGTTCAGGACAGCGTGCGCGCAGTGGGGACGGCGAGTGGGATCGCAGGGTGGCTGCGGGTGTCGCTGCCGCCGACCTTCGAGCCCTGGTGGCAGCTGGTGAGCAGGTTCCGTGCAGCGCATCCCCAGGTCCGGCTCGATGTCTTCACGTCCGAGCGTCGGGTCGACCTGGTGGCCGATGGCATCGACGTGGCGTTGCGCATCGGCGACGTCGCGCGTGCGGACTACGTCGGACGGCGACTGACCAGCTATCGGCACCGGCTGGTCGCAAGCCGCGCTTTTCTGGCCCGGCACCGCATCGCCCGGGTCGACGACGTCCTGGCGGTTCCTTGTGCGGGCTTCCGCGCGGGGCCGGACGCGGCGCTGGTGTGGCGACTGGGGGACCGGCTGGTGCGACCGGAGCCTGTCCTCCTCGCGAACGACTACGCGCACCTCAGAGCGGCGGCGCTGGCGGGTGAGGTGCTCACCGAGCTGCCCCCGTTCCTCGTCGACGAGCGCCTGGTGCAGGTGCTCCCCCGCGCCCCGTTCCCCGAGGTGTCGGTGACCGCGGTCATCCCGGAGAGACGTTACACGTCGGCGCTGGTTCGTGCGTACATCGACTTCTGCGTGACGCACGCACCCGGCTTGTTGGTGCCGCCTCGCCATCGCGCGCGCGGCGGCGAGCTGCTCTCGGGTCAGCGCGCGCGCCGGTAGTGCATCGCGACCGGGCCGCTGCGGAGCGGCTTTGCCGAGATCAGCTCGAGCCGTCGCGTGCTGGGCAACCCGCTCTCGTACAGGGTCGGGCCGTGGCCGGCGATTCTCGGCTGGACGAGAAACGTGTACTCGTCGATCAGATCCAGCCGGTCCAGCTCGGCTGCGAGCGTGACGCTCCCGAGGAGCACGCCGGCTGGGGTCGCGTCCTTGAGCTTCTGCACGCTGGTGCGCAGGTCACCGGCGAGGTGGTGGCTGTTGGTCCACGGGAAGTCTTTTCGCGTTCTCGACACCACGTACTTCGGCTTGGTCTCGAGCTTGATCGCCCACTCGCGAAGCGCGGGCGGCGCCTTCTCGTCGCCGCGGGCGACCGCCGGCCAGAAGCGCTCCATCATCTCGTAGGTGACGCGGCCCCACAGCATCGCGCCGCCCTCATCCATGAGGCGGGTGAAGAAGGCGTGGGTCTCGTCGTCCGCGATTCCCTCCTGGTGGTCGACGCAGCCGTCCAGGGTGACGTTGATGCTGAAGGTCAGGAGTCCCATCCGGCAGGTCTAACAATCCTCGCGATGGAACGGCGGGCCGTCGCAGCACGTGTCGCTGAGGATGCGCGGCTGGGAGCAGGCGTCGCTCGAGTTCATCGTCAAAGGCAATCGCCGCTCCCCACCCGCGGTGCAGGCCGTCGAGCCTGACGCATCGGGCTGGCAACGGTGTCAGCCCCAGCCGATACAGTGCCGCCGTGCCGCCGCGTGATGCCTCGACCCTGTTCGTTCGCCCTGACTCGGGCCGGGTCGAGCTCGCGCTGCTCGAGGCCAGCAGACGTGACGGCTTCGTCGATGCCGGAGCCCATCGCACCTTCTCTCAGCTCGTCGACGCTTGTGGTGGGCCGGCGTTCGCGGGGCTCGCTCCGGCCGACCCATGGCTGGTGCGCGCGCTCATCGCGGTCGAGGCTCCGCGACTCGCCACGCCGGTATTCGGAGACGTCGCCACTACCGCCGACTTCGCGCTCCAGGCCGACGTGCTCCGTGGCGAACTCTGGTCGCAAGACGTCACGCCGTCTTTCCTGAGCGAGCTCGCGGGCCGTTCTCCCGGCCGCACCGGCGAGAAGCTGCGGGTGTTGTGCGCGATGTACGAAGCCGTCGACGCGAAGCTCACCGGCCAGCACCTCTCCGACCGCCGCGCCGTCATTCACCTCGCGACGCGCCGCCTCAAGGAGCAGGGCCTGCCCGACGCGCTCCTCCGTTTCGAGGCCATCGAAGTGCGCGACCTGCACGATCTCGCGCCGGCCCGCCTCGTCTTCCTCGACGCGCTCGCCCGCGCTTGTGTCGCCTCGAACCGCTCCTTCCGGCTCGTCGTGCCCTGGGCCGGCAGCCCGCACACCGATGCCTTCGTCGGCGGCGTCGCGCGGTTCTTCGAGAAGCGCTGGGAGTCGCTGCAGGGCGCTGAGCTGGTGCCTGAAGCCTCGGAGCAACCACTCGCGGTGCAGCTCCGTCAGCTCTTCGCCGCCGAGGTGACGCCGGCCACGCTGCCGGGCCTCGCGCTCGTCTCCTGCGCGACGCCACGCGACGAAGCCCGCGCCATCGCAGCGCTGGTGAAGCACCGGCTCGCCGCCGGCACGCCGCCCGAGCGCATCGCCATCGCGTTTCGAGATCTCGCCGACGACACTGAGCTGCTCGTCGAGCAGTTGGACGCGTTGAACATTCCGTCTCGTGCGCGCCTCGGCCTGCCCCTCGCGCGCAGCCCCATCGGTCGCCTCGCCGCGTCGCTCCTCTCACTCGCTGACGACGACTTTCCCGTCGACGACGTCGCCGCGTTGCTCGAGAGCCGGTACGCCCGCGCGTTGTCGAAGGGCATGCCGCCCGGGCGAGGTGCGTTCGCGGAAGCTGGCGTTCGCAATGACGTGATTGGAGAACGCGGAGGGCAGGGCGCGTGGATGGTGCGGCTCGGAGCGCTCCTCGATCGTCGCACGCGTGAGGCGGCCCGGCGTCGCGCGTTGACGGCAGACGTGAACGATCTCTCTGCGCTGATCGACGGCGTCAAGCGCGTGCAGGCCCTCGCCCGCTCCATTCCCAGCCGTGGCGCCGCGTCGTCGTTGCTCGAGGCGTGGTGGAAGGCCGTCGGAGCGCTGGGCATCGCCGAGGCGCTCTCGGAGCCCGAGCCGTCGCTGCGTGGCCATGTCGTCGAGGCCGAGGTCGATCGCGCGGTCGCTCGGGATCAGGCGTCGTTCGAAGCGCTCTCGTCGCTCGTCCGCTCGCTGCGTCTGTCGCTGGAGCGCTCCGGCCTCGGCGCCACCTCGTTGGACCGCCGCACGTTCGCGCGCTGGTTGTCGCTCGCGATGGGCGAGGTGAACCTTCAGGCGCGAGGCCCACGCGCTGGCGCCGTCTGGCTCGTCGACGTGCGCGAGCTGCCGGGCACGAAGTTCGACGCGGTGTTCGTCGGCGGGCTGCTCGACGGGCGGTTCCCCGGGCGGTCACCTCCCGCGGCGCTGCTGTCTGATGACGAACGCGCGGAGATCAACGCATCCGCGTCGATGACGCTGTTCCGTCTCTCGGTGAGCGATGACGGCGTGGCGCTGCCGTCCCGCCTTGCGGAGGACCGGCTGCTCCTCCATCACGCGTTGATCGCCGCGCCGTCGGTGACGCTGTCGTATCCACGATCCGATTCGCGAGGCCGTGAGGCGCTGCGCTCTCCGTTCGTCGACGCGATCAAACGGGTCTTGCCTGACATGCCGACGACCGTACGCGCGCATCGGCCGGTGCCCCTGCTGGACGACGTCGAGTCTTCGGCTGAGCTCTGCACCCGCGCCGCGCTCGAGATCTGGAGCCCGCTCGAGACGCGTCAGTCTCCACGTGACCGCCGCGCGCCGGCGCTTTCGGCCCTCGTTCGCTCCGAGCCGTGGGCCATCAACGCCAACGTCATGGCCGCCATCGAGATCGAGCGGCTCACGTACTTCTCGAAGTCCGACGGCGTGCCGGGGCGCTTCTCGGGCGCCGTGCTCGATCCGTCCGTCCTCGAGCGGCTGCACCCGGCGCTCGACTGGAACGCCACCCACCCCATCAGCGCGAGCCAGCTCGAGAGCTGGGCGAACTGTCACTTCCTCGGGCTCGGCAAACGCATCCTGAAGGTGCAGGAAGAGGACGAGGCGGGCGAAGAGATGGACCACCGCGCGCTGGGCGATCTGCTCCACGCCGCGCTGAAGCGGCTGATCCCCGCGTTGCAGGCGAAGGGGCGCTGGCCTCCGTCGAAGCTGCAGCTCGAGGCCGTCACGAAGGAACTCGACGAGGCGCTGCTGATCTCCTCCGACGAGGTGTCGCGCTCGTTGCCGGTTGGGCACCATCTCTTGTTCGACATCAGCGTGGAGCGGGCGCGACGTGAGCTGCTCCGGTTGTTGTTCGACCCAGCCATCGAGCCGATCGCCGGCGCCGTGCCCAAAGCGTTCGAGAGCACCTTCGGTCGTAAGGACTCTCACGAGTCGGTGCAGCAGATCTCGATTCCGCCCGCGCTGCCGCACGAGCGGCCCGTCTTCCTCGTCGGAGCGATCGATCGTCTCGACGTCGCGCCCAGCCAGGTCGCGGTCATCGACTACAAGCTCTCGCGCTCAGGAACGCCGAAGGCACGGCTCGACGCGCTCCTGCTGAAGGACTTCCAGCTGCCGCTCTATCTCTTCGTCGCGCGCGCGCTGTACCCCGAGAAGTCCGTCGACGCAGCGTGGGTGGCGTTGCGAAAGAGCGACTCGCTGGTGCTTTCCCGAGTGCTCAAGGACGCCGACTACACGCTCGAAGACGTGCTCGCGGTCGATCTCGAGACCCGCCGGCTCGCCGCGATGGAGGAACGTCCCAACCTCGCCAACGCCGTGCACGGGCTGCAAGCGTCACTGCGCAAAGGCGACTTCGGGGCCCGGCCGCTCGACTGCGAGTACTGCCACCTTCGCAGCGTCTGCCGCATCTCTGCGCGTCGGTTGAGCGAAATGCCGGAGGTCGACTGATGGCTGCGCGCCGGAGAGCTCCCGACACCTCGCAGCTCGGCTTCGAGTTCGGCGTCTTGCCGGTGCCGCGCAACACGCCGCCGCCGCCGCCCGCGCCGTTGCCCGACGACGCCACGCCACTGGAGCGCGCGCTCCGCCTCGAGTCCAACCTCGCCCTCTTCGCGGGTGCCGGCGCGGGCAAGACGTACAGCCTCATCACCTTGTGCCTCCACGTCCTCGGCGGCGCACGCGCAGGGCACGAGCCCGTCGCGCCCGCCAATTTGTGTCTCCTCACCTTCACGGACAAGGCCGCCGCCGAGATGCGTCAGCGTCTGCGTGAGCGCCTCGATCGGCTCGCGACGGGTGACGCGAAGGGTGAATCGCGGGAACTCGAGCTCGAGACGTCGTTCGCTGCGCTCGGCCGGCCGCTGCCTCCGAAATCCTTCTGGCGCTCCGTTCGTGACGATCTCGGTGCCGCCAGCATCGGCACGTTTCACTCCGTCATGTCGCAGGTGCTGCGTCGCGCGCCGGCCGGCAGCGGCGTGAACCCGGCGTTCGAGCTGATCGAAGAGCGCGAAGGCCGGCAACTGTTCGCCGAGTGCGTCGAGCGCGTGGTGCTGGAGCGGCTCGAAGCAGGCGACGCGCTGGTGCGTGAACTCGTGCGCGACTTCGGGTTCGGCGCGAGCAGCCCGTGGGGCCTCGTGAGCTCGCTGGTCCGCGTGTCGGCCGCGATCCGGGAAGAGGGGACGCAGGTCGACCTGATCCCCGTGCAGGACCAGGACGAGGCGCGCGAGTCGTTCCTGGCCACGGTGCGTGGGCTTCGGCTGATGGCCACGACGCTGCAGCGAACGCTCGAGGTGCGGGACGCGTATCGCGCGCGCGTCGACGAGATCTGCCGGCGGCTCGCGCAGGTCACGGTCGAGAACTGGCCAGAGCACCGCGACCTGCTCGATGAGGCCTTCAAGAACTGGAAGCGCGCCGACGTCGTCCCGCTCCGTGAGGCGTTCAGAGGGAAGGGCGACGGAGCCAGCGCTCCCGGAGCGTTGTGGACCTCATGGCGAATGGCGCCGTTCGACGCGGTCGTTCGTGAACTCGTGAAAGAGGGCATCGCTTCGTACGAGGCGGCGCTCGATGCGCGCGGTGCACTCGACTTCACGGCGCTGCTGGTGCGCACGCGCGATCTGCTCCGCAACTCGCCCGAGGCGCGGCGTGACGCGCATCGGCGGTTCGGCGTGGTGCTGGTCGACGAGTTCCAGGACACCAATCGCGTGCAGCTCGAGCTGGTGCTGTTGCTCGCCGAGAAGCGTGACGGCGCGCCGCGGCCCCTGTCGAGAGAGATGGGAGAAGGCCCGTCGAACGAGACCCTCGACGTGCCGCTCGAGCCCGCCGCCCTCGCAGTGGTCGGCGATCGCAAACAGGCCATCTACGACTTCCGCGGCGCTGACGTCGCCGTCTTCGAGCGCATGGCGAAGTGCATCGAGGCCAGCGGTGGGCAGAGGCAGTTCCTTCAGCAGTCACGGCGATCGACGGTGGAGATCGTCGAGCTCTGCAACAACCAGAGCCAGCGGTTCCTCGTTCGCGGCGATCAGACTGCTGGCGGGCTCCCGTTCGAAGTGGAGTTCGACCCGGAGACCGACGCGTTGACTGCGGTCCGGCAGAACGCTCCGCCGGGGCCTGCGCTGGTGCGGCTGATGATGCCCGAGGCGCTCGCGGAGAGTGACGAGACGCCGTCGGTCGAGGCCGTGCGCGCTGCAGAGGCTGAGGCGCTCGCGCGATACCTCGCCATGATGCTGGCGGACCCGAGCGTGCAGATCGTTCCCCGTGCGCCGAAACACGCAGCGCCACGCATGGTGGTGGGTGGTGACGTCGCGGTGCTCTTCCAGCGCTTCACGCAGCTCGAGGTATACCGGCAGGCGCTCGTGCGACACGGCGTGCGGCATCGCATCGTGCGCGGGCGCGGCTTCTACGCAGCGCAGGAGGTGATCGATCTCGCCTCGTTGCTCCAGCTCATCGCCGATCCGTCCAACCTCATCGCCTTCGCGGCCGTGTTGCGCAGTCCGCTCGTCGGGTTGTCGGACACGGCGCTCGTCTCGCTTGCGCTCGATGGCGCCCAGGTGAACGGGCTCGACCCGAAGCACGTGCTCCTCGGTGACGGAGGCGACTTCACGGCCTTCGACGACGCCGAGCGCCTCCGGTTCCGGCGGTTTCACGAGGCGTGGCTGGTGCTGTACCGCGAGCGTGATCGCCTCGGGCTGCGGCACCTGCTCCGCGTGGCGCTGGAGTCGCTCGAGTATCGCGTCGCCGTCGCCGCGGGCCCGTTTGGAGAACAGGCGCTCGCCAACCTGGACAAGCTCGTCGATCTCGCGACGCTCCGTCAGGCGCAGGGTGTGCCGGTCGCGCAGTTCGCCCGTGAGCTCCTGGAGCTCGCCGAGACCGAGCCTCGAGAAGCGCAGGGTGACGTGCTCGATGAAGGTGACTCCGAGGCCGTGACGTTGATGACGGTGCACCAGGCCAAGGGCCTCGAGTGGCCGGTCGTCGTCATCCCAGAGCTGTTCACGACGACGCCACCGGGCGGCGAGCGCATTCGGTTCGATCGCGACGTCGGGCTCGCCGTCACCTCGCTCGCAAATGAGCCAACCGGGAGCGCGCGGTACCTTCAGTGCAAGGGCCTCAAGTCGAAGCGTGAAGACGCGCAGCGACGGCGGCTGCTCTACGTCGCGTTGACCCGCGCGAGAGATCGCGTCGTGCTCGGGTTGCAGCCGCCGAAAGCGCAGCGGAACACCTGGGCCGCGTGGCTGAAGTTCGACGACTTCTGGTGGCAGCAGTTCAGCGACCGGCACGCCGCGATGGATGTGCTGGTCGACGCGCTGCCACAGGGCCGGCCGGTGCCCGCTGCCGCGCAGCTCGACGACGCCACCCGCGCCGAGGTCGCCGCGCTCGTGACGCGGGTGAGAACCACGCAGCCCGTTCCCGTTCGTGACGCGGTGCTGCCAGTCACCCAGCTTCAAGACTTCGTCACCTGCCCACGACGCTTTCACCTCGCGCATCAGGTCGGCCTCGCGGAGCGTCCCATCGCGTTCGAGTGGGCGGAGCAGGTCGACGATGAGCCGATGCCTGGAGACCCACGTCTGCTCGGCACCGCCGCGCACAAGCTGCTCGAGCTGACGCCGCTCGACTGGGTGAACGCGCCCGGGCTTCGCGAACGGCTCGCCTCGTTGCAGCGCACCAGCGGCCTCGGCACCGACCACGACGACGACGTGCTGCGGTGGGTCGAGCGGTTCTGGACCTCGCCGTATGGGCAGCGCCTGCCGCGCGCGCGCAAGGTGTTGCGGGAATTGCCCTTCGTGCTGCGGCTCGGTGACGCCGACTTCTCGCTGCACCTTCGCGGGCAGATCGATCTGTTGGTCATCGATCAGCAGGTCGACGTCATCGACTACAAGACCACCACGCCGTCAGCCGCCGGGCTGGAGCCGTACGCGTTTCAGCTCGGGTGTTACGCGCTCGCCGCGCGGCGCTTCGTCGAGGTGCCCGGGGTCGAGGTGCGCGCCGGCATTTCGTACCTGCGGCATGACGATGCGACGCCGCGCTTCCTCGACGGCTTGCCGAACGACGCCGAACTCGAGCGTCAACTCGTCTCGCAGGCCCGCGCGCTCGTTCAGTCTCAGGCCTCACGACGGTGGGAACTCCGGCCGCTCGAACGCTGCGAGTCGCTCGGTTGCGGGTATCGTTTCCGCTGTCACGGCACGTCAGGTTCCTGACTCGGTCGTGATCAAGCGCTCGCGACGGAAATGGAGCACGCGTTCCCGGCCCGTGCGCTAGAACCCGCCGCATGCCGAACGTCGTCGTCGTGGGTGCGCAGTGGGGTGATGAGGGCAAGGGCAAGGTCGTCGACCTGCTCACCGAACACGCCCAGGTCGTCGTGCGGTTTCAGGGCGGGAACAACGCCGGCCACACGCTCGTCGTGGGCGGTCAGAAGACCGTGCTGCACCTGATTCCCTCGGGGATTCTGCACCCCGGGAAGACGTGCGTGATCGGCAACGGCTGCGTCGTCGACCCGACCGTCTTGATGAAAGAGGTCGACGGGCTCATGGCGCGCGGCCTGCTCCAGGACCCGACCCAGCTCATCATCAGCGAGCACGCACACGTCATCTTCCCCTGGCACAAGCACCTCGACATGCTTCGCGAGAAGACGCGCGGAGGCTCGCCGATCGGCACCACCGGTCGCGGCATCGGCCCGGCGTACGAAGACAAGATCAACCGCCGCGGCATTCGCATGCGCGATCTGCTCGACACCGATCGCCTGCGTCGTCGCGTGAAGGAGCGCCTGCCCTCGGCTCTCGAAGAGATCGCCCAGCTCGCGAAGAAGGCGAAGGCCGATGAGCCGTTGCTCGATCCCGACGGCATCGTCTCGGAGTACGCCGTGCTCGGCGGCCGCCTGGGCAAGCACATCAAGGACGCGTCGCTGTTCCTGTCCGATCACGTCCGCAAGGGCACGCGCATGTTGTTCGAAGGCGCGCAGGGCACGCTGCTCGATCTCGATCACGGCACCTACCCGTACGTCACCAGCAGCAACACAGTGGCGGGCAACGCGGCGGTTGGTTCGGGGCTCGGCCCCACGGCGATCGATCGCGTGATGGGCATCTCGAAGGCGTACACCACGCGCGTCGGCGGCGGCCCGTTCCCCACGGAGCTGAACGACGAGACCGGCGAGCGACTGCGGAAGATTGGCGATGAGTTCGGCGCGACGACCGGCCGTCCCCGCCGGTGTGGATGGCTGGACACGGTGGTGCTGCGGTACGCGGCGCGCGTGAACGGGCTGTGGGGCCTCGCGGTCACCAAGCTCGACGTGTTGTCCGGGTTGCCGACGCTGAAGATCTGCACGGCGTACGAGCTCGACGGTGAGCGGCTGACCGAGCTGCCTGGCGAGCTCGAAGATCTGTCTCGCGTCACGCCTGTGTACGAAGAGCTCCCCGGCTGGGATCAGTCGCTGGCGGGTGCGCGCACCGTGGAAGATCTGCCGCCGACCGCGCAGCGCTACGTGCGTCGCATCGAAGAGATCGTCGGAGTGCCGGTGGTGTGCGTGTCGGTCGGCGCCGAGCGCGGCGAGACGATTCTGCTGCAGAACCCCTTCCGCGTCTGACGCGTGGGCCAGGGCATCACGACGTGGTGCTTCGTGCTGGTGGCGGTCCGCAAGGGTGACCGCCTGCTCGTCGTTCACGAGGCGAAGCACGGGCAGAAGTGGTGGCTGCCGGCGGGCGCGGTCGACGAGGGCGAGACGCTCGAAGAGGCCGCCGTTCGCGAGACGCTCGAAGAGGCTGGAGTGCGCGTGACGCTCGACGGGATCGTTCGGGTGGAGCGTTCGGTCGTCACCGACGGCGCGCGCCTGCGGGTGATCTTCACGGGCACGGTCGCGGATGACGCTCAGCTCAAGCGCGTCGCAGACCGGCACTCGCTCGAGGCCCGGTGGTGCACCTTGAAAGAGTTGGAGGCGCTCGACCTGCGTGGCTCCGAGCCGCTCGAGCTCGCCCGGTACTTCGCGCGCAGTGGCCCGGTGTTTCCGCTCTCGGTGCTCACTGCCGAGCAGGCGCCGCTGTAGCGCCACACGAACAGATATGAGTCAGCTCGGGTTGGCTGCCGCCATGAGCGCCCGCGTCAGCGCTGGGTCCGTTTCATCGGCAAGCGCGGCAGCGGCCAACTCGCTTTTCCGGTCCTGCTCGATCGAGCTCAGAAGGCGAATTGCGGCCCAGCGCTGTGACGGTGATTCGTCGGCCAGGGCCCGGCGAAGAAGATCGAGACGGAGTCCCTCGGGTACGAGCGAGCCCAGCGCCCAGGCGACCGGCAGCGCATTACGAACGACGCGCTGCCTCGAGATCCAGTCGACGAGTCGGGGAACGATGGCGTTCTCCGAGAGTGACATGGAGGTCAGATAGCTGGCTGCGCGCGGAATCGGCTCGTCGACGTCGCCTTCGAGGACCTTCACGCAGCGCTCGATCACCGCCCGAGGTTCGAGTGCTTTCAAGGCCTCAATCGCTGAGAAGAACAAGCGATCGTCTGGGTCGTACACGAGCGGTCGCAAGATCGATTCCAGCACCTGCATCGCCTCCGTCTTCATCCGGTGCCGATACGCGCTCGCTGCGTGCCCCGCAGCATTTTCGCGGTTGAGCCGGCAGGGGTGCGTCATGAGCGTCCGAAGGCAATTCGCTGCAGTGGTGTCGTCGGGGTCCAGCAGAAGGAGTGACTCAGCGACGGTCGCCGCAGCACCTGCGGTGAAGTTGAAGAACGACGAGTCCTCGAAGGTCTCGGAGGCCGCGAGCAGCTCTTCCATGCGCTGCCGAAGGACATCACGAGCTCCCTCGCCACCCACGATGCCCAGCACCTGCGCGAAGTTCGACAACGACCCTTGCGCGGCGCGTCTCGCCGCTTCGATCAAGGCCGGCCGAACGCGCGGGTCATCGAGGTACTTGAGCAGCGCGCCGGGCGCTCCGATGTTCCCCGCCGTCAGTCCACTCAGAAGCGCCTCGAGCGACTGATCGCTCTTCTCTTCCCATCGCAGAGTGAACGCGCCCTGAGCACGATCCCCCGCCTGCGCAGACGACTCTCGCGCGAGCTGGAGCTGCTCGTCGGAAAGAGGCTCGCCCAGACTTTGAGCTGAGAATTGGGCTCTGCACTTCTGACCCGACGGGAACTCGTAGCTGTCGAACAACACCCCGTCTCGTCTCTCGAACGCGCGCTTTGTCACGGGCCGAGCGCTCACTACTGGCGGATCTGCTCGACGTGCTTTCGGCCAATCGCGTCGACGGCGCGATCGACGTCGCCCGAGCGGCCGATGATGAACTGCACCAGCGGCTTTCCGTTTCCTTCGATCTGCTCCTCGGCCATTCGCAGCACCGGCGTGACGTCGATGACGGTCTCGATCTCACCTTCACGGACGATGGCTTTCTTCCAGGTGTCGCCAGCGCGAGAAGAGACGAGCGTGAGCACGCGCTTGCCGGTGGTTCCCGAGACCTTCGCAGTGATGCCCTTCGCATCGTCACCGACGAACTGCGCATCGTAGAAGCCGCGCACCTTCTCGAAGCGCATCGGGAGCCGGAACGACTTCTGCTCCGCCGTCGCGGCGAGCGGCTTTCCGTCGATGGAGGGCAGGGGAAACGAGCCAGCAGTCAGGGTCAGCGCGAGCAGCGTCGAGAGCATGAATGGCAGTTGACGCCAGCCAGAGGAGCGGACGCAATGGCCTGTATGTCGGAGCAGACGCCACCAGACCCGTCAGAGGCAGATCTCGACATCGACCTGTTGATGGAGCTCCACGCGATGACCCCCGCTGAGCGTGTGGCTGGGCACGACGCGGCGCTCCAGTTGGTGCAGGCGCTCCGCGAGGCAGGAACGAACTTCTATGGCGTCGACCCTCGAACCTTGCGGCGCCCGAGCCACTCGAGCCCTGACGTCACGGCATGACGAGCGGCAGATAGATCCACCCGTACGCCACCAGCAGCGCCGCAGCGGTCAGGTCGAGCACGAAGCCCACCTTCATCATCGACGGCAGGTGCACGCGGCCGGAGCCGAACACGATCGCGTTCGGCGGAGTCCCCGCAGGCAGCGCGAAGTCACACGACGACGCGATCGTCACCGTCGACAGCAACGGCAAATTCATCGGCATCAGGTTCAGCATCAGGTTGACGGTCGCGGTGTTCGACGCGACGGCTGACAGCGCCACCGTCGAGAACGACGCGAGCGCCAGCTGCAGCAGCGCGGGTTGGTGCTTGAGCGGCTCCAGCTGCAGCCCGAGCCAGGCCGACAGCCCGCTCCCCTCGATGCCCGCCGCCATCGCGAAGCTGCCGCCCAGCAGCATCAACGCGCTGATTGGAATTCTCCGCACCGCGACGAGCGGCAGGCAGCGCAGGGCGAGCAGCACCACGGCAGCGATCATCGCCACCGTCGCCTCGTAGTGCCGGTTCGCGATCTGAAAGGGCAGCAGGGGCGCGAGCACGTCACGGAGCGGATCGCCGAACACCCACAACATCGCCGCGACCAGGAAGACCCGCCCGACGACCCGTTCCTTTGGCGACATCGGCCCCAGCGCTGCGAGCTGACCGCGCAACACGTCTTCTCCCGCATCGGTCGCCGGCGCATCGACCCGCCCGAACCGCCACAGTGCGCCCCACAAGACGGGAATGAACAGCACCACGAACGGAAGGCCGATCAGCACGTACCGGAGGAAGCTCAACTCGAGCTGATGCGTCTTCGCGAGCCAGCCCACGAAGATCGAGTTGGTCGCCGTCCCGATCTTCGTCCCGATGCCACCGACGTTCGACGCGTACGCCACCGCCAGCATCAGGGCCATGCCGTACCTGGTGAGCGCGCGCTTCGACTGCGCCTCGAGCTCACCCAGCACCGCGAGCGCGATCGGCAACATCATCACCGCCGTCGCGGTGTTCGAGATCCACATCGAGATGGTCGCCGTCGCCACGAGCAGCCCCAGCAGCAGCCGCGGTGGCGACGCTCCGATGCGGATCATCAGATGGAGCGCGATGCGCCGGTGCAGGTTCCAGTGCTCGAGCGCCGCGCCGACGGCCATGCCTCCGAGGAAGAGGAAGATGTAGGCGTTGAGGTACTCGCTGCCGGCCTTCGCCGTGTCGCTCACCACGCCGCCGCCGAAGACCCCCAGCAACGGGAACGCGACGAGGGGAATCATCGCCGTCCACTGAATCGGCACGGCCTCGGTGAACCACCACACCGCCATCAACAACGAAACACCGGCAGCCAGCGCAGGGCGACGATCGAACCCGGCCACGTGCACCAGCGGAGTGTCGAGGAACGCGAGCGCCAGGAACACGAGCGGGCCCAGCACCAGACCCACCACGCGGGTTCGGCTCATTCGTTCAGGCGACGACACGTCACTTCTTCTTCACCTTCGAGAGCTCGTCTTGCAGCCGCCGGTTCTGCAGCTCGAGCTGAACGATCTTCCGCGCGATGTCGCCCTGATCTTCGTCACCGACGCTGCAGGCCTCTTTCGCCTTCTCGACTTCTTTCTCAGCGGCCTTCAGCTTCTGGTTCAGGTCGTCGTTGGCCTTGAGCGAGGTCCACGTGCGCTCCTGCGCCTCTGCCAGCCGGTTGCGACCGACGACGAGCACGGTGATCGTGAGGGTGATGGACACCGCCAGCAACAGCCACGGAAGCGGAGACTGGCCATGGCGGTAGCCCACCGCCGGCATCTCCATCGACTCCCGTCTGACTTCTTCCCACGGCGAGGCCATGTGCGTGCGCACCATACCCGATACGGAGGCCTTTGAGCCTTTCGACTGCCGTTCCAGACTGCCTCGTCTTGATCTTCGGGGCAGCTGCCAGAGGGCGTCGCTGATGGGCCGGGCCGCGCGCCGGAAGGGCGCTGACGTCGCCGCGTGGTTCAACGCGAAGGCCCGCAAGGTGACGCCCGCACGCATCGACGCGTTCCGGCAGGTGATGCCCAACGCGACGATCTACGCCGCCACGTCGATCGAGCAGGCACGCGCCGACGCAAAGGCGCTCGTCCGGTCTCGGCCGCGGCTCGTCTTCTGCGGCGGTGGCGATGGCACGGTCGTAGTGCTGCTGAACCTGCTCCGCGACGCCGGCTGCACGTCATTTCCCACCATCGCGCTCTTCAAGCTCGGCACTGGCAATGGGTGGCCCAACGCAGTCGGCGCCTTCAGCTACGCGCAGACGCTCGAGGTGCTCGACGGGCTCCCGAAGAAGCTGCCGACCCAGCGTTTCGATCTCATCGAGACCGAGAATCAGCTCAGCGTGTTCGCCGGCGTCGGGTGGGACGCGACGCTCGTGCACGACTACCACTCGAACCTGGACCAGGCCCGCAAGACGCCGTTGGCCGGGCCGATCGCCGGCAAGCTCAACGAAGGGGTCGGCGGCTATCTGTTCTCACTCTTCACGCGCACCGTGCCGGCAGAGATCGGCAAGCTGGTGTTCAAGGGCAGAACCACGATGAGGGTCGAGGATCGTGGTGGCGACGCGCTCACGCTGAAGAAGAACCAGGTCGTGCGAGTCGACTCGGGCACGGTGCTCTTCGACGGGCCTGTCTCCGTCGGCGCCGCGGCCACCGAGCCGTACTGGGGCGCGAAGTTCAAGGCCTTCCCCCACGCCCGGCGCGTCCCCGGCCGCCTCAACTTCCGCGTGTACGATCGCCCCGTCTTCGAAGGCGTCGCGAACATGGTGAACCTCTGGCGCGGCAGGCGCGTCGCCGGCATGCACGACTTCTTCGTGAGCTCGATTCGCGTCACGCTCTCACGGCCGATGCCGTTCCAGATCGGTGGCGACGTGATCGGCCTGCGCGAGCAGATGGACTTCAAGGTGGCGGACCAGAAGGTGGACGTCCTCGACTGGGCTGCCGTGCGGGCGCGTTAGAGCAGATCGAGCTGAACGGCCTTCGAGGGCTCGAGGCAGCGAGCGTCGTCGATCGCGACATGGTTCACGTGCGCGGCAACTTCATACGCGGTGAACGACGCATCGGCGCCGCGGTGGAGCAGGTGCTGCAGATCAGCCGCCGTCGTCGTCGCCGACAGCCACGCCTCTCGGGCGTCGGGCGCGATGAAGAGCGGCATGCGGGAGTGGATGCTCGACATCATCGCGTCGGCCGCCCTGGTGATGATCGAGAACGTCGCCACCTCGACGCCGTCGGGAGATCGCCACGTCGTCCACACGCCGGCCATCGTCTGAATCGGGTGCTCCGGCGCGTGGATGAAGAGCGGCGTCGCCTGCCGCCCGTGGTGTTTCCACTCATAGAATCCGTCACACGGCACCAGACACCGCGCGTGCTTCAGGGCCTCGGAGAACATGCGCTTCTCGGTCAACGACTCGGCGCGGGCGTTGATGTGTTTCGCGCCTTCGTTCACGTCCTTCGACCACTGCGGCGTGAAGCCCCAGCGCGCCATCACGAGCTCCCGCTGATTCGAGTCGAGCACTACGGGCGCGGCCTGCGTCGGAGCGATATTGAAGCGGGCCTCGAGCACCGGCTCGTGATCGAGGTGCAGCTCTCGCTGCAGATCGACGCCTCTGGACTTGAGCGTGTAGCGGCCGCACATCGTGAGTGAAGTCTACTCGGCAGCGGGTACGGTCGCTGCTGCATGCCCGTACCGTCGATGCGCCTGACCGTTCGGTTGACCCTCGCGGCCTTCGGCCTCGTGTCGGTGTTCGCGACGGCGAGCCTCTGGGCGCAGCTGCCCGGCCTGTACGGGAGCCACGGGATCGTCCCGATCGCCGAGACGATGACGGGCGTCACCCGCGCCAACGCCTCGTTCTTCGACGTGCCCACGTTGCTGTGGCTCGGGTGGTCTGACCTCGCGCTCCACCTGCTGCTGGGAGTGAGCGTGCTCGCGTCGGTCTGCGTGACTGCCGGGTTCGCTCCGCGCTGGGCACTGCTGGTGCTCTACGTCAGCTGGCTGTCGTTCGTTCAGGTCGGCGCGCCGTTCCTCAACTTCCAGTGGGACATTCTGCTGCTCGAGACGGCGCTCGTCTTCGCGTTCCTGGCGCCCGGTGGGTGGCGACCGTTCCTGGCGAACGAGTTCCGCGAGCCGGGCCGGGCGGTGCGCTTCGCCGCAGCGGTGCTGGCGTGCAAGGTGACGCTTGGCTCCGGCCTCGTGAAGCTCGCGAGTGGTGACGAGAGCTGGAGAGATCTGACGGCGCTCACCTTCCACTGGTGGTCGCAGCCGCTGCCGACGTGGACGAGCGTGCTGGCGAACGAGTGGCCGCTGGGCGTTCAGAAGGCGCTCTGCGCGGCGATGTTCGTGCTCGAGCTGCCGATTCCGATTCTGGCGCTGGGGCCGCGCCGGGCCCGGTTGATCGCGGCGGTCGGACTCATGGCGATGCAGGCCGGCCTGATCGTCGCGGGCAACTACAGCTACTACAACGTGCTCACCTTCGTGCTCGCGCTGCCGTTGCTCGATGACGCCGCGCTTGGCTCGAAGGTGGCCGTCACGCAGCCTCGATCGGCGTGGTGGAAGTGGGGCCTCGCCGTTTCATTCGCTGCCCTCAGCGTGACGGCGTTCTCGCGGCGCTTCACAGCGAATCCTCCGCTGCGCGCGGTGCTCGAGCGGCTCAGCCCACTGCACGTCATCAACGCCTACGGAGCCTTCGCCGTGATGACGAAGTCGCGGCCCGAGATCATCGTGGAAGGCAGCGACGATGGCGTGACGTGGAAGGCGTATGAGTTCCCGTGGAAGCCGGGGCAGCTCGACCGACGTCCCGACTTCGTTGCGCCGTGGCAGCCGCGGCTCGACTGGCAGATGTGGTTCGCCTCGCTCGGCACCTGCTCGCAGAACCCGTGGTTCCTCTCGTTCCAGCTCCACCTGCTGAAAGGAACGAGTGACGTGCTCGCGTTGATGCGGGTGAACCCGTTCGTCACGACGCCGCCGAAGTACCTGCGCTCGACGACGTGGGAGTACCGCTTCGCGCCGCTGAGTCAGAAAGGCGTGTGGTGGCAGCGGACCGAGACGGGGCCCTACTGTCCTCCGTTGGCGCTCGCGCCCAACGGCCTGCTTCGTCGGGCCGATGAGCTCGAGCGACCGTAGCGAGATTGTGCTGATCGACCGCGCTAAGTTCGTCGAATGAGACAGCAAGGCAAGGTCTCGCTCTGGACCGGCACTGCGAAGACCGAGTCGGAATTCCGCTCAGTGCTCCGAGTTGAGTTCGACGCGAAGGGCGACTTCAGAGGCTCCGCCTTCAGTCGTGGATTCGCCCTTGGTCGTTACGATGACTCGAAGCGCGAGGCCTTCCGTCACCCCGATGCGCCTCACACTCTCGATGCGTTTCTCCGCGATGTTTCATACGAGAAGATTGTGTTGGAGGGCCTGAAGGCAGCGGGCGCGGTGGTTGGGCCCGGAGACGACTGTTACGTCCTCTTGTACGACTTCTGTTTCGGCGGGGCCGTGACGGCTCGATGGGAGAGCGGTGGTGTGTCACTGAGATTCGTCGCCGTATCGGACTTCGAATCCGACGAATCGACCCCATCTTGAGCGCGTTGAGCGTTGCCAATTCAGCGTCGCGCCGACGAGCTCGAGCGCAGACCGTAACGGCGCAGTTGGTGCAATCCTTCGTCTCCTCATGGACCCGGCCCCGAAAAGTCTGCGCCTCGACCCGCGGCTGGCGTTCGTGCTGCGCGCGGCGCTGTACCACTCGTTGACCTACGTCTTCTTCGGGCTGCTGGCCTCGCGGCTGCTCGACTATCAGCACGCCCTGACGTCGCCGATCATCAGCGACTACATGAAAGACCCGCTCTCGGAAGGCGTCGGCATCGGGCCGTGGCTCCAGCCGGTGCGCGGGCTGCTCTTCGGTCTCGTGTTGCTTCCGCTCCGTCAGCTGCTCTCGGAGCGCGAACGAGGCTGGCTCATTCTCTGGGGCCTCTTCCTCGTCATCGGAATTCTCGGAACCCCGGCGGCGGCGCCGTCGTCGCTCGAGGGGCTCATCTATTCGCGGCTCCCGCTCTGGTACCACCTGTTCGGACTGCCCGAGATCGTCCTGCAGACGCTGGCCTTCAGCGTTCTCCTTCATCGCTCCACCAGGCCAGCCCCGGCGCCATCTCCAACGTCGACCAGGCCCGACCTGCTGCGCGCGCTGGCCGGAGCGTCGTTTGCCTTCATCGGCTTCGCCGCTGTGTCGATCATCTTCGCCTTCGTACTGGCTGACGGCTTTCGTACTGAAGGCGCGCAGAGCCCGCGCACGCTCGGCGTCTTCGTGGCGCCGTTCCTCATCAACTTCGCGGTGCTCCTCGTCGGTCAGCGCGTGACGTTCTCACGACGGTGGCTCGTCGCTGCGTCGACGTGGGCGCTCAACACCACCGCGCTGCTCGCGTATCAGGCGCTGGTGATGGGCACGATCGGCTGGATCTACGTGTTGCTCGCTCCAGTGATTCCGTCAGTCATCGTCGCGGCGCTCATTGGGCGCAGGGGTGGTGATTGACCTCTGCTTGCGCCGCACTCCCCGTCCGGCTACCTGCTTCTCGTGATGACTGATTCGCGCATCGAGGGCTGGGGCCGCACACACGTGGTGGCGCAGGAGCTGTCTCCCGACAACCTCGAGACCACGCCCGCCGTGCTCTTCCGAGGGCTCGGCCGCAGCTACGGCGATTCATCGCTCCCCACCGGTGGCAGCCCCGTCGTCGTCAACACCACCCGCGCCAATCGCATGCTGGCCTTCGAGAACGCGACTGGCGTGCTCCGCGCAGAAGCGGGCCTGTCGTTGCTCGATCTCCACCGCACGCTCCTGCCCCGCGGCTGGTTCGTTCCCGTCACGCCGGGCACGCAGTTCGTCACGCTCGGAGGCGCCGTCGCCGCCGACGTGCACGGCAAGAATCACCACGTCGACGGCTGCTTCGGCTCGCACGTCAAACGCCTCAAGATGCGCGTCGCCGATGGCCGCATCGTCGAGTGTGGACCCGATCTCGAGCGAGAGCTCTTCCTCGCGACCGTCGGCGGCATGGGCCTCACCGGGCAGATCCTCGAGGTCGAGTTCCCGATGGAGCGCATCCCCACGCCGTGGATCTGGCAGGAGTCGGAGCGGGTCGGCGACATCGACGAGTACATCTCGAAGCTGAAAGAGGCCGCCGGGAAGTGGCCGATGACGGTCGGGTGGATCGACTGCCTGTCTGCCGGCGCCAACATGGGCCGCGGCATTCTGATGAAGGGCCGCTGGGCCCACTCGCACGAGGCGCCCAGCCGCTTCCCCACCGAGCCGCCGAACGTGCGCTTCCCCTTCGAGGCGCCGGCGTGGCTGCTCAACCCGCTCTCGATCAAAGCCTTCAACTTCGGCTTCTACTGGAAGCACCTGCCGAAGAAGCGCGAGGGGCTCGTCGACCCGTTCACGTTCTTCTGGCCGCTCGACTTCGTGAAGGACTGGAACCGCATGTACGGGCGGCGTGGCTTCACGCAGTACCAGTGCGTTCTGCCGAACGAAGCCGGACCCGGAGCCGCGCGGCGGTTCCTCGAGGTGCTCACGAAGCGTGGCGGCGCGAGTTTCTTGTGCGTCATCAAGGACTGCGGCGCCGAGAGCCCCGCGTTCCTCTCGTTCCCGAAGCCCGGCATCTCGGTCGCGCTCGACATCGCGATTCGCAACGACACCCAGGCGCTGGTCGACGAGCTCAACGAGCACGTGCTCAACGAGGGTGGGCGCATCTACCTCGCGAAAGACACCTTCACCCGGCCCGAGCACTTCCGCGCGATGGAGAAACGCCTGCCGAAGTTCCTCGAGGCCCGTGAGAAGTGGGACCCGGAGCGTCGCTTCCGCAGCGCGCAGTCGGTTCGGCTCTTCGGAGATCCAGCATGAGGCGCGTCGCCATTCTCGGAGCCACCCGCGGCATGGGCCGCTCCCTCGCCCGCAAGTTCGTCGAGCGCGGTGACTTCGTCGCGGTGCTGGGGCGGGGCGATGACGAGGTGAAGCGGAGTGTCGCCGATCTCGAGGCTCGCGGCGTTCCCGGCACGCGCGTCGTCGGCGTCGCCTGCGATCTCGAGCACACCGAGTCGTTCAAGCCCGCCCTCGAGCGCGCCGAGCAGGCCCTCGACGGCCTCGACACCGTCGTCGTCACCGCAGGCGCGTTCGCCACGCAGGAGCAGCTGGAGCGGGACCCCGCGCTCGCCGCGAAGGTGCTCACCCTCGACTTCTCGAACACCGTGCTGTTCTGCGAAGAGGCCCGCAAGAAGCTGTTGATGCGAGGCGGCGGCACGCTCTGCGTCTTCTCGTCGGTCGCCGGCGATCGCGGCCGCTCACCCGTCATCATGTACGGGGCAGCCAAGGCCGGGCTCTCGGCGTACCTCGAGGGGCTCGATCACAAGTACCGCAAGGAAGGCCTGGTCACCGTCTGCGTGAAGCCCGGCTTCGTGCGCACCGGAATGACCGAGGGCCTCAAGGCGCCGCCGTTTGCCGGCGAGCCTGAAGCCGTCGCGGAGCTGGTGCTCCAGGGCATCGATGACGGATCGCCCGTCGTCTACGCGCCGGCGATCTGGCGCGCGGTGATGACGGCCATCAAAGCGATGCCTCGCTTCGTGATGCGCCGCGTGAAGTTCTAAAGACGACTCAACGCTTCCGGTCGCGAACCACCAGCACCGGGCAGGGTGCGTGGTGCACGACGCGATCGCTGACCGAGCCCATCAACCAGCGTGTGCCCGCGCTCAGGCCGCGAGCGCCGATGACGATCAGATCGACGTTCAGCCGGTCCGCCAGCTCGCAGATCACGTCGGCGGGCGCGCCCAACTCCACGCGCGTGTCGACGGTCACTCCCGAGTCATGCGCGAGGGTCTTGAGCTCTGCCCTCGCGCGCTCGAGATCGGCTTCGGTGCGCGGCGGTGACGTCATCACGTAGCCAGAGAGCGGCCCCACGGGGATCACGGGCGGCGACTCGAGCACGAAGACCAGCGTCACCTTCGAGTTCGTCTGCCGGGCGAGCCCGAAGCCCTGGTTCGCGGCGTGGTGAGACGAGGCAGAGCCATCGACCGCGAGGAGGAGATGTTGGACCATGCCGATGAGATGAGCATGGCTCGTGCCGCTGCGCGCACGCCGTGCCCTCGATGGCGCGTGCAAACCCAGCGAGGGGTCCCGAGGGCTGCGCAAACCGTGCGCAACGCTCGGTCTCTACTTCTGGCGCGAGAGCTTCAGCGTCCCGGTCCAGTCGGTTCCGCCGTCGAGGCGAACCGTCAACGCCGCGAAACCGCTTCGAGACAGCGTGACGGTGGTGATGCCTCCCGGAGGGTTGTCGCCGGCCCACGGCGTCTGGCCGACCGACTCTCCGTTGACTGCGACGGCCGCTCCGGTGGGCGTCGACTCGATGAAGAGGGTCCCGTGCGCGGCGGCCTGAGGTCGCGCAGGCAGCTTCGAGACGCCAAAGACGACGAGGCCGGCCAAGGCCAGGGCGCCAACGCCGAGCAGGACCTTCATCGCGAGAGCGCTCGTGCGGGCCGGGGAAGGGGCGACGGCTGGGCCGGGGAGGTGTTCGATCGCGACGGCGAGCGGCTCGACCTCGATGCGGTCGAAGCGCTCCTGCATGCGGGCCGGCGCTGGCTCGACGGCCGGGCTCGAGTGCTCTTCGCCAGACCGCAACGAGGAGCGGGGCTTCGGTTCGCGGGCCAGCGAGAGCTCAGGAGGTGCTGGGTCCTGCGCCTGCGACTGTAGCTGCGTCTGCGCGTCGTCCACGACGGGCGGCGGCGCGGGAAGCTCGAGCGTATGAAGCGAGCCATCTTCGGCCAGCTCGGCCCTCGGCTCGAAGGTGCTCGGCTCGACGTAGGGCGCAAGGTCGGGGACGACGGAGAGCAACGGGGTGCCGGCGGCGCTGACGGTGTGAGGCTTGATGTCGAGCAGCTTCAGAATTCCGCCGAGGTCCGTGGAGCGCAGCGGTGTGCCACTCCACGAGATGAAGTCCTCGAGCTGTCGGCCGAGCTCGTGGCCATCAGCCCAGCGCGCGGAGAGGTCCTTGGTGAGGCACCTGGCGACGATCTCGGCGAGGGCGATGGGGCAGTCGGGCCTGAGCTCGTCGACCCGTCTCGGCGCGCGATACACCGAGGCCGAGGCCAGCTCGGCTTCCGTCTCGGTCACGAAGGGCTTCTGACCCGTCAACAGCTCGAACATCGTGACGCCGATGGCCCAGAGATCGGCCTGTCGGGTGACGGGCAGGCCCATGATCTGCTCCGGCGCCGCGTAGCCGAGCTTCCCACGGAACGTGTCAGCCGCCGTGAGCTGCACCTCGCGCTCGATGCGCGCGATGCCGAAGTCGGCCACCTTCACCGCGCCCGATCTCGAGAGCAGAATGTTCTCGGGGCTGATGTCGCGGTGCACGAGGTTGAGCGGCGCGCCCTTCTCGTCTTTGAGCTCGTGCGCAGCGTGGAGCCCCTCGCAGACCTGGGCCATCAGCTTTGCCACCAGCCTCGGGTCGAGCTTCCGGCCACCGGTGATCGCGCGCACCACCGAGCGCAGGCTGGCGCCGTCGACCAGCTCCATCACCAGCACCAGCGAGCCGTCGGGCTCCTGACCGAAATCGAACACCTGGAGCAGGTTCGGGTGATCGAGCCGCGCCGCGATGCGGGCCTCGGCCTTGAACAGCGCCTCGACGGTGGGATCGCCGGCGAGCTGCGGGAGGATTCGTTTGACGACCACCTGCTTCTCGAACCCGCTCGGGCCCGACGCGCGCGCGATCCACACCTCGGCCATGCCGCCGGCCCCGAGACGCCCCTGGAGTTCGTAGCGCTTGAGTACCGTCGTCATCGGGTCCCTCTCTTCGGCACCAGCGTGAGGTTCAGGTGTGCCTCGCTCGCCCCGCGGAGCATCACCTTGCGGGTCTGATAGCCGCTCAACGAGATCGTCACTTCAGTGTCGAGCAGGAACGGGTTGTTGCCCGCCCATGGCGTCTTCCCGAGCTCGAGCGCGCCAGCACGAATGGTGGCCCCCGGCGGCTCGCTGGTGATGACGATCGGCGGGCCCGACAGCTCCGGGAGCGCGTCACGGAGCTGCTCCGGCAGCTCGATGGTGGGGATGCGAGGCGCGCTGGCCGGTTTGATCACCATCGCGGTGACGGCGATGCCGACGCCCGACAACACCAGGCCACCGAGCACGATGGGCACCCACCGCCGCGACGGCGTCAGGTCGGGGCGATAGGCCGTCGGCGCGACGTAGCCTCGTGGCTGCGGCTTTCTCGCCAGCTCGAGCGTTGGCTCCGCAGCGACGGCTCTGGCGGCTGGCGCAGGTGTGGGTGCGGCCGCAGGAGCGGGGCGACCCTCGACCGTGCCGTCGGCTCTGAGCGACGGGCCCCCGAGCAGCTCGGGCTGGCTGCCGTCCGAGTCAGGATGACCGTCGTCGCTCACGCGGGCCAGTGTGCCTCACCGGCTGCCTCAGGCGAAGGGCTCAGGCGGCGTCGGGCAGCGCGTGCCGTTCGCACAGCTCGCGCAGGTACTCCCAGTTGAAGATGCCGGTGCGGTGCAGGTCGCCGAAGGTGAAGGAGAGCGCGTAGTTCCCCGTGGGGACGATCTCGATGATCTTCATGTCCTGCGCGATCACCTCGACGTCGTAGGTGCGCTTGCCGCTCCACTCTTCGACGCACTCGGCGCACGGGCAGTATTGGCGCAACACTCGCGACGTGACGCGGTGCCGGGCGCCGTCGTTCCAGGTGAGCGAGAGCTCGCGCTGGTCGGCCGAGAGCTCGACCCCCGTCGCCTGCGGGTTCTTCTTCGCGGGCTTGATGCTGTCCCAGAAACTCACGGCGACTCCTCTTCGATGAAACTGACGATGGCGAACGCGAGCTTCTCGACGAAGCCCTCGACGAGGACACCGGGCCTGGGCGTCTCGTCGGCGAACAGGCCCTCTTCGTATTCGACGTCGAGCGCGAACGGCTGCCGCTTCGGCAAGAGGCCGGTGAAGTTCACCGCGAAGTCGGGCTGGGTCGCGTACTTCACCAGCCGCTGCTGTAACGCCTTCGGGTCCACCGACACCTTTTCGAGGAGCCCCGACACGCGCTCGGTCTCCTCGACCGGGAAGGCGGCCAGGATTTGGAGCGGCAACAACACCAGGCCGAACGCGAAGGCGGTGTTCTTCAGCGTGCGATCGCTCTGAACGATCTCGTTCTTGTCGATGATGGTGCGAACGACGACGGCGTTCCGCGTGACGGTCGGCGCGGCGCCAGGGGCCAGCACCGTCCAGTGGGGGCGAAGCGCCGCGATGGCTGGCAGCAGGCGCTCGTGAATCGCGACCATGATGGGCGGCCGCGCGAACAGCGGCTTCTCGGTCACCGTCTGGGTCACGACGACCGGCGCCTGCGGCATCAAGGAGCCCGGGGTGCTCGTGTCGATGATGTCGGTGCGGATCGAGGTCTTCCATTCGGCGCGATCGAACAGCGGCTCGATCACCACCACCCGCGGCGGGCCGGCCTCGATGGCATCTCGCGGCGCACGCTCCCCGATCAGGTGAGCAGTGGCGCAGCCCAGGCAGTGGAGGGCGCAGACGAGGGTCCAGACCAGCTTCATCAGGGTTCCGTATATGCCCGATTTGGGCGCAGTGGTGGCCGGCCTGCGGAGCAGCGGGTCTGGCGTTTCGAGGCGTGTATTGAGAGCGGAATGTTCCAGCCTCTTGTCAGTCACCTGCTTACCGGCGCAAGGTACAAGCCATGCCTCTGGGGGGCCTGAGATTCATGGACTGGCGATCGAAGATTCCCTTCTCCTCGAAGAAGCGGGCAGAGCTTTCCCTGACGCCTGAGCAACTGACTCAGCTGGCGAAGGTGTGCCTCGACGTTCAGGGGCGCACGATCGAAGCGCTCAACACCGTCGGCGTCGGCCAGAAGCAGAACACCCAGCTTCGTCATGAGCTCTTCATGACCTGGCTCATCACGTACCACGTGACGACGATGCCCAACGGTATCGAGCACCACCTGGGGGTCAGCTACGACGGGACGATGCCGCCCGAGCTCCGCGACGCGATCATGAAGGACGCCCTGCGCCTGCTCGCCTATTGCGTGCGCGTGTGCCGTTTGACGACGACCGCGCCCTTCGATGTCGAGCTGTCTGGGGTGGCCGTGCGCCGCGTGTTGCTGGCCGACCAGTCGAAGAAGCTCAAGCGCTCCCCAGACGTCTGCCCTTCAGCGGAAGGCCTGGCGGCGTTGTGGACGGCAGCCTGCAGTGAAGCCGCGCCGCTCGAGTCGCGCTTGAACGAGCCGTTCTCGTCGTCGCCGTCGTCGCTGCGCCCCGCGCAAGGCTGACCTCAGAGCCTTCGGTGCTGGAGCGCCGGCAGCGTCTTGCGAAGGCGTGAAAGCAGCGCAGGGTCGAACTCTGCCATCGCCAGCCCTTCACCTTCACTCGCGCGCGCCGTCACCAGACCCCACGGGTCGACGATCATCGCGTGGCCCCACGTCATCCGATCCTTCGGGTGCCGGCCCTGCTGCGCCGGGGCGATGACGTACGCCTGGTTCTCGATGGCGCGCGCGCGGAGCAGCACCTCCCAATGATCCTTCCCTGTCGCCAGGGTGAACGCCGCAGGAACGGTGAGGAGCACGGCGCCGGCTTCCGAGTGTTTGCGGTAGAGCTCCGGGAAGCGAAGGTCGTAACAGACCGACAGCCCGACCTTGCCGAGTGGCGCGTTCGCCACCACCACCTCGGCGCCCGGAGCGACGGCTGACGATTCCCGGTACGTCTGGCCGTCACCGACCTCGACGTCGAAGAGGTGCATCTTTCGGTAGACCCCCAGCCGCACACCGTCAGGTCCGAACAGCACCGAGGTGTTGAAGAGCCGGCCTCCGGGCGCTCCCGACTCGAGCACCGAGCCGGCGAGGAGCGTGATGCCCAGCTCCCTGGCCAGCGCCTGCAACGTCGCGAGCGTCGGCCCGTCGAGCGTCTCGGCGTTCTGATCGCGCTCAGCCTCGGGGCCCATCCACGCGAAGTTCTCAGGCAGGCCCACGAACGACGCGCCCCGGCTTGCCGCGCGCCGGATGAGGACCGTCGCCTTCGCCACGTTCTCGGCCTTGTCGGCCCCGCTGGTCATCTGGACGGCCGCGATCAACTGGGGAGGGGGGCTCATGGGCGCGGTTTATCAGTGTTTTCCGGCCCGGCTCGGCGTCGATGGCGTCGGCTCTTCGAGCGTGCGGGTTTACATGCCCCCACCTCCTGTCGTAGGAGGCGCCGTCACTTTTGCGCAGTCTCGAAAGTGGGCCGGTTGGCCCACTTTGCGTTTCTGGAGTCGAACACCGGAGTCGAACACCGTGGCCGAGAAGAACCAGACCATCGAAGCGCGAGCACAGGCGGTGTGCGAGCCGCTCATCGCCGCCGAGGGCCTCGAGCTGCTCGACGTCGAGTTCGTGCGCGAGCACGGCGAGTGGGTGCTGCGCCTCTTCATCGACAACCCGAAGGGCGGCGTCGGCGTCGAAGAGTGTTCGACGGCCAGCCACGCGGTCGACACGGCGCTCGACGTCGAAGACTTCATTCCCCAGGCGTACTCGCTCGAGGTCTCGAGCCCCGGCGTCAACCGCCCGCTGAAGAAGCTCGAGCACTACCGGAAGGCCATCGGCCAGAAGGTGCGCATCAAGACGTTCGGGCCCTTCGGCGAGCCACCCCGGAAGAACTTCCTGGGCGCTCTCAAAGAAGTGTCGGGTGATTCTGTGTCCGTCGAGATCGACGGCGCCGGCCTTTTCACGATTCCCCTCAAGGACATCGCGAAGGCCAACCTCGAGTTCGAGTTTTCGTAAGTCGGTCTGCAGTGCACATACAGGCCATCATCCGATGGCCGTGGAAACGAAAGGTCTCACATGACTCCCGCCGCGCCAGTTCGCCTCGATGACGTCCTCACGCAGGTCGCGAAGGACAAGGGCATCGACAAGGGCATTCTGATTGCCACCCTCGAAGACGCGATGAAGACCGCGGCCAAGAAGCACTTCGGCCAGGATCGCAACCTCGAGGCGAAGTTCGAGGCAGAGAAGGGCGTCGTCGAGATCTTCCAGGCCATTCAGGTCGCGCAGCTGGTCGAAGACCCCATGCAGGCCGTCAACCAGATCACCGTCGATCAGGCGCAGTCGCGAGGCATGGAAGTGCAGCCGGGCGACGAGCTCGTCTTCCAGATCTTCTACCGCGACGAAGACGCCGCCGAGGCCAAGGCGCAGGACGAGCAGTACGGCGACATTCTGGGCCTCAAGACGTTCCGCCGCGGGTTCGGCCGCATCGCCGCGCAGACCGCCAAGCAGGTGCTCCTGCAGCGCACGCGCGACGTCGAGCGTGAGAACGTCTTCAACGAGTA
>JAUXRI010000349.1 GCA_030681895.1 Myxococcales bacterium | reverse complement strand
CCAGCGCGTCGACGTCGGCGTGGCCGGTCGTCGAGTTCCACCGATGCGTCTGGGGCGTCACCTTCAGCTCCTGCACCCGCGCGCGAGCTTCTTCGAAGTAGCGCTTCCTCTCGGCGCGAATTTGCGCGTTCGACATCGGCTGCTCGTGGTCGCCGGCCGCGAAGCTCTGCGCGGCCTCCATCAGCGCGTCGACCGTCAGCTCGATGGGCCGCAGGTCGTTCATCGGTCGCGTCGTGTGCCGCCACACGCCGTCGAGCCAGCCGAGCCGGTACTCGGGAATGAAGTCGTGCCCGTGGTCGGCGACGAACTCGATGGCCGAGAGCACGAACTCGATGTCTTCGTCGCTCGCGTAGTACGGCAACGTCACCCGCACCCAACCGGGCTTGATGGCGACGAGGCCGCGGCCGATCAGCTTGCGGAAGCCGTCGGAGCGCTCACGCGTCACGCCGAGCAGGCGGTGCCCGTAGGGTCCTGCGCAGCTGCAGCCGGCGCGGTTCTGAATGCCGAACAGGTGGTCGAGCAGCGCCGACACGAAGTCGTGATGCAGGCGTTTGATGTTGAAGCTGATGATGGGCAGCCGCGGCACGTCGGTGGGGCCGAGCAGCTCGATGTTCGGGTGCCGTCCGAGGCGAGCGAGCGCGGCCTCTGCGAGGTGCACGTCGTGCTCCAGAATCCGCGCGGGCCCGACCATCTCCTTCACGCAGAACGCGATGCCGGCGCGAATGTCACCGAGGATGGCTGGCGTCCCTCCCTCTTCACGTTCATCGAGCCGGCCCACGTAGTCGACCGACGCGCGCTCGAACGAGGCCACGAAGTCGACGGTGCCGCCACCCGGGCGCTCGGGGCTGCGCGTGCGGAAGAAGTCGCGATGCGCCATCAACAGGCCCGAGCCTTCGGGGCCGCCGATGAACTTGTGCGTCGAGAGGAACGCGGCGTCGATGCGCTCCGCGTCGTCGGGCGGGAGCAGGTCGATGGGCATGTACGGCCCACCCGCCGCGTAGTCGACGACGAGGTGGCCGGCGTACTGGTGCATCATGCGCGCGAGCGCCTTCACGTCGCTCAGCACGCCCGTCACGTTCGAGGCCGCCGAGAACGCACCCAGCCGCATCGGCCGCTCGGGGAACATCGCCAGCTTCCGCTCGAGGTCGTCGAGGTCGATCTGCCCGCGCTCCGTCAGGTCGATGGAGACGACCTCGGCGATGGACTCGAGCCACGGCAGCTCGTTGCTGTGGTGCTCGAAGGGGCCGA
>JAUXRI010000037.1 GCA_030681895.1 Myxococcales bacterium | reverse complement strand
GGTACCGGGCGATGCTCGTCGAGGCGGCGAACCCGGCCCACTCGATCGCAGACTCCCAGCGCATGCGGGAGGCGTTGAGCGCGCTCGACACCCTGGTGGTGATCGACGTGGCGATGAGTGAGACGGCGCGGCTCGCGCACTACGTCTTGCCGGCGTGCACGCAGTTCGAGAAGGCCGAGGCGACGTTCTTCAACTTCGATTTCCCGAAGAACACGTTTCACCTGCGGCCGCGGCTGCTCGAGCCGATGGCGGGGCCGCTCCCCGAGGCTGAGATTCACACGCGGCTCTGCGAAGCCCTGGGAGCGGTGACCGAAGCCGATCTCGCGCCGTTGCGTGCGGCGGCAGAGGCGGGGCCCGAGGCGTATGGCCAGGCGATCGCGGCGGCGGTGATGGGCGACCCGAGGCTGGGCGCGCAGGCGCCGGTGCTCCTGTATCGAACGATGAAGCTGCCCGACGCGTTGAAAGAGGGAGCGGTGCTGCTCGGCGTGGTGCTGCGGTTGGCGATGAAAGACGCTCCGTCACTCGCGCGCGCGGGCTTCGGTGGAGACGACCCGCTGGTGGTGGCGAAGGCGCTGTTCGAGGCGATCCTCGCATCGCCGTCGGGGCTGGTGTTCGCGGTCGACGAGTGGCCGGACGTGATGTCTCGAATTGCGACGCCCGATGGCAGACTGCAGCTCGCGTTGGCTGATCTGCTCGAGACGTGGAAGGCGCTGCTGGGTGGCACCGCCGACGTGGCCGACGCGGCGTTTCCCTTCGTGTTGTCGGCCGGAGAACGACGCTCCTTCACGGCGAACACCATCATTCGGGACCCGACGTGGAGGAAGAAGGACGCGGACGGCGCGCTGCGCATCAACCCCCAGGACGCGAAGGGCCTCGGCGTCGGTGCGGGTGAGACGGTTCGGCTGACGACGAAGCGTGGCTCGGCGGTGGTGACGGTGGAGCTGTCAGACACGATGCTGCGCGGGCACGTGGCGCTGCCGAACGGGCTCGGCCTGAGCTACCCGCTCGAGGGCGGGGACCACGCGACGGGCGTGGCTCCGAATGAGCTGACCGCGTCGGAGGACAGAGACCCGTTCGTGGGCACGCCGTGGCACAAACACGTGGCGGCGAGAGTAGAAAGGGCCTGACTATGGACGAGACCAAAGTGGCGGCGGCGAGGCAGATGGTGCGCGAGTTGGCGGTCGAGCTGGAGCAGGCCGCCGCGTCAGCCCGCGCCGCCGTCGCCGCGTCTGACAGCGGGAATCAGGACCAAGCGTGGAAAGACCTGCAGCACCTGTACGCCCGGTTTGATCAGGCGTCGCAGTTGTTGAAGGACATGCGCAGGACCGTTGATGCCGCGCTCGAGGTCCCGCGGAGCGATTCATGACGCCAAACCTCGACGACCTGTATCAGATCCTTCGCGCCTGGGCGGCGCAGCGCACCTGCAAGACCTACTCTGACTTGTCGATCGCCTATCAGTCTCGAACAGGAGATCGGTTTGAGCCGCACGGGAGTTGGGATGTGCCGCTGGGCGAACTGAACCGGCGCCTGCACTCGGCCCTTGGAGCACCCGCCATTTCCGCGTTGGTGGTGAAGAAGGACACGAAGGAACCCGGCGGTGGCTTCTGGGGTTGCGCTACCAACGTACCGCCCCGACCCACGAGCGCAGATGCACGGCTCGCCGCGTGGGCAAAAGTCCTGAACGACGTGCACGCCTATCCGTGGCCTCCGACCTACCCCTGAACTCGAAGTCGAAGGATTGAGGCGCCCGAAAGCGCCCTGTTTCGTCAGCTCAGTTCCTTTCGCGGTGCGCGATCTGGTGGCTAGCCACCGAATCCCCAGGGACGACACGAGCACCTCGAGCATACTTTGGCGGTGTCGATCTTTCTCGACGTGCCCCCGTCCCGCTGGATTGCATCGAACGAACACGCTTTCGCGATACTCGACCAGTTCTACGTCTCGCCGGGACACGCCCTCGTCATCACCAAGCAGGTTGTGCCCGATTGGTTCAGCGCGACCGAGGTTCAGCGAGCTGCGCTGATTCAGCTCGTCGACGTGGTCAAGCAACAGCTCGACGCTCGAAGCCCTCGGCCTGATGGCTACAACGTTGGATTCAATGCTGGGCCCGCCGCCGGCCAGACGGTGATGCACCTGCACATTCACGTCATCCCCCGCTTCAAGGGAGACATGGACGACCCGAGCGGCGGCGTTCGTCACGCCATCCCGTCGAAAGGCAACTACCGCCGGAAGGTCAACCCGCTCGCGAGCGGCGGTATGGAAGACCCGTTCTCGCGTCACATCTTCCCGCTCTTCAACAGCGCCAGCGAGATCGCCATCGTCGCGGCCTTCGTTCAGGAGACGGGCCTTGACCTGATTGAGGCACACGTCCGGAACGCGATTGCCCGCGGCGCGACCGTGCGAATCCTGACTGGCGACTATCTCGACATCACCCAGGCGAGCGCGCTCGAACTTCTCCTGAGCTGGGAACGCACCACTCGCGCAGCCGATGACGACGCAACTGACACAGGCGTTCTCGGGCGTCTTGAGGCGCGAATAATCGAGGTCGAACGACTGCCCGGGCTCACTCGCGCATTCCACCCGAAAGCCTGGCGGTTCGAAGCGCCAACTTTCGGCATCGCGTTTGTCGGCAGCAGCAACCTCTCGCGCTCAGCCCTTCAAACAGGCATCGAGTGGAACCTACGCGTCGACCGCGACCGAGACAGCGAGGCCTACGTCCGCGTGCGCGAGGCGTTCGAGGCGCTCTGGCAAGTCGGTCGTCAGTTGGATGACGAGTGGATCGCCCGGTACGCAGACCGCGCACGCGCGAACCCGCACCCGCTTCCGCCCGGAGAAAGTGAAGCTGAGCCGCTCACTCCGCCTCCGGCGCCGCATCTCGTTCAGGTAGAGGCACTTGCGAAACTGCGCGCCGCGCGAGCGAAGGGGCGACGTCGGGCCCTCGTCGTCCTCGCAACGGGTCTCGGCAAGACCTGGCTCGCAGCGTTCGACCATCAACAGCTCGCAGAAGAGATTGGCGCGCGCCCGCGTCTGCTCTTCCTCGCCCATCGAAAGGAGCTCCTGATCCAGGCAGAGAGGACGTTCCGCCGAGAAGTTCAGTCGCACGGCGTTCGACCTCGCACCGGTTGGTTCCTCGGCGACGAGAGCAACCTTTCGGCAGACCTCGTCTTCGCGTCAGTCGCGAAGCTGTCTCGGCCTGAGCATGTCGCAAGGCTGGCCGAGCAACGCTTCGACTACGTGGTCGTTGACGAGGTTCACCACGCGTCCGCGAAGTCCTACCGCACGATTCTCAACGCGCTGGAGAAGGACCCCTCCTCTAGCCCGCGTTTCATTCTCGGGCTGACCGCCACACCAGACCGCGCCGACGCTGCCGACATTCTTGGCCTGTTCGACGATCACCTCGCCTACAGCGCCGGCGTCGAGCGCGGGGTTGAACTCAAACGTCTCGTGCCATTCGACTACTTCGGAGTGAAGGACGAGATCGACTACGACAACATTCCGTGGCGAAACCGCCGCTTCGACCCCGAGACCCTGGCGACGCTTGCGCAGACGGAAGCGCGCATGTCGACGATGTGGCGGGCGTGGGGCGAACACCCTGGGACGAGGACCCTGATCTTCTGCTGCAGCATTGCGCACGCCAACTTCGTGCGGCACTGGCTGACCAACGTCGGCGTGCGGACCCGAGCCGTGTACTCGGGCGAGGGCTCAGATGATCGCGACGAGGTGCTTCGCGAACTCGAGAGCGGCGCGATCGATGCGGTCTGCTCCGTTGACGTCTTCAACGAAGGCATCGACGTCCCGTCAATCGATCGGGTCGTCATGCTCCGGCCAACTGAGTCGGGTGTGATCTTTCTGCAGCAACTCGGCCGTGGGTTGCGCGCCTCTCCTGGAAAGCGTGCGGTCACGGCCATCGACTTCGTCGGCAATCACCGGGTCTTTCTCGAGCGGCTGCGGGCGTTGTTGTCTCTAGGTGGAAGCGAGGGCGCACAGATCCGCACGCTGATCGACAGTGACGAAGCCATCGAGCTTCCATCTGGTTGCTCGGTGGAGCTCGAACTCGAAGCGAAAGCGGTTCTTGCGAGCCTCTTCAAGCAGACAACCGGGGCGGACGAGATCGAGGCCATCTACCGCGAGCTAAAGCTTGCGCGCGGCGAGCGGCCGTCTGCAGGCGAACTCGAGCGCATGGGCTACCTGCCGAGCCGGCTCAGAAAGGACCAGCGCCATCTGGGCTGGTTCGACTTCGTCGAAGCAGAGGGCGACCTCGAGACCGAGCAGGCCGCAAGCCTGCGCAGCCACGGGGCATTCCTTCGAGACCTCGAAACGACGGAGCTGACGAAGTGCTTCAAGATGGTCACGCTTGAGGCGTTGCTTGAAGCCAATGCGTTGCGCGACGGTCTGCCTCTCTCTGAGTTGGCGCTGCGCTCGCACGTCATCCTCCGGCGCTCGCCAGAGCTGTTTGCTGACGTTCCGGAAGAACTTCGTCTCGATGAGTTGGGCGCACTGCAGAAGAAGTGGGAGACGTACTGGCGAAAGAACCCAATCGAGGCGTGGACGGCCGAGAGGACCGCTGGTCGCACCTGGTTCCGCGTCGAACGCAATCGGCTCCTGCCAGCGTTCGAGATCGAAGAGTCGCTCGGACCCGCGCTGGCCGAGCTGACGCGCGAACTCGTCGACTACCGCCTCGCGCAGTACCGCGCGCGGCAGCGGCGCGACGAGCCAGTGACCGACGGGTTCACCTGTCGTGTGACCTGGAATCAGACCGATCCGATCCTCAAGTTGCCGTCGCGCAAGAATGCACAGCTGCCAGAAGGCGAAACGGACGTTCGCGTCGACGGGTCAGTCTGGACGTTTCGGCTGGCAAAAGAGTTCTGCAATGTCGCCAAGCGAGCAGGCAGCACGCAGAACCGCCTCCCCGACCTCCTGCGGGCCTGGTTCGGGCCTCGAGCCGGCATGCCCGGAACGGCGTTCGAGGTGCGTTTCGAACACAGTCCTGACGGACTCTGGGCCGAGCCGGTTCAGCGAAACGTTGTCGATCTCGCCGAGCGTCGAGGCGTGATCGCCTACCCCGACCTGCGCGCAGCGGCCGGACATGCGTCTGAAGGTGCTGACGGTACTGAACGCAGTCGGGTCCTCCTGCCGGTCGACCAGGTCGAGCCGGAGCTGTTCGCGATTCGTGTCTCAGGAACGTCGATGGATGGCGGGAAGTCACCGATGCGCGACGGCGACTGGGCGCTGATGCGGCTGGCTCGAGGCGAGTCTGCTTCTGCGATGCAAGACCGTGTCGTGCTCGTGCAGTTGCCTGCTTCCGTCGGCAGCCAGTACCAGATCAAGCGCCTGCGCAAACAGGACGGGCAGTGGCGACTCACCTCTGACAACCCGGCAGGCCCGACCTTTGATGCGAGCGAAGACACCGTACCCATCGCGCGACTCGATTCGGTCTTTCACCCCGAGGACCTTGGCCCGGCACTGGGAACAGTTCTGTCTGAGTCTGAGCTGGCAGCCGCTTTCGGCTTGCCCGACCTCACGGCGAAGAGCGGGCGGCAGCATGGGCATCTCTTCATCTGCATCAACCAGAAGGGAATGCTGACGAGTCCGGACCGTGTGCGATTCGCGGTCGAGCCGATGCGGCCGGGAGAGACGGCCTTCGTTCTGGCGCGCAAGCCTGATGGCGCGTGGCGGTTCCTCGGCGTGGGACGTTGGATGTCGAGTGAGTCGTGCTGGCAGATTCCAGACGTCGACTTCGCAACGTGGCGTGTGTGGGGCTCAGGTCGGCAGGCGTCCCGAAAGCTCCCGGATGGTGCCCTGGGTCGCGCGCAGGTCGTTGCGGACGAGCTGCTCAAACTCGAGCCCGACGAAGCCTGGCTCGAACAACCCAACGGGCGTCGCGCACGGCTGCTTGGTCCCGCGCCTCGAGGCGGCCTGCGCGTTGATGGTGGTGAAGGCGGGTTCGAGGAACGGACCATCTCGCTCATCGATCTGGCCTGGGCGGTCGTCGCTGACGACGTTGCCAAAGAAGACCGCACCCCGCTCGATGAGGCGGTCGTGAACCGGGTTCGGTATCTCGAGGGAACGCCGAAGGCGTCGACGAAGTTCATTGATACAGCCTGGGCCATCGCAGCGTGGCGCCGCGGCAAGGGTCTCGTTCACGTCGCAGCCGGTGGCGCGACGCAGAGGTCGAAAGTGCGTCGAGCAGACGGAACGCAAGTTGACGCGTCCTTCTGCGTAGAGCCTGTCGGCGAGAACGCGAGCATCGTGCTCGAAGCTCGCGGCGGGACAGGTGGATCGAGCGACGAGCAGAACAGCGAGTACTCAGAAGGTCTCGAACTGGTCCTCACTCGCCTTCGGGAGCGCGGGCTCACAATCGCGGATGCGTATGTTGAATCGAGAGACACGGTGACGTTGCCGCTCGCAGAGCGCCGCCTTCAGCTCGACGATCGCCCGTACCCTGTTGCTGTCGATGACGTTCAGTCGGTGAAGAAGGCGCTCAGCGCCGCGCAGGCGAAGGTCGGGCGCGCGCCTGGAGCGAAGGGGGCCGGCAACAGCACGAAGAGGATACGACTGGTGATCGGAGGCAGCACGCTCGTCATCTCCGAACTTCTGACACAGCTGGGCAAGCCCTGACGGACCTCACTCGCCGCGATCGAAACAGGCGCGACACAGTGGTCGCTTCAGAGTCGCAGCCGACGGGGCGCCGCACTTGTGGCAGTACTTGTCTTTGAAGTCGGGGTTCTTGTACTCGGCCCACTTTTCGTAGTCGGCCTTGCAGTACGGGCGTTCCGGCGAGAACGGTATCGAGGTCGAGCAGCGAATGCAGAAGCCGCCCTGACTCGTTCGAGGCTCAACGGGGCGTGCCCGAGTGCTTCGGTTCCAATGACGTTTCGCTTCCTTCTGACGCGGACTTCCAACGACGGTTGATTCCTCGCCGAGTGCGTCGATGTACTGAATGATCCGGTCACCGTGCTTGCTGTCGAGCGACACGATGCAGCCAAACTCGCGGCTGTTGTTCCACGACGCCTTCGTCAGGTTCATCGAGGACACGATGCAGCTGTCGTCGATCGCGTAGAGCTTCGCGTGCAAGTTCTTGATGGCCCTGAACGAGACGCCTGCAGCGGTGAGGTCATGAAACCAGGCCGCGGCTCGGTACTCGGTTGCCTTGTCTTCACGGAACCAGATTTCGACCGAGACTCGACGGGTCGCATCCTTGAGCACGCGAACAAGGTCGTCATTCGGGTCGACGTATGGCGCGACCAGAAGAACGTCCTCCTCAGCCTTCGTGATCAACTGGCGGAGTTGTGTGAACAGCTCACCGTCCGACGCCAACTCGATGTCGCCCGATCCGAACAAGCCAAACATGTTTCCCCCGGTGCCCTTGAAGAGCGATTTCTTGCCGGACTCGGTTTTAGCCAGTGTCGCAGCGCGAAGCTCGGCCCAAGGAAGGCACGAAGTAGCATCCGCGAATGCGGTCGAGCCGGCCGAAGGGCCGGGACCAAGTTGGTCCGTCCGGACTCGGAGACCAAGATGGGTTGGTCTCGAGCGCGCAAGGGCTTGGACCATGATGGTCCGGCCCCAGAACCCTTTGGACCACACTGGTCTCGACGCAATGGGCCACGGGACCAACATGGTCCGGCTCCCAAAACCTTCGGCCCAAACTGGTCTCGCTCCTTCAGCCTCCCGGACCAACATGCTCCCGACCCTTCAGACCTCGGGAGGAACATGGTCCCGCTCCAAGAAGCGTCGGGACCAACATGGTCCGGGTCCACAGTCCGGCGGGACGAACTTCGAATCCCGCTCCGCAGACGCGGACCACTTCCATCACCTCACTGATCTCGACGTTTCGACCCTGGCACCTCACGCGCACTGCTGACTGGAGCGGACGGGATGAACCCGGCCCACCACCCAAGGACCAGCACATGTCGCGCACCCAGAAGACCAACACGAAGTTCGATTCCATCAGCCGTCAGTCCGGAGAAGTCACCGCGTTGCTCGCCGGGATCGACGAGCCCGCGGCCATCGAGGCGTACAACCGCATTCAGACCATCGAGACCCACGCGGTCACCTCCGCGACGGCGCAGCAGGCAGCGATGAAGGTCGCCGATGAGGCCGCCACCGAGTTCGAGGTGCTCAGCAAGCACGTGCGCATGCTCAACGTCGCCTGCGTCAACATCTGCGGCATTCGGGGCGTCGTCAGCACCGAGTACTTCACCGTCGTCGACCGCGGTGACGAGGCCGGCCTCGCGCGTCGCCTCGAGCCCGAGATTCGCCGCGTGCCGAACTACGGCCCTCCGCTCGCCGATGGGCTCGCGCACCTGCTCCGCGACCTGACCGCCGCCGATGTCGCGAGCCAGAACGCTGAAGCCGCCCTCGTCACCGCCCAGCGCGAGCTCGACGCCGCGATCCTCAACCTGCAGGGCTCCGTCGCCCAGGGCCGCGCCGTGCTCGCCACCATGGGCGTGAAGGTGAAGCGCAAGGTTGCGAAGAAGAAGATCGAGGCGAAGGTCGAGCAGCCCGCCATTCAGCCGCCGGTCCTCCCCATCGCGGCCTGATGACGAAGAGACATGTCGGTGACACGTGAACGGCCGGGAGCCCATGGGGTTTCCGGCCGTTCCGATTTTCAGAACAGGCCCAGCTGCCCAAGGGCCGTCGCGCCGGTGACGCCGAAGTCTCCATCAGGTCGAGCGAGCAGCCACACGCTGTCGTCGGCCACCGTCATTCCAGGGCCCGGCACTCCCGAGATGCGCATGGTGGTGGTCGGCAGCGGCAGCGCGGGCCGCAGGCGCTCGAGGGTCGAGTTCGCCAGCCAGTGCAGCTGGCCGTCTGAGAGAAACGCCACCCCTCGCGAGGTCAGCCCCACGCCCCACGAGAACGCCGCGGTCGTCGCCTCCGGCAGACTGAAGGTGGCCGTGACGGCGAGCGCTCCATCGAGCAGCACCACGTGCCGCAGCCCCGTCGCCATGCGCCCTGAGACCGTCAGCGGACTCGTCGCCGTCGACAGCGCCACCGCCACCACCCCCGACGACGAGACGTGGAGCGCCTGGGCGGTCGCTCCCGGAATCGCCAGACGCGCGAGCTGACCATTCGCCCACTGGAAGACGGTGGTGTCGGCGCCAACGTTCGTCGCAAACGCGATGCGCCCCTCATCCACCATCGCCAGCGGGCCTCCCGACAGGAGCGGGCCTGCGAACCCGTGCACCGTGCGCGCTCCAGCCGCGTCGACGCGAACCAGCGCGTTGCTCTCCGTGATGCCGAGCTGGCTGAGCGCCGTGCCGCGACTGAACACCACCGCCGCGCTCCCGTTCGTGCCGATGGCTGGGCGCAGGTACCCCGCCGGCATCGCGCGAGGGAACGAGCCGAGCACCACGTTCGTGTCGATGGCTCCCGCCGCCGTCAGGTGAATGAAGGACAACACGTTCGAGCCCGACGCACCGAGCGTGGCTCCCGCGACCTGTACCGCCTGGTTCGACGTCGAGACGATCGCCCACAGCCCACCTCGCCCGTCGGGTTGCACGCGCTCCACGGTCGCGCTCGAGGGGAGCGCGAGAAACAGCGAGCTCTTCGTCGATCGATTCACCATCGCGAGGCCCAGGCTCTGAAAGCTCCCCGTCACGGGAATCGTGACGTCGTCGAGCTGGAACGTCGTCGCGTTGCCAGAGAACAGAATGCCGACCGCGACCCAGTCTCCCGCGATGCCGAAGGTCGTCGAGAGCCCCTGGTTGTTGCTCGCCACCACCGCGCTCTGGAGCGGCGTCGCCCGCGTCAGCACCTTGAACACCGGGTTCGTCTCGCGCGTGCCGGCGAGCACAGGCACGACGGTGAAGAAGCACGGCGCCGAGGGAAGCCGTCCGGGTCGATCGCAGCTCGGGAGCGTCGCCAGCACGCCGGGCTTCTTCTCGATGGCGAAGGCGATGCGATCTCCGAGCGTCACGTCGACCGTGCACGAGCCGTCACACGAGATGCGGCCATCGAGCGACGTCACCTTCACCGTCGGTCCCTCGACGACGATCTCGAGCTTCTTCGGCGATGGGTACAGCCGGCCTCGCGGAGAACGCGTCATCACGCTCTCTCCGGTCAGCGACGCGGCGATCTCTCCCGACGGGCCGACCGCGAAGAAGGTCGAGTTCACGGTCGGCAGGAAGTTCTTCAGCCCGCCCGTCACCTCTGACTCCAGCCGCCCGTCTTCGTGCAGCGTGAGGAGCGTCGGCGTCAGCCACGGGTCCGGGAACGGAACCGTCGTCATCACCCGGTACGGCTTCGTGCCGTGCGTGACGATGACGCCGGTGGCGGTGGAGTCCATCACGTGGCGCTCCCACTCGGCCCCGCGGAGCACGCCGTACTCGAGGCCTCGCGGGCTCATCATCGCCGCGTGCAGCACGTTCTCGGGATCGACGTACAGCGACGTGATGGTGGCTGGCACCGGCACGGGCTCGAAGCTCGCGTCACCCTCGTGGAGCAACTCGGTCCCCGTCGCAATCCACAGCCGCGCGGAGCGGTCGACCGTCGCCGTGCCGAAGACCGTGATCGGCTGCCCGTTCGCCTTCGGCTTGAACGTCGCCTCCTTCCAGCCGGTGCTGTCCTTCCGCCAGGCGAGGATCGCGCCCGTCGTCGTCCTCCCATTCGTGAGCAACAGCGGGCCACCGTGGTCGAGCAGGAGCAGACCGCTCAGGTTCGTCAGCGGCAGCAGCGTCGTCTCGGTGAACGCCGTCTCTCCGGCGGCCCGTTCTCGAACGCGCAGGCTGCTGTCGTAACCCACGTACGCGATGCGCAACGCGTCGTCGTCGAACACGCGCGTGGACGAGACCCGGCTGTTGGGAGACTCGAGCTGCGCCGTGCCGCAGCCGCGGTTGGTGACGAGCAACGCCGGCGTCGGAGGACACGTCGCGCTCGGCGAGACGCCCGGCGCAGCACCCGTGAAGGCGAACAGCCGGCCTTGTTTGTCGAAGGCCATCGAGCCTCCAGTGGCCAACGCGTTGGAGCACGGCGTGGTGGCGAGCGAACCCCAGCCGAAGTTGCCGGAGCGCGGACAGAACGGGTAGCCATCCCACTGGCGCGGGCCGTTCGTCGCCTTCGAGTCCAGCACCAGCTTCACGCCCCGCTCGAACTCGTAGATGCGGGTCGAGAACGCGGCGCCCGGCGGGTTGGCCATGTCTGCGAGGACGGTCTGCTTGAGCTCGGTCGCCGTCGCTTCGAAGGTCGCAAGCTGAACGAGAGCGTCGTTCACGTAGACAGCCGAGACCGGCTTCGTCTGCGGCGCGAGCATGTTGCCCGAGAGGTTGAAGAGCTCCTCGGCGTCGGTTGGCGGAGCGAACGCGAAGACGGTCTGCTCGCCGTCAGCCGGTCGCCAGTAGCCGTAGAGGCCGTCAGTCGAGGGGACCTTCTCGGGAGGAGTACAGGCGAGGACGAGCGTGAGGCAGGCGACGAACCAGCGCATGGCGAAAGAGCGTACTTCCGGGTGTTCGCTCGAACACCTGGAACCCGGTGGCTGACGACTCTGCCCTCACGACGGCTGAGGGCTGCCCTCCAACCATCCGAATTCCGCGCACACGCCCGCACCACTACTTCTGGTCACGAACGCAGCAACCACCAGGAGGTTCACCGTGACTGAGAAGACTGAATTCGTCGTCCGTGCCGTCGTGCTGGGCGCTGGAGCGACGGCGTTGATGGATGTGTGGGCCGCGCTGCTGCGGCAACTCGGAGTGCCTTCGCTGAACTTCGCTTTCCTCGGCCGATGGCTTGGCCACCTCAGCCACGGCCAGTGGTTTCACGAGAGCATCACGCGCAGCCCGCCAGTTCGCGGAGAGCTCGTGCTCGGTTGGGCGGCGCACTACACCATCGGCGTCACCTTCGCCGCGCTCCTCCTCGGGGTGTTCGGTCTCGAGTGGGCACGATCTCCCTCACTCTGGCCAGCGCTGATCATCGCCTTCGTCACGGTGATCGCTCCCCTGGTCATTCTCCAGCCCGCGCTCGGCGCAGGCCTCTTCTCGTCGAAGACCCCGACGCCCCTCTTCAACTCACTCAAGAGCGTCGTCACGCACGCCGTGTACGGCCTCGGGCTCTACCTGACCGCGCGGGTGACCTCATGAACGCGCTCACCCAACCCGTCGGTGCTCCCACCTCGCAGCGCGCGCTGACGAGCGTCGCCGGCCTGTGTGCGATGGTGTTCGCCGAGTTCCTCGCGATGGGCCTGCCGCTCCCGGTGTTGCCGGAGCACGTCAGCGGCGCGCTCGGCTTCGGGCCCTTCGTGGTGGGCCTCGCGATCGGCGCGCAGTCGTGGGCGACGTTGCTGACGCGCCCCGCTGCCGGCACCCGCTCGGACCACCGTGGGCCGCAGTCGACCGCAGTGCTCGGCCTGGCGTTGTCGGCGCTCGCCGGAGCGTTGATGGCCACCTCGTCGTTCCTGAGTGCTGCGAACGCGAGCCTCACCGTGCTCCTCGTCGGGCGCGGGCTGCTCGGGTTGGGCGAGAGCCTGGTCATCACCAGCGCGCTCTCGTGGGGCGTGGGGCTCGCCGGGCGTGAACGCACCGGCCTCGTCATGGCGTGGGTCGGCATCGCGATGTACGGCGCGCTGGCGATCGGTGCGCCCATCGGCTCGGCGCTCTTCGCCCGCTTCGGCTTCGTGGGTGTCGCCCTCGCGGCCGCAGTCGCCCCGCTGTTCGGCCTCATCCCCGCGCTGCTGACGAAGACGATCGCGACGGTCGGTACGACCCGCCTGCCCCTTCGCACCGTCGCCCGGTTGATCTGGCTCCCCGGCCTCGGGCTCACCTCGAGTGCGCTCGGCTTCGGCGCGATCGCCGCGTTCTCGGCGCTCCGCTTCAAGGAGGCCGGCTGGTCACACGCGCCGCTCGCGATGGTGGCCTTCGGGGCCGCCTACGTGCTCGCACGCCTCGTCTTCGGCCGCCTGCCCGACCGGTTCGGTGGCGCGCGGGTCGCGCTCGGCTCCACGGCGATCGCGGGCGTCGGTCAGACGCTGATGTGGCTGGCTCCCGGCCCTGGCATTGCCATCGCCGCCGCGGGGCTCACCGGGCTCGGCTTCTCACTGGCCTTCCCCGCGTTCGGAGTGGAAGCCATCAAACACGTGCCGCCGCAGAATCGCGGTGTGGCGGTCGGCGCCTTTGCGGCCTGCTTCGATCTGGCGATGGGCGTCGGCGTGCCCGCGCTCGGGCTCGCGGTCGGCGCTTTCGGTCTCGCGTCCGCGTTCGCGATCGGAGCGCTCGGCGCTCTCCTCGCGCTCATCGTCGCGTTGGTCCTCCTGCGCACGAAGGTGGTGCCGTCATGAAGCAATGGGGCGTCACCATCGGGTTGGTCATCCTCAGCGTGGTCCCGACGATCGGCGGCATCGCGCGACTGAACTCCCTCGCGCAGCCCATCACCGAACAGAACGCGCGCTTCGTCGCTGCGCCGCTCCCGGTGGTGCTGCACGTCATCGCGGCGCTCACCTTCTCGGTGCTCGGTGCGTTTCAGTTCGCCGCGGCGTTTCGCAGGCGTTCGCCTCGCTGGCATCGCCTCGCGGGCCGGGTGGTCGCCGCGAGCGGGCTCGCCTCTGGCGTGACGGGTGTGTGGATGACGGTGGTCCCCGACATTCCCACGGCGATGCAGGGGCCGTTGCTGCTCGCGACTCGGCTCGTCGTCGGCTCGGCAATGTCGCTCTTCATCGTGCTGGCGGTGCGCACGATTCTGCAGCGGGACGTGGCTTCACACGAAGCGTGGATGACGCGCGCCTACGCCCTGGGCCAGGGGGCCGGCACTCAGGTACTGCTGCTCGGCGTGCCCGCGTTGTTCCTCGGCGGCGACATCCTCGGCGTGACGCGCGACGTGCTGATGCTCGGTTCGTGGGTCAGCAACGCGGTGCTCGCGGAGTGGCTGATTCGCCGTCGTCAGGCGCGCACCAACCCGGTCGCCGCGGTGAGCACCGGCTCCTTCGCCCGGCGCGCGAGCTGAGCGAACAGCACCCGTACCCTCGTCTCGGAGTCGGCCAGGATCTTCGCCTCGCCGGCCCGCTCGGCCGCGCGCGCCGCGTCGTCGTGGAGCAGGCCGACGCCGACGCCGCTGGCCACCAGGGTTCGCGTCAGCCCCTCGCGATCGACGCTGATGATCCTCGCGGGCCGGAAGTGGTGCTCGGCAAAGATGCGCTCCGCGGCCTTCGAGCAGCACGTGCTGCGGGTGGGGAAGATCCACGGTTGCTTCTCGAGCGCCTTCCAGCCGAGCTCCCGCAGCCCCGTCGGCGCGACGACGAAGATGCCGAAGGTCGCGACTTCGACGGTGCTCAGGTCGGCGTCGGGCTCACCGGCTTCGTTGTAGAAGCCGGCGTCGATCGTCTCATTGCGAAGGCCCGCGAGGATCTCGAGCGACGCCCGGTGCTCGAGCGTCACCGCGACTTCGGGGCAGCGCGCCGAGAGCCGGCTGAGCAGCCGACCGATCGCTTCGTGGTTCGAGGTGCTGCCAGCGGCCAGCGTCAACCGGCCAGTGAGTTTCCCCCGCGCGCGTGCGGCTTCGTCGAGCAGCTCGCGATGCGCGGCGATGGTCTGTTCGGCGTGCGTGAGCAGGCGCTTGCCATCGGCCGTCAGCGTCATGCCGCGCGAGGTCCGATCGAAGAGCGCCAGCCCCAGCTCGTCTTCGAGCGCCTTGATGTGTGCGCTGACGGCAGGCTGAGAGAGGTGCACCAACTCGGCGGCGCGCGTGATGCTGCCGCCCTGGGCCACGGCCACGAAGGTCTTGAGCTGGTAGAGGTCCACGCTCGCGGAGGGATAGCGAAATCTCGCGCGCCGCGCATGTGCCGCCAGACATGCAGACGCCCGGTCAACCTTGCGGCTAACCGGGCGTCTTTCTTCAGTTGCGGGGGCAGGATTTGAACCTGCGACCTTCGGGTTATGAGCCCGACGAGCTACCTGGCTGCTCCACCCCGCGATGTGCGTTGCGCAATACGTGAATCGCGCCTGCGCCGTCAAGGAAGGAAATCGTGGCGTTTTCCTGACGAGGCGCGCACTACCCTGACCCAATGACCGGGAGCACACGCGCCATCGGCATCGCAGGTCTCGTCGGCGTCGCCCTCAACGTGGTGGCGGTCGTCGCGCTCCAGCCGTTCACCTCGCCCTACTCGCCCGCCGACGTCCCCGGCTGGCTGGCGAGCTGCGCGCAGTACCCCATTCGCACGGCCGTCTCGTCCTTCGCCTTCACCTTCGGCCTGGTCGCCATCGCTGCCTTCGCCGCCGGGTTCGCCGCGAAGCTCCGCACGGGCCCGGCCATCGTCGCCGGCGTCTTCATCGGCCTCGGAGCGTTGCTCGACGCGGCTGGCACGCCCGCTCCACTCGTCGCCATCGCCGCCCCGGCCGCCATCGGCGAAGCGTTTCTTCGCTTCACGCTGCTCCTCGACGCCACCTTCAACGGCTGCATCGCCATCGGCCTCATCGCCGCCTTCTTCGCGCAGCCGGGAAAGCTCCGCTGGCTCGCGCTGGCGGCGGGCATCATCTCGCTCCCCGTCGCCTTCCAGTGGATGTCGGCTGACGCCGCGAAATTGCTCGCCATCGCCGGCCCCGCCTGGCTCGCGTGGATGACCGCAACATCAATCGGTCTGCTCCGTACGGAGCAGTGATGCTTTTCTTCCGTCGTCTTCGCCGACGCCTCGTCACCATCCCCGCGGTGACGCTGGGCTTCCTGCTCGCCCTCGCCGTCGCCCCGCTCGCGCTCACCTTCGCGCTCGGCTTCGATCTGCTCCGACAGAAGCGCACGCTGCCCACCACGCGCCTGTTCGCCTTCTTCCTCTCCTACCTGTTCACCGAGACCTTCGGCCTGCTGCAGCTCCTCACGCTCTGGGTGCTTTGTCTCGGCCAGCACGCCCAGCTCGCGCGCCGCACCTGGCCCGTGCAGCGCCGCTACGTCGCGATGCACTTCTTCTTCGTGCGCACGCTCTACGGCCTGCGCTTCGAGGTCGAAGGCGACGAGCTCGTCCGCACCGGCCCGCTGCTCGTCTTCATCCGCCACTCCAGCATCGTCGACACCATCATCCCCGGCGTGTTCCTCGCGAACCGGCACCTGCTCGAGCTGCGCTACGTGCTCAAGAAGGAGCTCCTCGTCGACCCGTGCCTCGACGTCGCCGGCCACTGGCTGCCCAACCACTTCGTCTCGCGCGACGGCACCGACACCGCGAAGGAGCTCGACGCCGTCGCCAACCTCAAGGCCGGCTTGAGCGCCACCGACGGCGTGCTGCTCTACCCAGAAGGCACGCGCTTCTCGTCGACCAAGCGCGCTCGCACGCTGGACAAGCTCAAAGACGATCCCATCGCCCTCCAACGCGCGAGCCGCCTCGTGCACCTGCTCCCGCCGCGCCCCGGTGGAGCCCTCGCCCTGCTCGACGCCGCGCCCGCGTGCGACGTGCTCTTCGTCGGCCACACCGGCCTCGAGGGCTTCTCCAGCTTCAAGGAGATCTGGAGCGGCGATCTCGTCAACCGCACCGTGAGCATCCGCTTCTGGCGTGAAGCCGCCGCCACCATTCCCGCCACCCGCGACGAACGCCTCGCCTGGCTCCAGCACCACTGGGAGCGCATGGACGCCTGGCTCACCACCACCGAACCCATCGCCGAGCCCCTGCGAGCCACGGGATGAACGTCTTCCTGCTGACCGCAGCGGCGATCGGCGGCTGTGTCTTCCTGCTCTGGCTGCTCTCTCTGCGCCTCAAAGACGCCAGCATCGTCGACCTCTTCTGGGGCACTGGCTTCGTGATCATCGCGTGGGTCGCGCTGGGTCTCTCTGGCGCCTCACCACGCGGCACGCTCGTCACCGGCCTCGTCACGCTCTGGGGTCTTCGGCTGTCGATCTACCTGACGTGGCGAAACCACGGCCGCGGGGAAGACCCTCGCTACGTGGTCTGGCGCAACCAACACGGTGCCCGTTGGACCCTCCGGAGCCTGTTTCAGGTGTTCATCCTCCAGGGCGTGTTGATGTGCCTCATCTCGCTGCCGGTGCAGTTCGCGATCACCTCGAAAGGCGAGCTCGGTCCGCTCGATTGGATCGGCGCAGCGATCGTCCTCATCGGCGTCGCCTTCGAGACCATCGGCGATCTGCAGCTCGCACGCTTCAAGGCCAACGCATCCAACAAGGGCCAGGTGATGACGCTGGGCATCTGGCGCTACACCCGCCACCCCAACTACTTCGGTGACGCGGTCGTCTGGTGGGGCCTGGCCTGCTTCGGCGTCGCGAGCGGGGCCTGGTACACCGTCGCCTCGGCGGGCCTGATGACGTTCCTCCTGGTCCGCGTGTCGGGCGTCGCGCTGCTCGAGTCGACGATGAAGAAACGCCCCGGCTACACGGAGTACGTCGAATCGACGAGCTCGTTCTTCCCGCTCCCGCCGCGCAAAGCCGCCTGACCGTCATAGTGTCTTCAGCTCGGTCACCAACCGCTGCAGCGTGGCCTTCGCGTCGCCGAACAGCAGCGAGGTGCGCTCGTCGATGAAGAGCTCGTTCTCGATGCCCGCGAAGCCCGTGCCCTTGCCGCGCTTGAGCACGATGACGCGCTTCGCCTGATCGACGTTGAGCACTGGCATTCCATAGATCGAGCTGCCGGGGTCGCGCTTCGCCGCGGGGTTCACGACGTCGTTGGCGCCGATGACGACCGCCACGTCGACCTCAGAGAACTTCTCGTTGATGTCCTCCATCTCGACCATCTTCTCGTACGAGATGTTCGCCTCGGCGAGCAGCACGTTCATGTGGCCCGGCATGCGGCCGGCGACGGGGTGAATGGCGTACTTCACGTCGTTGCCGTGGCCCTCGAGCAGCTCGGCCAGCTCGCCGACCAGCTTCTGCGCCTGCGCGACGGCCAGCCCATAGCCTGGCACCACCACCACGCTGCGCGCGTACCGGAGCGCCAGGGCCGCGTCTTCGAGCGACACCTCTTTCATCTCACCCTTCGCGGACGAGGCGGCCACGGCCTTCACCTGACTGCCGAAGGCGCCGAAGAGCACGTTGCCGAAGCTGCGGTTCATCGCCTTCGACATCAGCACCGACAGGAGGAAGCCCGACGCGCCGTCGAGCGCTCCGCAGATGATGAGCACCGCGTTGCCCAGGGCGAAGCCCGTCGCGGACGCCGCGAGGCCGGCGTAGCTGTTGAGCAACGAGACGACGACGGGCATGTCGGCGCCGCCGATCGGCAGCACCATCATGAAGCCCGCGAGGAACGACAGGCCCAGCATGGTGAAGAAGGCCCACGACGCGGTCGGCTCGTAGACGAGGTAGCCCATCAGCCCGACCGAGCTGGTGAAGATGGTGAGGTTCACCAGGTTCTGCATCGGGAAGGTGATGCCGCGACCCGGAAGGATCTCGTGCAGCTTGCCGAAGGCCATGAACGAGCCCGACACCGTGAGCGCGCCGAACAGCACCTCGAACGACAACGCCAGCACCTGCGCGCGGCCGAGCTCGAGGTGGCCCCAGACGTGGTGCGTGTACTCGGCGACTCCGACGAGCGTGGCGGCGAGCGCCCCGAAGAGATGAGAGATGGCGATGCGCTGCGGCATCTGCGTCATCGCCACGCGCTGCCCCAGCGGCCAGCCCAGCGCAGTGCCGAGCGTCAACCCGACGAGGCACCACGTGTAGGTGATGATCTCGTGGTTCACGAGCGTGCCGGCGATCGCCGCCACCATGCCGAACGCTGCCAGCTGCAACCCACGGCGCGCCGTCTCGGGCTTCGTCAGCCCGCGCAGGCCGAGAATGAAGGCGATCGACGCCGCGAGGTACGTGAACGAGACGAACGCCGTTCGACCGTCGAAGACCTCGGCGCTCACTTCGCGCCTGCCTTCTTCGCGCTGAACATCTTCAACATGCGATCGGTGATGATGTACCCGCCGACGAAGTTGATGGTGGCGGCAGTCACGGCGATGGTGCCCAACACCGTCGAGAGCGTGCCGCGATCGGCGCCCGCCACGACGAGCGAGCCCACCAGCGAGATGGCCGAGATCATGTTGGTCGCCGACATCAGCGGCGTGTGCAGCAGCGGCGGCACGCGGGTGATGATCTGAAAGCCGACGAAGCCAGCGAGGACGAAGACGTACAGCTCAGCGACCGCGAGAGTCATGAAGGGCTCCGACGACGAGTCAGGGAAGGGTCAGGCGTGGCGAACGACGCCGCCATGGGTGACGAGCATCGCGGCGATCAGCTCGTCCTCGAGCGGCAGGGAGAGCGCGCCGTCTTTCAGGCACAAGAGCAGCAGCGTGAGCACGTTCTTCGCGAACATCATGCTGGCGTGGAGCGGCATGGTGGCGGCGAGATCACGAGGGCCGAGCACGAGCACGCCGTTGTCGGTGACGACCTCTTCGCCTGCCTGGGTCAGCTCGCAGTTGCCGCCCGTGTCAGCCGCGAGATCGACGATGACCGAGCCACGCCGCATTGCCTTCACCGCGTCGGCGGTGATGAGCCTGGGGGCGGGTCTGCCGGGGATCTGCGCCGTGCTGACGACGAGGTCGGCGAGCGGAACGACTCGCGCGAGCGTCGACACGATGCGGGCCTGATCGTCTGCGCCCACCTCTTTCGCGTAGCCACCCGAGCCCTCGGCGCTCCCGACGCCGTCGATGTCGACGAACTTCGCGCCAAGTGACTGCACCTGCTCCTTCACTGCGGCGCGAACGTCGAAGGCCGAGACCTGCGCTCCGAGCCGGTGCGCGGTGGCGATGGCCTGAAGGCCCGCGACGCCGGCACCGAGCACGAGCACCTTGCCGGGCGTGAGCGTACCGGCTGCGGTCGTCATCATGGGGAGCAGCCGAGGCAGCCGGCTCGCGCCCAGCAGCACCGCCTTGTAGCCAGCCACCGTCGCCTGACTCGAGAGGGCGTCGACGGCTTGACCGCGGGTGGTGCGGGGCACCTTCTCCATCGCGAGGGCATCGAGGCCGCGCTCGGCGAGGGCTGGCCGGCGGGCTGACGGCAGAAACGAGATCAACAACGCGCCTCGCGAGAGGTGCGGCACCAGCGCCTCCGACACCGGCTGCACCGACAGCACGACCTGCGCACCCGAGAGCGCAGTCTTCGCGTCGGGAGCGACGGTGGCGCCCTTCCACGCGGCGTCGTCGAAGCCGGCCGCGAGGCCTGCGCCCGCTTCGATCACCACCTCGACGCCAGCCTTCACCAGCTTCGCGACCGTCTCAGGCGTCTGCGCGACCCGATGTTCTCCGGCCTTCGTCTCTTTCAGCACCACCACGCGCACGTGAAGCTCCCCTGCCGGTGAAGACGACCTGACCAAGACCCGGCACGGTCGAATCGGCCACGGGGCCGTGCGCGAAGCCTGCGGAGGTGGCGTGCCTCGCGCAGCCGATGCGCCCCGCCTCACGCCTGTGCGGGCAGGTGGCACTGGCGCGCACGGTGCAGTCTGTCGACCAGGGAGGCCACCATGCACGCACTGCTCACCGCTCTGGTTCTGGTCGCCGCGCCATCCCCTGACGCGGGCACGACGACGTTGAGACCCTCGATGCAGGCCTCGCTGGGCGCCGTCATCGGCCTCCAGCCCCTCATCGCCAGCCCGGTGGCCTTCCGCGACCCCGCCAACGCCGCGCAGATCCGGGCTGCGCTCGAGGTGCTGTCTCCTCTGGAGCACTTCTTCACCAACCAGGCCCCCGCGACGGGCGTCGCCACTTTGTTCGCGAGGGAGCTCAACCACGCGAAAGACGAGTTCCGGAACCGCAACGTCGAGGCGGCCCGGGCCAGGCTGCGCTCCATCACCGCGCTGTGCTTCGGCTGCCACGTTCGTCAGCCGAGCGATCGCTCGTTTCCCGCCGACGCGGCGCTCAGCGACACGCTCATTCTGACGGGCCTCGAGCGCGCGTCGTTCTTCGCTTCGACGCGTCAATTCGACCGGGCGTTCACCGAGTGGAACAAGGCGCTGGCCGTCACCCCCAAGAACGACGTCGAGGCCTTCGAGCAGACCGAGGCCATTCGGCTCGCGTTGTCGGTCGCGATTCAAGGTGAAGACAACCCGCAGCGCGCGATCTCGTTGCTCGAGCAGCACAAGGATCGAAAGGAGCTCCCCGGCTTCGTCACCCGCCAGATGAAGCGCTGGCTCATCGAGGCGAAGTCCTGGCAGCTCGAGAAGTTCGACTCGCGGAAGCGGCCACCGGCGCAGCTCGTCTCGAAGGCAAAGGCCCTCATCGAGCTCGCGGGCGTCGAGGACTTCGTCACGCCTGACGACACGAGGCTGGTGAGTCACCTGCGCGCTGCGGGCTACCTGCAAGAGGCCCTGCGTCGCCAACCGACCGCGGCGTTCCGCGGAGAGGCGCTCTACCTGCTGGGCGTCGTCAGCGCCGCCAACGCCGATCCGCTCCTCTGGCGGCTGGAGTGGATCACCCTCGAGTCGTGCATTCGGGAGAACCCGAAGACCGACCTCGCCCGGCGCTGCGCCGACCGGCTCAGCGAGCGCACGTATTTCGCGTACACCAGCCGGGGCGGGCTCGACGTGCCCGGCAGCGTCGCCTCGGAGCTCGGTGAGCTCAACGCCCTGGCGAAGTGACGCGACGACTACTCGAAGGTGACTTTCACCTTCTGCACTTCACCGGGATCGATGTGGACGCTCCTCGTGAGCGTCTTCCCCAGCTCGCCGTTGGTGAACGTGCACTTGTAGTCACCCGCGGCCATCTGCTTGTCGCCGAACGGCGTGTCGCCGAACTTGTACGGAGGACACTCCACGTTCGCGTACGGCGTCACCACGAAGCGCACCGTGCCTGAGCCGACTGGCCGCACCTCGGGCTCCTTTTTCACGACGAGCGGATCCTTCTTCACGGGGTCCTTCTTCGTGACGACGAGCGGGTCCTTCTTCTCGCCCGCCTTGAGCGTGAACGCCTTGCTGAACTCAGCCTGATCCTTCGGCACCTCGACGCGCTCCGAGACGCCCTGGTGGCCCGCGAGCTCGAGCGTGACGGCCGCAGACGCGCCCGGTGGCACCTTCAAGGTCAACGGCGTGACGCCGCGCTTCGTGCCGTCGATCGTCACTGCCGCGCCCGGGGGCTCGCTGGTGATCGTCAGAGCGACCTCGACGATGACGGCCGGCTGAACGGTGGCCTCTTTCGTCAGCGTCACCTCGAAGTTCGCCTCACCCGACGACGGCACCGAGATCTGCGTGGTGCCCGGCGTGTACCCCGCCTTCGTCAGCTCGACGGCGTGATCGCCCGACGGCAACGACGGCAGCGTGCAGGGCGTGCGGCAGTCGATCGCCTTCCCATCGACCCTCACCGACGCGCCCGACGGCGTCGAGGTGATCACGACGTGCGATCTCGTCGGGCGAAACGCGACGTAGCCACCGAGCCCGAGGGCGACCACGAACACGAGCGCCAGGGCGACCAGCGGCCCCTTCGACGGCGCGCCTTGCTGAGTGGGCAGGCTGTTCTCGGTCGGCGGCGGCTTGACGTCGGCGCCCAGCGGCAGCTCGTTCGCGCGAGAGATCGGCCCCGAGCGCCCCGCCTCGGCCCGTGTCGCCTCCTTGCGCCCAGACTTCGTCGATGGCCCCTGCTTCGAGATCGTCGGCGTGCGGAGCGACTTCGGCGGCCGGTTGGGCGTGGCCTTGTCGACCTGCTCGCTGCGCGACTGGTCTGCCTGCGACTCGGTGAACTCGAGCCGGCCCTCTTCCGCTTCACGCGCCAGGCGTTCGGCGTAGATGTCCTGCATGAAGGCCGCGAGGTGCACCGAGCCCGAGGGCAGCTTGTTCTTCAGCACCCAGTCTTCGAGCGCCTGCTGCATCTCGCGCGCGTCGGGGTAGCGATCTTCGCGGTTCTTCGCGAGCGCCCGCATCACGATCGGGTCGAGATCCTTCGGCAGCCGCGCGTCGACGTTCGAGGGCGGCTCGATCTTGCACTCGGTCACGGCGTTGAGCGTCTGAATGTCGTTCGCACGCTTGAAGAGCCGGGCGCCGGTGAGCAGCTCGTACAGCACCACGCCGAGCGCGAAGACGTCGGTGCGGGCGTCGACCGGCTTGCCCTGGGCCTGCTCGGGCGACATGTACGAGTACTTGCCCTTGAGCACGCCTGACTTGGTGACGGTCGCCTGATCGGCCGCCTTGGCGATGCCGAAGTCCACCACCTTCACGCCGCCCTCGAACGACACGAGGATGTTCTGCGGAGAGATGTCGCGGTGGACGATGTTCAGCGGCCGCCCACCCGGGTCGGCCTTCTTGTGCGCGTAGTCGAGGCCCGAGCACGACTCGATGATGATGCGGCAGATCAGCGGAATCGGAATCGCCGTGCCCTGCCGCTCCGCCTGCTTCCAGACTTTGCGAACGTCCTCGCCGTGGATGTACTCCATGGCGATGTAGAACGTGTCGTCCTGCTGCCCGAGGTCGAAGATCTGCACCACGTTCGGGTGGTTGAGGCGCGCCGCGATGCGGGCCTCGTCGAGGAACATGGTGATGAAGTCTTCGTTCTCAGCGAGGTGGGGCAGAATTCGCTTCACCACCAACAGCTTCTCGAACCCCTGCACGCCCAGCTGACGCGCCAGATAGATCTGGGCCATGCCACCGGTGGCGAGCTTCTTCAGCAGCTGGTAGCGGCCGTAGGTCTCGAGGGACACGCAGGTCTTCCTTCAGCAAACCTCGATGGTAGGCCCCATGCTCTGGCTGATCAAACGAGCGATGGGAAAAGTTCCCTTCAGCGGCGACGGCGTTGCTGGCGCTTCTCCCGGGTCTCGCGCACCAGGCCCTCGAGCTCGTCGAGCTTGCGCTTGAGCACCGGCATCAGAATCGGGTTCTTGTCGACGCGATCGAACAGCGAGAGGATCTCGTCGACCTCTTTCTCGATGGCCTCGGCGCGCTCCGGGCTGATGCGGCGCAGGAGCATGTCGGCGCCCGCTTCGATCAACACCCGCGCGACGGCGTCACGATCGGCGAGCGGCTCTTCCTGCTTCTGGCCCAGCCCGTTGATGACCCGGAGCTTCGGTGCGGCGTGCAGCGGCAACTGGAGCTGTCGATCGTCCTTCTTCATTGCCAGCCACCTTACGGGCTCGGGCTGACAGGGGAATTTTCCCACTCTGCTGCTGCACGCCTGTAGCAGTCGTTCGCGGTCTCGATGAGACGCAGCTAGTCTGCGCGATCGGATGCGTCGCCCTGCCCTGCTCGTCGCCGTGTTGCTGGTCGGCGCCTGCAAACCACCCGAGCTCCTCGGCGGCATGCGCGTGGTGGTGACGGTCGACGAAGGCTCGAACGTCGCCTGCGTCGAGGTCGTCGCGCAGGCGCTCGACACCAACACGGTGCTCACCGGCCAGACCGACGTCGCCGACCGCCCCGTGCTGCACGTCGGCATCGCCGAGACAACCAGCCTGACCGGCCGCCTTCGCATCACCGTGAAGGGCTACGCCACGCCTGGCTGCACGGGGCTGCCGTTCATCACCCTTCCAGCGCAGGAAGCCGAGCTCGGGCCCCCGCCCTTCGAGACGCCGCTGGAGTTCCGGTTTCCGCGACAGGCGAGAGACGGCGGCGTGCCGATGGACGCGGGCGTCGACGCAGGCACTCCCGACGCTGGCGAACCCGATGCTGGTGAACCCGACGCCGGGCCCATCGACGCTGGCGTCTGCGATCTGACGAACTGCTCGACGACCCAGGAGTGCCAGTTCGCCACCTGTCTTCCGAACGGCACCTGCGATCGAGGTGACCGAATGTCCTCGACGGCGTGTGACGGCGGTCTCTGCAGTGGCGGGCGCTGCGTGCCGATGACGGGCTGCGCGCCACAACAACCGTGCGATGCGGGCCTGTCGTGCACGCGCGACGGCCTCTGCTCCGACGCGGGGGTCTGTCTGCCCACGTACGCGAGCTGCGTCGCGCCGCCCTGCCTTCGCAGCCTCAACCTGTGCGCCAGCGATGGTGGCTGCGCCTTCGAGGTCGACCCGACGCTCGTGACGACCAGCTGCGGTGGCCTGAACGTCTGCTACGCCAACGGAGAGTGTCAGCCGTTCCTTCGCGCCGAAAACGTGCAGGCGGCGCGGCTGCCCTGGCCCACGAGGCCCCTCACCTTCGTCAACGATGGCGGCGCGTGCACGTACGCGTGGGACACGAGCCCCGGCGACGCGGGCGCGGCCTTCATCCCTCCGGCGGGCGGAGCGACGTGCCCGTGGCCAGCCCAGCTTCAACCGACCGCGCTCTCGCAGCAGGTGAGCGGGCCCGAGGTGATCGTGTTCTCCGGCACCCGGCTCCGCATCGAACCGAACGTCACGCTGCGCTTCGTGGGCCGCCGCCCGGTCGCGATGCTGGTGCACGGTGACGCCGACCTCGAGGGGATCATCAACCTGCGGCCCATCAACCGCCTCTTCCCCGGCGCGGGCGCGGACTCGTCCCTGTGCGGAGTGGGCGGCACCGGTGGCACGACCGAAGGCGGCGGAGGGGGCGGCTTCCTCGACCAGGGCGGCAGCGGCGGCAGAAGCGTGACCCCGAACGGCGGCGCTTCCAACGGCACCGAGACCGTGCGGCCCCTGCGCGGCGGCTGCAGCGCCGGGCTCGGGTTCATGGGCGTCGACGCTGGCGTCGGTGGCGGAGGGCTCCAGCTGACGGTGCGCGGCACCCTGCGCCTGCTCGACGGAGGCATCACCGCGCCAGGCCTCGGTGGCCCCGGCGGCCTCACGGCGGGCACCGCGGCCACGGCGGGCGGCGGCGGCGGTTCAGGCGGCGCGATTCTGCTTCAAGCCTTCACCGTGATCGGCCTCAACGCGTTCCTCACGGCCAACGGCGGCGGGGGCGGCGAAGGCGGCACGCGTCAGGGCAGCATGAACGCGCCCGGCAACCGCGGCGCTGACGGCGCGCTCCGGAGCACGGCCGTCGCGGCTGGAGGCTCGGGCGGAAACTGCTGCGGAGGCAACGGCGGGCACGGGGGCGCGGGCACCTCGCTCCCCGACGGCGGCACCGCGGGAACCACTGGGGGCGGCAACAACCCTGCTGGTGGTGGCGGTGGAGGGAGCCGCGGCCGGATTCGAATCGATACGCCGCAAGGGGGAAGTTGTACCCTCACCCAGACGCTGATCTCTCCCGACGTCACCCTCGACGGGCCCTACATCACCTGCATGCGGAACTGACGACAGGACTCATGGTTGCACCGATTCGAATCCTCGTCGTCGATGACTCTGCGCTGACGCGCGAGACGTTGCGGCGCACGCTCGAGCTCGACCCACGCCTCAAGGTGGTCGGTGAAGCGAAGACGGGTGAGGAATCGATCGAGCTGGTGCGCGCGCTGGCGCCCGATCTGGTGACGATGGATCTGCAGATGCCAGGCATGGGCGGCCTCAAGGCGATCGAGGTCATCATGCGAGATCGGCCCACGCCGATCGTGGTGATCAGCGAGCGCAGCTCGGTCGGCGTCGTCGACTACAACTACGAAGCCCTGAGCCGCGGCGCGCTCGAGCTGGTGCCGAAGTCGTCGGTGTTCGGTCAGGGGCCAGACGACGTGCGGCGCTTCGCCGAGCGCATTCGACGCCTCGGCGAAGAAGGCCTCACCGCCGACACGCCGGCGCAGCAGGGCTCGACGCCGTCGATTCCGATCACCAAAGAGACGCCGCAGCTGCTGGGTGTCGGCGCCTCGACCGGTGGCCCACGCGCGCTCTCGAAGTTCTTCAGCGAGCTGCCCGCAGACTTCCCGCTGCCCATCGTCGTCGTGCAGCACATGGCCGAGGACTTCTTCGAGAGCTTCGTGCGCTTCCTCGCCGACTCCACGCGGCGGCGCGTCATCGCCGGCACCGTCGACATGCCGCTGGTGCCCGGCACCATCTGCGTCGCCCCGCCCCGCCAGGAGCTCTTCGTTCGCGAGAACCTGACCGTGAAGCTGCTCAACCCGCCGCCGGGCCAGCTCATCTCTCCTTCGGTCGACAGCCTGTTCTTCTCGATGGCCACCGCGCTCAAGGGCCGCGGCGTCGGCGTGTTGCTCACCGGCATGGGCGACGACGGCGCGCAGGGGCTCTTGCGCATGCGGCGTATGGGCGCGCGCACGGCCGTGCAGGACCGGCAGAGCTGCATCGTCTGGGGCATGCCGCGCGCCGCGCTCGAGGTGGGCGCGACCGACGTCGCGTTGTCGGTCGAGAAGCTCGCCGCGTGGACCTCGGAGGTCTGCCAGGGCGTGACGGCCGCTCCGCCGATGGTGGCCAGCCGGAAGCGGCGCGTGCTGGTCGTCGACGACGATCACGCCTCGCTCGAGTTCACGCGGCAGCAGCTCGAGCGCGCCGGCTACGAGGCCCACGTACTGGACAACCCGATGCTGGTCGCGGCCACGCTGCGCCGGGTGCCGGCCGATCTCATTCTGCTCGAGAGCGAGCTCATCTCGATCTCGGGTCATTTCATCGTCGAGGCGCTGCGCAAGAACGGTCTGGGCCACGTTCCGCTGGTGCTCCACTCGAAGCTGACCGGCGACAAGCTGAAGACGCGGGCCACCGAGTGCGGCGTGCTGGGCTTCGTGCACAAGGGCGACGCCGCGACCATCGACGTCATCAAGGGCCTCATCGGCGGCCCCGCGTCGAAGTAGCCCCTACTCGGCCCGATCGAGCGCCAGGTAGAGCTCGTCGAGCTGCCGCTTGATGCCGAGCGAGCGCCACGCCAGCAGCATCGCCAGCCCCAACCGCACCAGCGCCATCCACCAGGGCTCACCGCCGAGGATCGGCACCGTCACGCCCATCAGCACCACGCCCGTACAGGCGATCGCGAGCCCGAAGTGACGGCGGCTCCAGACGACCGGGCCGAACAGCAGGTGCAGCGCGCCCAGCAAGACGGCGACCGCAGTGCGACGAGGGTCGGTGTCGAGCACCGTGGTGTCGAGCACCTGCCAGGCCGCGGAGCCAAACAGGCTCAGCCCCGCCAGCAGGGTGAAGACGCCGATGTCGCGAGACAGCTCGACGATCTGCGCAGGCGCACGCTGGCGCCGGCACGACGGGCACACGCCCCGGTGTGACAGGCAGATCTCGCACGCCGGCTCATGGCAGACCGAGCACTGCCCTCTCGCGGTGGCCCGCGGGTGGATGGAGCAGTGCACCGCCTCGTCGGGCGTCATCACCAGCGACTGCAGCACCGGCGCCTGGGCGTCGGTCGACTGATCGGAGAAGTCGACCTTCTTCTTCGGGGGCGTCGACAGCAGCGCGCTCGTCGTCGTCCGGGCTCTGGGTTTCGGCGGCGCCGTCGGCAAGGTGCCCATGCACGTCGGACAGATCTCGTCCGAGAGGCTCACCGTGGTGCCGCAGAAAGGACAGGCCTGCACGGAGCTGACGGTATCAGGCCGCCTTCATCGCGTCGGTCACCAGCTGCTCCAATCGACCGAGCGCCGTCTCGAGCGTGGCCATCGACGGGCCGAAGCTGAAGCGCACGTACTGGCGGAAGCGGCTGGCGCGGGCGGCGCGGCGTTTGCCGGGGTTCACGTCGAAGAACTCTCCCGGCACCGTGATGACCTTCTTCTCGAGAGCGGCGCGGAAGAAGCCCATGCCGTCGTTGAGCGGCGCGGGCAGCTGCGCGACGTTGCCCCAGACGTAGAACGTGCCGTCGGGAGAACGATCGGCGCGAATGCCCAGGCGCAGCAGGCCCGACAACAACCGATCGCGCTTCTCGAGGAACGCCTTGTGGAGCGCCATCGTCTCCTGCACCACGAAGGCCTCGTCGAGCAGAGGAATCGCCGCGCGCTGCACCGGCTTGTTGCCGCCGCCGTCGAGGAAGCTGCCCGCCGAGGCGACCGCGTCGATCACCTGCCGAGGCCCGATCGTCCACGTCACGCGCCAGCCCGGGTAGCGCCAGTTCTTGGTGAGCCCGTCGAACAAGACGATGGGATCACGATTGACGTCTTCGACGTACCGCGCGGCGCTCTCGACCGGCAGCACGCCCGGCGGGCTGTTCCAGATGTAGTGCGAATAGAACTCGTCCATCAGCAGGGTGCAGTCGAGCTCGCGCGAGACCTCGACCCACTTCTCGAGCTCTTTGCCCTGCACCACCTTGCCGGTCGGGTTGCAGGGGTTCGACAGCAGCACCGCCGACAGCCCGCGACCCAGCACCTCGCGGCGCAGATCGTCGGCCGAGAACGCGTAACCACGATCGCCCTCGAGGAGGATGGGGATGGGCGTGAACGCCTTGAAGATGTCGAGGAGCTCTTCGTACGCGGTGTAGTCCGGCAGGAAGTGGCCGAGGTTGATGTGCCCCAGGGCCGCCGCGGCGCGCGTGAGTGAGGTGCGACCGCCACCCGAGATGCTCACGTTCTCAGGCCCGTACTGCGACTTCTTCCCCTTGCGGTAGAGCCGGTTGTAGAGCTTCGCGACGGCCTCGCGCAGCTCGAACAGGCCCTGCACCGGCGCGTACTCCTGATCGTCGACGTCGACCGGAATCGTGTGCACGCGCGGCGGAGCGCCCGGCAGGTCGCCCGTCTCAGGCTGCCCCTGGCCCAGGTTGCACCAGTCGGGGTGCTTCGGGCTGAAGCCGAGACGCTGCGCTTCGGTGGTGACGAAGATGACGCCGGTGCGCGGCACCTGGCGGAAGGCAGTGATGGGGGGATCGTCGACGACACTCACGAATGCGACTCCTGTGCGGCGGTCAGCGCCGCGTCCAACTCGTCTGCCGAGAACCTCAGCTCGAGGCGCTCGATTCCATTCACCACCACCACCGGCACCCGGTAGCGGTACTTCGAGAACCAGTCGTCTCGCTCGAGGATGTTCCGCGCTTCCAGCGTGTAGCGCCACTTCTCGCGCGCGTCGTGGAGCACCTCATCAGCTTCGTCGCACAGCGAGCACCCGGGCTTGCGGTACACCACGAGGCTCAGGCTCGCCGCCGTCGACATGCCGACCTGCTACCACATGGCCGTTGGTGCGCTGGGAAGCTGATGGAGCCTTCGCGGCATCTGTCAGCAGACCGTCGTTCAATCACTTTCAGGGTGCCGCTGTGGGTTCTGCTCCTCCAATCGCCGTCATGGCGCCGTTCTCTCTGGTGAACCAACCATTGAGGGGCGCGCGCGTTTCGCGTGGAATCAAACCCGTGAGCCACCGCGGGCTGTCGGGCGACTTCGAGACGATGTCGCTGAAGGATCTCATCGTCTATCTCGCCAATCGCCTCGCGACCGGCGTGCTGGTCCTCGAGCGTGAGGGCGTGAAGAAGCAGGTGCACCTCGAGGGCGGGCGCATCATCAACGCCTCGTCGAACCTGCCGCGCGAGTACCTGGGCCAGTTCCTCATCAACATGGGCCACATCACCGAGGAGCAGTTCAACAAGGCCTGGCAGACCCAGCAGGAGACGAAGGTCTTCCTCGGCCGCATTCTGGTGATGATCGGCCTGGTGAAAGAAGACGTCGTCATCGCGGCGCTGGCGACGAAGTTCCGCGAGACGCTGCACGAAGCCTGCGAGTGGAAGGGCGGCATGTTCGACTTCGTGCCCGAGCTCCCGAAGATGCCGGCAGACGGCCTCGACGTGCGCGTGTCGCTGATGGACGTGTACAAAGAAGCCGACTTCCGCGCGCAGGCTTGGGAGCAGATTCGCACCGTCTTCCCGTCGCCGCGCTGCACGCTCGAGGTGAAGGAAGAGCTGCTCGAGATGACGCCGCGCAAGGGCTCGCTCGACCTGAAGCTGCTCAAGGGCATCGAGTCGGGCCGCACGCTCGAAGAGCTCGCGCTGGGGCTGCACGCCACCGACTTCTTCCTCTACCAGCGGCTGTACGCCCTGCACGCGATGGGGGCGATCGTGGTGAGGCCTCCACGCGCCGAGCCCGAGGTGGACTTCGCCATCGACGTCGATCTCGGCCTGGGTGACAGCCCGTCGCCAGAGCAGCTGCTCCACAACGCCCGGGCCTTCTTCGCGCAGTCGAACTTCCGTGACGCGTACTCGGTGGCGCGGCGCTCCAACCTGCTGGTGCCGACGCTCGACGCGACGCTGCTCCTCAAGCAGATCGAGTCGGCCTGGCACCCGCAGCTGCGCGCCGATCTGATGGCGAAGCGGCTGGTGCCGTCGACGACCATCGGCACCGACCGGCTCGGCGCCCTCAACCTCTCGGCCCCGGAGCGGTACCTGCTCTCGCGCGTCGACGGGAAACGCGAGCTCGAGGCGATCGTCCGCGTGGCGCCGCTGCGGGAGTTCGAGGCGCTCACCTACCTCGACAGGTTTCGCGCCCAGGGCTGGGTCCAGCTGTAGTCGTTCAGGCCCGCAGCGGGAGCACCGAACGGAGCTGCGGATCTCGCAGCCAGAGGAGCGCGCAGAGCCCGAGCGGAAACGCCGTCATGCGCCGGCTCCGCCGAGCAACCCCACGACCAGCTCCTCGAATTGATCCATCGCCTCGCGCATGCCGGGCTCCATGCCGGTCTCCAGCACCGTCGCCCGCAGCTCAGCCGACGAGTACGCCTCGCGAGACACCAGCAGGGTCGAATCGCCGCGCGCCTCGAGGGTGACGGTGATCGTGCAGCTCCCGAACTGCGCCATCGGCTCGAAGACGTGCGTGTAGACGAGCCGCGAGTGGGGACTGACCTCGAGGTACCTGCCCGAGAACGCAAACGTGTCTCCGCCGCCGAGGTTTCGCAGCACGTAGCGATAGCTGCCGCCGGTGCGCACGTCAGCCGTGCACTCGACGAGCTCAGCGCGCGACTTCGGCGCCCACCACCGTGACACCAGCTCGGCCTTCGTCCACGCCTCGAAGACGACGCGAGGCGGCGCACGGAACAGCCGGGTGATCTCGAGCTCGCGGTCGCCCACCAGCTTCAACGTCGTCTCATTTCTTCCTGCGCTCATGGTGTCGCTCCCTGGTGTGAAGCTCATCGATGACGTCGTCGAGTTGCTCGAACCGCTCGACCCACAGCGCCCGGTACTTCTCGAGCCAGCGATCGAGCGCTTTGAGCGGCGCAGGTTGGAGCGCGTACAGGCGCTGCTGCGCGCGCGCTTCGACCTCGACCAGCCCCGCCTCTTTGAGCACCCGAAGGTGTTTGCTCACCTGCGGCTGCGCGAGCGCGAGCCTGTCGCCGATGTCGTTGACGGGCCTGGCGCCAGCGCGGAGCAGCTCGACGATTCGAAACCGGTTGGGCTCGGCGAGCGCTGCGAAGGTCGCGTGCATACGACCGTACATACCAATCGGAGCATATTCCCGTCAAGGAATATACGGCGACGACGGCTCAGCGCGACTTCGTCAGGAACAACCGCATCGCCTCACGGCCCAGCCACGTCGCGCGAATTCGCCAGTGTGGATCATTCACGATCACGGCGGCGACGGCGACCCGCGGGTTCTCTCTGGGAGCGAAGCCAACGAACCACGTGTAGTCGCGGAACGGCGTCTTGTCGGCGAGCGAGCCCGTCTTCCCCACGGCTCCCGGCACGCCCATGCCCCGCTCGTGAAAGATGCGCCGCGCGGTGCCGTCGGTGACGGTCTCTTCCATCATCGACGTGAGCGCCGCCGCGACGTCCTCCGACACCACACGCTCGGCGGGCACCACCGCGGGCTCGCCTTCGAAGAGCACCGGCGGCCGCCACAGGCCCTTGTTCGCCGCGACCGACGCGAGCGACGCGCCGTGGAGCGGTGACAGGTAGACGTCTCCGAACCCGGCGCCGGTGAGCGCGAGCTGCATCGTGTCCTGGGGCACCGAGGCGAGCGACATGTCGGTGGGCACGGGGAACCGGAACGGCACGTTGAAGTGAAACGCGCGCGCCGCCACTTTGAGCTTCTCGGCGTCCAGGTAGCGCGAGGTGAACTTCGCGAAGATGACGTTGGCGCTGACGGCGAGCGCGCGCGCCATGGTGAGGCAGCGGGTGTCTTTTTCGGTGTCGAGCAGCTGCGACTCGGTCACCTTGCGCTTACCGCCGTACGCGCAGAGTTCCTCTCCCGGGGACACGCCCACGTCGAGCAGCGCCGCCGCGGTGACGATCTTGAAGATGCTCGCCGCCGGGTACAGCGCGCGCGTCGAAAGCCCTCGCAGGCCGGGGTCGACCTCGCTGTGCTCCGCCATGGCCAGCACCCTGCCCGTCGAAGGCTCGATGGCCACCACCGCGGCGTACGGCGTCTGGTAGTTCTGGAGCACCTCGGTGAGCTGGCGCTGCAACGTCGCGTCGATGGTGAGCTGGCGTTGCTGGCCCTCGTGCTCCACGAAGAGGAAGCCGCCGACCGCCACCGCACGGCTGAGCAGATCGCGCTCGGGTGGAATCGAAGCCACCGTCGCCAACGGCGGCGCGGACAGACGACTGGGCACATCGAGCTCGACGTTGTCGTCTTCACCATCGGCTGCGAGGGCAGGCGCTCCGAGGAGCACCAGAAACAGGAAGAACTTCACGTGGCCGCAGCTTTCGCCCAGCGCACCACCGATGACAAGGCCGCCGCCCTACCCGCGCGAATGTGCAGCACATCGATGGTCCTGCGGGCTATGCAGCCGCGCGTGACGGACCTTCAAGAGATTGGCGCAGTGTGGCGGGGCGAGACGGTGCGGGCCACCCGATCTGGGCGCGTGGTGGTGCTCCTGCTGCTGTTCATGATGTTCGTCGGCCTCGCCTTGAGCGTCGTCGGCTTCTTCAACCGGCAGATCAACGCCAAGGTCGAAGAGCAGGCGAAGACGGCGGGCATCGATCTCAACGACGCCAAAGCCAAGGAGCAGTTCAACGAGGGCAAGAAGCAGTTCCTCTCGGTCTTCATCAGCGACGACGAAGAGATGCTCGAGTCGTTGCTGACGTTGCCGGTGGTGCTGCTGGTCGTCTTCAAGCTGACCCTGCGCTTCGTGCCGCTGTTCGTCGCGTTGATGGGGTTCGATCAGCTCGCTGGAGAGATGGGGCCCAAATCCATCCGGTTCCTGGTGGTTCGGCTCAAGCGCAACAACCTCATCCTGGGCAAGTTCGCCTCGCAGGTGACCATCTTCACGGCGCTGATGTTCGTCTGCACCTTGCTGATGGTGCTGGTGGCGCGGCTGCTCAACGCCGACTTCGCCGCCAAAGACATCGCCATCTGGACCCTGCGCTTGCTGGTGTCGTCGTTCGTGCTCGCCCTCGCCTACCTGGCGCTCACCACGCTGTGCAGCGCGATCGTCAAGAACGGCGCCGTCAGCCTGGTCCTGAACATCATGGTGCTCTTCGGCATCTGGTTCATCGCGCTCATCGGTGAGTGGTACCGGCTGCCGGGCGAAGTCGCCGCCGAGTCGACGCTCACCTCGCTCATCAAGGACGAGAGCGTGATGGCCTATTCGCGCTACTTCTCGGTGTGGCACTTCGGACAAGATCTCCTCCACCCCGACTGGGTCCGCTTCCTCACCGCCGCGCTGATGCATGTCGGCTACGCGCTGGTGTTCCTCGGCCTCGCCCAGCTCGCGCTGAAGAAGAGGGACCTGTGAGCCAGCCCGCGATTCGTCTGGAGAAGCTCTCGAAGCACTTCGGCCCCAAGCGCGCCGTCGACGAGGTGTCGTTCGAGGTGCAAGAGGGCCACACCTACGGCCTCATCGGCCCCAACGGCGCCGGCAAGACGACGACGTTCTCGATGATGTGCGGGTACCTGTTCCCCACCACCGGGAACATCCGCATTCTCGGGGCTGACCCGTTCGAGCCCGGCGCGCTCAAGGGGAAGGTCGGCGTGCTGCCGCAAGACGCGATCCTTCCGCCGTCGTGGCCGGTGGGCGCGCTGCTCACGTACTACGGCCAGCTCTCGGGCCTGCCGAACGCCGAACAGGAAGCGAAGCGGGTGCTCGAGAAGGTGCAGCTCCCCGAGACGTGGAGCCTCTTCGCCAACCAGCTCTCGCACGGCATGGCCAAGCGCGTGTCGATGGCCCAGGCGCTGATGGGCAGCCCTCCCGTCATCTTCCTCGACGAGCCCACGGCCGGCCTCGACCCGAAGATCGCTGCGTCGGTGCGCGGCATCATTCGCGAGTTGAAGGGCCAGCACACGGTGGTCGTCTCGAGCCACAACCTGCAGGAACTCGAAGAGCTCTGCGACGCGAGCGCCATTCTCGACAAGGGCAAGCTGATCAGCGCCATGTCGATGTCCGAGCTCACCGGCCAGCTCGCCGAGTTCCGCGTGCAGATCGCGAAGGGCGACGTGCCGCTGCTCGAGGTGAAGGCCCAGTCAGGCGTGAAGGATGCGCGGCTCGAGGCCAACAAGGTGCTCTGCGTGACCTTCGACGGGCAGGCCGTTCAGCCCGAAGAGATCATCACCCGCGTGGTGGGCCTGCTCGCCCAGCGCAACGTGCTGTTCCTCACGGTGTGGCGCGGCAAGAAGCTGGAAGAGAAGGTCCTCCAGCTCACCTGACGGGCCGGTTACTCGACGTAGAACATCGGCTCGCGCTGCTGAATGAAGCTCTCGATCGCCTGGGCGCTTCGGTCCTCGAGATCGACGAACTGCACGCCCATGCCCGGGAAGACGTCTGGCTGTTTGTCGTCGATCTCGCGCACCCAGCGAACGACGCCCTTGCACTCGATGCGCTCGCCCGTCGGCAGCGTGAAGCCGATGTCGACGCTGGTGCCGAGCGGCAGCACGTTCACCGTCGCCACGAAGACGCCGCCGTCAGAGATGTTGGCCGAGAAGCCGTTGAAGAAGTTGTCGTCGCTCTCGAAGTCGACCTGCGCCTGCATGCGCACGCGAGGCGACTGACGCTTCGCTGCTGCGGCGACCGCTGCGGCCGACGAGGCCTTCGTTGGCGCCGCGACCGGGGGCTGTGTTGCCGCGCGCTGCCTCAACCCCGGAACCGGAGCCGCTGAGATCATCGTCGCGCCGAGCGCCTCTTCGGTGGCGAGCGCTGCCTGCGCCTGAGCCGCCGCCGCCTGCTTCGCCTGCGTCACCACCCGCTGCACGAGCTTCTCGTCGGTGGTGAGCGTCTGGCCGAGCTGGGCGATCTGCGCGCGGAACGCCGTGATGCGCTGACGGACCTCGGCGATCGCCTGGTGCCTCGACGCGAGCGCCTGCACCCGCTGCTCGCGGGCTGGAGAGAAGGCGCCCTCGGCATCGAGCGTCGGCACCGACAACGTGCGAGCGCGCTCCGACAAATGCCCATCGCTCGCGCCGTTCAGCTCGGCTTCGGCGACTGCGTTCTTCAGGTGCTTCACGCGGCGCTCGTAGTCGAGCGTGGCCGCCATGATGCGGGTGAGCTCGGCGTGCAGGTTCGCCTCCTCCTGGGCCTGCTCCGCCTCACGCCGGGACAGCTCGACATCCTGATCGGTCATCAATGCGAAACCCCTCGATGAACCCCCGTCACCCATGCGCGGACCTCTTTCAAGAATCAGGAAGCCGAGCGTTTCTGCAGCAGTCACGCCAAGTGTACTGACACAGGCACAGGACTCCAGCGTGGTGGGGTCTTCCTAGCTCGCTGGGTCGACGTGGCCCCGGACGACGGCCCGGAGAAAGCCAGCCCGATCGACCTGCTCCGTCACCCGACGGGTCGCCTCGCAGAACGTCTTCAGGTCGCCCGCGGCCGCCGGGTCGTCCGCCCACAGCTCCACGCGCGGGTGCAGCCTGAGGGCCTTGGCCAGCTCGATGATCGGCACCGGACACGGTTTGCCCCTGGCGTCGACCAGGAAGGCTGAAACTTCCAGCCGGGGAGCGTCATGAGCAGTTGGCATTGCACCTCACGTCGCGCGTTTGCTACAGGACGCGCGCGTTTACACCACCAAGGGGAGTCCAAACACCCATGAAGCCCTCAGTCATCATCGCCCTCATCGTCGGCGGCGTCGTAGGTTTCGCCGTCGGTTCGATGTTCAAGAGCTCGTCCAATGGCGGCAGCAACACGGTCGCCGTCGCGCCGTCGCCGTCCAACCCCTCCCCCTCGCGTCCCTCCGGTGCTCCGGGCGGCGATGAGACGACCTTCCGCGTTCCCCTCGAAGAGTCTGCCAGCAAGGGCGCCACCTCGGCCCTCGTCACCATCGTCGAGTTCTCCGACTACCAGTGCCCGTTCTGCAGCCGCGGCCACAACACGGTCGTGCAGCTCCAGAAGGATTACGGCGAGAAGCTCCGCGTCGTGATGAAGCAGAACCCGCTCTCGTTCCACAACCGCGCCAAGCCGGCGGCGCTGGCGGCCCTCTCGGCCGGTGAGCAGGGCAAGTACTGGGAGATGCACGACAAGATGTTCGCCAATCAGCAGGGCCTCGAGGACTCGAACCTCGAGCAGTACGCCCGCGAGATCGGCCTGAACGTCGACAAGTGGAAGGCCGACATGCAGAGCCCGAAGTTCGCCGCGCAGATCGACAAGGAGCAGGCGCTCGCCACCTCGCTCGGCGCGACCGGCACCCCGGCCTTCTTCATCAACGGCAAGAAGCTCTCGGGCGCGCAGCCCATCGACGCCTTCAAGCGCATCATCGACGTCGAGCTCGGCAAGGCCCAGGAGATGGTGAAGTCGGGCACGCCGGCCGACCAGGTCTACGCGCGCATCATCGAGAAGGGCGTCACCGCGCCTCCCGCCGCGCCGCAGCCGTCGCAGCCGTCGGCGCCGCCCCCGGCCGCCCTCCGCAAGGTCGACGTGCCTGACGACACGCCGGTCCGTGGCGCCAAGTTCGCCAAGGTCACGATCGTCGCCTGGTCGGACTTCCAGTGCCCGTTCTGCTCGCGCGTCGTCCCCACGATGAAGCAGATCGAAGACACCTACGCGAAGGACGTTCGTATCGCCTTCCGTCACCAGCCGCTGCCGTTCCACAACAACGCCAAGATCGCCGCCGAGGCGTCCATGGCCGCCCACGAGCAGGGCAAGTTCTGGCCGATGCACGACAAGCTCTTCGCCAATCAGCAGGCCCTCGATCGCGCCAGCATCGAGCGCTACGCGCAGGAACTCGGCCTCGACATGGGCAAGTTCAAGTCGGCGCTCGACTCGAACAAGTTCGCCAAGAAGGTCGAAGCCGACAGCGCTGACGGTATGGCGGTCGGCGCCAACGGCACCCCGACGTTCTTCATCAACGGCCGCGAGTTCGTCGGCGCTCAGCCCTTCGAAGCGTTCAAGGGCATGATCGACGAAGAGATCAAGAAGGCCGACGCGGTGCTCGCGCGCGGTGTGAAGCTCGAGAACGTGTACGCCGAGCTGCAGAAGGAAGCCGGCAAGGCGCCTCCGGCGGCGGCTCCGGGCGCTCCCGAGCCCCAGAAGATCGTCAACGACATCAACATCGTCGGCGCCCCGGCCAGCGGCCCGAAGAACGCGCCCGTCACGATCGTCGCGTTCTCGGACTTCCAGTGCCCGTTCTGCTCGCGCGTCGTCCCCACGATGCACGACCTCGAGAAGCAGTACCCGGGCAAGCTGAAGATCGTCTTCAAGCACCAGCCCCTGCCGTTCCACAACAACGCCAAGCCGGCCGCCATGGCGTCGATGGCCGCGCACGAGCAGGGCAAGTTCTGGGAGATGCACGACAAGCTCTTCGCGAACCAGCAGGCCCTCGATCGCCCGGCCCTCGAGCGCTACGCCGAGGAGCTCAAGCTCGACATGGGCAAGTTCCGCTCGGCGCTCGATTCGAACAAGTTCGACAAGTACATCACCGACGACTCGAACGAAGGCATGCGCGTGGGCGCCAACGGCACCCCGACGTTCTTCATCAACGGCCGCCAGCTCGTCGGCGCCCAGCCGATCGACGCCTTCAAGGCCGTCATCGATGAAGAGCTGAAGAAGAAGTAACGCCTTCTTCGCTGCTGTTGTTTTCGGCGCGGCCGGTGCCTCCTCTTCTGGAAGCACCGGCCGTCGTCTTTTCCCAGCAGTGTGTTTCGCCTGAGGGATGACAGCCCGCGCCCCGGGCGTTACGAACGCCGCCTCCCGATGAAGACCCTCGCTGCACCAGACTCTGCCTGGGAAGCGCGCCTGCGCTGGGGCAGCCGTCGACTCACGGCCGAGGTGCTCGATGGCCGGGGCCGAACCACGCTCAAGCTGGGTGATGGGCCAGAGGACGACGTGGCGATCGGCTCCACGGCCCGCGCCGTCCTGACGTGGACACCCGAGGGCCTCGAGCTGCGCTTCACTCCTGGCGTCGAGGGAGAGCTCTCGTCGCACGGAGACTCGGCGAAGACGTTCAGCGAGCTGGTGCAGGAAGGCCGGGTGAAGGAATCGCCCGAGGGCTTCGCGCTCGTCTTGAAGCCCGACGACTCCGCGACCCTGCGCATCGGGACGTTGATCGCCGAGATCCAGAAGGCCCGCGGCCGCTTTCCCCGACTCCCCATCGATGGGCGCGCGCTCGTCTTCCTGGTGCTGGCGATGATCGCCATCGGGTTGATGGTGGCCTCCATCATGGCGCCGGCGGAGCAGCCCAAAGCGGAGTGGATTCACAAGCCGACGCCGAAAGCCCTGACGCGGCCCCCGGAAGCGCCACGCCTGCCCGACGGGGTGCCCCCTTCGCCTCAGTGACGCCTGGGCAGTGAAGGGCGTGGAGCACCCGGGGCGTTGGCCGCTTCGGCCCGTGTTTCCGAGGCGCGCGAAGCCATCGCGTCATTCACCAACCGAGCGCGAAGGACGAACATCGACGCACCCGGCTCGTGGGGGTCTTCACCGATGGGTCTCAGCGGCGCCGGTCCTCCGCCGCGCTCGAAGCTGCCCGCTGTGACGTCGAACGAAGGGCTGGGCAAGACGCGCTCCCGTTGCCATGGGCGACCCGATGGCCGGCCGTGCCCCGGGGCGCTCGACGCGGAATCACCTTGGAGCGACGCGCGCTTGAGGCGAGAGTGCGCCCGTCGGCGTTCTTGCGAGGAGGGCTCATGCGCATTCCGGTCCACGTGCTCCTGCTGTTCGGGCTCAGCGCCTGCACTGCCGTGAACTTCGCGCCGCTGCCGACCCAACAGACGCAGGGACAGATCTTCGTGAGCGCCGAAGGCCTCAAGGAGCCCTACGAGAGCGTCGGCATCGTGCAAGTGACTCGCCGCGGCGTGCTGCTCTTCGGCTTCGCCGACCCGGCCGGCACCGATCTCCAGGCGGCGGTGAGCGAGGTCGAAGGCCAGGTACGGCGTGCAGGCGCTGACGGCCTCATCAACACGCGGGTCGAGCAGACCAACTACACGACGGCCGCACGCATCGTCGGGGCCATCTTCTTCTTCGCGCCCCTTCCCTCCGAGGTCACCATCACCGGCGAGCTGGTGCGGTTGCGACGCGCGCCTGCTGGAGCGCCGCCTGCCCTGCCCGTCGCGCCGCCGACGACTGGAGCGCCGCTATGACGCGCCTCACGCTACTGCTCGCCGTCCTGCTCGCGCTCACCGGCTGCAACGCCGTCGTGCGTGGCACCCGGCTCTCGAGCGTCCCGCAGGTCGACAACACGATGTTCCTCTCGACCGGTGGCACGCCGCGCAAGTTCCGCACCGTCGGCTTCGTTCAGATTCGCGGCTACGGCCAGGAGTGGGGCGGCTACGGCGACATCGGCGACGCCCAGCTCGACGGCACCATTCACAACGCGCTCCAGAAGGAAGCGGCGCGCATGGGTGGGCAGGGCGTCATCAACATCGAGTTCCTCGACGAGAACCCGTCGACCGACGTCGAGAAGGCGCAGCGCGCCTACAACACCGTCACCTCGGTGCTCTCTGGCACAGGGCAGATCCAGACCAAAGAGCGCTACGTCACCGTCACTGGCGAAGTCATCGTCTTCACGGAGTAATCCCCATGAGAACTGCACTCCTCTGCTTCGCCCTCGCGGTCTCGTCGTCCTGCACCGTCGTCAACTCCGTCGCCTTGCCCTCGGTGCCCGGTGGCCCGAACCAGGCGGGAGAGGTCTTCATCACCGCCGGCGACATCACCCAGCCGCACGAGGTGCTCGGCCTCGTGCAGGTGCACCGCGCGGGCGTGCTGCTGTTCGGGCTCGTCGACATCATCGGCACCGATCTCGAGGCGGGCTTCCGCGAGACGCTCATGCCCGAGGTGAAGCGGCTCGGCGGCGACGGCGTGGTTCGCGTTCGGTACCACATGACGCAGTACACGCCCTGGGCGAAGGCCCTCGGGGTGATCTTCTTCATCTTCCCCCTGCCCTCTCAGGTGACGATTACGGGGCAGGTGGTGAAGCTGAAGGCAGGCTGAAGCCGCTCAGGGAATCTCGACCCGGGTGACCTCGAGCCGGCAGGGGTCCCGCGTGGCGGCCGGCGTGAACGTGAGCCGGCCCCTCACTCGAATCACGTCGTTGAACCGAGCCACCCGGTTGGTGTGGTCCCTCACCTGAAAGATCTCGAACACGTCGGGACTACCGCCAATCGGTGGAGTCGGCCTCATCTGGTTGGGTGACACGCCGACGCGGAACACGGCGTTCACGCCCTCTGCCACAGTTCGCTCGGGCGAGATGTACATCGGGCACGACGTGGTGCAGCCCCAGCCGGCGTACGAAGCGGTGAAGTAACCCGACACCGTCACCACCTTCTCGTGGTTCGCGAGCGTGCAGACCTCGGCAGGCGATTCGCCGGGCCGGGGACGGTGCTGCCGGCACCCCGCGCAGATCGCAGCCACCAGCAGCCACCTCACGCGACGTTCGCCCGCTTCGCCCTCGCCTCGCGCATCGGGGAGATGCTCAGCACCAGGATCGCGCAGACGACAAGCGCGGCACCGAGGCCCTCGGAGAGATCGAGCGGCTTGCCCAGGCCCAGCGCGAACATCGTCAGCGTCGCCAGCACGCCAGCGAGCACGCTCGACGCGCGGTTGACCGGCACCGAGAACGAGTTCTCGGATTTATCGAGCAGCACCAGGGCGCCGAAGACGCCCGTGCCCTGCGAGAGCACGCCGATCAACACCGCCCAGCCCACCTGTGAAGTGAGCGGGAACTCGGTGAAGCCCTGGCGGAACTCCAGCAGGCTCCCCTGGCCGATGAGCGCGAAGACGCCGAGGGCGAGCAGGGCCGCCGGCGTCGAGATCAGCTGCTCCTCGACGAAGTAGCGCTTGGTCACGTCCTTCGCGTCGCTCTTCGCGAGCCGGCTCATGAAGCGCAGGCGAATGAAGTAGGCGGTGAGGTACAGCACGACGTTGAGGATCGCGAGGCCCGAGAACTTGAGCTCGGCGCGGCCGAGCGTCGCGACCGCCAGCGACAACAGCGTCAGCCCCAGCGCGAGCCACGAGTACCAGCGCACCTTGCGGCCCGAGAGCGCGTCGACGAGCGGCGCCATCAACAACACGCCGCCACGCATCAGCAACATCATGAAGACGATCGAGACCCCTTCGATCGTGTACGCGAGCGTCGTGGTGGTGAGGATCGTCGCGCCGCACAGGCCCGACAGCGCCGTCCACCGCGTCGGCGTGGGCATCTGGAAGTTGCCGACCTTGCGCCGCGTCGCGAACCGCCACCAGCCCGTCGCGAAGACGAAGATCACCATCGCGATGAAGCTCGACATGGTCGAGACCGGCAGAATGGTGTTGCCCGAGACCTTGTCGCCGAGCCGCCCGTCACTCAGCGCCTTGGTGAGCGCGCTGTAGGGCGCGTACGCCGCGAAGTACCCGAAGGCCCAGACCCAGATGCTCGGCCCTGCTGAATGCGGCCGTTCCCCGTTGTTCACGGGGACAGCATGGACCCTTGTGACGGGGTTGTCACAAAGCAGGTCGCACTACAGGAGCGACTTCGCCGCCTCGACGACCTTCGCCGACGTCAGGCCATACTGCTCGTAGATGATCTTGTCGGGCGCCGACGCGCCGTACCGATCGACGCCGATGGCGATGCCGCGATCGCCCACGAAGCGCTCCCAGCCCATGGTGACGCCAGCCTCGATCGACACGCGCGCGGTGACGGCCTTCGGGAGCACCTGCTCCTGGTACGCCTTCGGCTGCCCGCGGAAGCGCTCCATGCAGGGCATCGACACCACGCGCGTCGGAATACCGTCCTTCTCGAGCTGCTCGCGGGCCTTCACGGCGAGCTGCAGCTCACTGCCGGTGCCCATGAGGATCACCTTCGGCGCGCCGCCCGTCGCCTCGGCCAGCACGTAGGCGCCCTGGTGGAGCCCCGTCGCCGGCGCCATCACCGCGCGATCGAACGTCGGCATCTTCTGTCGGCTCAGCACCAGCCCCGTCGGCCCCTCCTTGCGCTCGAGCGCGTAGATCCACGCCTCGGCTGCCTCGGCAGCATCACCCGGCCGCACGACGTGCAGCCCCGGCATCACGCGCAGGGCCATCAGGTGCTCCACGGGTTGATGCGTCGGCCCGTCTTCGCCCAGCCCGATGGAGTCGTGCGTCCACACGTGCACGACAGGCAGGTGGCTCATCGCCGCCAGGCGCACCGCGGGACGCATGTAGTCGCTGAAGCAGAAGAACGTCGCGGTGAAGGGGCGAAGGCCGCCGTGGTACGCCATGCCGTTGGCGATCGAGGCCATCGCGTGTTCACGCACGCCGAAGTGAATGTTGCGGCCCGCGCCGGTCTGGCCGTCGAAGCTGCCCGCGTCCTTGAGCACCGTCTTGGTCGAACCGCCGAGGTCGGCGTCGCCTCCGATGAGCTCCGGCACCTTGAGGGCGATGGCGTTGAGGGCCTGGCCAGCCGCGGTGCGGGTCTCGACGCCAGTGCCAGCCGCGAAGGTGGGCAACCCTTCGCGCACGTTGGACGGCAGCTCGCCCTTCATGACGCGCTCGAAGTCCTTCGCGAGCTCGGGGAACGCCTTCGCATACGCCTCGAAGCGCGCCTTCCACTCGTTCTGCTGCTTCGTGCCGGCGTCGACGGCCTTCATGAAGTTCGCGCGCGCCTCGTCGGGCACCCACAGCTTCTTCTCGGGATCCCACCCAAGCGCCTTCTTGGTCAGCGCGATCTCGTCGTTGCCGAGCGGGCTGCCGTGCGACGACGACTTGCCGGCCTTGTTGGGCGAGCCGAAGCCGATGGTCGTCTTCACCTCGATGAGGGTCGGTTTGCCGGTCTCGGCCTTCGCCGCCCGAATCGCCGCGTCGATGCCGTCGAGATCCTGATTGCCGTCGGCGACGTGCAGCACCTGCCAGCCCCACGACTCGTAGCGCTTGCCGACATCTTCAGTGAACGAGAGCTTCGCCGGTCCGTCGAGCGTGACGTCGTTGGAGTCGTAGAGGCAGATCAGCTTGCCGAGCTTGAGGTGGCCAGCGAGCGACGCGGCCTCCATCGCCACGCCCTCCATCACGTCGCCATCGCCGACGAGGCAGTACGTGAAGTGATCGACGACGGTGTGGCCGGGTTTGTTGAACCGAGCTGCGAGCGCGCGCTCCGCCATGGCCATGCCGACCGCGTTCGCGTGGCCCTGCCCCAGCGGACCGGTGGTGGCCTCGACGCCGGGAGTGTGCGTGGACTCGGGGTGGCCGGGCGTCTTCGAGCCCCACTGCCGGAAGTTCATCACCTCGTCCCACGAGAGCGGGTAGCCGTGCAGGTGGAGCAGCCCATAGAGCAGCATCGAGCCGTGGCCCGCCGAGAGCACGAAACGATCGCGGTCAGCCCAGCGCGGATCGGCTGGCGAGTGCTTGAGGTGGCGGTTCCACAACACGTACGCCATCGGCGCTGCGCCCAGCGGCAGCCCGGGGTGACCCGAGTCGGCCTTCTGCACCACGTCGATGGCGAGGGTGCGCAGCGTGTTGATGCAGAGGAAGTCGAGCTCGCGAGCAGAGGTCGTCATGCCTCGCGACCTAGCAGGCGAGGCGGCTCAAGTCGCGCGTCGGAATCGGTGACTGGCTGACCTTCAACGGCCTGCGTCGGGAGCACCGCCGCGCAGCGCATCGGCGAACGCGAGCACGCCCTGCACGTACGCGTCTTCGTGGTTGTAGCCCCAGACAGCCTTGGTCCGGTCGTCCTTGAAGCCGTGCGCCTGGAGGTACTTGCCGATCGACGCGATCGAGTCGTCCATGTTGAAGAGATCGATCTGCCCGTCGCCGTTGCCGTCGTCGGCCCAGCGCAGCGACGCCGGCATGAACTGCGGGAAGCCCAGCGCTCCGGCCCAGCTGCCCTTCACCTCGAGCACGTCGATGCCGCGCGTCTTGCCCTGACGCAGCAGCGCCAACAGGTTGCCGCGCGCCCGGTTGCGAATCGACTCGACCCGCTTCGCCTGCGCCGCCGGGCTGGCCTTCTTCTTCTCATCGGCGTTCGCCAGGGCCACCGCGCTCGCGTCGTCGATGAAGAACGCCTGCGAGGTGAAGGTGTTGAACGCCCGGTAGTCGCCGGTGATCGTGCCCAGCTTCGACTCCCACATGAGGATGCCGATGATCACGTTGCGATCGACGCCGGTCTTCTTCTCGGTCGCCTCGAGGCGCTCTGCGTGCTCCTTCGCGAAGGCCTTACCCGCGTCGACGCGCTCGGGCTTGAGGAAGAGCTTCATCAGATCGAGGTGCTCCTGGCGGTGGCGTGACACCATCGACGGCGCGACGATCGACACCGTCTTGTCGCCGTAGATGAGCTGCGCGCGCGGGTCGTCGAACAGCGCCTCGGCCTCTTCTGCCGTCAGCGCCGTCTCGCCCGCGCCACCACTCTTCGCGGTCAGGTCTTTCACGAGCGCCTTGCGGGCCGCCGACTCTTTCCCGAGCCGGGCCGAAAGCGTCCACGAGGCGGGCACTGCGGGGTCGAAGCCGCCGTCCCAACGAACGCCGGCATCAGGCGTCGGCCGGACACCCGCGTCAGGCACAGCACCATCCACTGCTGCCAGGGCGAGCAGGGGCACCACCAGACACAAGGACACGGTCAGCTTCCGCCTTCGCCCGCGAGGTAACTCAAGATCACCTCGTCGAGACTCTTCTCGCTGATGAGATCTTCACCGAAGAGTGTCTCGACGCCGACGTTGTTCTCTCTGGGCGCTTCCTTCAGCAGACGCGCGGCGAGCACTTCGGGAGGCAGCTGCGGCGGCGTGAGCGTCGCCTCGATGAGCGGCATCGGCTCGGGCTCGGGCTTCTTGGGCTGGGTGTGGATCTCGCCCGGCTGATACGAGGTCGACGCTGAGTTGCCGACGTTGTCGTAGACGCCGTTGATCAGGTTCCGCAGCATCTCTTTGTGCTGCTCTTCCATCAGCTCGCGCACGTGCTCCGAGATGTTCGGCGTCTTGGTGATGTCGCCGTAGGAGTTCTTCTTCGTCGCGAGGATGTTCCCGCCCACGAAGAGGTGCGTGATGATGTGGGGGTTGTTCACGCCAGAGTCCTCCGTCTGGACGTGGTAGACCTTCCCCTTGTGCTTGATGTTGTGGTTGAAGCCGGTGACGGCTTTCTCGAACGTCTTGGCCATGGGCTTTGAACCTCTCGGCAAAGTAACAGAAGCGCAGACCGACCGAGAAGTTTCCGACCGGAAGATCAGCGCGCGCCGAGACGGAGCAGGTCCTCTGGCGTGTTGACACTCTCGAGCACGCCTGCCGGCAGGGGCACACGAACGTGCGGAACCTGAGCGATCAGCGCGCGAAGTGACGGGTTCGCGTCGAGCGCAGGCCTCCACGAGGTGACGAGGGACCGGCGGTACAGCGCACAGAGCGGCTCGAGCGAGCCGTCACGGGTCGCGACCACCACGTCGACGCCTCCGGTGGCAGACGCCGCGAGCGCGTCGAGGTGCCCGCGCTCCAGGAGTGGCATGTCTGACGCCACCGCGAACACCCACTCGGTCCTCGCGTGGAACAGCGCCGTCACCACCCCGCCTGGCGCGCCTTTGTCGGGCACGAGGTCGCTCACCATCGGCCGGCCGAACCGCGCAAAGGCCTCGGGCGTCTGCGTGACGATCAGCACCGCGTCGGCGGGGCCTGCGAGCGCGAGCAGCCGCTCGATGATCGGCCGGCCTTCCACCTCGAGCAGCCCCTTCACCCGGCCGCCCAGCCGCCGCCCAGCGCCCCCCGCGATGACCGCCAGCGTCAGCTCCATGCCCCAAGTCTCCCGCAACCCATCGAAATCAGAAATCGCCGGCCTGCACCTTGACGGGAAGTCCATGACTTCCGTACACCTCTGCCCACCTTCGTTCACACCTCATCCCGGGAAACCCGACTCCATGCCCGACCACCTGCCTCCGCTCGCCTCTCGTGAAGTTCGCTCGCGTGTGGCGGTGCCAGTGCAGCCTCCGGTGTTGAAGCCCTCGCTGATTCCGTTCGATGTGATGCAGGAAATGGAGCGCGAGACGCGCGTCCTGCCTGATCAGGAGCCGAGCACCTCACCGCTCGCGATGCCTGACGACCTGCCGATCTTCACCGAAGTCGAAGCGGACCCCGAGATTGCCCTCTTCGCGCTGTCGCAGGTCCGCATGTTCAAGGACCTCCCGACGCGCTCGATGGAGCAGCTGATCCTCGGGGCGAAGCAGCTCGAGATTCCCGACGGCGAGTTCCTCTTCCTCGAAGGCGACGCGGCGACCAGCTTCTACGTGGTCGTCGAGGGCACCGTGGAATTGCTGCGTCAGAAGGACGGCCGTGAGGTGGCGCTTCGCCACGCGAACCGCGGCGAGTCGCTCGGGTTGTTCGGGCTGTTCTCTGCGCAGCTGCGCGCGGCGTCGGGCCGGGCCATCGGCGACTGCGTCGTCATCGAAGTCTCAGGCAGCCGCCTGCAGCAGCTGCTGGACGAAGACGACGGGCTCCACACGCGAGTGCTGCAGATGCACCGCGAGCGGCTGCTCGAGAGCTTCATGTCGAGCAAGCTGTTCAATGACATCGACTCGATCGCCAGAGCCCGTCTCATCGGCCGCTTCGCCAATCGCAACGTCGAGACCAACGAGCAGCTGATGATGCCCGGCGAGGTGACCAACCTCGTCGCCGTCGTCACCCACGGTTCGCTGGTGCTTGAAGAACGCGCCCGACCGGGTGAGATGCCCCGCAAGTACGAGGTGACGCCGGGGCAGTTCGTGATGGTGACGGCCGCGATGTCGGGCACGCCGTCGAAGCTGCGCATCTACGCGCCCGAGTTCGCGACCCTGTCGGTGCTCAAGCACAAGGATCTCAACGAGCTGCTGACCGACTACCCGGCGCTCCGCACCCTGCCCCAGCGGCTGCCCAACTTCGCCCGGCAGCTCGACAAGACGGTGTTCTGCGGCACGGTCGGCGTGCCCGGCCTCTGACGCTTCGAAAGCACCGACGCGACCTACTCGTCGCCAGTGCCTGAGACGCCCGCGTCGACGCTCCACTTGAAGTCGTCGATCAGGACGAGGCTGTCGAACGCCGAGTCACCCACGTCCCAGACTGCCGCACGGAGCTCGAAAATCGCACCGGGCTTCACGTTGCCGCGGGTCGTCATCCACCGCGTGCCTCCGTTCGAGCACCCACCGTCGGACGTCGGCGCGAACTGCGTCAGGGCAAGCTCGGCAGTCCCCTGACCACACGAGCCAGAGTTGATGGGCGGCATCGTGCACGCGGGTGCTTGAGAGCACGTCTGGAACAGCGGAGTGCCCGCCGCGAGGTTGATGCCCACCGGCCAGCTCCCACCGCCATCGGCAGCGGGGTCCGAGTAGGTCATCAGGTTCTTGTCGCTCGGGTTGCCGACGACCGCGCCGGGGGTGTCGATCAACAACACCATCTGATCGTTGAACGGGCTGCAGACGAACCTGGGGTACTCGTCTGAGAAGAACCGCGTCTTGATCTTGAACGAGCTGGTGTTCGTTGGAGCGCGAATGCGAAGCCGCAACATCACCGAGTCCTGCGCAGAGTCCTGCGAGGCAGCCGAGCCACAGTTCGGTGCGGTGGGCAGCTTTCCTGGCTCCTTCAGCGGCGGATTGGACGCGTAGAACCAGTCGTCGAGACAGGTGGAGCGCCCACCATCGGCGCAGTCGACAAAGCTGACCGAGGGGCGGCTCCCACCTTCGCTGTTCGTCGGGTTGACCTGCACGGCATCTGAAGCGCCTCCAGTCGACATCACGACGAGCCGGTTCCCTTCTGGTGGCCGAATGGTGCCGAAGACTGGCCTGATCGAGGTGGCGCCCGACATGAGGGGAAGGGGCTCTCCGTTGGCGAGGAGCAGCTCCGCGGAGATGACGCCCCACGTCCTCGCGCTCTCGGTCGTCGTGCTGCACAGGCCGATCGCCCTGGCGTACTCGAGGGCGATGTTCGTTCGCGACGCGAGGCCGTCGTCACACGCCAGGCCATCGCTGGGGTCCGCGGCGTCCAACAACCCATTGCAGTTGTCGTCCAGCCGGTTGCCCTGCTCCTCGATGGCGCCGGCGTTGACCGAGGCGGGCTTGCTGCACTCGTCGAACTGATCGCAGCAGTCGCCTTCAGCGGGCGTCCACCCGTCGCTGTCGCAGTCGCCGCTCGGGCAGGGCTGACAGCTCCCGCTGAGGCACGCCTGGGTCTTGCCGCACTGAACGCCACACGCCCCGCAGTTGAACCAATCACTCGAGATCCTGGCGCAGACCCCGTCGCAGAGCTTGCCGCCGGGGCAGCGCTCCACGACCCTGACCGTCAGCTCGGCGGTCGCGCCCTTCCAGCTGGCCTCGATGCTGATCGGACCAACGCAGGCCGGGTCGTCGAGGATCGCACAGGAGAACGTCGTTCGGCCGGTGCCGAACTCGTCGAGGGTGATGGTCGAGGTCCCCAACACACCCGCCTTCGAGGTGAGCGAGACGGTGCCGGTGCCGATCTTGCCATCTGACGCCGCGGCTCTGACGGCGAGCTCGATCGTCTCGCCATCATCGACGACCTTCGGCTTTCGAGACGTCAACTCGAGGGTCCCGACTGGCGGCGGGGCGCAGTGCAGCGCCGTCGACACGAGGACACAGGCCACCACGAATACCAGCGAGGTTCGCATTGGAAGTTTCTCCGGGCGGCGCGGCGCACGAGGGCAGTGAGTATGTCTCAGGCGGCATGCCTCGAACAGTTCTCCAGCCAGCGCGAGAGACTGCGAGCGTTGCTCAGGCTGTGATTCACTCGCGTCGGAGATGACCCATGTCTGAGTCACGGTGTGCGAATCACACGGAGCTTGCGGCGATCGGGGTCTGCGAGCGCTGCGGCATCTTCGGCTGCGCGCAGTGCCTGTCGCTGGTCGGCATGCTTCGGCTCTGTGCGGCGTGTCGCGCCCGTGAAGCGAGTGGTCTGCCCTCACTCGCGGCTCGTGGACGGCTCGCGATGCCGTTCGTGTGGGGAACGTCTGCGCTGGGCCTCGGCGTCAGCCTGCTGAGCTTCGGGCTGGCGGCCGACGACGAGACGGCGACGCCGCGGGTGCTCGCACTCGGCTGCTTCGGGCTGCTCTACCTGCTCGTCTTCATCGTCGCGGTGGTGCTGTTCTGCCGTTGGTTTCATCTGCTCGTGCGCCACGCGAAGGCCCGTGGAACGCCGCTCGACGTGACGCCCGCGGGCGCCGTGGGCTCGTTCTTCATTCCCTTCCTCAACCTCGTGCGGCCCTACGCGACCGCGAAACAGATCGCCTCGACCGAGGCTGGCGTGAAGGCGGTCGGCGCCTGGCAGGCGCTGTGGATCGTCGCGAACATCGTCACCAACGTCGGCTCCCGCATGGAAGGCAAAGCGGGCGTCGCGGGAGACGTCGTCGGCCTCATCGGCTCGCTGTTGTTCCTCGCTGCGGCGTGGGCGTGCGGCCAGGTGGTGAACGAGCTGACGGGCTCGACCGAGCTCACGCCTGCAGTGGCATCGGCTTCGACCCTGGCTGCGCCAGCGGAACCTTCCGGTCCTTGAGCGCGAACCAGCCGCCCATCACCAGAATCGCCACGCTCACCATCGTCCACAGGAACGCCCAGACGATCGCCGGCACGATGGTGACGTTCGCGAGCAGCTGCGCGTCGCTCATCGCCCGCACCTGACTCGTCCAGAGATCGTCCTTGAGATCCATCGCGGCGTAGAGCGCGGTGAAGGTCGCGATGAAGAGGTTGAAGGCGCCGACCAGCTCGACGGGCAACCACTTCGCCCCCGCGGCGAAGAGCACCGCCATGCCGAGACAGAAGCCCAGGGTGAAGAGGTCGCGCCCATAGAAGACCGCCATCACGGTGAGCCACACCGCTGCCGCGCCGAGCATCGCCCGCCGCGCGTTGAAGCGGAACGTGAGCACCAGGAGCAGCACCGCGATGACGGCGCTGCCGACGTAGCCGCCCGAGTAGACGAGCACGCGCGCGAAGAACCCATCGGGAATCGCCGAGAGACACTCGCCCGACTGGTTGAGGCGCACCGTCACCTGGTTCACGTCGCCGCCGACGAGCTTCGCGGCGAGCGCATGGCCCGTCTCGTGCCCCATCACCGCGAGCAGCTTGAACGGCGTGAGCACCGGCGTGTCCCACAGCACCACCGAGCCCACGACGATCGCGATCAACGTGACGAGGCGACCGACGTGGAGCTCGCTGCGGACCATGCCGGAACTTCAACACACCCCGGCGGCGCCGTGTTCCGGGTTCAGCTGCGCGGCCGATTGCGGTGCGCGACGAAGGCCTCGAGCTGGCCCAGCTGAAAGTACGGGTTCTGCGCGCGCTCGCGCGACAGCGACGAGACCGGCACGTCGCCGTAGTCGTGCCCCGGGTAGAGCAACGTCTCGGCGGGCAGCGCTCCCAACACCCGCTGCAACGAGTCGAACATCTGGCTCGCGTCGCCTCCCGACAGATCACAGCGCCCGCAGGCGTTGACGAACACCGTGTCTCCAGAGACGAGCGCGCCGCGACACCACAGACACTGGGAACCCGGCGTGTGCCCGGGCGTGTGCACGCACGTCACCTCGAGCGGGCCCACCGAGATGACTTCTCCAGGCACGACACGGCGCACCGCGCTCCCGAGCTTCTGCACCGCCTCGGCGAACTCGACCTCGGACGCCTGCACGTACACCGGCACGTCGCAGGTGTTCAGCAGCTCGGGCACGCCGTTGAGATGGTCGAAGTGGTGGTGGGTCAGGAACACCGCCGACAGCCGCTTCTCGTCCTTCGCCACCGCCTCGAGGATGGCCGGCACGTCCCAGGCGGGGTCGACGACCGCCACCTCCTTCGCCCCACTGGCGCCGAGCAGGTAGACGAAGTTCTTCATCGGCCCAAGCCCCAACTGGCGCACGTGGAGCCCTTCTGCTTTCGTTCGTTCCATGTCTCGCTCAGTCTTCGTCGTCATTGCGTTGTGTGCCACTGCGTCGTTCGCGCAGAAGCCTGCCATCACCTTCAAGGCTCCGCCTGCAACCGAAGAAGACCGGCCGTTGATCACCGAGATCGTCGTCGGGCCTCAAGGCAGCGACTACGCGTTCAAGATCGAGTTCAACAAGGAGCCGTGGGGCGACGGCTGCTCCACGCGCTGTGCGAACGCGACCATCTTCCTCGACACCGACAACAACAAGACGACCGGCCTCAAGCTGAAGGACCCGAAGGCCCTCGAGAGCGGCGCTGACCTGTCGATCACCGTTCAGGGAACCAAGGTCTACAAAGAGTCGTCGAGCCGCTCCGTCTTGAAGGTGCTCGTGCGGCAGTACGCCGAGGACTCGACGGAGGTCGAGCAGGGCCGGCAGCTGGCAGAGCTCGACCCGATTCAGGACTCCGATCGCGTGCTCGCCCAGGGCACCAGCGTCTACCTGCTCATCGACGCCAACATCGGTGACCTGCCGACCGCCACCAAAGCCCGCGTCATCTACCACCCGCCGGAGTCGAAGGCCCTCGTCGGCAACGTGCAGGGGCTGCTGGCTGGCGGCGGCAACCGCGTCGAGCTCTTCAAGGACGGCAAGCTGTCGAACCCCGTGAAGAAGAAGAAGAAGACCGACTACGAGAAGCTCTGAAAGGGCCTGTGCTCTTCACTCGACACGATGGAACGAAGTGCACCGACATCGCGCCGACGCGGGCGATCATGCCGTTCATCATGCCGACCCGCTCGGAGTCGGCGGTCTACTTCGAGCAGTGGATCGACCTGACGAAGACGCTCGCGTTTCTCGAGACGTGGAACGCGGCGAACCCCGAGCGCAAAGCCACCACCTTCCACGTCTTCCTCTGGGCCGCGACGTACAGCATCGACCAGCGGCCACGCCTCAACCGCTTCGTGATCGGCAGCCGCATCTGGCAGCGCCACGGCATCCACCTGAGCTACGCGGCCAAGAAGCGGCTGGAAGACGGCGCGCCGCTCGTCGTGCTCAAACGCAAGTTCGACCCGAGTCACTCGTTCGCGCAGCTCGTCGACTTCGTCTACGCCGACGTGAAGGAGGGCCGCAGCGACAAGAAGAACCACGTCGACAAGGAGCTCAACATCTTCCTGCGCATCCCCGCTCCAATCCTGCGCATCGGCGTCGGGCTGGTGCGCTGGCTCGACGCGTGGAACCTGCTGCCGCGCAGCTTCATCGACCCCGACCCGCTGTACTGCAGCATGTTCGTGGCCAACCTCGGCAGCGTGAAGCTCGATTCGGCGTACCACCACCTCTATGAGTACGGGAATTGCCCCTTCTTCGCCGCCCTGGGCCGCACCCAGACGATCGTCACGCCGGACGGCCCGAAGCAGATGTGCAGCATCAAGTACTCGTTCGATGAGCGGGTCGAAGACGGCCTCTACTGCGCCAAAGGCCTCGAGCTCTTGAAGCAGCGAATGGAAGATCCCGCTGGCGGTGGAACGCCTGCCTGACGCTCGTATCCCCCCGGGATGACACCCAGGTGACAAAACCGGTTCAGACTGGCAGACGTACAGTTCGAGTGCGCCGGGGGTGAGAGTTCCGATGCGAAAAGACAACCTGAAGCTCGAGATGCAGGACGCGAAGGCCCTCGCTGCGGGGTACCACTCCTGGTACCGCTACGTGGAGATCTTCGGGATCGTCGCCTTCGCGATCGAGATCGCGCTGATCGTGCGGCGCACGTACCAGTTCGGAGAGGGGCGCGGCTTCCTCGTCGCCTCGGCCGTGATGACCGGCTACATCATGGCCGACTTCATCTCGGGCTTCGTGCACTGGCTCGCCGACACGTGGGGCTCGACCACGATGAAGATCATCGGGCCCGCGCTGATTCGGCCGTTCCGCGAGCACCACGTCGACCCCAAAGCCATCACCCGCCACGACTTCATCGAGACCAACGGCAACAACTGCCTCATCTCGTTGTGGGTCGGCTGCATCTGCATCTTCATGCCGCTCCAGATCGAGGGCTACGAGTCGTTCCTCCTGTTCATGATGGTGTCGCTGGGGTCGATGATCTTCTGGGTCATGATGACCAACCAGTTCCACAAGTGGTCGCACGAAGACGAGAACACGCTGTCGCCGGTCGTGAAGTTCCTGCAGCGCAGCCACCTGATCCTGCCGGTCGCGCACCACGGCGTGCACCACACGCCGCCGTTCGACCGCTACTACAACATCACGACGGGCTGGCTGAACTGGCCGCTGACGAAGCTCGGCTTCTACCGGAACCTCGAGAAGCTGGTGACGATGACGACGGGGCTCATCCCCCGCGCCGATGACATCGGGCTCGACGCCGCGATCAAGATCGCGCCGGTCGTGGCAGCGCCGGGTACGCAGCAGGAGCCGCACCCCAACCCGACCCGCAGCTGACGGTCAGCCCTTCAGCTTGAGATCGATCTGGCGGGCACCGGAGATCGAGTGCCCCAGGAACCGCGCGCCGACCTCGATGAACCGGTTGGGCGTGTCAGTCACGAGGTAGTGCCGCTCGGTCGCGAGGCGCTCTTTCTTCAGCAGGTCGCGCTCGTTCAGCACCTCGGCCACCCGATCGGCCGTCGCCCGCGCCGAGTCGACGAGCGTCACGCCCGGGCCCACCACGCGCTGAATCACGTCGGAGAGCAACGGGTAGTGCGTACAGCCGAGCACCAGCGTGTCGAACCCCGGCCCGAGCAAGCCACGCGTCAGGTACTGCTCGGCGACGAGGCTGGGAACCTGGCCTTCCGTCCACCCTTCTTCCGCGAGCGGCACGAAGAGCGGGCAGGCCTGCGTGTGCACCTCGAGGCCGGTGCGAATCGACGCGAGGGCCTCCTGGTACGCGCCTGACGCGATCGTGCCGGGGGTGCCGATGACGGCGATCTTCCCGGTCTTCGTGGTGTGCGCAGCGAGCGCCGCTCCCGGAGCGATCACGCCCACCACGGGAATCGGCAGCGCCTCGCGCAAGGCTGGCAGGGCCACGGCCGAGGCCGTGTTGCACGCCACCACCAACAGCTTCACGCCGTACTCGAGCAGCACGTCGGCGTTCGCGAGGCTGTACTTCGTCACCACCTCGCCCGACTTGGTGCCGTACGGCACGCGCGCCGTGTCACCGAGGTAGACCGTCGACTCGAGCGGGAGCCGCTCGATGAGGGCCTTCAACACCGTGAGGCCGCCGACGCCTGAATCGAAGACGCCGATGGGGCTGTGTCTGTCGAACCGCATGCGCTGAGCGTTAGCACACGCCGAGCCAGCCGAAACGACACGGGCGCGAGATCCCACCGGGGGAGCTCACGCCCAAAGGAACGACGCCTGGCCGTTCGTGTCGCTGCGTTACTGGAGGACCAGCTGCTGCCCCATCGCCTCGGACTGGGCGAAGACGCCGGCCTGCACCTGGAGCACGGGAATCGTCCCGCCGCGGCCCGACTGGTACGTGTACGCGTTGGTCGTCAAAGGGGCCTGCACGTAGATCTCGTAGTTGCCGGCCTCGAAGTACGGAAAGAACGTGCCCTGCAGGTTGTTCGCGCTGACGCACGGCACCTGCTGGCCCGCGGTCGGGTTGCCCGAGCCATCGACGAAGACGTAGCGCTGGGTCTGGGTGTTCTTCGCGTTGACGAACACGCTGGTGACCTGGGCCTGCGCGCAGGTGATCGTCACGCCGTTGTTCAAGAACGACCAGCGCATCGGCAGGCTCCCGACGATCCACTGCATCTGGAACTGGCCGGCGATGGAGCCACCGGGGTTGACCGTCACGCTGTTGGTCGCGCGCAGGTAGTTGAAGCCCGAGCTGTCCTGCGCGAGCAGATCGATGGTGTGCGCGACGCCGCCGGTGAGGTTGTCGATGGTCACCGCCGCCGACGGGTTGGCCGCAGTGGCGTTGCCGCGCGCGCAGTCGATCGGCGTGGCCGTCGCGTTGTCGATGCTGATCAGCATGCGCGAGACCGGGCGGCCGCCGCCGACGTCACCAATCTGCGCGCACGCCAGGTTGCCGGGGAAGACCCACGAGATGAGCGCGGTGCCTGTCGCGCCTTGAATCGGCGTGAGGTTCACGCTCGCCGAGACGTCGCCGTTCACCAGCACCGACGACGAGCCCTGGTAGATGACGCGGCCCGCTGAATCGAGGCCCTCGACCGTCACCTGGTAGGTGCCGCCGCGGAAGTTCAGCAGCGTGATGCCCGCGACGTTGTTCGTCATGCACGGGAAGACACCGTTGTTCTGCAGCTGCGCTCCGGGAATGATCACCCGCACGCTCTGGATCTGCGGAACGAACATGCAGGTCTGCCCGTTGAACGACCACAGCAGGGTGATGTCACCCGCCCGGTTGTTGTTGGAGACGATCACGCAGCCCGATGTCAGCAAGGAGATGAGGGCTGCTGCCGCGACACTCAGGATTGTACGGTTCATGGTTTCTCCAGACGGGGACTGGGGAAGAGTATTCACCGACAATTTGGCAAATCCATGATTCTTCAGCCTTTCTTGCCGCATCTCGTCGGCTCTGGTAGCCCGTGCCCGTGATGCTGGCATCGATGAACTACGTGGATGTGCTCAAGAGCGCCTCGGCCGTCGAGCTGATGGTGCTGCTGGTGTTGGCGATTGCGTCTGCCTACTCGTGGGCGCTCATCGCGATGAAGTGGGTGCAGCTGCGCAAGGCGCGAGCCGAGTCGGTCACCTTCCTCGACACGTTCTGGAAGTCGAACCGCCTCGACGCGATCTACACCACGGCGCAGAAGCTCGAGACCAGCCCGCTCTCGCGAGTCTTCCGCGCCGGGTACGAGGAGCTCAGCAAGCTCGCGCAGCACAAGCAGACCGCCGAAGGCGCGATGAGCGAGCGGCTGGGCGGCATCGAGAACATCGAGCGGGCGTTGCAGCGCGCGTCGTTGCAGGAGATCACCACCCTCGAAGCGCACGTTCCGTTCCTCGGCACCATCGGCAGCACCGGGCCCTTCATCGGCCTGTTCGGCACGGTGATGGGCATTCTCGGCGCGTTCAACGAGATCGCCGAGAAGGGCAACGCCACCATCACCACCGTCGCCGCGCCCATCGGCAACGCGCTGCTGGCGACCGCCGCCGGCCTGTTCGCCGCGATCCCCGCCGTCGTCGCCTACAACTCGTTCCTCTCGAAGATCAAAATCTTCGACACCGAGATGGCGAACTTCTCGAGCGACTTCCTCAACATCGTGAAGCGCCACTTCTTCAAGTGAGGCAACCACCATGGGCATGAGCTCGGGAAAAGGTGGCGGCCGCACGACGATGGCCGAGATCAACGTCACGCCGATGGTGGACGTGATGCTGGTGCTCCTCATCATCTTCATGGTGACCGCGCCGCTCATTCAGCAGGGCGTGAAGGTGAACCTGCCGACGACGAAGGCGCAGGCGGTCGAGTCGGCCGACAAGAAGATCGTGCTGTCGATCGACGTGACGAAGAAGGTCTTCATCGGTGAAGTCGAGATTCCGTTCGCCGAGCTCGAAGAGAAGCTCAAGTCGAACGCCAAGCTCCAGGCCGAGAAGGAGCTGTACCTGCACGCAGATCGTGATCTGCCCTACGGCATCGTGGTGGACGTGATGGCGATGGCTCAGCGCGCCGGCGTCACCAACGTGGGCATGGTGACGGACCCGATGGGCGCTCCGAAGGTGTCCAACGAGAAGGACCCCAAGAAGTGACATGAACGCCCGTTCCGAGAGCCTGCTCGAGCCCCGCCCGACCCCCATCGTGCCCTTCATGGCCGTGTCGGCCGTCGCGCACGTCGTCGCGGTGGTGCTGCTCTCGGTGTTCTCCTGGTTGTTCGCGCCTCCGAAGCTGAGCCTCGACCCCGAGCCCATCAAGGCGTCGCTGGTGCGGCTCGGCAAGAAGCGCGACGAGAAGCTGCTGCCTCGCAAAGACGAGCCCCCTCCTCCTCCCGCAGAGTCGAAGGCCGCGCCGACGCCGATTCCGGCGCCTGCCGAGAAGGCCGTCGCGCTGCCCTCGAAGGACGCGAAGCCCGAGCCGAAGAAGGACGCGGCGAAGGACACGAAGGACGGCAAGAAGAGCCTGTTCGACGCCTTCAACAAGACCGCGCGCGCCGACAAACCCGAAGAGGTCGAAGGCGCAGAAGACGGCGACAAAGACGGCGACTCGGCGAAACAGGAAGGTGAGCGGTACTTCGGCCTGTTGAGTGCGGTGGTGAAGCGCAACTACGACGTGTCCGACACGATCCCCGAAGCCGAGCGGCGCACGCTCCGCGCGACCGTGAAGTTCCAGCTTGGCGCGACCGGAGAGCTGCTCGACGTGGTGCTGAGCAAGAGCTCCGGCAACGAGCTGTTCGATCAGGCGGTGATCGGCGCGATCCGCAAGGCCGCTCCGTTCGGCCCGCCGCCCGAGCACCTGCGCGATTCCCTGAAGAAGACCGGTGTAGCGCTCGTCTTCTCGCCGTAACCTGCGCCGTCGTCGTTCTTTTCGACTGGAGCCCCCTGTGATGAAGCCGTTCCTCGCCGCGTTGGTGATCGCCCTGCCCGCCTTCGCCCAGCAGCCCGTCATCGAGATCTCCGGAGCCAACTTCCGGCCCATGCCGCTCGCCCTGCCCGCGCCGGTGAGCCAGGACGACGGCGCGAAGGCTTCGGTCGCCGAGGTCGACGCCGCGCTGCTGTTCGACCTTCAGGCGTGCGGGCTCTTCCAGGTGCTCGATCGCAAGTCGTACCTGGCGGACTCGAAAGAAGGCGTGACGGCCAGCACCATCACCTTCCAGAACTGGTTGAACGTCGGCGCCGAGACGCTGGTGAAGACCCAGCTGTCCCGTGACGGCGACACGCTGCGCGGCGATCTGCGGCTCTTCAGCGTCAACGCGGGCCGTGAAGAGCTCAAGGCAAGCGAGTCGGTGTCGGCGAAAGACGCGCGCCGCCTGGCCCACAAGCTCGCCAACGCCGTCTACAAACACTTCACGAAAGAGACCGGCCCCTTCGAGTCGCGCATCTCGTTCGTGCGCAAGACGGCCGGCGGCAAAGACGTCTACCTCGCCGACTGGGACGGGAAGAACGCCTCGCCGGTGTCGACCGGCAACATCAACGTGCTCCCCGCGGTCGCGCCCGATCGCAGCGTGGCGTTCACCTCGTACAAGCGCGGCAAGCCCGAGCTGTTCCTCGGCCGCGTCGGGCAGGATCCCACGCCGCTCGTCGCCAACGGCCGCATGGTGGCGGGCGTCGACTTCTCGCCTGACGGCAAGCGCATCGCCTACTCGGTGTCCGACGGTGAGAACGCCGAGCTCTACGTCGCCAACGCCGATGGCACGGGCGGGCAGAAGCTCACCGACACCAAGTATTTCCTCAACTCGTCGCCCTCGTTCTCACCGGACGGGAAGAAGCTCGCGTTCGTCTCGAACCGCGGCGGCTCACCGCAGATCTACCTGATGAACATCGATGGCAGCGACGTGAAGCGCCTCACGTTCCAGGGCAACTACAACCAGACGCCAGCCTGGAGCCCGCGTGGCGACGTCATCGCCTTCACGGCGCGCGACGAGCGCAATGCGTTCGACCTGTTCACCATCGAGGTCGCGAGCGGCAAGGTGAAGCGGCTCACGCAGGACACCAAGAACAACGAAGAGCCGTCGTTCTCGCCCAACGGCCGCTTGATCCTCTTCAGCTCGACGCGCGCCGGCACCAAGTCGCTCTACGTGATGACCTTCGACGGCAACAACCAGGTCGCGCTGCCGATGGACAAGGGCGACTTCACGACGCCTGACTGGGGCCCCTGAGTCACTTGTGGTGAGGCGCGAAGAAGCGCCACAGCTCGGCCGACGCATCGAGGTCGCGTGACGTCTTCCCGATGACGCCTTCGGGCAGGTAGCGATCGCCGCGAGGCCAGGTATGGCCGCCGCCCTTCACGACGTCGAGGCGCACGCGGCTTCCCTCACGGCAGCCTGAGACCTCACGGCGCTCGACGCGGGTGTCGTCGTTCGGGTCCGCATCAGGCAGCGCTGTGATGGTGGGTGCTCCCTCACAGCCGTCGAGGCGACGCCAGAGCGCGAAGGTGTCATCCGCTCCAATGATCTCGCCACGGCCACCTTTGACCTCTCCGCCGCCGAACGGAACGATGGGATCGCTGTCGCCCGCGACGATGGCGACGGGAATGGCGCGCGTCGGACTGCACGACTTCGCGAACTCGGCTCCCATGAAGCCGGTGACGGAACCGACTGCGGTCACCTGGTCGGCCGCCTGGCACGCGAGCGTGAGCGCCATGAAGCCACCGTTCGACATGCCCAGCACGTAGACGCGCGACGGGTCGGCGCTCCGCTTCGTCACGAATTCGTCGATCAACGCTCGCAGGAACGCGACGTCGTCGACGCCCTGCTTCGAGGCCGGAGATGTGTTCCGACCGTCGGCCCACGAACGGTCGATGCCATCGGGGTAGACGACGATGAAGCGCTCCTGCTCCGCGAGCGCAGTCAGCCCCGACAGCTTGAGCATCTGCGCGCCCGTGCCGAGCCGGCCGTGCAACGCGACGACGAGCGGGTACGGGCCAGGGCCTTCAGGCGACCACGAGATGAACGTTCGCGTGCGGCCACCGTGCTCGAGGCGACCCTCGAGGTGGCCCTTCGCAGACGACGGCCGGTGCGCACACGTCCACGTCACGACGCCGCAGGAGCCCACGGCGATCAGCAGCGTGAACAGCCGCGCGCGCCTCGTCATCACTCGCGCATCAGCGAGGCACCCCAGTGGAAGCCGGCGCCGAGGCCGACGAAGCACACGAGGTCGCCCTTCTTGATCCGGCCCGACGCCTTGCACTCGTCGTACGCGATGGGAATCGTCGCGGCCGTCGTGTTCCCGTACCTCTGAATGTTGTTGTACACGCGGCTGTCGGGCAGCTTCAGCGCCTTCTGCACGCCTTCCGAGATGCGCAGGTTGGCCTGGTGCGGGATGAGCAGGTTGATGTCGTCGACGGTGAGGCCGGCCTTCGCGCAGACCTCGTGCACGGCCTCGGGCATCTTGGTGACGGCCATCTTGAAGACGGTGCGGCCGTCCATCACCGGCACGCCGCGGCCTTCCTTGAAGTGCTCGTCCGAGAAATACGGGCGATAGGCGAAGCCAGCCGAGGGCACGTACAGCGCCTCGACGTTCTTGCCTTCGGAGTGGAGCGCAAAGCTCAACAGGCCGCGGTTCGGATCCTCCGACGGGCCCATCACGACGGCACCGGCGGCGTCGCCGAAGAGCACGACGAGGTGACGGAACTTCGAGTTCCAGTCCTTCTCGGCCTGCGGAATCTCGGCGTCAGAGCGCCCCATCACCACGTCCCAGCCCTGCTTCGAGAAGGGCATGAAGCCGGTGTGAATCTCGGCGCCGATGAAGAGCAGCTTCTTCGCCTGGCCTGAGCGGATCAAAGCGTCAGCGACCGACAGCCCGTAGACGAAGCCGGAGCACTGCTGCCGGATGTCGAGCGCGGGGATGTTGGTGAGGCCGAGCTTGGCCTGCACGAGGCTCCCGACGCCCGGGAAGTAGTAGTCGGGCGTCATGGTGGCGACGATGATGTAGTCGATCTCTTCGGCCTTGGTGCCCGAGTTCTCGAGCGCCTTCTTCGCGGCGCCGACGGCGAGATCGCTGGTGCCCGTGCCTTCGTTGACGAAGTAGCGCTGCTCGATGCCGGAGCGCTCCCGAATCCACTCGTCCGAGGTGTCACAGACCCTCGCCATGCGTTCGTTGGGAACGAGCACGTCACCGGTCACGAAACCCGAACCAAAGATGCGGGAAAACGCCTGCATGGAACCCTCACGGCCAAGAGTGAATTTCGCGCCGCTTATCGAGTGACGTGGGTCAACGCGCAAGGACACGAGACGACACGTTGCGTCACCTTGGTTTGCTGGCCTGCGACCTGCACACACACTTGCCATGAAGGCGAAGCGCGTCGCGCAGACCACGGTCGAAGAGAGCGGACCCGGAGTTGGAGAACAGACTGAAGCGCTGCTGGCGATGTGCGGGGTGAAGCCCGGTGACGGGCTCGTGCTGGTGGTTCAGCGAGAAGGCCAGCTGCTCGGCGCTGGAGTCGTTCGACTGCTCGCGCCTGACGCTGAGATCGTCGCGCTGGTGACCGAGCCCAACCATCGTCATCGCGGCGTCGGGCGACTGCTGATTCGAGAGATGGCCAGACGAGCGCGCATCGCCGGGTGTTCGCGGCTCCGGGTGCACCTGCCGCGAAGCGACGACGCGCCGCTCTCGTTCTTCGCGCGCCTAGGTTTCGAAGACACGCACCTCGCCTTCGATCTGCGGCTGTAGCGGCGTTGCTTGCCGGTGCCCGAGGCATCGCATACGCGCCTCCACGCGATGAACGTGGCGCAGGTCTTCAAGCAGGTCTGGTTCGCGCCTGTCACCGTGCTGCTGCTCTCGCTCGCGGCGCACGCCGTCTACATGCTCCCAGGAGGGCCAAACAGCCGAACGGCCCAGCCGCGCAGCCTCACCTGGGACGAAGGCACCGTTCTCTACGACTCGCTCCGCATGGCGAACGGCGAGGTGCTCTACCGGGACTTCTTCGAGTTCCAGGGGCCCGTCTTCTTCGAGCTCTTCGCGGCGCTGTTCCGCTGGTTCGACGCGTCGCTGCCGGCGGCCCAGGGTCTGCAGGTGTTGCTCAACGCGTTGAGCGCGATGTGCCTGTGCATCGTCGTCGCGCGGCTCGCCGGCCCGCTCGTCGCGTTCGCGGCGTCAGTCATCTTCGTCACGTTGATCGTCCCCATCTGGCCGTACGCGTACCCGCACTGGGTCTCGCTGCTCTTCGTTCATGCTGCGCTCGCGCTGCTGCCGAATGAGCGCCCCGTGTGGTGGAGGACCGCGCTCGCTGGTGCGTGTTTCGGGTTGTCGATCGCCACCATTCAATCTCTCGGGGTCGCCGCGCTGGTGTCATGCGCCGCGACGCTCGTGGCGTCGTCAGTCGCGGAGCGCCGGTGGCGAGCAGGATCGATCGCGGCGCTCCAGCTCGTCGGTGGCGCCGCAGCGGTCATCGTCGTGTTCGCGGCCCGCTACGCCAGCAAGGGTGCGCTCGGCGAGCTGTGGTGGTCGATGTTCGAGTGGACCTTCACGCACTACCGGGGAATCAACTCGACGACCTACGCCGCGTTCCTGGTCGACCACCTCGACTCGAACCGCGCCCAGCCTCATGTGTGGAGGATCTTCTCGCAGGCCGGCATCGTGGTGATCGCGGCGCTCCCGCTGGTGGCGCTCCTGGGCGGCGTGGCGGTATTGGGGAACGCCGCGCTGGCCGCCCTCCGCAAACAACCGCAGCAACGCATCGACGCAGCCGCCGTCGCGGTGGCGGTGGTGCTACCGCTCTTCGTTGCGCACACGCGCAGCGACGTCGTCCACCTGGGCTTCCTCTCGAGCCTCGGCTTCGTAGGGCTCGCGGCCGCCTGTGCGCGCTGGGCGTCGCTGCGTCGGCCCACGGCCATCATCCTCTGCGTGCTCGCGTGCGCGTTCACGCTCAACTTCTCGTGGAAGACGTACCGCTCGCAGACACACCCGGAGCGCCCGCTCACCTTCAAGCAGGACTGGCTGCAGCGCTTCTCGTGGGCGAGTGACTTCGAGGCTCACGTCACGCCTGGAGACACCGCGGTGATCGGCTTCGAAGGCAGCGCCGGCTACGGCCACCTCTTCACGAACACGAAGAGCGCGATCTCGTACACGTACCTGCCGTTCGATTGGAGAGCGGAGTCCGACTACTTCTCCGCCGCGCAGTGGGATCGCGCCGCGCGGGAGATCGTGGAGCGGCGCCCGAAGGTGTTGGCGGTCGACGACGAGGAGTTTGCGCGCCTCGTGAGGTCCGCTCCTGTGCTGGCCACGATGTATGAGCAGCAGGTCGCCCTGCGCCTGTTGCGTCCCACTCCCTGAAGGGCCCTCGCATGAAGCACCTCTTCGCGATCGATCCCGACGTCACCTTCCTGAACCACGGCAGCTTTGGCGCCTGTCCGAAGTCCGTCCTCGCGGAGCAACAGCGTCTGCGGGAGCGGCTCGAAGCAGAGCCGGTGCGGTTCTTCATGCGCGAGTACGAGCCGCTGCTCGACACCGCCCGGCATGCGCTCGGCCGCTTCGTGGGGTGCAGCGGCGACGATCTCGCCTTCGTCACCAATGCCACGACCGCCGTGAACGCCGTGCTCCGCAGCCTCGACTTCGCGCCCGGTGACGAAGTGCTCATCACCTCGCACGGCTACAACGCCTGCAACAACGTGGTGCGCTTCGTCGCCGAGCGGAGTGGAGCGCGCGTGGTGGTGGCGAAGGTGCCCTTCCCGCTCGACGCGCCGGAGCAGATCGTCGAGGCGATCACCGCCGCCGTCACCCCGCGCACGAAGCTGGCGCTGATCGATCACCTCACCAGCCCCACCGCCGTCGTCTTCCCGATCGCACAGCTCGTCGGCGTGCTCGAGGCGCGCGGCGTTCAGGTGCTCGTCGATGGAGCACACGCTCCCGGGCAAGAGCCGCTCGCGCTCGATGCCCTCGGCGCCTCGTACTTCACCGGCAACCTGCACAAGTGGACGTGTGCACCGAAGGGCGCGGCGTTTCTTCACGTGCGCGCCGATCGCCAGGCGCAGATCCGGCCGACGACGATCAGCCATGGCGCCAACGCGCAGAGAACGGACCGCTCCCGATTCCGGGTGGAGTTCGACTGGCAGGGCACGCACGACCCGACGCCCTTCCTCACCGTGCCGTTCGCGATCGACGCGGTGGCGGCGATGGTGCCCGGAGGCTGGGACGAGGTGCGCACCCGAGGCCGGGTGTTGGTGAAGCAGATGCGAGATGTCGTCCTTCAGGCGATCGGTGGAACGCCCGCCGTGCCCGACTCGCTGCTCGGCATGATGGCGACAATCGCGCTCCCGAACGCGACGACGGGGCAAGGCGCGCTGCCGGGCATGGGCGCGCTCGACCCGCTCCAGGACGCGCTGTGGCACCAACACCGCATCGAAGTGCCGCTCTTCACCTTCGAGGGCCGCCGGTGTCTGCGCGTCTCAGCGCACCTGCACTCGACGCTCGCCGACGCACAGAAGCTCGCGGCCGCCTTGCCCTCGCTCCTCTGAGCAATCCGCTCAGGCATTGCTCGGAACGTGCGGTAGTCTGCGCGTCCCCGTGAGCCGCTACGCCTCCATCGACATCGGCACCAACTCCGTCCTGCTGCTCGTCGCCGAGCGCGATGGCGCGGGTCGCTGGAGCGCCGTCGCTGAGCGCGCCGAGATCACCCGCCTCGGCAAGGGCGTCGACCAGAGCAAGACGTTGTCCGCCGAATCGATGGAGACGACCCTCGACGCAGTGGCCCGGTTCGCCACCGAGGCGCGCGGCCTGGGCATCAAGGGTCTCGCCATCAGCGCCACCTCTGCCGCGAGAGACGCCAGTAACGGGAAGGTGTTCCTCGATGGCGTGAAGCAGCGCACTGGCACTGCGGCTGAGATCCTCTCTGGTGACGAAGAAGCCCGGCTGTCGTTCGCCTCGGCGTACGCAGACTTCGGCGGCACGGCGCCGATGGTGGCCATCGACATCGGTGGCGGCTCGACCGAGTTCATCTTCGGCGACGCGGCGGGCGTCATCTCGTTCCGAAAGAGCTTCGACGTCGGCTCCGTTCGAATGACCGAGCGGTTCCTCGCTGGAGATCCACCCGAAGCCGACGAGCTCGCCCGCCTCGAGGCGTTCCTCAGCGAGACCTTCAAGCCCCTCCCTCGGCCTCCCGCCGGCTTCCGCTTCGTCGGCGTCGCCGGAACCGTGACGACGGTGTGCGCCGTGGCGAAGAAGATCGAGCCGTACGACGCGACCCTGGTGCACGGCGCCGAGCTGAGCCGGGCCGAGATCGACAGCACCGTGCAGCGGCTGGCGCACCTCCCCGTCATGCTCCGCCGCACGCTGCCGGGCCTGCAGCCCAAACGCGCCGACGTCATCGTCGCCGGTGGCCTCATCTTGCGCGCGGCGATCGACTGCCTCGGAGCGGCGAGCGTCACCGTCAGCGATCGCGGCCTGCGCTGGGGCTTGCTGGCCGACCGGTTCGGGGCTGCGACGTCGTGAGCGGAGCACCTGCTGCGGCTGCGCCTCGCGCCGGTCCTCCACGTGCCGCGGCGCCTGGCGCCATCTTCGCCCTCGTCATCCTCACGGCGATGAACATGCTGAACTACGTCGACCGATGGGTTCCGTCGGCGGTGAAGTCGCTGTTCAAGAAGGACCTCGACCTCACCGACGCCGAGACGAGCTGGCCGCTCACCGCCTTCGTGCTCGTCTACATGATCGCGAGCCCGATCTTCGGAGCCCTCGCCGAGACGAAGAACCGTCGCGTCCTCATCGCCATCGGCGTCGCCGCCTGGTCACTCGCGACCGCCGCAGCCGGCCTCGCCACCGGCTTCTGGTCGCTCCTCGCTGCCCGTGCGCTCGTCGGCATCGGCGAAGCGGCCTACGCCACGCTCGCGCCCTCGCTCCTCGCCGACTTCTTCCCGCCCGAGCGCCGCAACCGCGTCTTCACCGTCTTCTACGTGGCGATTCCGGTCGGCTCGGCGCTGGGCTTCGCGGTCGGCGGTGCGCTGGGCGCTGCGTATGGATGGAGAAACGCGTTCTTCGCCGTCGGCTTGCCGGGGCTCGCGGTCGCGGCGCTCGCGCTGTTGATGAAGGACCCCGTGCGCGGGGCGTTCGATGACGCTCCTCCGAGACAAGTCTCGTTCATGGAGGCCCTGAGGCTGCTCGCACGCAACAAGGTCTTCGTCGTCACCGTCGCCGGCTACACGCTGGTGACGTTCGCGACCGGAGGCATCGGAGACTGGTTCGCCGAGTTCCTCCACCGCGTGCGCGGCATGGAGCTCGAGAAGGCGACGCTCGCCATCGGCGCCTCGGCCATCGTCGGCGGCCTGCTCGGCACGTCACTGGGCGGCGTCGTCGCCGATCGCCTCGTCGGCGTGACGCGCCAGCCGTACCTCGCGGTCTCGGGCCTCTTCATGGTGCCGGCGACCCTGCTCGTCTGCCTCGCGCTCTTCGTCTTCACCGATCCCACCACCATCATCGCCAGCATCATCGCGGCGCAGGTGTTCGTCTGGGCCTACAACGCGCCGGTCAACGCCCTGCTGGTGAACAGCGTCGAGCCCAGCCTGAGGGCCCGCGCGTTCGGCATCTCGATTCTCTGCATTCACGCGCTGGGTGACGCCATCTCGCCGCCGATCATCGGCACCATCTCGGACTCGAGCGGCAGTCTGCTCGGCGCGCTGGTGCTGGTGCCCGTCACCCTCGCCATTGGCGCCATCATCTGGATCATCGGGTGGCGGAAACTCGCCGAGCCCGTGACGCCGGGCTGATCGCCAGACTCAGCCGTTCGCGTCGTCGAGCCGCGGCTTGATCTCACCCACGAGCGTCTGAATCTCTTCCTGCAGGCGCTCGCCGTGGAACAGCAAGTGCTGCCGCAGGCTCGACCGATTGCCGATGCGAAAGAACGCCATCGCGTCGTTGATCGCGGCCCTGCGGCGTTCGAGGAAGTACCGGGTGAAGAGCGCCAGCGGCAGCGCGCCGATGAGGGCGACGAGGAGCCCCACCATTCCACCCAGGGCCCACCCTGCGATGGTGAGCAACGTCCACCAGGCTGGCACCATGATGAGGGCCGAGACGAGCTTGAGCGTCGCTACGCGATCGCGCGAGACGGGCGCCACCATCGCCAGGGTCCGCAGCATCATGAACGGCGCGGCGTAGAGCACCACCCCGAGCGCGAAGAGTGGAAAGCCCAACAGCAACGCACCGATGTTGCGCAGCACGAACGTCGTCACCTGGCGGCCGCGGTACTTCACGTTGAGATCGCCGGGCGCCGCGTTGAGCAGCTCGAGGCGGGCCCTGAACGACAAGATGTCTTCTTTGAGGTCGTCGAACCGATCGGGCTGCTCGTTGCGCATCAGCGACGCGCCCTTCGAGAACAGCCGCAGCCGATCGGAGTCCTTCTCGCGGTAGCCGTTGCGCAGCGCGAAGAGCTGATCGGCCGTCTCGATGAGGCCGAGGTCTTCCCAGTTCTCGAGGTTGAGCGTCACCGAGCGCATGGCCTCGTCGACCCGATCGGTCAGCGAGCGCACCCACTCCTGCTCTGCCTCTGGCGTCAGCGTGCCGACGGCCTCGACCAGCAGCCCCTGCCCGACCTCGATGTGCACCCGGCTCTTGAAGCGGTGCTTCTGCTCGTAGGTCAGCCCGATGGGGATGACTCGCAGCGCCTTGCCCAGCTTCGCCACCTTCAGGGCGATGCGGGCGCAGCCGGTCTTGATCTCAGAGAGCTGCGGCGCCGAGTGCGACTTGCCTTCAGGGAAGATGGTGATCGCGCGCGACGAGGCCAGCGCGTTGGCGGCGGTGTCGAGCGTGCCCTCGTTCTTCTCCATCAGGCCCGGGTGATCCTGCTTGCGGTAGACCGGCAGCGCGTCGAGCCCCCGCAGCAGCCACCCCATCACTGGCACGCGGAAGAGGGGCTCTCTCGCGAGGAAGGTCACCTGTCGATCGGTGATGACGAAGACGAGCGCCGGGTCGATGAGGCTGTTCGGGTGATTGCCCACGAACATCACGGGCCCCGACAGGTCCTCCGTCTGGCGCACGACCTCGACGCGATAGAACAGACGAAGCGCGAAGGCGACGATGCCTCTGATGAGCCGGTAGAACACGGGCGGGGACTGTAGCGCGGGCTCAGAAGACGCCGATGTTGAAGTGCGCCACGACGCGGGGCTCGTTGATGATGAGATCAGGCGCCAGGTTGACGCCGACGTCGAGCGCCAGCGGGCCGATCGGCGTCACGTACCGCACCCCGCTCCCGAGCACGTAGCGCAGGCGCGTGAAGTCGTTGAACTCGGTGGGCATGCCCAGCCACAGGTTGCCCGTCTCGAAGAAGAGGCCGATGTCGAAGACGCTGAACCCGGGGAAGCGCACCTCGGCCTTCGCGAGCCCGAAGAACTCTCCACCTTCCGAGGGAATCTGCCGACCCGCTGCGACGGTGTTCGCCGCCGACGTACACCCCGACTTCGACGCGAGCACCTGACAGGCCGCGATCTCTCCCTGGTACTGGGCGCGCCGGTCTTGCGCGATCAACTGGTCCTCGTTGAAGCCACGCATCGACGTCGCGCCGCCGAGAAAGAAGCGCTTCACCGGAGGCGTCACGGCATCGCTCACGAGGGGCACGATGCGCCCGGCTCGAAGCGACAGCGCCAGGACGATTCGCGGCGTCAGGGGGATGTACCCGGTCGCGAGCATCGAGGTCTTGAAGAACGACACCGGCACGGAGCGCTCCTCGCTGCTTCCCGGCGCGATGGGCGTGCCTGCGTAGATCGCTCCGGTCACCTCGGCCGAGCCCTGGAGCAGCACGCCCTTGTGCGGCGCGAGCGCGTTGTCGCGAAAGTCGAACGTCGGCTGAAACCGAACGCTCTGCAGCGCGAACGTTCCGTACAGGAAGCGCAGACGCTCCTGGTCGATGAAGGTGAGCGGCACCGAGGTGCTCTGCGCGCTCGTCTCCTGCACGCGCGCCCACTCGACCTCGTACTGCAGCGCCATCGAGACCTTGAGCCGGGTGTCGACGCGGGGGATCTCGAAGCTGCGGGTCCAATCGAGGCTGGGAATGGCCGCCCACCGGGTGAAGCGGAACTGTGGGCGAAACACGCGCTCACCGACGGCGTCGACGCGCCACCCGATGTCGAACGGCAACAACCCGCGGTTCTGAATCGAGAGGTTGCCGCGCCCACCCAGCTGCGTGACGGCGTCGAGATCGCTCACGTCGACGTTCTTGTTCAGCGCGGGGAATGAGAGAGCGAACCAGTTGATCTGCGCTCGCAGCGCGAGGTTCACGGCCTTTCCACCGAGGTTCGGCGCCGAGGCGTCGAGCACCACGCGGGGGCCTTCAGCGAGGAAGTAGCCGAGGCCCACCTCGCCCGAGATGCGCGGGCGCTCCTTCACCTTGAGCAGCACCGTCTTCAGCGGCTCGGGGCGCTCGGGCGCGAGCGTCTCGACCTCGACGGTGCGGAAGATGCCGGTGCCCAGCAGGTTGCTCTGCGTGGTGAAGAGGCTCTCGCTGTCGAGCGGCTGCCCCTCGACCATCGTGGCCTGACGCAGAATCACCTCTTCATCGGTGCGCAGCGCCCCGACGGGGAGCACCGTTCGCACCCGCACCTGCGGCCCCGCCTTCACCTTGAGGACGCAGTCGGCGTATCGCCCGGTGAGATCGATCGCGAACGTCGCGTCGACGTCGGCGTAGAGGTAGCCGCGGCGCGAGAGCTCGCGAAGCACGCCCTGGCGAATCTGTTCGAGCGCGGCGACGCTGAACGGGCTGCTCGTCTTCACCAGCTCGACCGTCTCGGAGCGGAAGCCACGCGGCACGCCCTGCATCTGCACCAGCCGGAACTTCGCCTGCGCGCCCTCGGTCACCGCGAACCGCGAGGTGGCCTGGCCGCCGTTGCGCTCCACGCCGACGAGGGTGACCGTGGCCTTGAGGTACCCACGCTCGCGGTACAGCGCCGTCATCGCCTTGAGCGCCTCGACGTACGCGTCCTCGTCGAAGACCGACACGGGTGGCGGGTTCGGAAAGTCGGCAGCGAACTCAGGCGTGGTGCGCCCTTCGAGCGCGAGCGGGTCACCCGTACCGTGCGCGTCGATGATGCCCGACGGCGTCGCGCTCTCGATGACCCGGCTCAACACGTCGCGCAGCTCGACCTCGTTGATGGCCGAGGTGCCGGTGAACGAGACCTGCACGACGCGAAGGGGATCGCCCTCGTCGATCGAGAACCCGAGCGCGGCCCGCTTCACGTCGCGGCCCGGAAGCTCTGCGGCGGTCACCCTGGCGTCGTGGAACCCACGAAACCGATAGAACCGCTCGAGGCGCACGGCCAGGCGGCTCTCGAGCACGGCGTCGAGCGTCTCTTCGCCATCGTACGAGAGCACCGCGAGGAGCGCCGCGTCGGTGACTCGCCGATTCCCCGAGAAGACGAGATCGTACCGGGGGCCCGCGCGCACCGGCACCACCACGCGGCCTCCCTCGAAGACGACCGGCGGCTCGACGCGCGCGCGGAAGTAGCGCTGCCCACGCAACAAGGCCCTGAGCGACTCGACGCCCTTCTGCACGACGTCGAGATCGAGCACCTGCCCCGTCGAGACGCCCATCGCGCCCAGGAGCCGCTCGGTGTCGAGCCCCGGGTCGCCCGAGATGGTGATGGCGCGAATCAACGTCGGCGCGCCGGGAACCACCGTGAAGCCCACTGCCAGCCCGAGCTCGGCGTCGATGGCGGAGTGCTTCACCTGCGCGTCACGGAACCCGCGTCGTCGCAGCAGCTCGGCCATCGCCTCGGCCGCCTGCTCGCCTCGCTCAGGCCAGTACTCGCCGCCTTCGCTCATGCGGCCTGCGGCGAGGAGATCGCTCTTGAGCGGCGCCGTGAGCAGCCCAGCCCCCGATGGCGCCTCGAAGAAGACGTCTGCGACGACGAGCCTGGGGAAGAGCTCGAACACCACCGCGACGCCGTTCTCTTCAGCCTCGACGCGGGCCACCACGTCGCTGAAGCGGCGTGACTCGAAGAGCCCCTCGATCGAGCGCCGCACCGCGCGACGTGAGAGCCGCTGGCCTCGACGAACCGTGACGAGCTCGGTGATTCGTTCGAGCAGCTTCTCGTCGACCCCCACCGGCAGACGCAGCTCCACGCGCACGACCTCGGGCCGCTCTCCTTCGAGCGGCGCCTGGGCCATCAGCGCACAGAGGAGCAGCGTCATTCCCATTCGAAGCGGAACCGCAAGTCGACGCCGAGGTTACCGACGGTGGTGTTCTGGTTCTGGTTGTCCCACTGCAGGCGGCTCGAGACGCTCTGGTTGAAGCGGTACTCCGCCTGTGCGCTCGTCCCCTTCCCCGTCACCGGCTGGGTGACGCCGAGCTTCAGGTTGTCGAGCACCTTCGATTCCCACGTCACCGACGGCTCGGCGGTGCCGGTCGCCTGATTGAAGGTCGTCGTGAGGCGCACCTGCTGGTCCTTCAGGCCGACGTTCTGCGAGAGGAACTTCTGCACCTGACGATCGAGGCCGGTGGTCGACAGCAGCGCCTCACCCGCGATGCCGAGGCCCGCCTGCCCTGCGAGCTGCTCGCGCGTCGTGACGCCAAGCGTGAGGAGCGACACGACGTCGGCCTCGGACAGCGCGGGCTCTGCGGTGAGCGACACGCGCGGGTCTTCGAAGCGGCCGAACGCCTTCACGTTGACGAGGAATTCGCGCACGATCGTCTGCGCCGAGAAGTCGAAGGTGGGCCACAGGCCGTTGAACTGGAGCACCGCGCGACCGACGGTGAACACGTTGTTCCGGAAGAAGGCCTGCGCGCCCTCGGCCGCCTCGACCGATCCGACCAGCACCGGCTTCACGTTGGTGCCTGCGAGCTTCAGCTTCCCG
>JAUXRI010000339.1 GCA_030681895.1 Myxococcales bacterium | reverse complement strand
CCGATGGCGGTCGTGGAGACGGTCGATGTGGCGCTCTCGCCCGGAGCGATGAGCGCTGGCGCGAACGCCGACGCCGCGATCGTGAAATCACTGGCAGCGGGGGCAGCAAGGCTCGGGATGACGCGCACGTCATCGAGCGCGATGCCGTACGGGCTCTCGACGTCGTTCGAGGCGAACTTGACGGAGGTGGTCGTGCCTGCCGCCGTGAATTGGGCGCTCGCGCTGATATATGACAGGGTCGATGGGCCCTCTTCGGCCTGCTCACCGCGAGGTGCCGTGTACGTGCCGAGCGTCGTCGCCTCGACCACCCTGCCCCCACGCCCGCCGGGGGTCGTCGTGCCGTACCCCACCGCGCCGGGGAAGACGGGCAGCCCGGTGGGCAGCGGACACTGCGGTGCTGGCGGCGGCGCAGGACACGCGCCGAGCACCAGCAGCCCCACCGCGAGGAGCTTCTTCATGGCGTCACGCCCGTCGTGAAGGTGAACGCGAGCCCGGCCTCGACGATGACGCCGCCGCCAATCGTCGGGCCCTGCGTCGCGACCGTGTAGAGCGGGTAGCCCGCCGAGACCTGAGGCATCACGCCCAGCCACTTCCACAGTCGCCACGAGAAGCCGACGCTCAAGGTCGGGTACAGCGCGAGGCCCCACAAGCCCACGTCGCCCCGGCCCGCGGCCACGTGCAGCTGCGGCGAGAGCACCAGCTCGTTGGCTCCGAACGAGAAGCCAATCGGCACCGCCGTGCGCGACCAGAATTGCCAGTGAGAGACGCCGGCCGTCCACCGCCAGAGGCCCACGGTCTGCGAGAGCGCGAGGTGTGGCCCGCCCGATGAGCCATCGCGCAGGCGCAGCTTGCCGAAGACCTCGGGCCGACCGAAGCCCGCGCGGAGGCCGAGCTCGAAGTCGTCGGTCATGCCGCGGCGCACGGCGAGGTTGGCTGTCTGTTGCGTCTCGTTCTGCCCCTCGCCAGCCGACGCGATGAAGCGCCCCTCGAGCGCCACCTGCCACTGGCCCTGTCGAAGTGTCCTGGCCGTCTCGAGGTTGCTGATGGTGCCGCAGCCGCTCGAGCTGACGAGCAGACACGCCGGGAGGAAGAGGCGCAGTCGTGACATCGAGTCCTCTTTCACAGGCCGAGCATGAGCCCACCGGTCGCGCCGACGACGATGGCGTTGCCGAAGCTGTAGACGCGGCCGCCGAGGCGCAGGTGGAGCAGCTCGATGATGGGCACGATGAGGGACGCCTCGATGGCGGCGTCGATGCCCGAGGGCCCGAACTGCAACGACGGCCGGAGCTCGAGGCCGAACACCCGCAGGTCGTCTCGCCAGAACGCGTACCGGTGCGGCAGGCCGACGTCGAAGCCCTGGCGCAGCTCGTTGCCCACGACGAGCCTGCGGTAGCCGAGCGAGAGCGCGCCCTCGATGTGCTGCTTCGGAGCGATGCGCAGCAGCGCGTGCGTCGAGAAGACACTCACCGCCGAGGGGCTCAGGTCGAGCTGCACGTCGGTGCCGAAGAAGCCGAAGGCGAGCGTGAAGCGGCCCTGGCCGAGCGGGCGTGCGCCGGGGAACGCGACGCCGGTGTCGAGACCGCCCTGAAGGTCGAAGCTGAAACTCGGGCAGCTGAAGCGTTGCTGCACCACGGGCGAAGCGTCTTCGTCGAGCGCGTACACGACGACCGGGAGCGCGATGGCCACCAACACCGCGATGACGAGCAACGCCTTGCCGTCACCACCGCCTGAGCTGCCGATGCTGCCGGAGCTCCCGGAGCCGCCGCTCGCCGAGGTGGTCCCGCCGGCCGACGTGGAGCTGACGCCACCCCCGCTCGCGCTGACTCGCGGCACCGGCAGCAGGTACAGCCCCGAGGGGTAGCCGAAGCACTGCTGCATGTACGAGGGCGCCTGATTCACTGGCGCGTACGAGGGCGCCTGATTCGCCGGCGCGTACGACGGCTCCGGGACTGGCAGCGGCGGCGGCGACTGGCTCCACGCCGGCATCGACACCATCACCACGAGCAGGAGCGCGCGACGCATCGAATGCAGAGGTTGGGCGCTCACCGCGACTTCTGCAAGCCGTGGTTGTCACTTCGCGTTCGACAGGGCACAAACCCGCGCCATGAGACTGACGGCGATGGCGGTGCTGGTGATGATGTCGGCGTGTGGCCCGCAGATGATGACGCCGGACGCAGGCGGAGGCGCGTGCTCGGTGCCGGTGAAGTCTCCGCCCAACCTCGCGCGCAACGGGTTGTTCGAGTGCGGCGACCCGACGCTCGAGTTCCAGTCGGACGGCGCCGCCGGGAAGGTCGAGAGCACCACGGGCCGCACCGGCAAAGGCCTCAAGTTCACGGTCGCCGCAGGCCTCTTCAACAACCAGTTCTCGTCGAAGTGGAAGCTCACGGTCTCCACGGCAGCGACGTACTGCGCGACGGCGTACGTGAAGAGCCCGGCGCCGGTCATCACCATGCGCCTCTACGCCGCGAACGTGACGAACTTCTGGAAGGAGTTCGACCTGCCCGGCCCCGCGGCTGACTGGTCGCGCATTCCGCCCACCATCGTGGTGAACCAGAACGCGCAGCCCGGCGACGAGGTGTTCCTGATGTTCCTCGACGAGAGCTCGACGGCGGGCCGGGTCATCGAGGTCGACGACCTCGACGTCTGGGTGAGCGCCGACGGCCGCTGCCAGGAAGCCCGGTAGCCGGCCTGCGTTCGAACGGGCAGAGTGCGCGCGTCATGACGGCTCCGCTGCAGGTCAAAGGCTTCGCGTGGCTCAACCTGCTCGCGTGTGTTCGCGAGAAGCTGGGCGCCGACACGCTCGTCGGGCTGACGGCCGCATTTCCGCAGCACGCGACGTTCTTCGAAGAAGCCACGGTGCTCCCCGTCGGCTGGGTGCCGGGCGAGCTGCACTGCGGGGCCATCGAGTGGTTGGTGAAGAGCCGGCACGCGGGCTCCACCGTCGGCGCGCAGGAGATTGGAACCCTGCTGGCCTCGCGAAACCTCGCCGGCACCTTCCGCTCGCTCAGCCGCATGGAGGACCTGCGCACCGCCCTCGCCTCGACGCAGCGCGCGTTCAGCCAGTTCTATTCGCGCGGCACCATGGTGTTCACCGTGAAGGACGTGCTGCTCGAGGCGCGGCTGAGCGACTTCCCGGCAGCGAGCGAGACCATGGGCCACTGTCTGGGCGCAGGGCTGGTCGCGTTTCTGAAGGCCGGTCACCTCGACGCGCGGCTCGAGCGGGTCGTCGTCGGGCCAGACTCCATCGGCTACGACGTGCGGCTCCGGTAGTCACGCGCTGCGGCTGAAGAGCGCGTCGACCGTCACCGTCTTTGCGATGAGCTGTCGTGCCAGCGGCGAATCGCGCAGCCCATGTGACGTCACCATCGTGAGGAAGAGCGTCTTGCTCGTTCCCGTCGATTCGCGAAACGCGTTGCGCTTGTGCTCGAGTTCTCGCGCGTACGCCTTGTCGATCGAGAACTCGGCTTCCGAGAACTTCATCTCGCACAGGTTCACGCATCGATCGGCGCGGTCGATGACGAGATCGATCTGTGCGCCGTCGGGGTGGCGAACGTCGGGGCGCAGCGCCCATGAGGCTTCGGCCGTCTCGACGCCTTCGATGCCGAGCGCGCGCTTGAGCTGACGAACGTGTTTCAAACAGACGGACTCGAACGCCAGACCCGCCCACGCTCTCCATGCCGGCGCGCCCTGCCGGCGCATCCACTCGCCTTCACCAGCCACCGTGCGCAGCCGACCGCCGAGCCACTTCAGGGAGAACAGCGAGAACTCGTCAGCGAGCCAGTACACGCCGTCGCGGACCTTCTTCCCGAACCGCGGAATCTGCGTGATGAACCCCGACTGCTCGAGCTCCTCGAGCACGGCGCTCGCGGCGCCACCAGTGTCGAGCTTCGCGGCGTCGAGTAATTCGGTGCGGGTGAGCCCACTTCGGCGGGTCGCCAACGCGCGAACGACAGACTCGTGGCGCTTCGCCTGCTCGAAGAGCGACGCGAAGAGGGTCGAGAACTCATCTCGCAGCAGGCCGTCGCGCGCGAAGCAGAGCCGGTCGATGCTCTGCGCGGCTGAGTCGCCTCTTCGCACCTGCGCGAGGTAGTGGGGAACGCCGCCGAGGGCCATGTAGAGTTCGACGATCTGCGCGCGACCCAGGTCGAGGCCCCTCGTCACGAGCAGCTCTTCGGTGTCGGCGAGGGTGAACGGCTCGACGCGAATTCGACGAGTGACCCGGTTGTGCAGACCTCCGCGCTCACTCACCACATGTTCCAGCATCCACGACGCGGCGGAGCCACACAGCACGACCGTCACCCTCGGCTGCCGGCTCGCCCAGCTGTTCCAGAAGTGCTCGAAGGCCTGGAGAAAGCCGGACCGGCGCGACGCAAGCCATGGCACCTCGTCGAAGAACACCACCGGTGTCGCATCTCGCTTCTCGAGGCGGCGCTCCAGAAAAGCCGAGAGCTGACGAAAGGCCGTCTGCCAGTCGGGTGGTGGCGCCAGCGGCGCGGGCGACTTCGAAGCTGCCTCGAGCGCAGCAGAGAACGATGCGAGCTGGGTCGAGAGATCTGCCTCGTGAATGCCGACCAACTCGAAGACGAGGTGCGCCTCGTAGACGGCGCGCACCAGGAAGGTCTTCCCGACGCGTCGCCGGCCGTAGACACCGATGAGCTCGGGCTGGTCCGACTCGAGCGCTTCGAGCAACGTCCTCCGTTCGGCGTGGCGGGCGACGAGTGGGCGACGGCGTTCCATCGAACCTCAATATAGCCAGAACCCGGTCCCAGGGACGAGTTGTGGCGACTTATACAGAACTCATATCTCGCCATAACTCATATCGAGAGACCAGTTATGGCGACTTATACGGCGCCGCTCCAGAGCACGCAGGCGCCGATCCGCTGTCAGGTCGCGACCAATGCCTCGCAGAGTTCCCTAACCAGCTGAACTCCCTTACGAATCGACTGGCGTAAGGTGTCCACCCACCTGTCGCTCCTGATCGAGGCGCCTGGCGACAACAGCTCATCTTCTGAAGGAGCCCGGTGATGCCTGTGAACGAACTCGACCTGCTGGTGAAAAGGGTGCGGCGCACGCTGACGCCCGAAGCCACGCCCATCGCCCGCTCGCTCGAGCTCTACCAGCGCTTCGGACCGATTCTCTTCTCGCACTTCTATCGGGCGACGCACGACGAGCTGAAGGCCATGGCCGCGACGCGCGTGGCGTTCGAGCGGCTGCTCGCCACCGGACTCACCGAAGACCGCGACGTGGTGTCGTGGGTGCGCGGGCTCGACGCCGAGTCACTGCACTGAAGGTCACTGCACTGAAGGTCACTGCACTGACAGCGTCATCGCGACCAACAGCCCGAGCTGGAACACCACCTGCGGTGCGTTGCACGCGAACGTGATGCGGTTGATGCGCTTGAAGCGCTCGCTCTCGGGGTCCGCAAACCAGATGCCGTCGTCGCCCGTCGTCTTGCCCTCGACCGCCTGGAAGAACAGCGCGGCGTAGAGCAGCTCGACCGCGAGGCTGAACAGCAGCATCGCCACGAGCGCCGGTGCCCAGAGGCCCCACGCGCCCAGCTCACCCATCGCCGGCCCTTCGACGAGCGCGATGACGACGATGACGGCGATGCAGATGGCGTCGTGGGTGATGCCGATGGGCGGCCGCCAGTTCTTGGTGACGTGCAGCATGAACAGCTCGATGGCCCCGCGGATCCACATCGAGACCGCGTGCGCCCCGAGGATGAGCCGGTACGACCACGGCAGCGCCGGCTCGAAGCAGAGCACCGCGCACTCGACGAACCAGAACCAGATGGCGAAGAAGAGCCACAGGACCTTCGGGTTCGAGATGCGGCCGCCCTTCGCGTGGCCCGCGTTCTGCTTCGCGCGAAACCGCAGCCCCATCACGATCGCGACGGCGACCCCGGCCCAGAGCAGGGCGACGGTGTGCAACGACGCCATTACTTCGTCGGCGCGTCAGCGGGCTTCGGGGCGACCTTCGGAGCGTCGCCGGCCTTCGGCGCGCCACCCTTGCGAGTGTTGTACGTGCGGATCAGCTCGTTGGTGAGGTCGAGGTACGGAGGCGCCCACGCGAGGCCCGAGCTGGCACGGTCGAACACCATCGAGAGCCCCTCACGCTGGGCGATCTCTCCGAGAATGGCCTCGAACTTCGGGAGAATGGAGGACATCTCCTTGCGCTCGGCGTCGGCGATCTCGGCCTGGGCCCGCTGCACCTTCTCGGCGAGGTCTGACTGGCGCTTCATCAGGACTTCCACCTTCGCGCGACGGGCCTTGTCGTCCATCGTCGCTTCCTGCTTCTTGAAGACGTCGGCCTCCTTCTCGAGCGACGTCTTCTCGCCCTCGAGCTCCTTCTTGCGCAGGTCGGCCTTCACCTGCAGGCGCTGCTTGGCGGCACGGCCTTCGTCGACCTCGACGAGCGCGCGCTGGAAGTCCACGTAGGCGGCCTTGAACTCGGCGCGAGCGACCGTGGCGACACAGAGAGAGAGCAGAACGAAGCGACGCATGAAGGACCTTCCTGAGAGAGACGGACCGGCGGCGTGTAGCACGAGACGGCCGCACGTCACCGCGTTCGAAAAATCACGAGCGACGCTTCGCGGGAACCGTCATGCCGGCGTCGAGCTTCGACGCGAGCAGATCGACGAAGGCGCGCACCCGTGGCGCCAGGTGGGGACCGGGCGGGAACACGGCGTTGAGCGGAGACGGAGGCACCTCGAACTCGGTGAGCACCCGCTTCAACGAGCCGTCTTCCTCGAGAGCCGAGGTGAAGCCCCCTGGCATACGCGCGATGCCCAGCCCCGCCACGGCGAGGTCACGCGCGAGCATGAAGCTGTTCACCGCGACGCGCGCGCGCACGGGGCATGGCGTCACCTTGCGCTTCACGAGCAGCGGCCACTTCGCCCCACGCTCGGTGTTCGAATACACGATGCAGTCGTGCTCCAGCAGGTCGGCCGGCGTCTTCGGCACGCCGTGGCTGGCGAGGTACTTCGGGCTCGCGACCATCACGAGGGGGTTGGCGCCCAGCAGCCGCGCCTTGAGCGTCGAGTCGGCGAGCGGCCCGGCCCGCAGGGCGACGTCGTACCCTTCGGCGACGAGGTCGACGTAGCGGTCGGTGAGGTCGAGCGTCACGCGCACGTCGGGGTTCTCGCTCAAGAATTCGGTGACGATGTCGCCCAGGAAGTGCTCGGCGAAGGTGATGGGCGCCGTCACGCGCAGCACGCCTTTGGGAGACGTCTCGCTCTGACGAACTTCGCGCGCGGCGTCGCTGATGGTGCCGAGCGCCTGGCTGCAGCGTTGGTGAAAGGCATCGCCGATGTCGGTGAGGCTCACCGAGCGGGTGGTGCGCTGGAGCAACTGCACGCCCAGCTGCTCCTCGAGCAGCGCGACCCGGCGACTGACGGTCGACTTGGGCACGCCCAGGCTGCGGGCGGCTGCGCGAAAGGATCGGTGCTCCACGACCGCGACGAAGGCGGTCACCGCGTTGAGGTCGAGTTCGCTCATGTCCATGGTGTGGGCCAGTCTGTTTCAGGAACGCCGATTGTCCAGCGACATTCATCCTCACGAAGGTCGCCGCGAAGAAGGCCGCGCTGACCGTCACGCCGCGCGCGGAGGCTGCGCTGCGCCGGAGTGCATGAACAGGCCGAGCCACGTGAAGGCGATGGCCCCGCACACGCCGCCGATGGCCGGCGCCCAGGCTGGAAACACGAGCGAGAGCCCGGCGGCCGCGGCGAGGGGCAACGCCACCCTTCGACTGTGACTGGTGAAGAGCGCCCAGCTCATCAACCACGTCGAGGCGACGATGCAGAAGTACAGCGCGACGCTGGTGAGGAACGGTACGTCGAAGCGCCACGCCGTCACCCAGACAGCCATCGAGCTCAGCGCGCTCATCATCATGCCGTTGGCGATGCGCCGCTGCGCCGTGTTGTGAGGTGCTGCCCGCTTCACGACGAGTGAGAACAGCGCCGCCGACACCACCGCGAGCGACGCGAGGAGCGCGCCCTGCGCGGTCGTCGGTCGAAACCCGAACCGATCGATGGCCACCTGGAGCGACACGCCGACCAGCCCGGTGACGACGGCGAACGCGAACGAGAACTGGCGCTTCTCCGACACGGCGAGGTCGAACTCCTGGTCGCGCGCATCGCGCTCGAGCAGCGCCAGCCGCACCTCGCGGGCCTGGTGCTCCGCCTCGGCCACTTCGACGGCCTTCACCAGCTCCCTCGGCGGCGCGTCGAGCTGGGCGAGCAGAATGCGCGCGGCCCGCGCCTCTTCCCGGCCGAGCTCGTGCTGAATCATCAGGCCCAGCGCACGCTGGAGCCCCACTCTCGCGCCAGCGAACTCGGGCCACAGCCGGGTGACCTGCTCGAAGCCGACGCGGCACTCGGCGAAGAGGGAATGCGCCTGCAACCCGAGCTGCGAGGTGAGCATGCTGCCCTGCGCGACGACGTGCTCGAGCTGTTTGAGGCCGCGCTGCGCCTGCTCGAACAGCACGTACGCTTCGCGGTGCCGCAGGTAGTCGATGATGGCCTGCTTGAAGACGAGCGCGCTCTGGTATCGGTCCTCCGGGCGCTTCGACATCGCCTTCGTGCAGATGGCGGCGAGCTCCTCGGGGACAGGCTGGTCGAACGTCGGAGGGCTGCCGGCGAGCGCGTCGGCGATCACCGCGACGTCGCTCGTGCCTCGATGGGGCAGCCGACCCGTCAGCACCTCGTAGAGCGTCGCGCCGAGCAGGTAGACGTCCGAGCGCGGGCTCAGCATGGGCCCATCACCCGCGGCCATCTCGGGCGCCATGTACGCCGGAGTCCCCGCGAAGCCGGCCGTCGCTGCGAGCGGGAGCACCTCGTCGGGCTTGAGCGAGACGGCGAGGCCCCAGTCGACGAGGTAGACCTCACCGAACGAGCCGACCATCACGTTGTCGGGCTTGATGTCGCGGTGGAGCACCCCGCGGTCATGCGCGAACGCCACCGCATCGCACACCCGCACCAGGGTCTCGAGGTGCTCGACGAGGGGATGCGGCGACGTGAGCAGCTCGCTCCACGAACGGCCCTCGACCCGCTTCATGGTGAAGAAGGGCGCGCCGCCACCGCTGACGCCGAGCAGGTGGACCGGCACGATGTTCGGGTGCTCGAGGCGCCCCGTGACGATGGCCTCTCGCAGCAGCGGCCCTGGGTCGTCGGCCGCGTCACGCAGGAACTTCGCGGCGACGGGGCGATCGAGCGCGACCTGCCTGGCGTTGATCACCCGGCCCATGCCGCCGACGCCGATGGTCTCGCCCAGCTCGAGATCGCCGCCCGGCGTTGGCGCGTCGACGACCACCACCACGGGCAGCCGCGGGAGCTCGGCAGTCGAAGTCCGCTGCCCAGAGGCGACGGTCGTCGCTTCGCTCATCCTCTGCGTTCCGTGCGTGGTTCCGCCCATGTCGCGCAGTTTGCGCGAGGCGCGGTCGAGAGTCGCGGCTCTCGCCAGGGCCCTTCTGATTCAGGGCTCGTCAGCGGTGCCGAGCCACGAGAAGAACCGGCCGAGCACGGAGCGCTTCTCCTCCTCGGCTGCGACCTCGACGTTCGAGTCCCTCGCCGCGCACGCCGCGCAGATGAGCCCCGTCACGGTGCTCGTCGCTTCGCCGAACGGCTTGCGCTCACCACACGACTCGCACGCGAAGCCGCTCCCACCCGGGGTCGCTTGCGGCCGTGCGCGCTGCTCGCCGAGGACCCCGACGTCATGCCCGTCGAGAAAGACGCCCTCACAGGTGCCGCAACGCTCGACGTCGACCCGCCCATCGAGCACGGCTGCATCGAGCTTCACCCGGCACGTCGGGCAGCTGCGCGTCGACATGCCCTGCCGCCGTCGCACCGTCTTGCCGAGCGCCTGCTCCACTTCGCCTGCGTTGAACCAGAGCGCGCCGCACTGGCTGCAGCGATCGAGCTCGACCTCGTCGCCACCACGCTTCGACGGCACGTAGAACGGCTGCATGCGCCGGCGGCAATCGGGGCACACCGCCATCAGCGTCTCCCCACATCGGCGTGCGCGACGAGCCTGGCGATGATGGCCTCGGCGCCGGTGAGCAGGGTCGCGCCGTCCCACAACGCGGGCGTTCCGACGCCACCACGCGCCGTCAGGTCGGCCTGCACCTCGGGGTAGCTGACGTTGCGAAAGCGCACGTGCTCGGTGAAGTCGTGGTCGACGACCCACGAGCGGACCTTCGCGCTCGCAGGGTCGGCGATGGCATGGAACAGCTCGAAGGTTGGCTCGCTCACGGCACGACGTCCTACTCCAACGCGCGCAGATAGACGCGCCACGGGCCCGCGCCGCAGCGCTCCTGCCAGGTGACGAAGAGCAGCCCCTCGGAGAGGACGAGCTCAGGGCGATCGGCGAAGCACGTCGGGTTGTTGTTGAGCATCGTCGACGGCATGCCGCCACGGAGCGGCCCCTGCATGCGCACGCTGGCCACCTGCGGGTGTGGTTGCAGATGAAGTTCGAGCACCCCACCAGACGCTGCGGCGATGAACGAGACGGGCGCCCCGGCGACGGCGTCGAACGTGGTGACGGGAGAGAGCCAATCGTTGAGGCCACACGTGCCCGAGCCGGCGCAGAACCCCTGAAGGGCACCGCTCTGGCGCACCACAACGCCATAGCCAGTGGCGGTGGCCGTCAGGAGTCCCCGGACATCGATGACGCGGTCGGAAGCCCCGCTGACGAAGCTGGTCGGGTTCGAGTTCCACGTATCGCCGTTGATCGACGAGAAGAGCCGCGACGAGCCAGAGGTCGAGCTGCGGGCCATCAGGTAGAAGCCGGGCGCCGTCGGCGTGCTGGGCACGAGCAACGGATCACTCGTGGGGCCAACACTGTACTCGACGGTGTCGGTGCTGATGGTCGATTGATACGTCCACGCGCCGCCGTCGAGGCTCGCCAGCTTGAGGCCACCGTCGTCGGCGTACGCGCTGTAGAGCGGCGTGGCCTGCGTGACGGTGAAGACGGGACCCGGCGGCGCAGGCAACGGCTGCCAGCTCGTGTCGTAGATGAAGGCCACCGCGCTCGTGCCCTGCGGGTCAGCGTGCTGCAGCATGGCGACGGGCTTTCCGTTCCACAGCACACCCTTCTTCCCGCGAGCTCTCGGGCCCGAGAGCGCGACCGTCGGCGCAGCCGCGTCGTCGGCGATGACACACGGCGGCGTGGTGCAGCTGAAGGGGTCGAACGGCGCACCGAACCAGGCGTTGCCGTCTCGCCGGCCGAAGACGAAGGCCTGCAGTGGCTGCATCGGCGAGGTGCGGCGCACCACGAGGCCTGGCCAGGGCTCACCGGTCGACGTGCTCGAGCTCTCCCAGGCCGGCGACCACCGCACCTCGGGGAAGAACTGCAGCGGCGCGATGGGCACGATCGGGTTCTTCGGCAGCGGCGCGAGGTCGTCCACGCCAGCGACGGTCAACGTGTACATGAACCCCGGCGTTGGCGGCGGCCGCATCGAGAAGGAGACTCGCGGCCCGTTCGCGGTGCGCTGCGTGATGTTGCTGGGCGGGGAGCCGGTCGCTGGCGTGAGGGTGATGCCATTGAGCGACGACGGGTCGATGTCTTCGTCGAAGAGCACGAAGCCGCCCATGATGCCCGACGCGTTGGCGACCACGCTGATGTCGACGACCTGCGGTGGCCGGCGATCGATGACGCTCACCACGACCGGCGAGCTGCGCACCGAGGGCGTCAGCACACCCGAAGTCTCGGTCGCCGTGAGCGTGAAGTTGATGATGCGCGGCGTGGGCCCTTCGACCTTCGGCGCGACGAAGGTGGTGGTGGTGGCCGTGGGGTCGGTGAGCAGCCAGTCTGCGACGCCACCATCAGGCTCGCGGTCCGGGCTCCACGCGTAGGTGAACGTGCTGCCGGGCACTGGAGAGGTGGCCAGCCCACGCAACGTGACGACGCTCCCGCTGCCGACGGTCTGCGACGGGCCTGCGTCGAGCGTCCACGTCGGGGCGGCGACGTTGGTGAGCGTGAAGCTCGCTGACACCGGCGGGCTTCGCAGCGTGAGCCCGTTCACGACGGTGAGGCCGGCAGTCACGACGACCGAGGTCCCGACGGTGGCGGGCATGTCGAGCGCGACGCGGCCTCCGCTCAGCGGCGTCGCCGTGATGAACGGCGGCGAGACGACCCAGTCCCACGCGACGATCCCCGAACCGTTCGGGTCGCTGCTGCCCGCGCCGTTGAGCACGACGCGTTGGCCCGCGTACGCGACGGAAGGAAAGCCGGCGTCGATGACGGCAACGGGAGGAACAGCGACCGGAATGAGGACCGACGACGGCGCGCCGGTTCGGCTGGAGGGGTCGGTCACGACAAGCGTGAACTTGAGCAGCGTCGGGATGAGGGGCGACCGGATGGTCGGCGTGGCCGCGAGCGGCGAGCCGTTGCTGGGAATCGCTATGGCCGGACCGGCGTCTTGCGACCAGGTGTACGTGAGCGGCCGAGTGCCGGTGGAGCGCGTGCCGCTCAAGGTGAAGATCGTGTTGGGCGGGACGAAGAGCGGCGCGTCGATGACGGCATCGGGGAGCGGGCCCGCGTCGAGGCCTGCGTCGATGGCTCCAGCATCCACTCCGGCGTCGACACCAGCGTCGGGCGCTCCTGCATCGACTGCGCTCCCGGCATCGACTGCGCCACCGGCATCGACTGCGCCACCGGCATCGACTGTTCCACCAGCATCGACTGCGCCACCAGCATCGACTGCGCCACCGGCATCGACTGTTCCACCGGCATCGACTGTTCCACCAGCATCGACTGTTCCACCGGCATCGACTGTTCCACCAGCATCGACCGCGCCTGCATCGACTGGCCCTGCATCGACGGAGGGACCCCCGTCGTACGTCGGTCGGCCCGCATCGAGCATCGGCATCGTCGACGGACCCGGCGCCAGGGTGACGTCGCGCAAGGTGACGACGGGTGACGCGACGAGAATGTTGAGGAGCTCGGCGGTGAGGAAGTCAGGCTTCACGAAGGCGATGCTGTAGACCTCGTACGGGACGGCGTTGAACGAGTAGCGGCCGTCGGCGTCGGTCGACGTCATGCGGCCCGACGAGAGCGACACGGCGACCTGCGACGCTCCCGTACCGTCAGGGAGCAGCACGCGGCCCTTCAGCTCCGCGCGTGGCGACGTCGGGTCCAACTTCAGCGTGAGCGGGCGCACCGGGAAGACTTCACCTGCGCGCAGTTCGACCGACTCGGCGAGCGCCTCGTACCCGACCCTGAAGATGGCCACGGTGAGCCGGCCCTCGGGCAGGTTCTCGAGCAGGTACGTGCCATCGTCTCCGGTGAAGCCGAAGTACGGCCCTTCGGGAATGAAGATGCTGGTGCCTCCGTGGCCGGTGGGCCCCGAGAAATCCGCCCGCAGCGCCTTGCCGCGAATCGCGCCGGTGCTCCCGATGACGACCTGCCCCAACGACACGGCCCTTCCACGCCCGGTCCCGAGCCCCTGAAGGCGAAGCAGCTTCTCTTTGTCGGAACGGCCATCGCCATCGGAGTCGAAGCGGATGAGCACGCTCCCCTCGGACGTGTCGACCGGCGTGAGGTTGAACGACGCAGTGTCACCAGCGCTCTGGGTCTTCACGCCTGTTCCGACGAGCTCGACCGTCGCGCCGATCGCCGGGCGCAACGCCGTCTGCCCGGGCTCCGCGTGAACGATGGAGCCTTGCAGCGCGCCGCTCCCCGGGGGCACGGGCACGCCAGGCAATGACAGCTCGAAACACCCCGACAGCGAGACGAGGCACAGCGCGAGAATGCGTTTCATGAAGCCCCCAGACGAACGGGGCGGAGCGCATCACACTCGGTATTCGCTCTCCACAGAATCAGCGGGGCCGGCGCAATGACTGCGCACCAGAGCCACACCGGCATGGGGAATTCCGCTCCTTTGACGTTCAGGCACGCACCTTGAACGACCGCTGATCAGCCGGAGCGCTTCGCTCCCAAGGAGGAAGCCATGGAAGCCAAGAAAACCGAAATGACGCTCGACCGTGAAGTCCGCGCCCTTGCTGATGAAGTGCGGGTGAAGCTGCACCTCGCAGGCATGGAATTGAAAGAGGAGTTCACGAAGTTGGAGCCGCAGATCGACCGGGCCTTCAGCAGCGCGGCCATCGTTTCGACCGAGGTGTGGAGCGATTTGAAGAAGCGCCTCACCGAGTTCAAGCAGCGCCTGCACTAAAAGGACTGGCCGAGCCCTCGACAGTCGACCCACTGCGCGCCTGAGCCAGCTTCAGAAACGAGCCCCGGAAGCACCGCGCGTGCGACCGGGTGCACGTCGTGGAAGAGGACGACCCCTCGACGCCACAGGAGCATCAACGTGAGCACCCGGCCCTGCACGAGGCGGGTGTCCTTCGGGGCCTGCCAATCCTGCGAGTCGATGTTCCACAGCATCGTCGTGATGCCCTGCTTCGAGAGCGCCTTGACCTGCGCGAGCGTGCGCTGCCCGTATGGGGGCCGAAACCAGCGAAGTGGATTCGCAATCGCTCCCAGCTCGGCGTTCCACGCGTCGAGCCGGCCCGCGACGGGCGCCGAGGTGACGTGGCTCTGGTGCGAGGCGCCGTGGGACGCGAGGCAGTGGCCGTCGTACAGGCCCTTCTTCACCGTCTTGCGCGCGTGCATGGCGTCACCGACCGTGAAGAACACCGCGTGTTGGCCCTGCGACGCGAGCACCGGCAGGAGCGCGTCGGTCTCACCGCCAACCCCCGTCGGCCCATCGTCGAAGGTGAGCAGGAACTGACGGTCGCTGAAGCGCTCTCCCGTGACCTCGGACGCGTCGAGCAGCGCCACTTCACTCGACACGCGTGACGACAGCATCGCGAGGCGCGCGAGCTCACGAACGTAGAGCGCGTGAAACCGCCGGGCCTCGGTTCGCCAGGCCCGGTGCGTGTCGGGCAACGACTCGAGCATCGGCGTCGCCTGCGTCACCAGCACCTCGAACGACGCGGGCGCCTTCACCGGGCACAGCAGCTCGTCACCGGTGCACGTGCCCATCGCGCGCTGGAAGTTCTCGAGCACCACCGCGCGTCGCTGCTGCGTCCACGCCTCGAGCGCGCCGACGTCGCCGTGCTTCAAGCCGACCTCGGCCGCGACCAGGCTGCCACCAGGCAACGCGGAGAGCGCCTCGACGAAGACCAACTGCTCGGCTCGTGACGCGCGATCGAAGTCCTTCGGGCTCGACACCGGCGACGGCCACCCTGCCCTGTCGGTCCACGCGACGGGCGGCTTCGTCATCGTCAACACCACCAACACGAGCGCGTGCATGGCGGCGCTCAGTTCTTCAGCTTCGCCAGCATGCGGCGCTGCGAGTCCTCGTACACCTTCATCGGCCGCTCCTTGTTCGCGAGCTCATACTGCTGCAGGGCGTCGGTGAACTGGCCCTCGGCTTCGTAGATGCGCGCGATGTTGTAGTAGCTGCTCGCCCGCACCACCTTCGCGTCAGGGCCTGCAGCGAGCGCGATGGACTTGCGGTTCGCCCACAGCGCCTCGGCCGTGCGGCCCAGCTTGCGGAATGAGAGGCCCAGGTTCGAGTACGCCTGCCCGTAGTCGGGCGAGAGCTCGATGGCCCGCTGGTAGAGCGCCACCGAGTCTTCGAGCCGGCCTGCGTGGTACGCGCGCTCGCCTGCTGCGTTCACCGTCGTCGCGTCTTCCGTCACGGCGACCAGGGCTGCCTGCGGCCCGACCGACTGTTGCTCCTGGAGCGTGCCGAGCAGCTCCGAGGCCGGGTCAGGCGCGGCGTTGGTGACGGTGTTGAGATCGTGCAGCTCGCCGTTGCCGTCGATGGAGAACACCGTCCACAACGTGCCCTGATGCGCCGTCGGCACCTCGTAGCGGCGAATGAGCGACTGCCCGATGTAGACGAAGACCTTCGCGCCGCTCTCGGCCAGTGACGCGCGGCCGCTGAGTAGCCGGTTCGAGTAGTCGTGCACCGCGAACACGTACGGCTGACCGAACGCCTTCTTCTCGATGGTGATGGTCTCTGGACCGAACGAGTCGGTGTCATCGACGTCGAGGTTCGCGGCGACGCCGACCTTCTGCTGGAAGAAGACATGGCTGCCGGGGAAGACGGTGTGCAGGTCGAGGTCGAACGGCGAGCGGCCCCAGCTCAAGACCACGCGCAGGCCGTCGAGGCTGCGCATCACCGGCGAGAGCGCGTACGTCATGCCCTGACAGGGGCAGCGGGCGACGAGCGTCGAGTACCCGGCCTTCTTCACGATGAGCAGCACGCCGTCGTCTTTGTCCGAGAAGGTCGGGGCGATGGTCGCACTTCCGCTGCTTGAGGTGACGCTGCTGACCGAGGCCGCGCCGTTCTTCTGCATCGTCACCTCGGCCCCTGCGAGGCGCTGGTCTTTCACGACGGCGCTCAAGACGTTGACGGAGATGGGGTCGGCGGCTGCGAGGACGAGGGCGAGGACGGAAAGAGACATGGTGCGGGGGCGTTCTTCACGGCGAATGCCAGCGAAGAAGCCGGGCAGTTTCCTGCGCTTGCGCGAACGTCGTGGGCGCCGAGCCGCATGGCGCCGCCGGTCACTCGGCGACGGAGACACAGGGGAAGAACGTCCCTGTGGGCGATTCGATGAATCGAGCCGATTGAGTCGACCTGCCCGAGGTTTCGACGACGAACACCGCCAGCCCGCTCTTGAAGTTGGCGACCGTCGCCTGGGTACTGCCTCCCGCACAGTTGGGCTGCGCGTACAGCTCGGCGAAAAGGGTATCCGGGCCTGCAAGCACCACGTGACGCGACGTGACCCACGTCCACAGCGGCGACATGGGAGGCACGCCTTCTGGGGCGGCTTGCTGAACCAGCGTCAGGCAGGCGCCGTCGTTGCCCGCGCGGTCGGTCACCAGGAGCGAGAGCGTCTCTGCAGGCGGGAGCGGGAAGAGGACCCACCCACAGCGCTCGTCAGTGCAGAACGACGAGCCCACGACGCGGAGGTCCGTGCCGACGCAGGAATCGCCCGGTCTCATCTGAACCACCGCGCCGCGCTCGAGGTCCGGCACGACGATGGCGCTGACGTCGAATGCGTGCGGAGGCCGCGGGAAAAACCGCGCCTGGAAAACCGGAGGCGTCACGTCGTTCTCGAGTCGCGTCGTCGCGTTCCCGCACCGCGTGAGCTCGAACCCCCGCACGCCGTCGAGCGACACGTCGTAGTGACCGTCGAGCGGCAGGGGGACCTCCAGGCCTGGCTCGTTCACGAAGTCGGCTGCAGGGCCGCTGGCCAGGACGACTCCGTCGCAGTCTGGCTTCGACCAGATGCGCACGGTCCAGCCTGGGCGCGCGAAGCCCGTGAGCTTCGCCAAGCGGAGCTTCGTCGGCATCGACGGCGAGATGCCTCTGACGTCGGGTGCGCTCGTCGAACCCCGCATCGGAAGACGAACTTCGACAGACGCAGCAGCCGAGCACCGCGACCGAAGCCCCGAGCGCGTCAGCGCAGCGGCTGAGAAGACGTTCGTCCCGCTGACCGCGTCGAGCTCGACGCCGTCTCGAAACGCTTCGATGGGCCGGCGGAGCAGCTCAGGGCCGGAGCAATCAGCGCTGACGAAGAGCTGAACCACGGTGTCGTCATCAGCAACAGCGCGAAGCGTCAGCGTCGGAACACGCCATGGGTCGTCCGATGACGACGCGGGAACGTCGAGCGTCGGCGCCTTCGGTTCCATCGGCGCCGGGGCCTGCGGCTCACACCCGCCGAGACACGCGACGAGACCTGCGACGATGATGCGCGTGCCGCTCATTGCGCCGTCACCTCGGAGAGAGACAGGAGGTCGAGCGCGGCCCCGCTGGCGTCTTCTGCACGCAGCCGGAGGCCTCTCGTCGCCACGACGCCCGGAGCGCTGAAGAAGAAGAGGCCCGGCGCCTTGCAGTGGGTCCGGCCCTTCGAGGCCAGCTCGCTCGCACGCGGAACGTTCGAGTACAGCCGCCACACCGGTCCGTCGAGCGAGTCCGCTGAATCCACGAAGACGCGCGCCACCGCACCGTCGACCTGGAGTCCGCGCACGGCCACCGAGTTCAGCACCAGCACCTCGCGCGACGTGATGGCGACTGACTTCGTCCCCGGAGGTAGCCGCAGCGGGAGCATTCGCCCATCGGTCAGCGGGCAGACCTGCCCCTCGCCGACCACGTCGCACGCGAGGCCGCGGAGCACCGAGGCATTCCCAGCGCGCACTGGCGGCGCGGGGCGCTCGAACCGGAGCTCCAGGGACACCCACCTCGAGTCGATGCCGAGCAGGTTGGCGTCGATGAGGTCTTCACGGGTGTAGCGCGCCACGCGCATCGTGGGCATCGGTCGGTCTTCGCCCGGGTGCGTGCTGGTCGGCCCCCGCCATGACACAGCGTCGTCGAGTGTCGACTCCATGAAGACCTCGACCGGAGGCATCGGCTCGGGGACCGGCCCGGTCGCGATGAGCAGGTCGGGGAGCGGCACGTCGACGGCCGGAAAACGAAAAGTGAAGGCCGTCATCGACTCCGGCTCGCTGACGCTCGAAGCCTCGACCCGGAAGAAGCGCGGTACCGGCCCACCCAGCGTCTGCTGCTGCCGGTACACCGTCGTCTCGAAGCGCCCATTCTCTCCCGTCAGCAGCGTGACGAACGGTCGAAGCGGCGTGCAGCGTTCGCCGTCTACCGAGGCGTCACGGAGCACCCGCACCTCGTGGCCCTGCACCGGCACCCCGTTCTGGTCGACGACGCGGCCGCTGAGGAGAAAGCCATCTTCAGGCGACGGGCACCCGGCGAGCACCACCGCGAACATCGCGACGAGGTGATGCGCGCGCATCAATATGCTCCCTTCAGCCCCAGGGTCGGCAGCACGAGGGGAATCGCGAACGGCGTTCGTCGCAGCGCAGGCTGGCCGTTCGCTCCGGGCGTCACGTCGTAGGTGTAGCCCAGCACCTCGGACGACGCCGAGGCGTTGAGGACGTCGAGGTACGCCTCGAGCATGAAGTCGTCGAACGCCCACGTCTTGCTGACGCGCACGTCGAGGCGCGCGAATGGCGGCAATCGCGGCTCACGCGCCAGGCTCACCGGCACCCACGTCGGCGTCAGCGAGTTCGGGTCGACGCCCGGCTGCTGCGCCCGGCTGCTCACCACGCCGGACTCGGGCCGCCCGCTGTTGACGTGAAAACCGGCGCTCACCCTGAAGCCGCGAGGCAGCGTCACACCTGCAGTGAGATGGAGGACGTGCGTCTGGTCGAAGTCGAACGGGAGCCACGTCGTCACGTCTTCGACGACGGCGGCTGAGGCGTCGAACTGCAGCGCCCGCCGGTACCGCTCCGAGCGCAGTAGCGTGTAGCTGAGCCACCCGAAGAACCGGCCCTGCGCTTTGCGTCGCAACATGAACTCGACACCGTACGCGCGACCCGGCACGGCACCGACGGGCTGCCCAGCGCGCGAACGATTCGAGAGCAACTCCTCGAGCGAGTACTCGATGGCGCTGAAGAGCGGATTGAAGAAGAGCGACGACGACGCCTCGAGCCCGAACGGCAGCTGCGCGTCGGCGCCGACCTCGAACCGTGCGCCCTGCTGAACGCCATCGCGGAGCCCCGAGAGGTCCGAGAGCGGCAGGTTGAGCAACACCGTCGGCGCCTGGTGCGCGAGGCCCGCGGAGCCACGCAGCGTCAGCCAGTCCTTCAGCCGCCAGCGGGCAGACAGCCGGGGCTCGGCGCGAACGTGCGTCACGCCGTCATCGAGCGAGAACACATCGGCGCGCGCTCCGAACGTCAGCGTCCACGCGCCGCTGGCCCACGCCGCGTCGGCAAAGACCCCCGCGATGGTCCCGACGGTGCGCGGCTCGCGAAGACTCGACGCCGCTCCCAGCGACAAGACCGGGTCGCGCGCGATCTCGAGGAAGACGTCTTGCCGGTCGACGTCCAGCCCGGTGTCCAGCGTCCACCGCTCGCCCCAGCTCTTCGTGAACCGCGCGCGCGCCTGCCACACGTCTCGACGCATCACGAACTGGCCGAACTGCTTGCCGCCGCTCGAGCCGATGAGGCCGAGCTGCTCGGTGCCCCACGTCGCGCCCACCTCGGACTGTCCTCCGAAGAGCGGCATGCGCCAGGCGAGGTCGACCCGGTGGAACACGTTGCTCAACAGCGCGCCCGTCGTCTGCGGCCCATTCTCGCGGGTGCCAGCTTCGTCGGAGGCGCCGAACGCGAAGACGCGCAGCTTGCCGGGGCCGGGGCTCCACTCGACGCGCGCCTGGTAGTCCTGAAAGTTCGCGACCGGTCTGGGCTGCGGCGCCTCGGGGGTCGACGGAAACGCGAGCGCAGCCACCTGCGTCGCGACGAGCGCCGTGTAGCTGAAGCGCCCCGCCACCGCGACGTCGAGGTTGAGCGGCTTGATGGGCGTCGCGACGTACGCGCTGGCGCTGAGCAGGTCGACTGACGCGGTCACCTTCAACCGGTCGGGAGGTCTCGCCACCTTGCCCTCGACGACGCCGCCGAGCAGCCGCCCGAACCGTGCGGGCACCGCGCCTGAGTGGAAGTCGACGCGCTCGATGAACTCTGGCGCGATGACCGAGGGGCCAGCGAGCAGGTGGTAGAGCTGCGGCACGCGCACGCCATCGAGGAAGAAGCCCGTCGCGGCCGGCTGCGTTCCGCGCACCACGGGGTACGAGAGGCCTGACGCTACCGACGCGACGCCGGGGAGCAACATCGTCACGCGAAACGGGTCGCCCTGCGTGCCGGCCGCTTCGTTGAGCTCGGTGCGCCCGAGCTCGACGCGCGGCGCCTCGGTGTCACGGCGCGCCCGCACGACCGTCTCGTACGTGGCCTGCGTGTCAGGCGAGAGTCGATAGAGCACGTCGAGCCGCTGGCCCGACGCCACCGTCTCTTCGAAGGCGCGCGCGGAAGACCCGGCGGCCATGACGTCGAGGATGTGACGGCCCGCCTCGAGGGAGAGCTGAAACCTGCCGTCAGCGTCCGTCTCCACCTCCACGCCTGCGTCCCGGAGCATCACCCGCGCGCTCATCAATGGCTGCCGCGTTCCCATCGCGCGCACCTGACCGCTGAGCAGCGCAGGCGGCCCCGCGTCACGCGGCTCGTCGATGAGATGAAAGCCGACCTCGGCGCGCGCTGCCGAGGCCATCACCACGAGGAGGAGCCACCCGCGCACAGCCGATGACCATGCCCCAAACGAAGAGAGGAGCGCACTCGCGACTGGACGTGGGCGCACGCGGCGCGTCCAATCGACGCCGTGAACAAGAAGGTGCCCGCCGTGATGCTCATCGTCATCGCCATCGTCATCGCCTGCTGCCTCGTGGTGGGCGCCCTCGCGTTCGGAGCACTCACGCTCGCCGGCGCGACGATCGACCCGATTCCAACGAAGGTCGTCGAGCGCCCGGGCTTCGACGGTGAGCTGGCCGGCCGCTGGCGTCAGCGCCTCGGAGGCTTCACGGGAGACGAGGCGCTCCTGCCTTCTGACGCGGCGCTCACCGAGAAGTGGCCGGTGGGCTCGGTCGTCGAGTTGCTGCTGGAGGCTGATGGACGCTACCGCTTCACATCCGTCGAGGCGTCGGGGAGCGGACTGCTGAACACGAAGGCACTCACGCGCGAAGAGGGCCGCTGGGAACGCGACGAGCTGTCGATCTCGTTGACGGCAACGTCCGGCGTCTCGGTGAAGCGCGTGGGCGGAGACCGGACCTCGAGCGTGTTGGAGGCGTCGCCGCTGCGCCGCTATCAGCTCACGACGCGTGCGATGGAGTCTGCTGGAACGCCCGGCGCCTCACCGCTCGTCACCGAAGGTCTACGCCTCACCGGACCCTGTCTGCGGGCGCCCGGCGAGTGCACCTGGGAGTTCGAGCTCGTCGAGTGACGTCAGTGCCGAACGGCGGGCGGAATCTGCTTCGTCAGGTCGCGCAGCTGCTGCCACGTCAGCTCGGTGCCTGCGGGATGGCCGAACGCCGCGGCCTCGAGCTTCACGCCGTTCCTGGTGAGGGTCACCGCGCCGGACACGACTGGCGTCTCGTTGGTGAGCTGGCCACCGATGGTGATGCCGCCACCCGTGCCCGCGACCATCGGCTTGATCTGCAACTCGCCCGAGACGTTGGTGATGGAGGCCGCCGCGATCGACGCCTTCACCTGCCCCTTGTTGACGGCCTCACCGATGAGCGTCGACGCGCGCTGCGTGTCGCCTCGGAGCAGCGCCACCATCACGCGCTCCTGAATCGCCGGCGGCAGCTGGTCGACGCTCACCTCGAGCTTCACCTGGCCACCCTGCGTCGCGACGTCTCCCTGGAGCGTGATGGTCGCCTTGTAGCCCTCTGACAACACCTTCGGCGGCCGGCCGGGCTGCAGCACCAGGCTCCGTTCGAAGCCGACCTCGGCCTGTCCACCAGCGAGCCGGATCGCGCCCTGCACACCGCCACCACCGACCGCGCCTTTGACTTCGCCTTCGACGCCGCCCGCGACGTTCGCCTTGATGGTGAGCGTGCCGTTGTCGTTGAACTCGATGCGCCCGCCCGCCTTCACGTACGGAGCGATCTGCCCTTCGACGCCGGGCCCGAGCGTGCCGCCGAGAATGCCAGTGAGCTTGCCGCCGACGCCGACCTCGACTGCCGAGAGGTGCTTGCGGATGTAGTCGATGGGCTCGCCGGGCAGATTGACGCCGGGGAGCTCCTGAATGCCGGTGAGGAACGTCGCCGCCGCGGGCCCGATGCCGGGCAGCGTCGCGATGCCTGCCATGGCGCCCGTCTGAAGACCGAACGCCGCCAGCTCGGTAGCGCCGCCCTTCTTCGAGAGGTCGACGGTGAGCTCGAAGCCCGCCGTGGCTTCCACGCCGAGCGCCGCGTTGGCTTCAGCGCCCGCCGTGTCGCCCGTCACCTTGCCCGAGACCGAGCCGCCACCGCCGACCGAGATCTTGAACTTGTTCGGGTCGTCGGTGCTGCGCTCGATGGAGATTTGCACCTTCGCGCCGACGTCGACGCCCAGCACGGCAGCGAGCTCGGCGTTCGCGCTCACCTGCACCGAGGTCTTCTGCCCCGGCAGCATGCGGTCGAGGCCCATCGCGTTGACGACGGCCTTGTCGATGCCGGTGAGGTTCGCGCGATTGATGGGCCGCTCGGCTGCGGCACCCGGGTCCGAGAGCAGCGTGCGCAGGGTGTCCTTCACGCCACCCGCGACGTTGCCAGCGACGGTGCCGACGCCTGCGATGAGGTCGCGAGCGCCAGAGCCGAGGCCAGTCGCCAGGTCACGAGCGCCGCCGAGCAGGCTCCGCGCCAGACCGATGGCTTCGGAGGCGCGGTGATTGGCGACCGCGACCGTGCCGGTGAGCATGCCGTGCGCGAGCGGCGTCGCGAGCGCGAGGGGAGCCTTTGCGGCTGCCGTGAAGCCGCTCATCGTTCGACCGATCGTGCCGGACGCGGCGGCGCCAACTCCGGCGCGTGCGGTGGCCTTCACCGTGGCGGTCGCTTTGACGGGCTTCGGAGGCGGCGGAGGCGGCTTCTGTTCAGCGCGGCGAACGGTCACGGGGGGCTCCTTGAAGAGAACGACACGAGACCATGAATCATCGGCAATCGAGAACGTGCAGTTTCTCTCGCAGGTACGTGTGTGTGTGCCTCTTTGGCCAGAGCCCGGTGAACACAGGCCTGGGGCGGGTCGATGGCTCGGCAAATGGCGGCGTGGCGACGGGGTGACGGCGCTGGTACACGCGCCGTCGATGCCGCTCAGCCGCCCTGCGCAGGTGCTCCTGCTGGTGCCGATGGCGCTCGGGCTCGTGCTCCGTCTGAGGTTGCTCGGCGACCACGGCATCTTCTGGCCTGACGAGATCTACCAATCGTTCGAGCCGGCCCACGCGCTGGTCTTTGGCCACGGCCTCATTCCCTGGGAGTTCATCGACGGCGCGCGCAACTGGGCGCTGCCAGGCCTGGTCGCCTTCGTGATGAAGGTCTGCGCAGTGTTCGGATCGGATCAACCGACGCACTACATCCCCGCGGTGAAGAGCCTCTTCGTGTTGATGTCGGTCGGCACGGCGCTCGGGACGTATCGGCTCGCGCGGAGCGTCGGCGCCGACGAGCTCCCCGCGGCGGCGTGCGCGTCCATCTTCAGCCTCGCGGCGCCGGTGCTCTACTTCGCGCCGCGCGCGATGAGCGAGAACGCGACCGTGCTGCCCATCGTCTGGGGCCTGGCGCTGGTGCTCGATCGCGCGCGCGTCGACGAAGCGTTCGGACCGGCGGCGTCGGTGCGGGCGCGACGCCTGCTCTGGCTCGGCGCGTCGCTGCTCGGCCTCGCGGTGTTGTTCCGGCTCCAGTCGGCAGTGGTGTGCGTCGGCGTGGTGGGCGTGCTCGTCGCGAGGAAGCAGTGGAAGGCGCTGCGCGAGGTGAGCGTGGTGCTCGCCGTCTGGGCCTTCCTCTTCGGCGCGCTCGACGCCTTCACCTGGAGCCACGCGCCCAACGCGAAGTGGGGCGGCTGGTTCCACTCGGCCGTGGTGTACCTGCGGTTCAACCTCATCGAGGGCAAGGCCGCGGGCTGGGGCGTCGCGCCCTGGTACTTCTTCGCGCAGCGGCTGTGGACGTCGATGCCCTTCATCACGGCGCTCCTGGTCGGAGGCCTGGTGCTTTCGGTCCGCCGCGCGCCTGCCCTCATCGCCCTCGCCCTGCTCTTCTTCGCGCTGCACTCCGCGTCACCGCACAAGGAGTACCGCTTCATCCTCCCCATGCTCCCGATGGTGGCCGCGTTGGTGGCCGTCGGCGTGACGTCGCTCGCCATCGAGCGGCTCCGGCAGGTCGGCATGGGCCTCGTCGTCGTCGCGTCACTCCTCTCGGCCGCGACGCACGAGTCGCTCACCTTCGGTCAGCTCGGTCAGTACCCCGGCCGCGACAACGACAGCGCGTGGGACGACAACGGGCCCGTCAACCGGCTGATGCTGGTCGCGTCCGCGCAGGCCGATCTCTGCGGGCTCTTCACGCCCGTGCACCCCGCGTGGATGGGTGGCGCGACGTACCTGCACAAGAAGGCTCCGCTCTTCTCGCCCGGCTGGCCGTACGACTGCGCACAGGCAGGCACGTGCAACTACGCCATCGTGCCGAAGGGCAACCCGCTCCCGCCGGTGGCCGAGGACAAGGGGTTCGTCCTGGTGAGAATTCCCAACAGCCCGTGTCGCCCAGACCCGAACTATTCGTGGCGCCTGCCGTGAGTCAGAGCTGCGTCACCCACTCACGCACCAGCGTCGTGAACGCGAGCCGCTGAGCCGAGAGCTTCGACGGCGAGAGCGTGACGAGCGCGCGGTCTGGGTCGAGCCACGTCACCAGCGCCTCGGCGCGCGGGCTCAACACCACCTTCTTCGGCTTCGCCTTCTTCTTCGCGCCGGTGTGGAAGATGAGCTGCACTTCGTCCTTCGAGCGAAGGTGGAAGGTCGCGAAGAACTCGGTGGCGCGAAAGCTCGGCGCGTTCCACTTGATGGCTTCGGTGATGTCAGGGAGCGCCGAGAGGATCAGCTGGCGCACGCGCACGACGTCGTCGCGCAGCGGGTGCTCCAACGTCTCGAGGAAGGCGTCGACTTCGTTTCCGGGCAGCGGCGGCAGCTTGGCGGTCGAACCGGAGGTCTGCTTCGACATGCGCGCAGCGTGCCTCACCAGCCACGAGCTGACCAGCGGCTCAGCGGCGTGTAGAGCGGCGACGACGCAGCATCGCGACCAGCGCGAGTGCACCGAGGCCAGGACCTGCAAGCGTCGACGAACACCCCGCGACCTCTGAAGGCACGAAGGTCGAGAGCTTCTCCGTCGACTGCGCGATGTTGCCCGAGAGGTCGAACGCCACCACGCGCAGGTCGACCGCGCCTTCGGGAATCGCGACCGCGGTCAGGTCGGCGCCGTTGGTAATCGCCAGCGCCGTGCCGGGCATCGTGGTGCTGTTCGAGCTCGCCTGAACCAGGAAGTTCACGTCGCCCGGAGCGTCGAGCACCACCGTCACCTGCGACGGCTCTCCACACGAGTACGCGCCGAACGTCTCGCCTTTGACCTCGGTGAGCCGCGCCTTGGGGAGCGCCGGAGGAAGGGTGTCGACCTCGTCCGACGTCGTGAAGTGCGAGAGCACCGTGCCGTTGAGCTCGATGCGGTAGCTGGCGTTCGCGTCGAGCAGCGCCATCGGCTTGAGCACGAAGAGCGTGGCGAGCTGCTCGCCCGTCACCCGCACGCCTGAGCTCATCAGCGACACGCTCTTGCCGCGCTCATCGAGCAGCCGCACGGCACCGACGTCTTTCAGCGTCTCTCCGGCGTCCGACACGGGAAGGTCTGACCGCAGCCACAACGACGTCGACCTCGGGACCCGCGAGCCTTCGGCCGGCAGCGTCTGGAACCCTCGAATTCCGCTCAGGGCGACCCGGCTACACGCCTCGGCGGGTGCGCTCGACAGCGACAGCGCGATCAGCGCGCCGAGGACGACAGACTTCCAGTACGACTGCAGAACCATGAGGGGGCGTGAAGCGAGTGCCATGCCAGTGACAAGACAAGTTATTCAAGCTACTTACGAAGTGCGAGGAGGTGGGCGCGGGGTGATCCATGACAGGCGTGACAGTGCCGCCAGGCATCCAGCTCCGCTGGAATGGTGCAGCCGCACACCACTGCTGTGGGCGAAGAACCCCACCGATCAGCCCCGTTGGTCGAGGTCCATCCGAACGAGTACGGGACCCTCGACGTCTGGCACGAAGCGTGGAGACAATGGCTGCATGTACCCCGAGCTCCGAAACGACCGACGCTACAACTGCCAGGCGCGCTTCTTCGGCTCGGGAGGCACCTTCCTCTTCCGCGGCGCAGTCACCGACATCTCGCGCACGGGGCTCTGCCTCGTCGGCATCTCGGCGATGGCGAAGGGCCAGTCGATTCACCTCAAGGTCGAGCTCCCGACCGGCACCGTCGACGCCGTCGCCGAGGTCCGCTGGGTCCGTACGCAGGCCGATGGCAACGCGGAAGCGGGCCTGCGCTTCGTTCGCATCAATCAGCCCAGCCTCGAGGCCATCGACGAAGCCACCACCGAGCGCCCCATCACCTCGGGCTTCATGCGGCAATACGTCTTCCGTTGAGTCACCCACACTCGTGCGTTGACGCCCACAGCCCCGAGCGTTCACAGTCGCGCCCGTGCGGTGGCCGGCCTTCACCACGATGCTCTGGTTCGCGTGCGCGACCTCGAATCCTTCACCACCCGTGACGGCTGCTGCGGCGCCTGAAGAGAACGCCCTCGCCAACGCCTTCGAGCCCGAGCAGACGGCGGTCGCGCCGGCCGTCACCGCGAAGCCACCGCCGCCGCTCGTCGACGTTCGGGCTCCGTTCAACACTGCCGTCGATGCGTCGACCCGGGCGCTGAACGCGAAGGACGTCGACGCCGCGCGCACCGAGGCCGTGCGGGCGATGAAGGAGGCCTCGACGCTCGGCGCGCTCGAGCGCGTGAAGGCCGCCGAGCTGTCGTTCAAGGTGGCGATGGCCGCAGCGGCCGCAGAAGACGCCCAGCGCGCCGCGCGAGCCTGGCACTCGACCTGCGCTGGAGACGGCCTCGACACCTGCCGCGCCTCAGCCCTCAACGCCCTCGTCTCGACATCGCACCTCGACCCGTCCACCACGAAAGCGCTGCGTGACGAGGTGGCCGAGGTGCAGAAGGCCGAGGCCTGCCTCAAGGCCTCGGAGCGCGCGAAGAAACCCGAGCGCTGCTTCGCCGACGCAGAGAAGACGGCGAAGGCGCAACGAGACGAGCTGCTCCTCGCGCGCGCATCGTACGTGAAGGCCCTCGCAGCGCCGGAGCCGAGACAGGTTGCGATGCTCTCGGCGGTCGGACAGCACTGTGAAGGCACCGCCTGTGTCGCGGTTCGCCGGCGCGCGCTGGCCCAGCTCGTCGCCAGAGCCAAGGCCGAGAAGAAGCTCGAAGACGCCGCGCGCTATGCAATCAAAGACGCGCAGGCGTTCGCGAGCCTCTCGGCCGAGCGCGAGCGCGTCTGGGCGCGGCCCGCCGAGACGGATTCCGTGTGCGCGGCCTTCGACGGTGCGACCGGGCCCGGCTCGTGCCGCAAGCTCGAGAAGCAGCTCACCGGAGGGTGGACGTTCAAGGACTTCTCGAAGGACAAGCCGCGCGACGGGCTGTCGGCCGATCAGGTGCGCGCAGTGAACGAGCACTACGCCCCGCTCCTGCAGGAGTGCCTCTCGGCGCAGGCCCGGCGGCTCAAGCCTCCCGACGCCGTCCGCTACGAGCTGCGGTGGATGGTGTTCAACGACGGCCGCGTCGGCGAGGTGCACTTCAAGAACCCGGCTGCCGACGAGTCCGAGCTCGGCGTCTGTCTGCGCGCCCAGTTCGAGACCTGGCGATACCCGCGCTACGACGGCGAGTGGCAGCACGTGGAGCAGGCCTTCACCATCACCGCCGTCGAGCGCCGCAGCGAACGCTGACGCGCAGCTCGACCACCGAAAGTTCCCCCATGTCGAAGCGACGCCGTTGGCCGTTCATTGTCGGTGCTGTCCTGGTCGTGCTGGCGCCGACCTTCTTCTGGTTCTTCATGGAGTCGGGCACGCCCGAGGGCACCTGGACCATCGACCTCGCCGAGGTGCGACGCCTGGCGAGCTCAGTGCCCGGTGAGAAGGCCTCGGCGATTCACTTCGAGCCGGTCGCCCACTTCGAGTTCCCTGCCACTGCCATCGTCGCCGGTGACGGCTTCTCGATGAAGGACATGACGGTCTACTCGTACCAGCTCGTGTTCCCCGACCGCCGCGTCATCGTCGACACCTCGATGGACGAGACGACGGCGAAGAAGGGCGGCGCGGTCGCGTTCGACGCCGAGGCGTTCGCGCGCGTGACGGCGGCGCTTTCGGACGCGAGCCAGATCGTCGTCACCCACGAGCACTTCGACCACCTCGCCGGGCTCGCCATGCACCGCGACGTCAAGGCGCTGATGGCGAAAGCGACCCTGACGAAGGAGCAGCTTTCCGAGCCCACGCGCATGGACCCGCTCGTCTTTCCTGCAGCGGCGCTCGACGGGTACCGGCCGCTCGAGACGGGAGCGCTCCACGCGATCGCGCCCGGCGTGGTGCTCATCAAGTCTCCAGGCCACACGCCTGGCAGCCAGCTCGTCTACGTGCAGCGCGCCGATGGCACCGAGGTGCTCTTCCTGGGCGACGTGGCGTGGCACTGGCGCAACGTCGAGCTGGTCCGCGAGCGGGCGCGGCTGGTCACCGCCGTGTTCCTGCATGAAGACCGGGCCGCGGTGCTGCGGGAGCTGGCCGAGCTCCACCGACTGGCCGAGGCCGAGCCGAAGCTCAACCTCGTTCCCGGGCACGACGCGGCGCGCGTCGAGCGCTTCACGACGGCTGGGGTGCTCGTCAAAGGCTTCGTGCCGTCAGCCGCATCGAAGTGACGTCGTCTTCGCGCTTGTGAGCGAGCGAAGGCCGGGTGTACGAATCGCAGGTTCGGCTCGAGTTCTTTTTTCGAGTTCTTCCACCATGTCCTCGAGCGACGACGAGCGCACCTCAGGCGCACGACAGCTTCGTTTCACGCGAGAGCGTCGCGGCGTGTCATCCGAGACGATGACGGCCTGGGCACGCCCACTCACCAGCGAAGAGGCACGCAAGAACGCGGAGCTCATCTCGACATCGCGATGGCCACGGGCGGCCAGTCACGCCTATCCTTCGCGACCTTCCCCGACCATGCCGCTGCGACTCGCCGAGCTCCAGGACCGGTTGCGAGCGTCACTGCTGGGCTTTGCCGTCGGCGATGCCCTGGGTTTCCCGCTCCGTGGGCTGCCGCCGCCCGGCCTCACGCGGCTCGCGCACATCGCCGATGACTTCGCTGCCCGCCCGCGCGGCCGGTTCGCCAAGGGCCAGTTCAGCGACGACACGCAGATGATGCTGGCCACCGCCGAGGCCGTCGCGAAAGAGAAGCGCATCGACGGGCGCAGCGTCGCCGCGCACCTGTCGTGGCTCTGGCAAGAGGGCGTGATTCTGCAGCCGCCGACCAGCGCCACCGACGCCGCGCAGGCGCTCCTCTCCGGCACCCCGTGGATGAGCTCGGGCGCGATGATTGGCGTCAGAGACCCGTCGTGCCTCTCTCGTGCGCTGGTGCTCGGTTTCTGGAGCGAGGCGTCTCCGCCGCGGCTCGCGCATGACGCGCAGGTGCTGACGGTCGTGACGCACAAGGACCCGCTCTGCGCCGCAGCGGCTGCAGCGTTCGCGCGGGCGGTGCAGCTCGGCCTGTCGGGTGAACAACACGACGCGGCGTCGTTCTGCACCGAGGTGTCGAAGGCCGCGGCGCCCGCGCATCAGGAGCTCGCTGAAGAGCTGTACTACCTGCCCCGCGCGCTCGCGTGGTCGCCCGACCGGGCCCTGCCGGCGCTGCGCAAAGTCGGCGTATCGGCGAGCGAGTTCGACCACGACTCGGGCCTGCCGTCGCACGTGACGCCCGTGTTGCTCACCGCGCTGTACTGCGTGCTCAAGTCGCCGACCGACGTGCGGCAGGCGCTCACGATGGTGCTGGGCTGCGGCGGAGAGGTGGACGTCGCGGCCGGCCTCGTCGGCGCCATCATCGGCGCGCACG
>JAUXRI010000330.1 GCA_030681895.1 Myxococcales bacterium | reverse complement strand
CGAACTTCTGCACCTCGGCGCCCTGCTGCGTGAAGTGGCCGAAGCGCGGGACCTTCACCTTGTCGGCGCCAGCAGGCTCGCCCTTCAGGTACGTCGACGTCACCTTCCACGGCCCGGGAATGCGCGGCGAGACGATGGCGGCGGTGGAGCAGTCGCCCCACAACACGCAGCTCGAGCGGTCCGAGTAGTCGACGACGCGGGTCGAGTTCTCGGGGTTCACCAGCATGATGAAGTCGGGCAGCTTCTCGGGCCGCATCGCCTCGACGAAGTAGAGCTGGCTGCAGAAGCTCGAGCAGGCGCTGGAGACGTCGAGCGACGGCGCGTCGATGCCGAGCGCTGCGGCGACGCGGTTGGCCTCGGCAGGAATGCACTCGTCGGGGCTGCAGCTGCCCGAGAGCACCATGCCGATGTCCTTCACGGTCAGCTTCGCACGCTCGAGGGCCATCAGGCCGGCCTTCGCGCCCGTCTGAGCGTTCGACATCGTCGCCGCCTCGATGGCGCGGCGCGGGTCACGATTCTTCGTCTCACGGATGTAGTCGAGCGGCAGCACGGTGTGCCGCGAGCGGATGCCCACGCGCTCCATGATCCACGCCTCGTTCGTCTCGATGCCAAGGCTCTCGAGGAACGCGTTGGTGAGGAGGTTCTCGGGGTGAAAGTGACCGATGGCGTGCAGGTACAACACGACGACCTCCCTCGCGTGCGCTGGCGCTCGCGAACGCGCCTCCTAGCCTGCGGTCGAATTGGCACGCATCAAGTGAAGTGAAACATTCTGTCGTCTTTCGACGCTCCGTGACGCAACGCAGACAAACGGCGGGCCCCCGCACGCGCTCTGTCGAACGTCAATGGTGTCCGTCGAGGGCCTTCGCATGGGCACGTTCCACGGCCGTGGTGACCTGCGCGACGCGAGGTAGCGTGCGCCGCCATGCGTCTGCTGCTCCTGCTCTTCCCGGCCATGCTCCTCGGCTGCCCTGCGTCTCACCGCTACCCACAGCTGATTCGGCGCGAGGCCTCACCGGCGCCCGTCACCATCTTCCGCGACGTGCGGGTCTTCACCGCCACCGACACCAGCTCGCTCGAGCACCAGGACGTGCGCGTTGAGAATGGCCGCATCGTCGGCCTCGCGCCGACTGGCACCGACCTCACCGGAGCCCGCGTCATCGAAGGCGCAGGCAAGACGCTGGTGCCCGGCTACGTCGACTTCCACGTGCACCTCACGGGCAGCCCTGCGCCACCGTGGGCGGTCGCGTGGCCCGATGAAGACCACAACGGCCGCGCGCTGCTCGCCTCGGGCATCACCAGCGCGATGGACGTCGGCGGCGAGCTCGAGAAGCTCAAGGCGTTGTGGAAGCGCCAGGCCGAGCCGTCGTGGCTGGGGCCGCGCTTCTGGTACTCGGGGCAGATCATCTCGCTCAAAGACGGGTACCCGACGTCGATGGTGAAGATTCTGTACCCGTGGCCCGCGAGCGCGCTCGCCGACCAGCGCTTCTCGGGCCCGGTGACGAACCCGCTCGAGGCCGTCGCGGCGGTCGACTGGCGAATGCACAACGGCGCGCACCACCTGAAGCTGGCCATCGCGAGCGTGCCGCTGAACGCGCAGACGATGCCTCCCGACATCGTGTCGGCGGCGGTGAAGCGAGCGCACGAGAAGGGCGCGAAGGCCGTGGCGCACGTCGACACCGCGGTGCACGCCTTGAGAGCGGCGCGAGCAGGCATCGACGCGCTGATGCACGGCATTCATCTGGGTGAGCTGACCGTGGCCGACGCGCAGGAGCTCAAAGCAGCAGGCGTGGTCGTCTCTCCGACGCTGGTGGTGTTCGACCGCGCCGAAGCGCTGGTGCAGTTCCGCTTCGCGCCCACCGAGATGGAGAAGCGCCTCTACCCCGAGTCGTTCCTCACGCCGTTCTCGCCCGACGTCGCCCGCACCAAGACGCTCGACCCGCAGCTGATGGAGTGGCTCGGCAAGCTGCAGGCCGACCGCCCGAAGCGCCTCGCTGCAGCGAAGACGCTCTACGACGCAGGCGTGCCGATTCTGGTGGGCAGTGATGGAGCGGGCTCCATCGGGTGTCTGGCTGGCGGCGCGTTCCTCGACGAGCTGCGGCTCTTGTCCGAGGCCGGCATTCCGAACGCTGACGTCCTGCGTGGCGCGACGGTGCTCCCTGCGCGTTTCATCGCGGGCGCCAACGCGGACTTCGGCACCATCGAGCCGACCAAGCGCGCCGACCTCGTGCTGCTCGACGGCGATCCGCTCACCGACATCACCGCCACCTCGCGCATCGTCACCGTGATGCAGGGCGGTGTCGTCATCGAGAAAGTGGAGTGACGTCGGCGAGGCTCGCGCGCTGGGCGGGGCTCGACGTTGCCGTGGTGCTGGGCTGCTGGGCGATGAGCGCCGTCGGACCGTGGTGGACGTTCCTGCTCGTCGCGCCCGTCATCGGTGGCCGGGTGCACGCGCTCGGCGTGCTGCTCCACGATGCCTGTCACGGGGCTGAAAGAGTCGTCTGGCTCGAAGCGCTCGGAGGCTGGCCCATCGGCACCACGCTCGACGCGATGCGCGCGCATCACCTGCGCCACCACGCGCGCACCAACCTGCCGAATGATCCGTACCTCGTGCCGCGAAAGGCTCTCGGGGACGCACGGCTCTTCGTCCTGCTCCTCGTCATCTTCCCGTTCTGGGTGTTCCGGTCTGTCCTTGGAACCCTGTCGCTCGTCGCGCCGCGCTTGACGCCGCTGTACGCGCAGCTGCTGGTGTCGGGAGAAGACGACGACGCGAGCCGGCGAGACGTCGAGCGCGCCCGCCGCACCGAGTGGCCCGTGGTGGTGACGTGGGCGCTGCTGCTGACGGCGACGGCGCTGGAGCCCTCGCTCTTCGCCCGGCACTGGTGGCTCCCGCTCGGCTGGACGGCGCTGTTCAACGCGTGCCGGTTCCTCGCCGAGCACTCGACCACACCAGCGGAGCGGGGCCTCGAGTCGACGACCCGCGAACATCGCAGCCGGTGGCTCGCGCCCTTCGTCTTCCCGCACCACGTCGGCTACCACCGCACGCACCACGCGTTCCCCACCGCCTCGTGGGAGTCGCTGCCGACGCTGGCGACGACGGCGCCTCGCTGATCGTTTCGCCAACAAACCGGGACGCGGGAGGACGTGGGCAGTACGGTCGCGCCGCATGTCCCGCGTGCGTCACGAGCGCCTCTGCATTCTGTCGCGTCAGAAGTCGCTGTACTCGACGGCCCGCCTCGTCGACGCCGCCGAGGCCCTCGACGCCAGCCCCATCGTCATCGACACCCTGCGCTGCACCATGGTGATCGGCCCCGACGGCTCGCAGTTGCTCTATCGGGGCGTGAGCGTCGAAGGCCTCTCGGCCGTGATTCCGCGCATCGGCACCAGCATCACCAACTACGGCATGCAGGTGGTGAATCACCTCGACTCGATGGGCGTGCCCGTCGTCAACAGCGCCACGGCCATCGCGCGCAGCCGCGACAAGGTGCGGTGTCTGCAAGTGCTCGCGGCCGGAGGCGTCGGCGTGCCCCGCACCGTGATGGCGAACGACACCGCGCACATCGTCCGGCTGGTCGACGCGGTGGGTGGGTTGCCGTGCATCATCAAGCTGCTCCGCGGCACCCAGGGCGTCGGCGTGATGATCGCCACCACGATGACCGAGGCCCGCACCATCGTCGACACCTTCACCTCGCTCGGTCAGGAGATCTGCCTGCAGGAGTTCATCGCCGAGTCGAGCGGACGAGACGTGCGCGCGCTCGTGGTGGGCGACCGCGTCGTGGGCGCGATGCGGCGGCAGGCCCGGGCCGGTGAGTTCCGCAGCAACATTCACCGCGGCGGTGAAGGCAGCCCCGTCACGCTCGAGCCGGCGTTCCTCGAGACGGCCGTGAAGGCCGCGAAGCTGGTGGGGCTCGACATCTGCGGCGTCGACATGCTCGAGGGCAAGGACGGGCCGCGGGTGATGGAGCTGAACTCGTCTCCGGGTTTCGAGGGGCTCGAGCACGCGACCGGGCAGGACGTCGCGTCAGAGATGGTGCGCTTCGCCCTCGATCGCGCCGCCGCCGCGCGGAACTCGTGAACGCCGGCGGACGTCTGGGCCTGTGATGACGCTGACGCTCCTCGCGCTGCTGGCCGCTACGCCAGACTTCCTCGACCGCTGCCCTGCCCCGTTGCTCACGACCTCGAAGGTGATGGCGGGCGACCGCGTCGTGTCTCCGGGCGGCGGGGTGGTGACCGCGTCGAGCGACGAGCGGCTCGAGGTTCGCCTCTGCGCCTTCGAGAACCACGAGGTGCGCGAGGTGCTGCTGACGGTGAAGCAGCCGAAGCAGCGAGTCGTCGAGGTCGGCGCCTCCGTCGTGGCGGGACAGCCATTGGCCCGGGGGAGCGCCTTGCTCGATGGACAGGCGCCGACACGCTTCTTCCGCGAGCACGCCTTCCTCTTCGACCCTCACCACGAAGCCGTGCTGGTCGTCGTCGACGTCGAGACGAACGAAGCGCGTCGCTACGAACGCGGCGTGCGCACGCACACCTGGGAGGTCGGCCGCGGACAGGCCGAGGGCATCAAGACCGTGCGCGGAGACCTGAAGACGCCGCGCGGCCTCTACTTCGTCACCGACAAGTCCACCGGGCCATTCACGGGCGACTTCGCCGGCTACTACGGCGGCCACTGGGTGAAGCTGAACTACCCGAACGCGTTCGACGCCCGCCGCGGAGAGCTGGAACGGCTCCTCTCGTCGGAGCAGTCCGCGAGCATCGCGCAGACCTGGTGGAGCCGTGCGCTGCCGACGCAGAAGACGAAGCTCGGCGGTGGCATCGGCTTCCACGGGTGGATTGCGCCGTGGCGCGGCGACGTCGAGGGCTTCGGGCTGTCATGGGGCTGCGTCGTGCTCCACCCCGAAGACGTCGCTGACTTCTACGCGCGCCTGCCTGTCGGTGCGGCCGTCATCCTGAAGTAGCTGAACTCCACTTCAGGCCTTCGCCGCCCGCCGACTGAAGACCGAGAAGAGCAGCGCCAGGCTCGGCAACACGAGCACCGCCGCCAGCGCGCTCGCGATGACCAACACCTGCAGCGTCGCCGGGTGCGCACGGCTCGACGCCAGCGTGTGCTCGCCCCACACCAGCACCTCACCCTTCGCGACCGCCCACCCGATGACGACGGTACTGGCGAGGGCTCCGACGACGAGGCGCGCCGCGCGGAAGCGACGCGTCACCTGCATGGCCACCGCGAGCACCCCGAACAGCGTGCCCGCGACGGCTGGAAGACCAAGACCGACCCGCTCGACGAGGAGCGGCGCCACGTCTCCTGCGACCGCGAGCGCCACCCACGAGGCGACGCCTGCCACCACGAGGCTGACGATGGCGCGACGACGAAAGTCCTCACGCACGGCCTCGTCTTTCGCCGCGACCGCGAGGTACGTCGCCGCCAGCGCCGCGACGAGGGCCAGCAGGAACAAGCCTCCCGCGACGACGAAGAGGTCGAGCTCGAGTGACAGCGGCCGCTCCCGCACCAGGGCCGCGCCCATCGCCCCGAGGATGAAGGGGCACCCGATGCTGGCGGCAGAGAACAGCGCGCCGAAGCGCCGACGACGCACGGCATCGCTCTCGTAGTGACGGAACGTGAAGGCCGAGCCCCGCATCACCAGGCCCATCGCGTACAGCGTGAGCGGTGTGAAAAGCGCCGTCGTCAGCGTCGCGAACGCGGGCGGGAACGCGCTGAAGAAGAGAACGAAGACGAAGATGAACCAGACGTGGTTCGCCTCCCAGATGGGCCCGATGCTGCGCTCGATGAGCGCGCGCTGGGCTTCCTTTCGCGGCCCCGAGGCGAGCAGGTCCCACACGCCGCCACCGAAGTCGGCGCCGCCGCCGAGCACGTAGAGCACCAGCCCGCCCACCATCACCGCGGCGATGACGTGCTCAAGCCCCATGCGTCACCAGCGTCGGCCCGACGGTCGGCTCGGGCTCGCGGAACAGACTGCGCAGGAGCATCACCACCGTCACCGCGAGGAAGAGGTACAGCCCGCCGAAGACCGCCATGCGGCCAGCCAGCCCTTCGACGCGGGTCGCGGCGTCGGCGGTCAGCAACAGCCCTCGCACCACGTACGGCTGGCGGCCCCACTCCGTCACGAGCCACCCGGCCTCCATCGCCACGGGCGCCGCGACGCCCGCCACGACGAGCGCGAAGAGGTACGCGCGCTGCGTGGGCCATTCCTTCTTCCGCCAGCGCCAGCCGAGCGTGAAGAGCGAGAGCAGCGCGAGGAAGCCGCCAGCGCCCACCATCACCTGGAAGCTGAGGTGCGTGCGGGTGATGGGAGGCCACTCATTCACTGGCACCTGGTCGAGGCCGGTGATGACGGCGTTCGGGTCTACCGCTCCGAGCACCGACAGGCCGCACGGAATCTCGAGACCGAACCGCACCGTGCGTGCCGCTTCGTCGGGGAGCCCACCGATGAGGAGCGGCGCACACGCCTTGGTCGTGAAGTGGGCCTCCATCGCGGCGAGCTTCCAGGGCTGATGCTTCGTCACCTGCTTCGCCGCGAAGTCACCCGAGAGCGGCAGCAGCAGCGCAGCGACGGTGCCCACCGGCAAGGCGACGTTGAGCGCGAGGCGATGAAACGACGGCTCCCGACCGCGGAGCAACAACACCGCGTGCACCGCTGCCATCACGAAGCCCGTCACTGCGTACGACGAGAGCAGCACGTGAACCACCTGCGTCGCTGCTGACGGTGCCGTGAAGACGAGCCACGGTTGCTCGAGGTACGCGCGGCTCCCATCCCACTGCACGGGCACCGGCATGTTCATGAAGGCGTTCACCACCGTGACGAACCCCGCCGACGCGGCGCCGGACACCGCCACCATCACGCCGGAGAATCGGAACACCCGTGGCGAGACGAGCTCGCGGCCGTACAAGACGATGCCGAGGAAGATGGCCTCGAGGAAGAAGGCCACACCCTCGAGCGCGAAGAGCGGGCCGACCACCTCACCGAAGCGCCGCATGAACTCAGGCCACAGCAGGCCGAGCTCGAGCGAGAGCACCGTGCCGGAGACGGCGCCGACCGCGAAGAGAATCGCGGTGCCCTTCGCCATGCGCTGCGCCAGCAACCGGTAGCGCGGCTCGTTCGTGCGCGTCGCCAGCGTCTCGGCGATGACGAGGAGCAATGGCAGCCCCACTCCGAACGCCGCGAAGACGATGTGAAACGCCAGCGAGAGCCCCATCTGCGCTCGCGCGAGCGTGGCGGTGTCCATGGTGCCTCCAGTCCCCTCGGGGATACTGACCTCGACCCGCCGTCGCCATCGCAACGCGAGGCACCGGCGATAGCAGTCAGAAGCAGCGCCCGGAGTGCGGAGGCTCGGCCCTCGTCAGTTGACCTCGATGCAGCCGATGTCGGGGTTGCTCCCCACCGGGTTGGGCCGGCTCGCGCCATTGAGGTCGTTCGCCGGCGCGCCCGTCGTGGTCCCTGCAGCACGTGCCGGTGAGGAGTTGGCCGGCGCGTAGTTGCCGTTGCCCGGGTTCACGAAGTTCGGGTCGCCGGCGAGGTTGCCGCTGGAGCCCATGAGCCCGTTGATGGCCGCGGTCGTGATGAGCGGCGTCGCGCCTTCATCGAAGTACAGCGGCGGGTTGAGACTGGGCGAGTCGGTGAAGAACAGGTTGTTGCCGAGCGTGGCCGGGTCCGCGCCATTGCTCGTCTCGCGGAACGCCACCGCCACCGAGCCCGAGCCCTGCGCCGGGCCTGCGTAGAAGATGTTGTTTCGCCACGTGCTCCCGACGAGGGCTGTGACCGAGCCTGCGGGCCCGACCAGCTGCGCGCCGATGCTGTTGAGCGACGGCGAGCCACCGCCGGCCGTCCTCGAGACGATGGTGTTCGAGTGGAAGTTTGCCGACGGCGTCGAGCCATCGGAGCGCGCCGCGAGCTGGTTCGAGACGCCGACGCTGGTGAGGCACGGGCCGCCGACGATGAGGTTGTTGATGACGGACGCCCCAGAGCCCTGGAGCGTCATGCCGACGACCGCCGCGTTGTTGCCGCAGGTGATGCCGTTGCCGCCGACCCCGAGCCGGTTTCCCCGAAGGCTCGGTGACGAGTTGCGGATGAGCACGTGGTTCATCTGGGTGCCTGAGCCAGCCGAGAAGGTGTTGTTCGCGATCTCCTCACACGAGCCGCGACACGAGGCGGGCTGATTGCCGCAGGTGCCATCACACGCGAGGCCGAGCGAGTTCGGCGCCGAGACGAAACCACCGAAGGCCGAGACGCCAGAGATGGAGCAGCGCGCGTCGAAGCCGTTGGGGTTGCGGAAGCCGGCGAACGAGCAGGCGATGCCGACGGTGTTCTCGGGCCCCATGCCGAGCGTCGGGGCCTGGGAGGCGCCCGTGAAGGTCGCGGAGCTCCCTGCCGTGCCCTCGAAGCGCACAGCACACCCGTCGAGCGCGGCGCCTCCGACGGCGGAGCTGTTGTTCCCTCCGACGACGCCGCCCGTCGCGGTGACGTTGCGAACGATGGGGTTGCCGCTCCCCGGCGACAGCGCGGGGCAGTTGTCGAACAAGACGCCGACACCAAAGCGAGGCACGTTCAGCACGTTCGCCACCCGCGGGCAGCCGACGACCGTCACGCCCTCGACGCGCGTTCCGCTCGCTTCACCCGACGACGCGAAGCCGAAGCAGCTGGTCGCGGCGCCGGCTGTGTACGTACCTCGCGTGAACGTCGAGCCCGGGCTGCTGACGATGAAGACGCCGGCCGAGGTGGTGCCGCCGTTCTCCGCCGAGAAGTCGACGCCTGACACCGTGACGCGCGCGAAGAGGCCCGCGAGCCCGACGCTCGACATCGAGCCAGCGCCGGCATTCACGGTGCTGTTCCCGGGGCCACCACCCTGAAGCGATGGCGCGGCGGGCACGGTCACGCTGCCAACCACGTCGATGCCGATGGCGTCCGCGGCGGTGCCGATGGACACCTGGGGCGTCGAGACGTCGAAGTCACGCACGATGGGAGCACTCTGCGTGATGGTGATGCCCGTCACGCGGCCGCCGACGAGGCCAGGCCCGCTCTTCTCGATCGCGAACCCGTCGAGCGACGTGGCCGCCGTGATGCCTGCAGGGAACTTGAGGCCCGTGGCCGCGGTGTTGCGAATCGACGTGCGGGGACCGTTGCGCGTCCACGTGAAGTTGCCCGCGCTCCCGGTGACCGACCATCGCCCGTCGAGCGACCGGCCTTCGACCATCGTGACGTCTTCGGAGTAGTTCACCGTCGCACCGCCGAAGCGGGCCGCCACGTAGACGCGCGCACCGTTGTTCATCGTGGCCAACTGGATGCCACGGGCGATGGTCGAGACCGGGCTGTTCCGCGTTCCCGGGTTCGAGTTGTTCGCGCCGGGACAGTTGCCACACACGTACGCATCAGTGACGGCGGCACCACCGGCACTGCCACCCGCGACGTTGCCACCGGCGACGTTGCCACCGGCGACGTTGCCACCGGCGACGTTGCCACCCGCGACGTTGCCGCCCGCGACGTTGCCACCTGCGACGTTGCCACCCGCGACGTTGCCACCCGCGACGTTGCCACCTGCGACGTTGCCGCCTGCCACGTTGCCGCCTGCGACGTTCCCGCCCGCGACGTTGCCGCCCGCGACGTTGCCGCCTGCCACGTTGCCACCCGCGACGTTGCCGCCCGCGACGTTGCCACCCGCGACGTTGCCACCCGCGACGTTGCCACCTGCCGCGTTGCCGCCTCCAGCGTTCCCGCCTGCCGCGTTGCCGCCAGCGACGTTGCCGCCGGCAGCGTTCCCACCACCCGCAGCACCCCCGCCCGAGCTGCCACCCGCAGACCCGCCTGCCACGCCTCCGTCGTCGTCAATGGGAACGACGCCGCAGCTACAACCGGAAGCAGACACCGCGAGCATGACTGCGCAGCCAAGAGTGATCAGACGCACTGGAGAGCTCCCCGAAAAGTGAGCGCCGGCCGACGCCCACCGAGATCGACACCACGAAACGAAACTTCGCAAACCCAGGTCGGAAGAAAATCTCCCCTGTGCGTCAGGGGCAAGTCCCGGTGCGCTGCGCCGAAAGGCCAGTGACGACTCCGGAGCCGCCGACGCCAACAGTGAACATCGGCGCCATGAAGACGGGTGTCGACGTGCCCTCACACCAGACCCCGATCGAAGGCCCACCCGCGCCTGACCCGCCGTTCCCACCGGGGCCACCCGCGCCACCGCGGCCGCTGACACCGCCATCGCCGGCGATGAGGCCGCCAAGCTGTTCGCCTTCTCCGCTCGCGCCGCCGAGGCCACCGGATCCACCGAGGCCTCCAGTCCCGCCAGAGCCACCGTTGCCGCCGCCGCTCGTCGTGAAGGCACAGCGATCGAACGAGGGCGACGCATTGATCAACAACGCCGCGATCGAGGCGCCGCCAGACTCGCCACCGCTTCCGCCACGACCAGGACACCCGCCTGCGCCTGTCCCACCTGAGCCGCCGCCGCGCGCGACGACGCCCGCATCGGAGTCGAAGACCGCGCCGCCACCACCGCCGGGACGCCCGATGCTGCCGGGCATGCCACCGTCACCGCTTCGACCATCGACGGGAGTCCAGCGACGACTGCTGATCAGCCCAGGCGTCAGGCCGGTCACGCCGTCGGGCCCACGACCTCCGTCCAATCCATCGAAGCCGCGGCCACCCGAGTTTCCGGCGCACGGCAACCCGTCACACGTCTGCCCCACACCGCCCAGCCCGCCGCTGGTGACCGTCTCGCCGTTGAGCGACCCGCTGATGCCTCCGCGCGCGCCGGTGACGCCGGCGACACCGCACGTCGACGCGCCACCCGCGCCACCGAGACCACCGTCGTTCCCATTTTCACCGCGAGTGCCAGGCAGACCTGCTGCGCCGGTTCCGCCGGGGGCACCGTTGAGCCCGTCGCCTCCGCGGCCCGACGAGAACTCGCAGCGACTGATGACGACGCCACCGGGAGCGTCTTCGACGATGAGCGCGTAGACGGCGCTTCGAGACGAGGTCCCGTTCGTGGTCGCCACGCGGAGGAAGTCGAGCGCGAGCGTGCCGCCATCTCCGACGACGACGATGGGCCGCGTGACGATGGGCCGCATCGCGGTGCGAGCCCATGAGGACGTCGCGTCGTAGCCACCGTAGATGCCGAAGCCACCAGTACCGAGCCCGAGCCCCTCGGCGTAGGTGCCGCTCGAGACCAACACCTGGGGGCGACCGGCGTCGAGGCCGCGCCCGATGGTGCGGAACGGGAGCGTGCGAGTGCCTGCGTTGGTGTCGACGCCGTTGGTGCCGTCGACGAAGGCGGCGAGCGTGGCGTCACCGTCGATGCCGTCGCAGTTCGAGTCGAGGCCATTCTCGTCGGGGAAATCGGTGCCACCAGAAGGCACGCAGCCGCCGCCGGAGCCGCCTGCACTTCCACCCGCCGTGGAGCCGCCCGCACTTCCACCCGCCGTGGAGCCGCCTGCACTTCCACCCGCCGTGGAGCCGCCCGCGCTGCCACCCGCCGTGGAGCCGCCTGCACTTCCACCCGCCGTCGAGCCGCCCGCGCTTCCGCCCGCCGTCGAGCCGCCTGCACTTCCGCCCGCCGTGGAGCCGCCTGCGCTTCCGCCCGCAATCGAGCCGCCTGCACTTCCGCCAGCTGCGCCGCCAGCCACTCCACCGGCCATGCCGCCAGCCTCGCCACCTGCCATGCCGCCAGCCTCGCCACCAGCCATGCCGCCAGCCTCGCCACCTGCCATGCCGCCCGCGTTACCACCCGCCATCCCGCCCGCCGCACCACCGGCGTCACCGCCAGCCATTCCACCGGCACTGCCGCCAGCCACTCCACCAGCCACTCCACCCGCGTCGCCACCCGCCATCCCACCGGCGGCTCCTCCCGCCAGCCCGCCCGCCATGCCTCCCGCGGCGCCACCTGCTCGGCCTCCGCCGTTCGACATGGGCTCGCAGCGGCCTTGAACGCACGTGCGGCCCGGCTCGAGGCACGAACCATCGGGCTCACAGGCATAGAGGAGGTCTTCGCGCGGAGCGACACAGGTACAGGCGCCGAACACACTGAAGGCGAAGACGATGGGCCAGCGAAGACGCGAGGCAACCGTCATGGGGTCTGGCTCCAGAGAATCGCTGAGACCACGCCGAGGACGCCGGCGCCGATGCCGGCTCCAAGCGCGACGGAGTAGTTGGTGTTGGCTTGTCCTGCGAGGGCGTTGGCCTGGCTTCGCGACAGCGCCGAGACGCCGCCTTCGTTCTTGTCGAGCTCGCCGCGTGCGTTGAGGCCCATGACGCCGAAGGTGCACGCGACACCAGCCGCTGCGACCGCGAGGCCTGTGGTCGTCCACGCAGCGACGGTGAGCCCGCTGCCTTTCGGCTCCACGGGCGCGACGATGGACGGCGGCGGCGCGACCACGACGGGCTCGAGCACGGTCTTCTTCGGCACGTCGGGCGAAGGTTGAACTGGAGTCGTCTTCACAGGCTCGGGGGCAGTGACGACCGGCTCCGGCGCGGTCTTCTCAGGCTCGACCTTCTCAGGGGCCTTCGAACCGCCAGCCTGCGGTTTGATCAGCTTCGCCAGCCGCGTGATGACCGGCGTGAGCGCCTTGCCGAGGTTGTTGGACGGCCCCGTCGCCACCTCGCGCTTGATCACCCGGCCATCGTCGAGGCTCAGCAGCTGAAACGTCACCGTCGTGCGGCCCTTCGCAGTGGTGGCTCCGACCTGGAGCACCGCGTCCACGAACGCCGTCTGGCCTGCCTGCGAGAAACAGCGGCCTCGTTCAGACGCGGGACGAAACAGACAGCTCGTCGCGGGAGCCTGCGGCCCTGCCACCTTCATCTTCACCTTCTGCTTCGCGAACACCTCGCTGAGCTCGGCGGCGACCTCGCGCCCTCGCTCGTTCTCTCCCACCACCAGCACGGAGGAGGCCGCGGCTGATGTCGTACTTCCCCCCAACAACAGCAGCACCAGGACTCGTCCCATTCGGCCCATTGGAGCCCTTCACGGGAGGAAAGCAAAGTCTCGACCGCATCGTTCACGCTAGACTGGTGCTGATGAGGTCGACGTGACGAGTGCATGGCTGGTGATGGCAATCGCGGCGACCGGGCCGGTGAAGGTGGCGGCTCCTGGTCTGGCAGGCGTCAGCGTGACCCCGGAGCTGCAGGCGTTCGTGAACGATCATCTGGCCCAGGAGCTGGTCCTCGAGGGGCTCGACGTCATTCCCAGCTCACAGATTGCGTCAGTCCTCGGTCTCGAGCGGCAAAAGCAGTTGCTGGGCTGTGCCGACTCACAGTGCGTCGTGGAGCTGGCCAACGCGCTTGGAGTCGACGCCATTCTGCTCGGCACCGTCGCGAAGCTCGACACGGTGATACAGCTCGACGTTCGGTTGGTCAGCGCAACCGACGCCAGGGCGCTCGCCATCTATTCCGAGCGGGTCACCTCCGAGGCGGGTCTGCTGGACGCGATGACACGCGCTGCGAAGTCCCTTGGGCCTGAGGTGGCGAAGAAGCTGGGCAAGACGGCGACGCCTTCGGCACGCGCAGGGTCCGCCTCCATGACGCCGCTGGTGCGCACCGAAGAGAGGAACAAGCCGCTGCGAAACGTGGGCAAGTGGTCGATGATTGGTGGAGCGATCGTGGCTGTTGGCTCCTTCATCGGGCTGCTCGCGATCGTCGACACCAACGCGCCGTCCAACACGCCGCTGACGCCGACCGAGGCGGGGCTGGTGACCGTGATGCTCGCGGGTGTGGGCGTCGCGGCCATCGGGCTGCTCCTCTACGTGGTTGGCGGAACCGAGCGGGTGCCGGTGCAGGTCGGGTTCATGCCCACGAGGGACGGGGGACTCTTCACGCTCGGCGCGAGCTACTGAAGGTCAGCGAAGTGGTTGACCGGGCCGATACCTGATCCGATTCCGGGAGCCGTGGCGATCGCGCGGGTCAGCCAGGCCTTGGCGTCGGTGACGGCGGCGAGGAGCGGGGCTCCGAGCGCGAGTCGGGCGACGATGGCGGCGGAGTAGGTGCAGCCGGTGCCGTGCGTGTGCTTGGTGTCGATGCGCTCAGCGTGAAGCTCGTGGAGCGTGCCTTCCGTCAACAACACGTCGATGGGCGCGCCGTCGAGGTGGCCGCCTTTGACGAGCACGTGTTTGGCGCCGAGCTGAGCGAGGGCCTTCGCGGCGTCCTTCGCTTGCGCGAGCGTCTCCACCGTCCGGCCCGTCAGCGCGGCGGCTTCCTGCGTGTTCGGCGTGAGGAGAAACGAGACGGGGAGCAGTCGTTCCTTCACCGCCGTCACGGCTGACGCGTCGATGAGCGGGTGGCCGTGTTTGCTGATCATCACGGGGTCGACGACGAGGGGAAACGAGAACGCCTTCGCGCGGGCGGCGACGACTTCGACGAGCGCGGCGTTGCCGAGGGCTCCGGTCTTCGCGGCGCCGGGCGTGAGGTCAGCGAGGAGATGATCAAGCTGCTGCGCGAGGAGCTCGGCCGAGACCGGGTCGACGCGGGTGACGCCTCGGGTCGACTGCACGGTGAGGAGCGAGACGACCGCCATGCCGTAGACGCCGTGTTGATGAAACGTCTTGAGGTCGGCCTGCAGGCCAGCTCCGCCTGAGGGGTCTGAGCCGGCGATGGTGAGGGCGGTGGGAGACATGCGCGTTGAGCTAGCAGACTGAGTAGAAGCGTCGACATGATCGCCCTTCTCTCGATGCTCCTCGCCGCGGATCCGACCACCTTCGACGCGAACGCCGCGGGCATGAAGCACTACAAGGCGAAGCAGTACGGAGAGGCGATCACCCAGTTCAAGCTGGCCATCGACCTTGGTGGGAAGGCGGCCGAGCCCACCACGTTGAAGGACGTCGCGCAGCTCAACCGGACCATCGCGCTGGCGCACTTCAATCTCGCGTGCACGCTCGCGCTGGCGAGGAAGGCCGGGAAGGTCTGCGATCACGACGCGTATCGATCTGCCATCTGGGAGCAGGTGCGCTTGTCGATCGCGCGAGACCCGAACCGGCTCGAGAAGGCGTTGACGGATCCCGACCTGGCGAACGTGCGCGACACGGTGGCGTTTCAGAGCGTGAAGGGCCTGTCGCCGAAGCGGGAGTCCGATGTGAAGGCGATCGTCTCGGGCGTGCGGTGGTGGAGCCCGGGGCAAGGCGTCTACGGCTCGACGCAGGAGCTGTCGTTCGCTCCGCAGGGGAGCGTGACGTTGATGATGTTGGTGTTCGACTCCGAGGGCGTGCCGCTCCCGAAGCGGCAGACGTTCACGGGGAAGTGGACCGTGAGCGGGCGCGCGGTGCGGGTCACGTTCCCGAAGGAGGTGCCGTCGCTCAAGAAGGCCTCGTTCGACGGCACGCTCGGCGCCGACGGCCAGCTCGTGTTCACCGATTGGAGCTCGTTCACCGACGAACCCTCCGAGTGCGACGCCTGACCTGGCGCGAGTTCAGTCGGTGGCCGAGGTCCATTCCCGCGGGAAGAGCTTTGTTCATCCTCGTCTATTTGATTGCGAATGCACCGTCGGCTGCAGTCGCACGCTTACCGTAGCGACGGGGCCTTCAACTGCCGGTAGCACTGGGGCGACTCCCAGAACGATCCTGTGCTGCCGATTGAAACCACAAATGCCCTTAAGATCTCCAAGGAGGGTCGATGTCGACAATCGTCGTCAGTGTTCGCCAAGAGGTCCCTGACATCGGGCTTTTGAGGGCACTGGGAAAGATGCTGCCACGGGCCTTGGGGGACCTCTCCGGCGCGCTGAAGGCTGGTGCCCCGCTTCTTCAGTCAAGGCTCTTTTTCAACGACCACGAAGAACGAGCAGCAGAGCTCCGAGCTCTGTTGAGGCTTTTGTCGGAGTCTGGCGCAGCTGTGGATGTCTTCGCTGTTGAGGAGGATGAGTCGGGGCCTAGTGACACCAATCGTGTCGGAGTGGATGGGCTGCTCGAAATCCTCGACGACTGGGATCAGACGGTTTTGAGAATTCGCCAAAGAGATGACCTCGGAGGACGCGATCGTTGAGTTGGCCGCGTAAGGAGCTCGCAACTTTCTTGCTAGTCATGCTCGAGGTGTCCGCGAACGCGGCCGTCGACGCGTACGAGGGCGAACACGGTGGGCCAGGATCAGAAATTTCCAAGGGCAGGACGCCCGTGTCGCGCGCGGGCGAGAGGCGCGCAGTCGCAGCGGGCTCAGGAAATTTGCCCCTCGCGTGAGGACGTTTGCTGGGCGGAATTGCGACCAGAACCCGAGGCGACGCGTGGCACTCGGAGGAGAACGAGCAGGAAGGCGAGTTGCGTCGCGGACGAGGAGGCCCGCACAATGGGCACCATGAAAGTGAAGGTGCGAGTCGTGGGCAACACCCTGGTACTGGACGAAGACGCCCAGCTGCCACCTGAAGGTGTGCGGCTCGAGGCGGAACTCAAGGTGGTGCCCGAGGCGGCTGCCGACTTCGAGATGGATGAAGAGACGGAAGAAGACCTGGTGCAGGCCCTGAAGGAGGCCGACGCCGGCGACTTCGTCAGCGAGGAAGAGGTGTTGGCTGATTTCGAGGCTCGTCGTCGCAAATGAAGTTGCGCTACCTGAAGCGCGCGAGGCGACAGCTTCGCGAAGCCATCGACTGGTTGCAGCAGCACGACATGCTCGAGCCTTTTGAAGCGGAGTTCCGTCGCAAGACGACCGTCTTGAAGGTGACTCCGTACATCGGTGTGCCAGTTCCGAAGACCAGGCTTCCCGGTGTGCGCGTCATCTACTTGTCGACGAAGCACATCATCTACTACCGGGTGGACGAGCGAGCTGGTGTCGTCGAAGTGCTTCGCATCTGGCACACCAGTCGTGGGCATCGACCGAAGCTGTGAGCGAGAAGAGCGATCGAATCGCCCCGCTCCTGACGCCCCTTCAAGATCTCGCGAGTCTCCTGATCCACCCTGACATCCATGTCCGGGTTTGAACGCACCTGATCCGCGCGGGCACTTTGCTCGAAACCATGCGGACCCATCAAAAACCCGAGGGTTGCACCAACCCGATGCGACTTCGGTCTATGACGGGTCTCTCGTTGCAGGGAGGCCCCCGCGTGGGCAAGAACACCGCCATGATTGCCAGAGGGTTGTCACTACTCACCGCCGCGTTGGTGCTGTCGGCCTGTGGGCCAGATCGCATCGTCGCTACCCTGCCGCCGGACGTGCGGGTCGACTCCTATTCCCAGCAGGCGGCGTCGAAGATCGACGTGCTCTGGGTGGTCGACAACTCGGGCTCGATGGCGGCGCGGCAAGACAACCTCGGGCGCAACTTCTCGTCGTTCATCGACCTCTTCACGCGCTCCAGCATCGACTACCGCATCGCCGTCACCACCACCGACATCTTCAAGGACAAGGGCGCGCTCAAGGGCAACCCGCGCGTCATCACGCCGCAGACCGCCAACGTCTCCGCCGCGTTCTCGAACAACATCAAGGTCGGCATCGCGGGCAGCCCGTACGAAGCGGGCCTCGAAGCCGGCCGCATGGCCATCGACGCGCAGAAGGCCGCGAACGTGCAGACCATCGAGCAGTGCAAACGCTCCTGCGCCGCGAACAAGCCCGCGTGCCTCACCGCCTGCGACGAGAAGAAAGACTTCGCCTTCCTCCGCCCCGACGCCTTCCTCTACCTCGTGTTCGTCACCGACGAAGAGGATGAGTCGCGCGAAGACGTGCGCTTCTATTACCGCTACTTCGAGACGGTGAAGGGTATCGGCAACGACGGCATGGTCACCACGGCGGCCATCATGGGCCCCGAGTCCAACGCGTGCGGCGCGACGCCCGGCCTCCGCTACAAAGAGATGAGCGAGCTCACCGGCGGAGAGGTCGGCAACATCTGCGACAACGCCTTCGGCGCCACGCTGAAAAAGCTCGCCACCAACGCCGTCGGCCTCAAGCGCAAGTTCGCGCTCCAGGAGAAGCCGAACGTGATGACCATCGAGGTGCGCGTGAAGTACCCGTGCAGCACGCCCGACGCGAACCTCTCGAAGTGCGACTCCATCGACAAGAAGGCCTGCATGGACATGTCGCCTGACTCGTACGGCCTCGTCTGCAAGCCGCCGTTCAAGGGCACCGACGGCTGGGACTACGAGCCGGCCAACAACCTCGTTTTCTTCGCCGGAGACTCGGTGCCGGGCCTCAACGCGCAGGTCGAGCTGCAGTACTACGAAGAGGGCAAGGGCCCGCAATGAAGACGGGCTCGATCGTCGGCCTCGTCCTCCTCGCGGTGGCGTGTGACACCACGAACCTCGGCCAGGTGCGTCCGCGCCTCTCGCCGCCCGCCTCGCCCGTCGAGTTCGGCACCCTGCCCGTCTTGAACGAGAAGCAGATCGATCTCGAGATCACCAACCTCGGCCGCGCGAAGCTGACCATCTCGAACGTCGCGCTCGGCACCGACGACGGCATCTTCCGCATCGTCGAAGCGCCCACGGTGGTCGAGTCGGGAGAGGTGGGAAAGCTCTCGCTCGCCTTCAAGCCGCTCAAGGAGCAGGACTACGAGAACACGCTCACCTTCGACAGCGACGACACGGACAACCTGAAGACGACGCTGACGTTGACGGGCAAAGGCTCCACGCGCGCGATGCTGGAGCTCGACCCGCCGATCCTCGACTTCGGCCGTATCGGAGAATGCGCAACTGCCGTGCAGCAGCTCAGCCTCAAGAGCGCCGGCAGCGCCGACCTGATCATCACCGAGATTGCCTTCGCCGACGGAACGCCCGCTGGCTTCACCTTCGTCGGCAGCACGCGCACTCCGGCTACCGTGAAGACGGTCGACCCGCGCACCGGCCTGCAGGGCCAGATTCAGCTCACCGTACGCTTCGCCGTTCCTCCCGGAGCGACCGGCGACATCACCGGCGGCATTCGCCTCAAGACGACCGACCCCGACAAGCAGGAAGTCGTCGTGCCGATTCGCGCCACCATCAACCGCGCGCCGACCGCCACCATCGCCGACCTCGGCAACGGCGCTCCGGGCTTGAGCGTCACGCTCGACGGCACTGGCTCCAGCGACCCCGACGGCGACTCGCCCGTCACGTACAAGTGGACGCTGCGAAACCGCCCGCTCGCGAGCACCACCACCATCGCGATGCCTGAGGCCGCGCTCACGGCGATGCGGCTCGATCCCTCCGTCCCCGGTGCGTACGAGGTGCAGCTCGAGGTCTTCGACAGCCAGGGCGTGAAGTCGTGTCAGCCCGCGCGGAAGACCATCGTCGCGTCGCCGGCGCAGAAGCTCCTCGTCGAGCTCTTCTGGGACAACCTCAACACCGACCTCGATCTGCATCTGCTCCGCACGCCGTCGACGCGCGTGGGGCTCGTGCCGGACGACGTGTTTTACCAGAACAAGAAACCCGACTGGGGCGTGATGGGCGACCCGATGGACGACCCTGAGCTCTCTCGCGACGCGCTCACCGGCTACGGCCCAGAGGTGTTCGGCTGGGTGAACCCCGTCGACGGCACGTACCGCATCGCCGTCGCGTTCGAGCAGGACTACGGGCTCGGCACCATGGCGCGCGCGACCCGCGCCACCGTGCGCGTGTACCAGTATGGAATCTTGAAGGCCGAGCTGGCGCGCTCGATGGTGGACCGCAACGAAGTGTGGCTCGTCGCCGACGTGGTGTGGCCCTCCGGTGAGGTCACGGCCGTCCCATGAAGCTGCCTCTCCTTTCCATCAGTGCGCTCGCGCTCGTCATCAGCGCATGTCCTCCCGCGACGGTGAAGCCCGACGCCGGCCGCCCGCCAGAGTGTGAGACGCGCGCCGAGTGCAGCGACGGCAAGGTCTGCACCGCCGACAAGTTCTGCGACGCCTGCTCCACCAGCGGCCAGTGCAGCGTGAAGGAGGAGTGCAGCGACACCACCAAACGCTGCGTCCTGCGCTCCGGCTGGGGCACCGAGTGCTCGACGAACGAAGCCTGTCAGGCCGGGAGCTGGTGCAAGCAGGGCGTGTGTCTGCCGCGCGCTGACGTGAACCTCTGCCCCACCGGCATGAACGCGTCGTGCCCGCAGGGAGAGCGCTGCAACACGCTCACCACTGTCTGCGAAGAAGACCTCGGCTGCTCGACGAACGACGACTGCTCCGCGCAGGAGATCTGCAACACCGGCAGCCGCCAATGCGTGCCGCGCTGCACCCCCGACACCCAGGCCACCGTGTGCGGCGCCGGTGAACGTTGCGTCAGCGAGCGCTGCGTCCAGTGCACGCAGGCCTCGGAGTGCGGCGTCGGCCTCATCTGCGATCTCGCCGGCAAGTGCAGCACCGCCGAGCGCTGCTACTCCGACCGCGACTGCACCGTGCCGCTCGCGTGTTTCCTCCAGACCGGCGCGTGCCTGCCGAAGCGCCGCTCCTGCACCTCGAACGACGTCTGCCCGCCCGACCAACGCTGTGACGTCGGCGCGCAACGCTGCGTGCCGCGCACCTGTCAGCCCGACCGCTACGAGCCCAACGACGAGCAGAGCCGCGCGTTCGGCGTGATGGCCGGCACCTACCGCGGCATGACGTTGTGCAACGGCGACCAGGACTGGTTCGGCCTGCAGCTCGGCCGCGGCGACCTGCTCGGCGTGAACCTCGACGCAGACCCGTTCAGCGAAGGCACCTTCAGCACCGTCATCAAAGACGAGAGCGGCCGCACCGTCGCCGCCGGCCGGCTCCTCGTCAGCTACGTCGCGCCTGCCGCCTCGCGCTACTCCGTCGTCGTCTCGAGCATCGACCCGTTCCAGACGTTCGACGCCACGTTCCTGCTCTCGCGCGGCATGCCCTGCGACGACGACACCAACGAGCCCAATGACGCGCTCGCGATGCCGACGGTGCTCAACGCGCAGACGCAGATCGACGGGAAGACCTGCCAGCAAGACCAGGACCACTTCCGCGTCGCCGCGCCGGCGGGCCAGGGCCTCAAGGTCTCACTCATCAACTACGACGCGGGCCGCGGGCTGCTCAGGCTGTGCCTGCTCTCGAACGACGGCATGACGACCTTCGGCTGCTCCGACGACGTCGCGCCGCAAGTGACCGCCACCGCTGCGCAGGTCGGAGGCCAGACCGTCATCGTTCGTGTGGCCGGCAGTACCGATCGCATCACCAACGCCTATACGCTCAAGGTCGATCCCCCGTGAGGACTGCCATGCTCAAGCGACACTCGCTGTCCGTCTTCCTGCTCGCCGCGCTCGCGCTGATGGGGTGCCCTCCGAAGCCCGGTCCCGTCGACGCCGGAATTCAAGAGATGGACGCTGGCGTCGAGGTCGACGCGGGCATCGAAGAGGACGCGGGCGTCACCGTCGACGCTGGCGAGGTCGACGCTGGCCCGCCGCCTGAGCTTCGGGTTCGCCGGGTGCTGCCGCCTCGTGGCTCGACCGCCGGAGGGAGCACGGTGCTCATCGAGGGCTCCGGCTTCCTGCGCGACTTCGCCTCGACGGGCAGCCGCGCCAAGCCGCTCACCACCGTGCGCTTCGGCTCCAACCAGGTACCCGACCTCACCATCATCGACGACCAGACCATGGTGGTCCGAACGCCTCCCGCCCTCACCGGCGCCCCCGGCGTCTCGGTGCAGAACCCGAACGGCCGCATCGTCTGCAACAACTGCTTCACGTACTTCGAAGACCTCGTCGTCACGAGCTTCACGCCGCGTGAAGGCGCAATCGCCGGCGGCACCACCGTCACCATCACCGGCCAGGGCTTCGATGAAGAAGTCCAGGTGCTCTTCGGCGCCGCGTCCGCGACGGGCATCACGCGCGTCAGCAGCACCGAGCTGCGCGTCACCACGCCGCGTGGCCAGGCCGCCGACGTCGTCGACCTCGTCGTCTACAACAAGAACGGTGTCTCGACGCAGCGCCGCGGCTTCCGCTACCTCGCTGACCTGCGCGTCTCGAACGTGAGCCCTGCGTTCGGACGGCTCGCGGGTGGCACCGTCGTGACCTTGACGGGCTCGGGCTTCACTGGCGCGACCGAGGTGCGCTTCGGCGCCACGCCCGGCACCGCGCTCAACGCGACGACCGACTCGCAGCTCACCGTCACCTCGCCTCCTGGCGCTGCGGGAGCCGTCGACGTCACCGTCGTCACCCCTCGCGCCTCGTGGACCGTGAAGCGCGGCTTCTCGTTCGTCGACGCCGCCGGCCCGCTCGCGCTCTTCGCCGTTTCGCCACGCATCGCCTCCACTGGCGACCAGGTGCTGCTCGTGGGTCAAGGCCTCGATGCGGCCGGCCTCACCGTCACCATCGGTGGCGTCGCTGCCGTCGTCGTCGCGCAGACGGCCACCTCGGCTGTCGTCACCGTGCCTTCGCGTGGCGCGGCGCCGCGGCGCTCCGACGTCACCGTCACCGGTGCGACGTCCACGACCCTCTCTGAAGGTCTCACGTGGAAGGTCCGCCTCACTGGTGTGACGCCACCTGCCGGCCCTGCAGCAGGTGGCACGGCCGTCACCATGGCGGGCACTGCCATTCCTGCCGACGCCATCGTCTCCATCGGCGCCAGCGCCGTCACCAACCTCACCGTCGCGAGCGAGGCGTCTCTGACCGCCACCACGGGCCGCGGCTCCGGTGGCCTCGCGAGCGACGTCTGGGTGCGCGAAGCGGGCGACCTCGAGAACGAGTCGCTGCTGCGTGAAGGCTTCACCTACGAAGAGCCCCTCTCCATCGGCCGTGTGCAGCCCGACCGCGGCGCCATCGCCGGCGGCACGCTCGTCACCGTGCTCGGCAGCGGCTTCGGGGAAGGCACCGTGGTGCAGTTCGGCCAGTTCACCGCGAAGGACATCAAGTTCGTCACGCCGCACCTCATCACCTGCCGCACGCCGCGCGGTGACGTCGGCACCGTCGACGTGAAGGTCGTTCGCGCGATGCAGAACGACACCCTGCCCGGCGGCTTCTCGTACTTCGACCCGCGCAGCATCTCCGGTGGCCTCTCGGGCGGCCCGCTCGTCGGCACGCTCAACGTCACAGTGCTCGACGCCACGCGCAGCAACTACGGCGCTCCGGTGCCGCTCGCGCGCGTGATGCTCGGCACCGACGAGACGACGCCGTTCCAGGGCCTCACCGACAACCGCGGCCAGCTGACCTTCTCGGACCCGTCGCTGGTGAAGGCGCAGACCGTCACCGTCTTCAAGGAGGACTACCAGACCGTCACGGTGGCCAGCGTGAACGCCGAGAACCTGACCGTCTTCATCAGCTTTACCGGCGCGGGCGAAGGCAGCCCCGGAGCACCACCGCCGGGTGTGCCGCCCTCGCAGATCGCCGGCCGCGTGCTGGGCTTCAAGGCGCCGCGTCCGCTGATGGCTGGTGAGGCCCTCGAGGCGCGGGTCTTCGTCGCGCAGACGTCGCTGTTCGCCGGAGCCCCCTTCCGCGGCGCGCCCAGCCGTATGGGAGAGAAGTGGAAGGTGACGATGGACGGCGGCGAGTACCTCGTCTTCACGGGCGCCGGCCTTCGCGCCGTCTACGCCGTGCTCGGCATCGTCAACGCAGGCAATGGCGCCTTCACGCCGCTCACCATGGGCATCAAGCGCGGCGTCACCACCTCGGCTGACAACCCGGCCGTGGGTCGCGACATCATCCTCGACATGCAGCTCGACCTGACGGTGCCCATCACCATCGACTCGCCGGTGAACTTCCCCGCCAGCATCAACGGCTTCCCCGACGAGCCCGGCAACAACAAGCTCTACGCCTGGCTCGACCTCGGCGCCGAGGGCTTCGTGCCGAACCCCAACAACTGGGCGGCCGGGACCAGCGGCACCACCTCGGTGGCGTCGACCAACCCGACGCTCGCGTTCCCCAACTTCCCGCAGCTCGACGGCTCGAACTTCATCTTCATGAACGATTCATCCGGCGCGATGGCGTACCCGGTGACGTACTTCTTCCGCCGGCAGCCGGGCCCGATGGCGATGGGCGTCACCGTCGGCCCGATGTTGCCGCCGCCGCTCCTCGACGCGCCGCTGGGTACCTTCAACGGCACCATCGCGTGGACGACGCAGCCGGGAGCGGTGGCCGACCTCCACAACGTGCAGGTGCTCAAGCCGACCCTTACCGGCAACGTCAACGTGTGGGACGTCGTGCTGCCCGGCGCCGAGAACCGCGTCGTGTTGCCGCCGCTCGCCGTCCAGAAGCTCCGCACCGAGAACGCCGGCAGCCAGCTCTTCGTCGTCATCTACTCGAGCCGCTCGCCGAAGTTCGCCTACAACCAGTGGACCTACGACTCCCTCTCGGGCGTGGCCTGGTCGAGCTTCTCCATCGCCGTCTCGCCTCCCTTCATGCCGTGACGACCAGGGCTTCTTCGAGGGTGAGCCGGCGCACGCTGGCGCTGACGGGGCTGGTCGCTGCGCTGGGAGCCGCCGTGCTCCCGGCCTGCCGTGACACGCGCCTCATGGGCGGCAAGTGCGGCACCGACGCTGACTGCGCGACCTCGATGACGGCGTCGCTGGTGATGGGCGCCGCCGCGACGGCGTACCGCTGTGAGGCCCAGACGGGCGTCTGCTACTGCCGCACCGACGACGCGTGCCCGCCCTCGCAGCTCTGCAACGGCCTGGGTTTCTGTCAGGACCGCGCGGGCTGCGCGACGAACGCCGACTGCGGCTCGGGCACGCTGTATTGCGACACCTCGGTGGGCGAGTGCGTGCCGATGGGGCGGTGCTCGTCTGACTTGCAGTGCGGGCTCGGCAACGTCTGCGACTTCCGCAAGGGAAGCTGCGTGCCGGGCTGCCGGAAGAACGGCGACTGCAACGGCACCTCGTGTCGCTGCGGCGACGTCGCGTGTACCTGCACCGGCACCACGCCGGCCGAGCTCGCGCGCTGCCGCATCGGCGTGTGTGACCCGGCCTTCTGCGCGTCGAACGACTTCTGCGGCTTCGGAGAGCAATGCGACGTGGTGCCCGACGCCGGCCTCGCCAACGAGCCCGACGCTGGTCCGCGCGCGCAGTGCTTCAGCGACTACGACACGCGCCTGCGGCCGTACTGCGACAACTGCGTCATCGGCTCCGGTGGACTGCAGGTGTGTGGCTCGGGCCCCAACTACTGCCTCGTCGACACCCGCAACCCCGGCAACCAGTTCTGCGGCGCCGACTGCAGCGAAGGCCAGTCGTGCCCACGCGGCTACGCCTGCCAGGACGTCATCGTGGTGTTGACGCAGTGGGCCTGCTCCCGCTCGAACCCGGCGTGCCCCATCAACCAGATGTTGCCGTGCATGAACGACTCGGAGTGCAAGCGTGGCGGCGTCTGCGCGAAGAACCCCGGTGAGACGAGCGGCTTCTGCCAGGGCCGCTGCGCCGTCGACGAAGGTGACGAGCAGGGCTTCTGCAGCTGTCAGGTGGACAGCGACTGTGCTCCCGAGTCCTGCATGGCGGGTGAGTGCAGCATCTCTCGCAAGAAGTGCGTGACGGGCGATGACTGCAAGTCGATTCGCTGCGTCGACTTCTCGGGCGCGGGTGGCTGCCTGATCGGCCAGAACTGCGCGCCGGCCAACGGCCTGTCGTGCAACGACATTCGGGGCAGCAGCCAGCCCTGAAGCGCGCTCGGCTCAGCCCCTCAACGCCGCCGCGGCCACGCCTGGAATCTTGAACCAGCTCGGCGCGTACTCGAACTCGGTCAGCCGGCGGCCGAGCAGGTGCTGCGTCTTGTGACCGGGGAACCAGGGCGAGATGGGGAAGTTCTTCGCCGGCGCGCGCAGCACGAACTTCTCGATGCCGTCGAGGAGCAGGCTGTTGTGCACCCAGCCGCGGCCCGACTGAATGTCTTGCAGGGTCGTCGACGGGTGCCCACCCCACGGCGAGTTGCCGATGCCGAAGACGGCGCCAGACCAGGTGTTGATGGCGACCGTGCCGTAGCGCAGCGTGCGCACCATGCGCTCGACCGCCTCGGCGCTCGCCGGGTCCTTCATGGTGTCGGGGTGGACCAATAGGTTCGCCGCCAGCGTGCCCCACACGCCGTCATTCAAGAACGCCGTCACCTCGTCGCAGAACGCCGGCACCGCGGTCGACTCGAAGGCCGTCTCCGAGATGACGGTGCACCAGGGCTCGTTGGTGAAGATGGGGTCGTCTTTCTTCGAGCGGTCGACGTCGGCGATGAGGGCGTACGGCAGCTCGCCAGGCTTCGCGTCGCCGATGAGCTTCACGTTGGGCCGGCCCTCGACGAGCGCCTTCCATCGTTGCTCCGCTCCCGGGTAGTAGGCCTGGCGAACGCCGCCGCTCGCCATGCTGCGACCGAGGGAGTCGAGGAAGGCCTGCCGCTGCGACCAGCCGCGTGAGGTGACGAGCAGCTTCGCGGCGGTGCAGTTGAAGCTGGCGTTGTTGCAGACCATGCCGGCGGTGTTGCGCGCCTGGAAGTCGAGCGACGCCTGGTCCCACGGGCCGGGCACCACGATGACGGGCGAGATGTTGCCGAGCTCCGAGGTGATGTCCTTCTTGAGCAGCGGCTCGTTGCGCGCCTTGCGGGCGTCGCGCTCCGGCCCCGGAGGCCCCCACACCATGAAGTCGTGCGTCTTGTCGGAGCCGGTGATGTGAATCTCGTCGACGGCCGGGTGGTTGACGAGGAAGCCCCCCTCTTCCGCGCCTCCGTACACCACCGCGAAGAACCCACGCGCGATGAGCGGGGCGAACGCCTTCTCGATGAGCGGCCCGAGGTACGCGTTGACGGGGTTCATCTTGAGCACGCACACGGTGCCCTCGACGAACATCTTGTAGACGACGTCGGTCGGAGGAATGGCGTTCACGTTGCCGGCGCCGAGCACCAGACACAGGCGGCCCTGGTGCGGCTTCCGATACGTCGCCGCCTGGTGCTCTTTGAGGTTCGAGCGCGTGACGTGCTTTTCCATGTAGTTCTCGCCGAGGTGCTTCGCGAGGAGCGCAGCGTCGAGCGCGTCGGCGGGGAACGCCTTGATGGCGAGGCGCCCGTCAGGCAGGTCACGAATCATCTTCTCGGTGATGCGCGGCGCGCCGTACTGCTTCACCTCGTTGAGCGCCCACTCGGTGAGGCGGATGACGCGAATGGTGATCATCGGCCCGGCCAGCCACTCTTCGCCCGACGAGGGGCCGTCGAAGGCCAGGCCCTTGTAGGCGCAGGCCAGCCGCACCGACTCTTCCGCCACGCTCATGTACCCGTCGCGCAGCTGGCGCAGAAACGCGATGCGCTCGTCGATGCTCGTCTTCGCGAAGGTGGCGGCGTTCTCTCTGACGCGGGTGAGCGCGGCCTCGAGCTGCGACTGCGGCATGGGCGGCGGAATGACGACGGCGGCGGTCATGAGGGCTCCGGGTGGAGAGACGAAGGCGATGTAGCGGGCGGCGCCGGGGACCGGAAGGCCCCTCGCCGGAACATGACGGCCCCGAGGTCAGCGCGTTGAGTCGGCGCGGAGGTTGGTGTCTGGTGGCGAAGAAGAATCCGATGCGTCCGTCTCGCCCGCCCCTCGCCGTCTCAGTCCTCGCTGCGGCGTCTGCCTATGCGATGCGCAGCCTCGTCCACGCCGTCCGCTTCCAGCGCTCGAGCGCGTCCTGACGACATGACCCTGCGACCGACCGGACTCGATGGACTCGACGGCGCCCCGTCGGCGCTCCCGCACGGCACCGAGGTGACGACGCGCGTGGAGCGCCTCGTCGGTGACCGCCGCTTGCCCCAGGGGCTCGTCGGGCGAGTGGCGCGGGCGCGCGATGGCGGCTTCGACGTGCACATCGTGGGCGTGGGTGACGTCTGGTTCACGCGCGAAGAGCTGCTCCCGCGACGAGAAGGCCAGCTGGCGTTCGCCGTTCGTCGTGACGCCGCGTGGACTGCGCTGCGGCAGTGCACGGTGCTCGAAGCCACGGTGGGTTCGCGCGCGTGGGGCCTGGCGAACGAAAACTCCGACACCGACCTGCGCGGGTCCTTCCTGCTCCCCTTCTCGTGGACGTCGGGCCTCGTCGAGCCCCCGATGGACCTGGTGAGCGACGACGGCAGCCAGACGTTCTGGGAAGTCGAGAAGACCATCGCGCAGGCGCTGAGGGCCGACCCGAACACGCTCGAGCTGCTCTTCGTGCCCACGGTGCGCGCCACCGATGAAGTCGGAGAATGGCTGCTCGCCACGCGCGAGGCCTTCGTCTCGACCCAGCTCTTCGGCAGCTTCGGGAAGTACGCGCTGCGACAGCTCGATTCCCTGACGAAGTCGGCGCGGCTGGCCGAGCACCGCGACACCGTCCTCGACTGGGTGAGAGCCGAGCCGTCGCTCTCGCTCGACGAGGTGGCGCTCAGGCTCGCGGCGCTCTCACCACGTGCACATCCGACGCAGGCCGAAGCCGTGCTCGCAGCGAAGACGTACTTGAAGCAGCTGTATCGCTCGTTGAGTGACCAGGGCCTCATCGCCGCCAATGACTTCGTCTCGCTCAAGGCCTTCGCGACGACCGGCGGCGTCGTGCATCGCGGCGATGTCGACGGCGAGACGCTCGCGCGGCGTCTGTCGCCGAAGAACGCATACAACCTGCTGCGGCTCATTCACCTGGCGACCGGCTGGCTCCGCACGGGAGCTCCGGTCTTCGAGGCGACCGGTGCCGTGAGACAGCGCCTGCTCGACATCAAGGGCGGGCGAGTGCCGCTCGAAGAAGTGCTGCGTGAGGCCGAGTCGCTGACGCCGGAGCTCGAGGCGGCGCGTGATGCGTCGAAGCTCCCCGAGGCGCCTGACCGGCTCGCTGCGCACGTTCTGCTTCAGCGCGTGAACGAGCTTCGCGCGAAGCGGTGGGTGTCGCGCGTGGCAGGCCCGTGGGGAGACCGTGCGCCGGCTGCACCAACGCCGGAATGAGTCTCGTCCGGCCGCGGCTTCGAGTTCTCCGCTGTGTCCTCGAACCCTGCAGCGCGTACAACGGCGTGACCATCCGGTTCGGTCCCGCGGCGGTGTGTCAGCATCGCCACCCTGTCCCGTCAACGGCAGCACACTGACGACGAGGTCTCCCATGACGCCAGGACTCACACCGCTCCAGTCGCAGGTCGCCGCCGACTTCCTCCGGGCGCAGGCCGAGGAGCGCCGGCACCTCGTCGTGTCCCTCTCTGGCGCACACGCGTACGGCTTCCCCTCCCCTGACAGCGACCTCGACCTCAAGGCCGTGCACATCGAGCCGACGCGCGAGCTGCTCGCCCTCGAGCCGAGGACCCGTCACCGCGAGCTCCTCACCGTCATCGACGGCGTCGAGGTCGACTACTCGTCGAACGAGCTCCAGTTCGTGCTCCGCGGCGTGGTGGGTGGCAACGGCAACTTCGTCGAGCGCCTGCTCGGTCACCTGCGTCCCGTGGAGAGTGCGGAGCTCGCCTCGCTCCAGCCGCTCGTGACAGCGGTGCTCTCGCGACGCGTCTACCGGCACTACCAGGGCTTCGCGCGGCAGCAGCACCGGGAGTGGGAGGCCACGCAGTACACCTCGGCCAAGCGGTTGCTCTACGTCGTGCGCACGGCGCTCACCGGCACGCACCTGCTCCGCACCGGCCTCGTCGAGACCGACGTGACGAAGCTGGTCGACGTCTACGGCGTCGCGGACGTGATGGCGCTCGTCGAGGCCAAGACGAAGGGAGAGAAGGCGCCGCTCCCGGCGGACCTCTCGCTCCTGTGGCGGGAGCGCGTGAAGGCGCTCTTCACGACGCTCGACGCCGCGAAGGACGCCAGCGCGCTGCCCGTCGACGCGCCACCGAAGGCCGTGCGCGCGCTCGACGACTGGCTGCTCGCGCTTCGACAGGCGCAGTGGTGATGACGGACGCGGGGCTGCCCGGGCGACCTGGGCAGCTCCGCGGGGAAGCGAAGGTCCGAGCGTTCAGAACTTGAAGCCGAAGGTGCGCTGGAGCCAGCTCGTCGGCCGCTGGCGGTCCTTGTCCGACGTCGGCACGACCAGCGAGCCGACGAAGTCTCCGTTCTCGTAGACACGCTTGATGGAGCGCTCGACGTCGGCGAGGTCGGTCTCCGAGACGACGCCGTTGCTGGTCGCCTTGTAGAACTGCACCGTCACGCGCACCGGGAAACGGTCGTCGCGCTCGAGCTCCAGGCCTCCACACTCGTCATGTGGTCCCATCGCGTCACCGTGACCGATGACGGCCTGCTCCACGTCGGACCGCGTGTCTTCCGCCCCACGCCGCGCGACCGACTTGTCGTTCGCCCCTTCCGTTTCGCTCGGCGGCGCAGGGAGCGACTCGCCCATGCCGAAGAAGCCGCGGTGGGACACACGGTGTTTCAGCGGCACCTGCACCAGCAGCATCATGTCGGCGCCTTCGTCGAGCGCGCCTTCATCGCCCTTCGTCGCGTTGCCCGAGGCGATGCGGTTGGCGACGGCGGTCTTCCGCTCGGCGGTGAACGTCGTCTTCTGGCCCTTGTCGTTGAAGAAGAGCTGCTGTCCCCAGCCCTGCACCGTCTGGTCGCCTGGCTTGTTCTCGATGACCCGCGCCGACATCCCTTCGCGCGTGATGAGCAACGTCAGCACCGCGGGGTTGCCTGGTGACGACTGGTAGTTGAAGAGCACCGGGTTGAACTCGGCCTTCCCTTCACGAGGCAGCGGCACGAAGACGTGCTGCGCGCTGACGAGGAAGTGGCTGTCACGCCCGGCGAGCAGGTTGCCCGAGCCTTTGAGGCTGGTCGGCGCCGTCAGGTACTCCTTCAGGTTCTTGAGCACCTCGGTGAGCCGCACGGCCCGCTTCGTCGCTCCGTCCCGTTCGTTGCCGACGCGCAGCCACAACGAGTCGGCTTTCACGTCAGCGGTGGTGTCGCTGAAGTTGGGGTAGCGAATGACGGGAAGAAGCGACGTGCGCACCTGGTCACCCACGCGCTCGCGCACCTGCAACGTGAGGTCGCTGATGTTGGGGCCGACCGACGAGCCCTCGAAGCGGCCGGTGTCCTCCCACATCACGTTCATCACCCCGAGGCCGCGACGACTGGCGCGCGCCTGGAGGTCCGCGTCGTTCGGCATCGCGACGACGCGCTCGATGACTTCACGAAACGACGGCTGTTTCCGAACCCCCCACGCGTCTTCGGCGAAGGCGGGCGCGGCGAGGGCGGCGGCAGAGGTGAGGACGAAACGGCGTGAGAGCTTCATGCAGGCTCCAGAAGGTGTGGTTCCTCTGGAACGGGCGAGCCGGGGAAACGATCTGTCGGAGGCTCACCGCTCGATGTCGACGCCGACCCCACCTGACGCCATCACACCGCGGACGAGCTGGCCGGTATGCGACGGGAAGAACGCGGTACCTCCGGAGCCGATGACGTAGAACGACTTGAAGAGCCGCCAGCGCAGGCCGCCCGAGAGCAACCAGCGCGGCGCCTGACCGAGGCCAACCACGCCCACGCGCGCTTCGGCGATGAGCTGCTTCTCGAACAGCTCGACCGTGAGGGTGGAGTCGAAGTCGGTACGCCCGAAGGTGAAGGCCTCGACCGAGCCGTCGAGCGTGACAGCCTGCGCGATGCGGAACCTGAGCTCTCCGAACACCGAGAACGCGTCGGGGAGCGCCTCGTCGGCGAGCGATGGAAACGAGAAGCCGACGCCCGAGAAGCGCGACAGCTCGTACTGCGCGCCGAAGTACCCCTGCCGAAATCCGCCCGCCTGTTTGCGCCCTTCGCCTCGGAGCGAGAGCTCGACGTCGGGCAACCGCACGTCCATCGCGAGGCCGGCGAGGAAGCCGAGGTCTCTCGTCGCGTTCGCGCGCGCGCCCATGCCCGCCATCAGCATCAACGAGATGGCCTGGCTTCGCAGCACCACTGCCGAGGCGTCGAGGTGCACGAGCGTGGAGGCCGCGGGCGCGACGACCTCGCACGCAGGGTCCGCTGACGCGCAGTTGGGCCGAAGCGCTGGTGGCGTACCCGAGGCGAAGTCGTGGCCGAGCGAGAGTGAGAGCAGGTAGCGCCCGTGCGTCGACGCGTCGGTCGTGAACGAACGCGCGAGGTCCCACGACACCTCGCCTGCGAAGAGCCGGCCCGACAGCACGTCAGAGGCGAAGAGCTCGAAGCGCAGGAAACTCACTGCGAGCACCGCGGTCGCAGCAGCAGGCCTCGCGTCAGCGTTCAGTCGATTGGAATACCGGAAGAGCAGATGCCCCAGGCCCAGCGTCTTCTTGTGCACGGGCCCGGCCTTCAGGTGAAAGACGCTGGTCTCGGTGCCGATGCGCAGCGACTGAAGCAGCTCTCCGAAGTCACCCGTCTGGTCCCAGTCCTGTCGGCGCACCACGCCGCCGAAGTCGAGGCTGCGGTCGAGCGGTGGCGTGTCGATGAGCCGCAAACGAATCAGCGGTCCGAGCTGAATCGAGAACACCTCCGAGACGCGCATGCCCACCATGGGGCGGACGCCGAAGAAGACGTCGAGGCCGTTCTGGTCCCAGCCGGAGGGCAACACGCCAAGCTCTCCTTCGGCTCCAGCGAAGAGGTGCACGGTAGGCTCTGGCTCGACCGCCGCGACGGCGCTGACGCCGGCATCGGGACTCTGGGTGACGATGAGCGCGAGGGCGAGCGACAGCACGACGCAAGGCTACCCCGCACCTCGACAGGTCACGAGATCACGACTCGCGAAACTCTCAGGTCATCGACCGCGCGCTCGACGCGCCGATGAAGCTTCATCGCCGGGGCAGTCGAGAAGACGCCGCGTGGCAGCATCAGCAAGTCGGGCAGCGATCGCGCGCGTGGCACCGCACACGCCTGTCACTCTCGGACACCGCTCGAGGCCTTCGACGAGAAGAGAGGCGCAACCGGGAGAGAAGCTCAGCGAGCGCACACGACGCCAGCATCGCCCTTCTCGCACTTGAGCCCTGCCACGCAGCCGACCCCAGCAGGGCACGCGCCACCTTCTGCGATTCGATTCGCGCACCCCGCGTCGAGGCCCACCGGACACCACAGCTCGACGAGGCACACCCGGTCGGAGGAGCACGCAGCGCCGACGCTCCCCTGGTTGGGCTTCTCGCAGCGGTTGAGCGCGACGTTGCAGACGAGGCCCGGGTCGCAGTCGTACTGCGGCGTGAGCAGGCTCCCCGAGACGTCGCAGCCATTCCCCTCGGTGCCGCGCGTGTCACAGCCAAAGAGAACGAGCAGCAACGAGGCGCAGAGCAGCCGACGCATGTGGCCAGTGGACTACTTCGGCTGCGACAGCACCAGCCAGAGGTCGCCGGACTCGTGAGCGCCGCCCTGCAGGTAGAACGCCTTGTCCTTCGCGAGCGAGTACGTCGCGTCGGTCGGCGGCAGCTTCACGCGCAACGTGGCGACGCCGGCCTTCAACCCCTCGAGCGTGAGCGACGCCGACGTGCCATTCGGCAGCGCGACGGTGACGCCCTTCGCGTCGACGTTGAGCTTCTGCGAGGAGCGCTTCTCGAGCGTGAGGTACTTCACCTTCGCGCCGAGCGTCTCCTGCATCTTCACCAGCGACGGGTCGACCTTGCCCGCCGTCTTCGAGGCGAAGACCACGTCGGCCTGCACCGCCACGGGACCGTCAGCGAGCGCAACCGGGGCGAGCGCGAGCACGGCGAACAGCAGAGAGCGGCGGAGCAAGGAGTTCATGGCGATTTAGAGATCCTGCTTCTTCGGTTCTTCGGTCGGAGGCGTCGGCGCGATGTCTTCTTCATCCGAGCCGCCACCCTTCTTGCGGCCGCCGTCCTTCTTCTCGGGCGCGTCGACGACCCAGATGACGGCGTCGCCGCTCTCGGTCTCGTACACGACCGGCTTCACGGTGGCCTCGGTGTCGACCGACACGGTCTGCACTTCGACGCGGCCCGCGCCGTAGCCCTCGGGCGCCTGGCCCATGAGCGAGAGCGTGAGCGGAATCGCGATGGCGACGGCCGCGACGGCACCGACGAGCCCGGCCACCATCGGCCCGCGCTGGTAGATGAACAGCTCGCTCAGCGTCAGCTTGAGGCGGTCGAACAGCGGCAGCTTGTCGGGCGTCACCCGCGCCATCACGTCATCGGTGAACTTCTTCCAGTCGACGTCATCGGCCTGCATGTCGAGGGCGTTGCGCATCAGCCCGTCGCCAGCGCGGAAGTCGGCGACCTGGGCCGCGCTCTCTTTGCTGTTCTGCAGGTGCTGATCGACCTGGTGGCGCTCTTCGGGCGTCAGCTCTCCGTCGACGTAAGGCGACAGCATCGGCAGGAACTTCTCTCGGGCAGGGTTTTTCACGTGAGCACCTCGAGCTTCCTGACGGCCGCGAACACCCGATATTCTCTCATGACTTCTGCCTCAGCCTTCACTGCCGACTCCGGCCTTCGCCTCGTCCAACTCGAGGTAACCACTGAGGATCTTCTGCATCTTGAGCCGGGCGTGGAAGAGCCGCGACATCACGGTGCCTTTGGGAATGTCGAGCGTGCGGGCCAGGTCCTCGTAGCTCATGCCTTCGACCTCACGGAGCAGCAGGATCTGCCGGTGCGCCTCGGGGATCTGTCCGATGGCCGCGGTGATCTTGTCGGCGAGCTCTTTGCGGAGCGCCGCCTTCTGCGGGTTGGTGCCCAGCTTGGTGCCGAGCGCGCCCAGGTTGGCCTCGCTGATGTCCATGCGCACCGACTCGTCGAACTCGAGGTGCTCGTCGCCGCGGGCCGAGCCCTTCTTGCGGAGCACGTCGATGCAGATGTTGACGGTGATGCGGTAGAGCCACGTGTAGAAGCTCGCGTCGCCCTTGAAGTGGTCGAGGTACTTGTAGACCTTGATGAAGGCTTCCTGCGCGACGTCGCGAGCCTCTTCCTTGTCCTTCACCATGCCGAGCGCGACGCCGTACACCTTGCGCTGGTACCGCTCGACGAGGAGCTTGAACGCGCGTTGATCTCCCTGCTGAACGCGCTGAACGAGCGTGATGTCGTCGGTGGCCAAGGCGGGGCGGACCATAGCCTGTGGTTGGTTACGGGTGAACGACTCTCGCGTGGGGCCTCCCCGGCGAAACGAAGCCCTCGGCGCCAGGTGAGTCGGGAAGAAGGTCGTCGACATGCGGCTTTCGACGCGAGGCCTCCGGGGACCTTCACGACCATTCGTTTGGCGCCTTTGGCGTGATGGACTTGGCGTCATGGCCAGCTCCAGCACGCGCCCGCTTCGCATCGTCGTCACGGGCGGCCCGGGCGGTGGCAAGACGACGGCGGCCGATCTCTTCAGGCGTGAGATGGGCACGGAGGTCGTCGCGGTGCCCGAGTCGGCGACGCTCCTCTTCTCCGGTGGCTTTCCGCGCGAGACCGAGCCCGCGGCGCGCATCGCTGCGCAGACGGCGATCTTCCACGTGCAGCGCAACCTCGAAGACGTGAAGACGGCGAAGCACCCTGACCGCGTGCTGCTGTGCGATCGCGGCACGGTCGACGGCGCGGCCTACTGGCCCGGCGAACCGGCAGGCTTCTTCCGCCACCTGAACACCAGCCTCGAGGCGGAGCTTCAGCGCTACGACGGCGTCATCTTCTTCGAGAGCGCCGCGGTGGGTGGCATGTCCATCGAAGGCAACAACCCGATGCGAATCGAAGACGCGACGACGGCGCGCGCGCTCGACCTGAAGCTCCGCGAGCTGTGGAGCCGGCACCCGCGCTACACCTTCGTGCCGAACAACCACTCGTTCTTCAAAAAGATCAGCGTCGGCCTCGAGGCGCTCCAGTCGCTTCTGACGCAGCTGAGGGAGACGCCATGAAGCTCGTCCTCGTGGTCTTCGCGTTCATGTCGTGCGGCGTGACGGAGCAGCGGCTGGTGAGCCCGTGCGCGATGGAGCCGAAACCGACCGACGTCTCGCAGTGCCCGTCGTGCACGAGCGACGCGGAGTGTTCGGTGCTCTCGAACCCGTGCCTCTCGACGGCCTCGTGCATTCCAACGAGAGGAAACTGGGCGGTCATCACCATCGGCTGTGACAAGGCGGCAGAGTACGCACCGACGTCGTCGCCCTGCCGGTGCGTCGAAGGCGTCTGCCGCGGTCCGTGAGTCAGGGTTGCGCGAACGTCTGGGAGAGCCGGAGCGTCAGCGCCAGACCCGCCTCGTCTCGCAACACGAAGACCTGATCTTCGCCGTCCCACTGCGGGCGAAGGTCCCACGCCATGCCGTACGCGAGCTCCTTCGGCCAGTTCGCCAGGGCCGGGCATTGCCCCTCGCACTGCGCGAAGTCGCTGATGGCGTCGCCGTCGAACACGCTGACGCTCACGTTCTGCAGCAACGCCCACGGCATCGTCGCAGTGAACGGAGAACGCCACGACTCGGACCGGCCATGGCGCTCGTCGGTGCAGAGCTGCTGTTGGCCGGCCTGGCTCGTGAAGGTGAAACAGACGAACGGGTCAGGCTCGTCGCCCGAGGTGAGGTCCCAGAAGCGGCCCTGGTTGGTGGTGGGCAGAACGAGCGAGTCGATGGCCAGCTTCCAATTGGTGTCGGTGCGAGGGCCAGGGACGCACGACGGCGTGAAGGGCTGGCCGAGGTCGACGCAGCCGACGAAGCGGGAGGTGTCTCCGCGCTGCGCGCACATGCCGTTGGTGCATGGCACGCGGCATCGACCGAGCTCGCCTTCGGAGTTCCTGCCGAAACACGTGAGCTCCTGTGCGCACTGCGCCGTCGACATGCAGCTCGCGCCGTCGACGAGGTTCCTGCACTCGGTAGCGTCATCCATCGTGCGGCAGTCGACGCACTTCGCGTTGCAGGCTGAGAGCACGAGGGTCGCGACGGCCAGCCACCAGAGACGAGACATGTGCGCACCCTACCCAACGAAGAGGTCTCAGACCGCCACGATTGACAGCAGAGGCGTCACGCCTAACGTGCGCCCGCGTTGTTCCGCTCCCTGGAGTTCACCACACGATGACTGCACGGATGAGAGGGGCGGCTGGACTCGTCATCGCGCTGGGGCTCGTCAGTGGGTGCACGAAGGCCGTCACGGGAGCTCCACAGCTCACGCCCTGCACGCTGCCCGGCGTGACGCGCGAAGCGAACTGTCTCGACCTCGAGGTGCCCGAGAACCCCGACGCTCCCGCGGGCCGGAAGCTGCGCATTCACACCGCCGTCGTTCCCGCGACCGGCATTCGGCCCTTCAGCGATGCCATCTTCGTCTTCGCGGGTGGGCCCGGGCAGTCGGCGACCGAAGTCGCCGGCGGCGTGATGCCGCTGTTCGCAGGGCTCGAAGCGCGACGTGACGTGGTGTTCATCGACCAGCGAGGCACGGGACGTTCTGCGCCGCTGGGCTGCCTCGAAGACGAGCACGGCAAGCGGCCCTTGTCGGTCGCGCTCGACGAAACGCGAAACCGCGAGCTGCTCATCGAGTGTCGCGATGGCTTCACCGACGCCGGCGTCGACCTCGCGCAGTACGCGACGTGGATCGCGATGCGTGACGTCGAAGCGGTGCGGCGCGCGCTCGGCTACGGGCCGGTCAACCTCTGGGGCGCCTCGTACGGGACGCGCGCAGCCATGGAGTACGCCCGCCAGTTCCCCGACTCGGTGCGCAGCGTCGTCATCGACGGCGTGGCGCCAGCGATGACGCCGCTCCCCGTTGCGCTCGCGTTCGACACCGACCTCGCGATCGACCAGGTGCTCGCGCGCTGCACCACGTGCCTCGATGGCGGCTCCATGGCCGATGCGCTTGCGGTCGTCATCGCTTCGGACGCGGGCACGCAGCGGCTCGTCGACCCATACTTCGGCACGTCGGTCGAGCTCGAGCTGCGTCGGGCCCAGCGGCTCGGCATGGTGCGCGGCCCTTTGTACGGCCCGATGTTGTCGGCGGCGCTCCCGGTGGCCATCGCGCGTGCGGCAGCGGGTGACTGGAGCGCGCTCCTCGGCCTCCAGGCTGGGCTC
>JAUXRI010000329.1 GCA_030681895.1 Myxococcales bacterium | reverse complement strand
AGGAACCCTTCTTTGTCGGCGTCGAGGATCGCCACGAGTGACGTCTCGGGAATGTCGAGGCCCTCGCGGAGCAGGTTGATGCCGACCAGCACGTCGTACTCGCCTTTGCGCAAGCCGCGGATGATCTGCATGCGCTCGATGGCGTCGATGTCCGCGTGCAGGTAACGAACGCGCACGCCCACCTCGGCGTAGTACTCGGTCAGATCCTCTGCCATGCGCTTGGTCAGCGTCGTCACCAGCACGCGCTCGCCCTTCTTCGCGCGCACGCGGATCTCCTCCAATAGATCGTCGACCTGATTTCCGACCGGGCGCACCTCGATGATCGGATCGAGCAGGCCGGTCGGCCGAATCACCTGCTCCACCAGCACGCCGCGCGCCTTGTTGATCTCCCATTCCGACGGCGTCGCCGAGACGTAGATCGCGTTCTTCAAGAACGTCTCGAACTCACCGAACTTGAGCGGCCGGTTGTCCATCGCGCTGGGGAGACGGAAGCCGAAGTCGACGAGCGTCTCCTTGCGCGATCGATCGCCGCGGTACATCGCGCCGATCTGCGGAATCGTCTGGTGCGACTCGTCGATGATGAGGAGCAGATCCTTCCCGAAGTAGTCGATGAGGCACGGCGGCGCTTCGCCAGGCGCGCGGCCCGAGAGGTGGCGCGAGTAGTTCTCGATGCCGTTGGAGAACCCGAGCTGCTCCATCATCTCGAGGTCGAACATCGTGCGCTGCTCGAGGCGCTGCGCCTCCACCAGCTTGTTCTGCGACTTCAGCTCGGCCAGCCGCTCACGCAGCTCCTCGCGAATCGCGCTGATCGCCTTGTGCCGCTGATCGACGTCCGTGACGTAGTGGCTGCCGGGGAAGATCGTCAGCTTGGGGATCGTCGCCAGCGCCTGCCCACGGAGCGGATCGAACTCCGTCATCTTGTCGATGGTGTCGCCGAAGAACTCGACCCGCACCGCGCGCTCTTCTTCGTAGATCGGGAAGATCTCGACGGTATCGCCGCGCACGCGGAACGTGCCGCGGTGGAAGTCGGTGTCGTTGCGCTCGTACTGACACTCCACGAGGCGCTTCATCAGTTGGTCGCGGCCGAAGTCCTTGCCGGTCTCGAGGGCGATCGCCATGCCGAGGTACACGCGCGCGACGCCGAGGCCGTAGATGCACGACACCGACGCGACGATCAGCACGTCATCCCGAGTCATCAACGAGTGCGTGGCCGAGTGGCGCAGGCGCTCGATCTCCTCGTTGATGCTCGAGTCCTTCTCGATGAACGTGTCTGACGACGGCACGTACGCCTCGGGCTGGTAGTAGTCGTAGTAGCTGACGAAGTACTCGACAGCGTTCTCGGGGAAGAGCTGCTTGAACTCCCCGTAGAGCTGCGCGGCCAGCGTCTTGTTGTGCGCCATGATCAACGTCGGGCGCTTCACGTTCGCGATGACGTTGGCCATCGTGAACGTCTTCCCCGACCCCGTGACGCCCAGGAGCACCTGATGCTGATCGCCGCGCAGCACGCCTTCCGTCAGCTCGGCGATGGCACGGGGTTGATCGCCGCGCGGCGTGTAGTCGGTGACGAGCTTGAAGTCGGCCATGGCGGGTCTGGTTCTAACCGGCCCACTGACGCACGGGTGTCAGGATCGAGGGACTGCGACGGGCTTCGGGTGGGTGTGGCACACTGGCCTTTCGAGGAGGTCGTGATGCTGCAGCGATTCACCATCATCGGGTTCATCGCGCTGAGTGCGTGCGGGCCTGCCGTCGTCATGCCTCCGCCGGCCTGTACGGCGTCGACCTGCGCGGGCTGCTGCGACCCGGCTGGACAGTGCCAGGAAGGCGTTCAGATCACCGCCTGTGGCCGGCTCGGGCTGTCCTGCACGACGTGTCAGAGCAGCCAGAGCTGCGTCGCCGGCCTCTGTCAGGGCGCGATCTCGACGGGCGGCGGCTCGGCGGGCGGTGGCGCAGCTGGTGGTGACACGGCTGGCGGCAGCGCAGCGGGCGGCGGAACGGCTGGAGGCTCGTCGGGTGGAGCGGTGACGGGTGGGGGCGCTCCCACCGGTGGGGGTACGCCGACGGGTGGTGGCTCAACGGCGGGCGGCGGAGGTGGCGGTGGTGGAACGGCTGTCGGAGGCGGCGCTGCGGGCGGCTCCGTCGTGCGGTCGACCCGCTTTCAGCCCACGCCCCTGCGCTTTTCGGTGCCCGCGACGGCCTACAATTCGTTGACCTCGAACTTCGGCGTGGGCGTCACCCGAAACTGGGCGACCCTCGATCTGAACGGCGACCGACGGGTCGATCTCGCCCTCACCTCGAACCCGCAGACGGGCGCGATCTTCTCCACCGGCGGCGTCACCCACTGGAACGTGCACCTCGGCACCGCGACCGGCTTCTCGAGCGCCGCGACGCAGTGGCTCGTCCCGGCCAACCCGTCGGTGGCGCAGGGCTACACCCTCGCGAACAGCGCGACGGGCTCCAGCTTCTGGTCGACGATCGACGTCAGCGGAGATGGCCGCCCCGATCTCGTTCACACCATGAACCCGCTCAGCATGGGTCCGTACGTCTCGATGCTGGGCTCGCCGACCGACGGCTGGCTCGTGCGGCGCGGCATCTCGAACGGCTTCGACGCAACCACCATCACCTTGACGGTCCCGCGCGTCACCGGCCTCGGCGGAGGTCTCGATCGCACCGTCAACGACATCGTGATGCGGCGGTGGCTGCTGGCCGAGGTGACGGGCGATGCGCTGGTCGATCTCGTGATCACCGCCGACCCCGCCACCGACAGCGTGTGGGCCGTGAATTTCCGGACGAACTGGGTGGTGTGCCCCGGCACCGCCGCCGGCTTCGGCCCGTTCACCGGGTGCCAGACGATCTCGGTCCCCGACAACGGCGTCGCCGGCGGCTTCAAGAGCGCCACCTCGTTCGCGACCGCCACGCGACGCGTCTGGCTGCTCGCCGACATGAACGGCGATGGCCGCGCCGACCTCGTGCAGACGATGAACCCCGTCGGCGCCACGCTCGGAGAGCCCTTCCTCCTCAACGGCGCGCCGTACTGGAAGGTCTGGCTCAACCAGTACGGGACGGCGCGAGACACGCTCTACGCCGCCACGCCCACCCAGTGGACGGTACCGACGAACGCCTTCTCGACGCCCAGCAGCGCGACGGCCCCACAGTTCTGGCAGCTGGTGGATCTCGACGGCGATCGGCTCGCCGAGCTGGTGCAGACGGCCGACCCCGCAACGGGGCGACCCTTCGCAGGGCCGTCGTGGCGTGTGTATTCGGCCAACACGGCGATCACCGGCTTCTCGGCGCGCGGGGCAATCTGGGCGGTGCCCGCCGGCCCGGGTCTCGAGGGCTTCCGCTCGGTCTCGGGCACCAGCTGGACGGTGATCGACGTCACAGCCGACGGCCTGCCCGATCTCGTGCAGTTCCAGGACCCCACCACCGGCCTCGCGTTCGCCGACGTGAACGGCTCGTTCTGGCGCGTCTACCCGGGAATTCCGTAGCCGGACTTCAGCGGCTGCTGCCGACCTTCAGCGCCTCGAGCGACTTGAGCCGCGCCACCTCGAACTCATCGCCACGCGTCCACGTCGGCATGGCCGGCGCGTCGGCGAGCTTCACGGTCAGCTGGTAGATGAGCTTCACGTCTTCGACGGCCCCAGTGAGATCCCACGTCGGGAGCAGCTCGTCCGACGGCTGGTGGTAGTGGGTGAGCTCCCACTTCTCTCGCTGCTCGCGGCCCCACGCCTCGGGCCTGCCGATGAACGCGTGGCCCGACGAGAAGTACGACGCAGGCACGCCGACCTTCGCGAAGTTGAATTGATCGCTGCGGTAGAAGAAGCCGCGATCGCTCAGCGCGTCTGGTTTGACCACCCTGCCCTGCACCTTCGCGAGCTGGGTGAGCGCGGCGTCGATGCTCGTCTTCCCATAACCGATGACAGAGACGTCCTTCGTGCGGCCCCAGATGTTGAGGCCGTCGATGTTGATGTTCGCGGCCATGCGGCCGTACGGCACGGGAGGGTGTTCGACGAGGAACTGCGAGCCGAGCAGGCCCTGCTCCTCGGCGGCGACGGCGGCGAACAGCACGCTGCGCTTCGGCCGCTTCCCCTGCGCCGTGAGCGCGCGCGCCACCGTCAGCAGCGCCGCGACGCCCGACGCGTTGTCGACCGCGCCGTTGTTGATGGCGTCTTCGCCGGGCTTCGGGTGCTCGGCCAGGCCGAGGTGATCGTGATGCGCCGTCAGCACCACCCACTCGTCCGAGAGCTTCGGATCGCTCCCGCGCAGCACGCCGAGCACGTTCGCGGTCGACTTCTTCACCACGGTGTTGGCGAACGACGTCGAGGCCAGGACGCCCAGCGGCACGGGCTGGAAGTCGCGTGACTGCGCCGCGGCCCGCAGCACGTCGAGGTCCTTGCCGGCCATCGACACGAGCTTCTTGCTCGCCGCCTCGGTGAGCCACGCCTTCACCTGCAGCTTCGGCCCGCCGGTCGAGGGGAGATCGAACTGCTCGCCGGTCCACGACGTCTGCACCACCTGCCACGGGTACCCGGCCGAGGGCGTGGTGTGAATGATGATGCAGCCCAGCGCGCCCTGCTTCGCGGCCTGCTCGTACTTGTAGTCCCAGCGGCCGTACCAGAGGCGCGTCTTGCCGGCGAAGAGCGAGGCGTCGTCTTCGGGGTCGCTGTTCATCACCAGCACGACCTTCCCCTTCACGTCGACGTTCTTGAAGTCGTTCCACCCGTACTCTGGCGCCACGATGCCGTAGCCGACAAACACCACCTCGGCCTTGTCGAGCGCCGAGCGCGCCGCCTGGTGGCCGCTGACCGCGATCAGATCGGTCATGAAGGGTGCCGCGAGCGTCGTCTGCCCCTTCGTGAAGGTCATCACGTCGGGGTGCCCGTTGACGCCCATGAGTTCGAACGACTGGAGCGCCGTGCCTTTGTCGCCGACCGGCTCGAGGCCGAGCGTCTCGAACTGCGCAGCGATGTACTGCTGCGCGAGCGTGTCGCCCTTCGTCGCAGGGCCGCGGCCCTCGAGCGCATCGGAGGCGAGGAACCGCACGTGACCCGTGAGGGCCGAGGCGGTGATCAGTGACTGGCCCGACGTGTCGGCCGCGAGCAGCAGGGACAGGAGGAACGTCATGCCCTGCGTGTAGCGGAATTCGGGCTCGGGACCCACGTCTTCGGGTCGACGGCGAGCAGGCGGAGCTCGGCCACGTACCGCGCGCCTTCTGCGTCCTCGAGCCAGCACTCATCCGGCGCCGCCAGCATCTCGCTCACCACGATCGACGCGGCGCCCCGGGCCTGTTTGCAGAGCAGCTCGACCAGCGCCGGGCTCTCGAGGTCGACGAAGATCGGCTTCGTCTCTCCAGGCGACTTCGCGAAGACGAAGCGAGGCCACTGCAACGCGAGCGCAGTGCGCGTCACCTCGAGGAACCGCGCCGGAGCTTCATCTCTCGCCCACGTCGCCAGCGTCGACGCGTCGAGTCGCCACGCCTCGCGCGCGATCACCGCCTCGTCGAGCCACACCCGCGGGCGATGGCTGGTCCACGCGACCGGGTGAAAGTCGTTCGCCGCGCGCAGCTTGATTCGGCGCTCGAACACCGCCGCGGCCGGCTGGCGGAAGCCCTTGCCGACGACCTCGAGGCCACGCGCACCGCGCCGAACCTGAAGCTCGGCCGCCCGGCGAACCCGCGCTGCCGGGAGCGGCGACGAAAACCGGAAGCCCAGATCGACGTGCCATCGCTCCGAGTCTGCGGCGAGCCGCGTGTCGTGGGTGCTGCGCGAGAAGTCCTCCCACGGAATCGGCGTGACGTGCGGACCCGGGAGATCGGAGCGGTACAGTGCCTCGAGCTCTGCGCGATGCGGTGTCAGCGAGAGCACCGACAACGTCGAGAACGGCGTCACGCCGGTGTGCAGCTCTCCGAGAACGGGGATGAGGCGATCACCTCGTCGGGCCAACATCACGTCGGGCGCATGGTGACGGGCGCCGGGCCAGCCTGGAGTCGCCACCGCGGCGTGACGACGAAGCGCCTTCTCGAGCGCGGCCGAACTCCACCTCACTTCACGAGCAGCGGGATCGAGTGGCCCGAACGTGCGCATGACGAGGGACTGCACGTGATCGACGGCGCGACGCACGGCTGGCGGTGGCTCGCCTTCGAAGTGCGAGGCGGTCGCGAGCCAGAAGTCCACCAGCGGCACCGAGCGCGCGCGTGCCTTCGTGAACTCCCGCTCCATCGCCTGCGAGAGCGTGTGCGCGATGCGGGCCGTGTAGAGCCGAGCGAGCTCGAGCAACACCGTCAGCGGCGCGTCGAGCGTGGCGCGGAGCTCGTCTCCCAGCGTCACCTGCCCTGCGCGGCGCGTCTCTTCGTAGAGAATCGAGCGGCCCGCGTACGTTCGGCCTTCGTGCCGCCGCGCTGACGTCTCTGCCAGACCCGTGAAGGTCGCCTCGGCCGCCACGAGCGCAGGGGTCAGCGCCTCGACGTCACCCGCGGCCGACGTCACCGCTTCACGCGCAGCGACGAGCGACGTCATGGCGTGCGACAGCCGCATGCGCGCCACCTTCGACAGCCGCTTCGCTGCGTGCAGCACCGCCTCTTCCGGTCGATGCGAGATCGGCACGGGGACGGCGAGATCGACCAGGCCCGCCGCGATCAGCTCGCGAACCGTCTGGAGCACCGTCGCGCGTGGCACCTTCAGCTCAGCGCCGATTGTCTTCGTGGTGGCGACCCCGTCGATGCGAGCGGCGATCCTCCGCTCCAGAGTGCGGGCTGGCATCAGCGACACCCGCGCATGTCCCGTGAGCCGGAGCGGCATCGACTCGAGGCCTTCGTCGTCTGCCGCCACGGCGTCGACCACGGCCGCGATCGCCCACGGCTCGAAGAACACCTCGCGCGCGTCGAGCAGTGCTGCGTCAGGCGTCTGCTCGAGCTGTCCGGGGCCCTGCCAGCGCGCCCAGCCGAGTGGACCGAAGAAGCCGATGGTGTCGCACTTGGTCGCGTAGCGCTGAAGGTACGAGACGACCATCGTCTCCTTCTTGCGCAGCTTCGCGTCGTCACGATCAGCCGGCGCGCGCAGCAACGAGTCGAGCCCGTTCTCGACGGCCGAGCGGTTCTGCCAGGTGATCGCCTCACGGAGCCGTGGCGCTTTCGCGAGTTCACGAATCGTCGCGCGAACCGCCGGCCGGGCCTCGGCCCACGCCACGCTGAACTGTTCCGGGCTCCTCGTGCCCGCCAGGGTCTCTCGCGCCGCGGCGGCGAGCGCCGGTGCACTGAGCGCCTCCACCAGATTCACCGGAAACCCGGCCCCGCGGACGAGCGCCAACGGCCACAACGTCCACCCGCGGCTGAGCGAAACCCTCGTCACCGCGTCGGTCTTCCGCTTCACGACAGGCTCCGCAGATCGAACGCGGGCCTCGTCCGTTCATGGCGGCACCCCACCTTCACGGAGCTTTCCCCATGCGCCTTCGACTCTTGTCCTGCCTGCTGACGTTGACCTTCGCGGCGCCTGCCTTTGCGCAGTACTCGGACACCGCCGGCTCGAACGCCGCCCCTGCGGCCAAAGTGATGGAGAAGGTCTTCGACGCCAAGACCGGCAAACTCGAGGAGCGCGCCCGCTTCGTCCCCGTGCAGCGTGACGGCTACGGCAACTCCCAGGGCAACCAGCACGATCTCGCCGTCGATGGCGCCTTCGATGGGCAGACCGTCGCCGTCATTCAGCTCTACGACTTTCCCTTCGAGGCCGCGCGCGACGCGCTGAAGGAAAAGGGCTTCTCGGTGTACCGCTGGAGCAACGCGGTGCCGCCGGTGAAGGAGTTCGAGGCGCAGCTCGCGAAGGCTTGCCAGCTCTGGCTCATCTCGGGCGATCAACGCCGGCTCTCGGACGAGCACATCGCCGTCATCAAGCGCTTCTTCGAGACGGGCAAGGGCGTCTACATCTGGGGTGACAACGAGCCGTACTACGCCGACGCCAACGCAGTCGGCTCGGCGCTGATGGGCGTCACGATGAAGGGCAACCTGATGGGCGATCAGGTCGTCGGCCTCGAGAAGTCCAATGGGAAGGAGCACGTCGGCGTGCGTCGCAGCCACCTGCTCTCGACGGGCCTCGAGTTCCTCTACGAAGGCATCACCATCGCGACGGTGCAGCCGAACGACACGCTCCAGCCGCTGCTGTACGGCTCGGCAGGCAACCTCGTCTCGGGGTTCTACGATCGCGAAGGCAAGCGGGCGATCTTCGACGGCGGCTTCACGCGCCTCTACAACAAGTGGGATACGGCGGGCACGGCACGCTACGTGAAGAACTCGGCCGCGTGGCTCGCGAACGCAGAGCGTTTCGGCGCCGCGGTGGTGAGCAAGAACGTCAAGCGCACGCCGGTGCCCGACGAGAAGCGCTGACCGGCTCACGTCGCGTGCACCATCGTCATGCCCATGCCGTCGGGCGGTGGCGAGAGGATGAGACCGGGCGCGTCTGGCGCATACCTGGCCAGCGCGCCCGAGTAGCGTCCGTGCACGATGAAGGGGGTGAACTCGACGCGCACGGGAATCCACTCCACGCGGCCGTCGAGCAATATCGGCATTTCGGTGCGCGGCAGAGACTGGTACCGCTGCACGACGTACTCGCGGTTGGCAGAACGCTCGACCGCGGCGCTCCAGTCGTCCTTCGACGAGGCGACGCCGATGACCGTGTCCTTCGCGACGAACGAGCGCTTGATGACGAGCTGGCGCTGATTGTCGTGCATCCACTGACTCGACTCGGGTCCGACGTACCAGGTGTCTGGCGCGACGACGTGCGAGCCATCAGCGCACTCGACGGGCAGCGCGCCGACCGCATTCGCGAACGGAAGAACGCCCTTGTCCATCGCGAGCCCGATGAGCGGCTTGAGGATGGGCGCTCCCCCGACGTGTGTGCCGACGAGCGGCCGCGCGGCCTTCCGGAGCGGAGAGGGATCGTCGATGAAGGACGAGCTGATGGTGGTGACGACGAAGAGATCGACGGGCAGCGACGAGCCCTTCACGCGCGCCCTGCCCTTCGCGTCGACGTACGCCTCGTCTTCGTGCGCGAACGACACGCTGAGCCCTCGCGCGAGCAGCCGCTTCACCGCCTGCTCCACCTGATGGCGAACGCGCGGGCTGTCGTCGACGACGAACGGCCACTCTTCGTGATGCGACAGGAGCACGACGTGCGCCGGCCGGTGGTAGTCGATGGCCGCTTCGATCGCCGCGAGCCACCCCATGAACGGCCGATCGAGATCGCGGCGATCGAACCCTGCGCTCTGGTGCGCCGGGTGGTTCGAGAACAGATCGAACAGGCACTCGGTGTAGCCGATGCTCACCACGACGCCGTTGCCGTAGTTGATCTCGCCGACCACGTAGCGATCCTTCAGCAGGAAGCCGTCGGGCCGGAACCAGGAGAGCGTGTGCGGGCTGTCGAGCCCCGGCGCGAGCGTCTTCAGCAACTTCGCGCCGACGGGAACCTGGCGATCGAGCGCGATGGGATCTCGAATGGTGTCACGCATCGCGGCCACGACGCGGCGCATGCCTTCGTGAAAGCCCTCGCTGAGCGCGTCGAGCCGGCTGCGGGGGATGAAGAGCGGCCGCAGTGGAATGCCGATGCCGTGGAGCGTGTCGACGCCCTGCCGTTTCCACCGCCGCTCGAAGGCGCTCACCACGTCGACCATGCGAGACGCGTGGCGCTTGAGGTGACGGCGGAAGGTGTCGACCGCGTGCTGGTCTTCGGCGAGCTTCGGCGCAGCCTCGGGACGGCGGACTCGTGACGGCTTCACGGCCGCAGACCTGAGCACATCCACCCCGTCGTCACGAGGCGAGCGTGTAGACCGGCACGAGGCCTCCGCCCTGGTGCACGTTCACCACTGCACGCTGGTGCACGCGCGCGAAGAGGCCGCCGAAGCGATCGCCGTGCATCCACCCGCTCAGCACGAGGTGATGTGGCCGGAGCTCCAGCCGCCCGTCAACGACGACCGGGAATTCGGCGCGCTCTGCGCGAACGAACGACTGCAACAGAAACGTACGCCCGCTGCTCCCCGCGGCCGTCACGGCGCGGAGCCACTCGTCGTCAGTGACCGCAGGGCCGATGGTGACGTCGAAGCCTCCGAAGCCATCGGACGGTTTGAGCACCCACTCCTGCCGAGACGGCGCCCGCACCGACTCGAGCGCCACGGTCTCGGGGACGGTCTGTCGCAGCAGCGCGCTGGTTTCGTCGGGCAGGCATTCGAGAACGGAAGTGGAGCGCAAACGACCGAGCAGCACCTTGTGATCGGCCGCAATGGAGCCCATCGGGTTGATCACCTCGACCGCGACGGCCGCCCACGCCTCCATCAGCGCGTGGCTCGCGGCGACTCGCTCCGGCGCCAGCAGATCCTCGAGGCTGTCGCGCACCACCGTCTTCACCACGCGTGCGCCCACCCACAGTCGCCCGTCGGCGAACCGAAGCTCAGCTGGGTCGACCATGATCGCGTCGACGCCTTCGGCGCGGAAGACCGTCAGCAGCCGCGCCACGTCCCACTCGAGGAACGCCTCACGGTGAATGACGAAGACGACGAGGCCTGAAGCCGCCGGAGAGGGCGCGACGAACTGGCGAAACGACGACGCGATCGACGTTCGATGGAGCCCCGTCGCGTCAAAAGCGTCCAGGCTCGCGAACGCCGCAGCCGAGGCCTCCTCCACGCCCATGCCTGACGGGTCGCCGGCCTGGCACTCGATGAGCGTCGCGGCCCCAGCGGCGTCGACGATGAAGTCGTAGCGGGTGCTCCCGAGCGCGCGGGCCTGACGTGCATCGTCGCGAACGCGGGACTCGAGCCCGGGCGGAAACACGATCGACTCAGTTGGGTCGTTCGCCCACGCACGCAGCGCCTCGTGCATTCCCTGATGCCACGCGCGAACGAGCCGCTCGAAGTGGCTGCGCGTCGCCCCGTCGATCACCACCGGACACACGACGGGGGTCAACGCCTGCGCGCCTTCTCGAACGAGCGCTGCTTTGAACGTCTCGAGCGATCGCTCCGGTTGCGCCAGCACGCGCGCCAGGAACGAGCGCCGCCACTCCACCGGCGTCATCTCACGCGGTCCTGGCGAGCGACTCACGCGATTCGGCCAACGCCGCCGCGAAGCCGTCGATCTGCGCATCGGTGTGGTTGACGCCCAGGCAGACCCGCAGCTGCGCTTTGCCTCGGCCGACCACGGGGAAGAAGGCCGTGCTCACGAGGTAGCCACGCTCGAGCAAGCGCGCGCCGATCGCCCGGCACTCGACCTCGTCGCCGATCACCACCCGGCGAATCGGGCTGAAGTCGCGCGTGTCACTGCCGATGCGCTCGTCGAAGCGTGCCACCCTTGCCCGCAGGTCCCGCTGGAGCCGCTCGACGGTGCCGTCGCGATGGAGCTTCGTCGCCTCGAGCGCCGCGCCAACGATCGAAAAATCGAGCGGAGCCGAGAAGCCGTACGTCATGCCGAAGCGCCGCACCCGATCGGCCTGCCACTTCGTCGGCAGGAGCACCCCACCGCCGTTGCAGCCGAAGCCCTTGCCGAGCGAGTACGTGATGATCACCGTCTCGGGCAGGTCGCCATCCCACGCGCCACGCACCGAGCCCTCGCCCTGTCGCCCGAAGATCGACGTGCCGTGCGCGTCGTCGAGGTACAGCACGATGCCCCACTTCTCACTGAGCTCGACGAGCTCCGGCAGCGGGCACAGGCCACCCATCGAATACACACCATCGGCCAGGTACACCGGGGTCTCGCCCGCGAGGTCGGCCGCCTTCGCCTCATCCTCGAGCGCCTGCAGATCATTGTGCGAAATGGTGCAGACGGTGCTCGCTTCGGCCGCGATGATGGGCCGAAGGAACTGCATCGACGCGTGCGCCTGCTTGTCGAAGATGAAGCGCGTCTTCGAACGAACCGAGCTCGGCAGCAGCTTTCCGCTCGCCAGTGTCGGGAGCACCGACATGTGCGCGGCCGTGACGGAGGGAAACGTGATGGCGTGGCCGCGGAAGAGCTCGCTGAGCTCCGCTTCGAGCTGCACGTTGGGCGAAATGGTCAGCCGGGATCTCGCGCAGCAGAAGTGAACCCCGAACTCGTCGACCGCGCGTTTGGCGCCCTCGATGAGCGCCGGCTCGGTGTCGAGGCCGAGGTAGCTGCAGTTGATGAACTCGACCGCCTGATGCCCTCCAGCGAGCGTCACCACCCGCCCATCGCGGGCGCTGAAGTTCGTGTGCATGAGGCCCATCTCGGTCGCCTCTGCGATGCCGGCCTCGGCCTCCCCAACCACGAACCTGGTGTTTCGAGCCATGTCACTCAGCACCACACCCAATGGCCGCCCCAAGCGCAAGGCGAGGGCCTTTTCGAGATGGGTTGACCGGGTGGTCAGTCGTCGCTAGATAGTGTTGACCACGTGGTCAGCGAGGCTTCACATGCACGCACTCCGGCTTGAACATCTCTCGAAGCGCTACGGCAGCAGGCGCGGCGTCGACGACGTGAGCCTCGAGGTTCCACAGGGCGTGCTCTTCGGCCTCATCGGTCCGAACGGCGCCGGCAAGAGCACCACCATTCGAACGCTGCTGGGGCTGTTGCGGCCGACGTCCGGGCGGGCCGAGGTGCTGGGCCGCGACGTGGTGGTGAACGGCGCGCGGTGCCGGGCCGAGGTCGGCTACGTGCCCGGCGAGAACCAGTTCGACCCCGGGCTCACCGTCGCCGAGGTGCTCGAGTGGCGGGCGCGCTTCCACCCGGGCGACCATCAGGCGCGGCGGGCGTCGCTCGTCGAGACGTTCGAGCTCGAGGTGGCGGCGCGCGCCGAGGATCTGTCGCTGGGCAACAAGAAGAAGGTCGCGCTCGTTGCGGCGCTCCAGCACCGGCCGAAGCTGTTGGTGCTCGATGAGCCGACCAACGGGCTCGATCCCGTCATGCAGGCGCGGCTGTTCGACGTGCTCCAGGCCGAGGCGCGTGACGGCGCGACGGTGTTGTTCTCGTCCCACGTGCTCTCGGAGGTGCAGCGCGTCTGCCGCACCGTCGCGGTGCTGAACGAGGGCCGGTTGGTCGCGGTGGAGGACGTGGAGGCCTTGCGGAAGCGGCAGCTCCGGCGCGTCGAGGTGGTGGCGCACGACGTCGCTGGCCTGGCGTCGCTCACGGGCGTGACGAAGTGGGCCCCCTCGGCCAGTGGCGCCTCGTTCCTCTTCTCGGGCGAGCTGGCGCCGATGCTGTCGACGCTCGCCTCGCTCAGCCCGTCCGACGTGAGGATCGAAGAGCCTTCACTCGAAGAGATCGTGATGCAGCACTACCTGAAGGTGACCCATGCGTGAGCTCACTGCAGTCGAGGCGATCTGGTTGGTGATGGGGCGCGAGCTGCGAGCGCAGCGCACCTCGTTTCTCTCGTGGCTCGTGCCGCTCGCGGGCCTGGTGGCGTTGACGATGTCGATTCAGCCACAGGCTGCGGGGCAGAACGGGCTGCTCGAGGCCAAGCTGGCGATGATGCCTGAGGCGCTCAAGCAGGCGTTCAACCTCGTCGGCACCGACTTCAGCCGGCCGGCGGGCTACCTCTCGGCGAACTTCATCACCGTCACCATGGGCGCCACCATCTTTGCCGGCCTGCTCGGCACGAGCGTCGTCAGCCGGGAAGACGCGCAGCGAACCGCCGAGGCCGTGCTCACGTTGCCCGTCACGCGCTGGCAGGTGCTGCTCGGCAAGGGCCTGACGGTCGCCTCGCTGCTGGTGGCGTTTCACGTCGTGCTCCTGGCCGTGACCGTCGCGACGCTGGTGAGCGTGGTACCGGGAGATCGCCAGCTCGACCTCGTGCTCGCGATGTTCGCCGGGGCCGCGATGCTGGGGCTGTGCTTCGCCGCGCTCGGGTTCGCCATCGCGACGGTCGTCTCGCAGGCCCGCGCTGCACCCAACCTCAGCCTCGGCCTGGTGCTCGGGGTCTATCTGCTCGGGGTGGTGGCGAAGCTCTCACCGAAGGCCGAGGGCCTCGCGTCGATCTCGCCGTTCGCCCTCGTGGAGCCGTCGGAGATCGTGAAGCACGGCGGGCTGAGCCTTCACGCCCTCTGGCTCCCCCTCATCGCCCTGGCGGCCTCGACCGCAGCCATCGCCTGGTACGAACGCCGCGACGTGCGCGCATGAGTGACACCGAGCCCACCGCCAAAGAGCGCATCCTCGAGGCCGCGCTCGAGGAGTTCGCTGCCCGCGGCTACGAGGCCGCCTCGACCAACGCCATCGCGGCGAAGGCGCACGTCGCCAAAGGCCTCGTGTTTCACCACTTCGGCTCGAAGGAGCAGCTGCTCGAGGTGCTCTTCGAGCGCGAGGTGAATCGACTGATCGAGCTCGTCTTCGCCATCGAGGGCCCGGCGTCAGCCGATCTCTTCGAGCGCCTGCATCAGCTCTCGATGCGGAAGATCGAGCTCGCCCGGCAACACCCGCTCACCACCGACTTCATCCTGGTGGCGATCACCGAGGCGCCGCCAGCGCTCAAGGCGAAGCTCGCCCAACGCCAGGCGGAGTTCATGAAGACGGCCTGGCCGCGCGTGGTGGAGGGGCTCGACCCCTCGAAGCTGGCCACCGGCCTCACGCTCATGGACGCCATCGAGACCCTCACCTTGTTATCGGAGGGTCTCGAGAAGCAGCTCTCGGCGCTGATGAAAGCCAGGCAGCTGTCGATGGTCGAGATCGCGGCGCTCGGGTGGAAACACTTCGAGCGGCTCCGCGACGGCCTGTACCGAAGAGCGTGACGCTCTAGAACGGCGCGTCGTCGTCGCTCGGCGGCGGAATGTGCCCGTCGTCCGGCATGTCGCCACCACCACCACCACCGCCACCACCCTGCCGCGACATCTCGGCCTCGATGGCCGCGAGGAGCACGCGCTCCTTGTCGTGCCACCGCGCCTTGCCGGGGTCGCCGAGCGTGCGCCTGCAGCCGTTCGCGTAGAACTCGAGATCCTGCATCGAGCCGCCGGCGATCGGCATGCCCTTGGAGCGGCCGTACGGCGGGAACACCATGCCGTCGCCACCACCTGACGCGCGGGGCCCGGCAGCAGGCGCGGCACGTCGCGGCGCGGCGGCATCAGCGCGGCCTTCGATGCGCAGGTCGCCCAGGCTCAACGCGAAGCCGTCGCCATTTTTCGTCGCCGTGCCCACGCGCACGTTCTCAACCGAACCATCGGACCGCGTCACCGCTACCGTCACCGGAAAGGTCTCGCTCATGCGTCGGCCTTCACCACGCCGTCACGCGTCCTGTCCAGCGCTCACGCGTCGTGGAGCGTCTCGCTCTTCCCGCACACCGGGCATCGCGGCTTGAGCCGGGTGACCTGCCCCTGCCACCCACATGAACACACGACTCGGCGCGTATCGTTCTTCTCCACAGGGGGAGCAGCGAACAACCGTTTCAGGACGAGGATCATCACGACGACCGCGACCGCGAAGGCCACCGACTTCCACCCGCCAACTTTCGCCAGCACTGTATTCAGCTCGTCCATGCCGGTGATTCTCGACCGGCGGCGAGCGAAGCGCGAGACTTCCCTCGTGGTTCCCAACTCTGTCCTGCTCATCGACGACGAGCCCATCGTGCTCGACGTCTTGAAGATCGCCCTCGAGAAGAAGGCCTTCGCCGTCGTGACGGCCGGCCGCATCGCCGACGCGATCAAGTTGCTCGACACCCAGCGCTTCGGTGCGTTGCTCGTCGACAAGAACCTGCCCGACGGCAGCGGCCTCGACGTCATTCGCGCCGCGCGAAGCCGCCAGCCGTTCTGCGCGTGCATGATGATGACGGGCTACCCGAACGTCACCTCCATCCTCGAGGCGCTGCGCCTCGGAGCCGTCGACTACCTCGAGAAGCCCTTCCCCCAGATGTCGCTGGTGCAGGAGAAGATCCGCGCCGCGATCGAGAACCAGCGCATCCTCCAGGAGCGCGAGGCCCTCATCTTCAAGCTCCAGGAGCTGCAGAAGGCCGGCAACGGGGTCTTCGAGCGCGACACCGAGGTGGCGATGCTTCAGCAGGCGCTCGAGCTCGCCCAGGAAGAGAAGCAGTACCTCACCTCGAAGTACCAGCTCGAGGTGACCGAGTGGCAAGACCGCCTCAACTCCATCAAGAACCGCCACTTGCACGCCGTCCAGGCGATGCGCGCCACCTCAGCCGCGCTGGCGAACGTGCTCGAAGGCCACAAGGTCGCGGCCGAGATCGAACGGGAATTGCGCGAAGCCCGTCGCCTGCTGTCGGCCACGGTGGACGAGGGCAGCAACCCTCCGGGCGCCTTGCCACGCATCGTGTAGGGCCGTTGGCGACGCCCCTTCATTTCGTCGGGAAGCACAGGGGGATGCGCGGCGTTGGGGCGTTGAGTACATTTCAGGCAACACCATGAGAGTTCGCCTCACCCAACCCCGCAGTGACTGCTTGATGGTCGAGCGTGGCCGCGCCTGGGGCCGCTTCGGCGCCTCGGCGGTAGGCGTGTTGCTGGCGTCGACGGCGCTGGCGCTGGTCGACCTCTCGAGTGGGGCGGGCCTTCTCCTCATCGCGCTGGCGGCGAGCGTCATCTCGGTGCTGGCGATCGTCATGGCCCGCGCCGCGAAGATCGCCACGTGGACGCTCGTGCGGACCCAGGGACGATTGCTGGTCGACGGCGAACCGCTCGAGCTCGCGCGCGTCGAGCTGCGCGTGGCACAGATGCCCATCACGCGGGTGCCGACCGGCTACACCCTCTCGCTGTGGTTGATGTCGACCGCGGGCCCCATCGACATTCCGCTCGGCACGTACCGCACGTTGATCGAGGCGTCGGGCGTGTCAGGCACCGTCGAAGACTTCGTGCAGCGCGCGAACGTGAAGCAGCCCGGTCACACCGGAGCCTGATCCCGTCGTCACCGCACGAAGACGAGCACCCGCGTTCCAAAGAGGCGATCGAGCAGCGTGCGGCGGCTCGAGCTGAACCGCGCCAGCGAGCCCACCAGACTGATCGCCGTCGTCATCAACAGGCTCGCCAACACCAGCGCCTGTCCACTGCTCGACCAGCTGCCGTAGAGCGCCGCGAGCGCCAGCCCTCCGAACACCAGCCACAGGTGCTGGAGGACGCCGCGGCAGAAGATGCGTGCGGCCGAGCGCTCCTCACCGTCGGGCCCCGCGAGCACCAGCCGCATCATCCACAACCCGGGCGTCGCTCGCACCATGAGCGCGCCCGCCAGCAACCAGGCGAGCAGCACCCCGAAGGCGAGCGCGACACGAGGCACCAGCCCGATGCCCAACGGCGCCGCGCCGAGGAGCGCACCGACGAAGACTGAGGTGTCGATGCCCCAGGCCATCGCCCGCGGCAGCGCGCCCGAGTCGATGACGGGTTTTGGGCTCGCCGCTTCGAGCGCTTCGAGGAGCTCGTCGTAGTTCTGGTAGCGCTTGCTGCGGTCGCGCTCGAGACAGCGATCGATCACCTCGGCAAAAGCGGCAGGCACGGCTCCACGGCGCGGTGCGAGCGGCGGCGGTGGCGGGCCCTGATGAAACGACTGGAGCTCCACCAGCGTCGACGCGCGGGTCGGCGGGGCGCCCGTCATCACCTCGAGGAAGGTCGCGCCCAGCGCGTAGATGTCGCTGCGCACGTCGAGCACGTCGCCAGCCGCCTGCTCCGGAGACATGTACGGCGGGCTGCCCATCACCGAGCCGACCTGGGTCAACGTCGGCAACGCCGGGTTCACCGCCATCGCCGGCAGCGTGACGGCCTCGCGTGACATCACCGGCGCCGCGAGCCCGAAGTCCGCGAGGTGCGCTTCGCCGAACCGATCGAGGAGCACGTTGTCGGGTTTGATGTCGCGATGAATCAGCCCCTGGCGCGCCGCTTCCTTCAGGCCGTTGGCGAGCGCGACGAAGTGCCGGTGCGCCGTCTTCCAGTCGATGGGCGCCTTGCGGCGCTGCTCCGTCAGCGAGCCGCCCTCGACGAGCTCCATCACCATGAAGAGCGTGTCGCCCTCCTGCCCGACGTAGAAGACCTGCACCACGTTGGCGTGAATGATCTGCGCCTGGGCTCGCGCCTCACGCACGAAGCGGGCGACGAACGTCGGCTCGAGCGCGTACTCGGGGCGAATCACCTTCACCGCCACCGGGCGCTGCAGCGACTGATCGAAGCCCAGGTACACCCGGCCCATGCCGCCTTCGGCCAGGCCCTTGTCGAGGCGGAAGTGGTGCAACGAGCGACCGGAGTGCGAGGGCAATGCCGTCATCGGTTCAGCGGTGGACACATCCGGCACTCCACCACGCCCGGGCCCCAACGCTCCTTTCGCGCCCCATACGCAAAGGCGGTCGGCGTGGATTTGAAAGGAGAAGCCCAGCGCGCGGGCTACAGTCACCCACATGGCGCGTGATGAAGCAGTGAAGGATCTGGTGAATCGCCTCGAGCTGCCCTTCAACGCGTTCGGGGTCGACCCCTACGGCATCTCGAAGAAGCACCTCACGACGGGCTTCTCGATCCTCGGGTGGATGTACCGGAAGTACTTCCGCGTGCGCGCGGTAGGCGTCGAGCACGTGCCGAAGCGCGGCCGCGCGATGCTCGTCGGCAACCACTCGGGTGGCTACGCGCTCGACGGCGCGCTGGTGTTGGCGTCGATGATGCTCGAGATGGAGCCGCCCCGGCTCGCGCAGGGCATGGCCGAGCGCTTCATCAACCAGCTCCCCATCGGCAGCCTCTGGTCCAGCCGCACCGGCCAGCTCACCGGTCTGCCCGAACACGCGGAGCGGCTCCTCGAAGACGATCGCCTGCTCATGGTGTTCCCCGAGGGCGCGAAGGGCACCGCCAAGCTCTACAAGGAGCGCTACTCGCTGGTCGACTTCGGCACCGGCTTCATCAGGCTCGCGCTCAAGACGAAGACGCCGATCGTACCCTTAGGCTTCGTCGGCGGTGGCGACGCGGTGCCGACGGTGCACAACAGCTACGCGCTCGGAAAGCTGCTTGGCGTGCCGTACGTGCCGGTGACGCCGTATGGGCTCGCGCTCCCGCTGCCGGCCTCGTGCGAGGTGCACTACGGCGAGCCGATGCGCTTCGAAGGCTCGGGCAACGAAGACGACACCATCATCAAGGGCTACGTCGAGCAGGTGAAGACGCGCATCGCCCAGCTCGTCGAGGCGGCGCGGGACTCGCGGCGCTCACGCAGGAACAATGGAGGCGCGCGATGAAGGTGCTGATCGCCGGCGTCTCGAGCGCGCTCGCTCGACAGGTCGCCATGCTGATGAAGAGCCGCGGCCACGAAGTACTGGGCATGGATCGGCGGCCCTGGCGTGACGCGCCCGAAGGCATCGAGGTGTTCGAGACCGACCTGCGCAAACGCGCGGCCGAAGACATTTTCCGCACGCGCAGGCCCGAGTGCGTCATTCACATGGCCACCGTCAACGCGCTCACCGCGGGTGGCGACGAGCGCGCCCGCATCAACGTCGGTGGCACGCGCGCGTTGTTCGAGCACAGCGTCGCGCACGGCGTGAAGCACGTCGTCTTCGTCGGCCGCCACACGTACTACGGGGCCAGCGCCGACTCTCCGCTCTACCACACCGAAGATGAGCCGCCGCACGGCATCGGGAGCTTCCCGGAGCTCGCCGATCTCGTCGCCGCCGATCTCTTCGCCGCCAACGCGCTGTGGCGAGAGCCGAAGCTGTGCACGAGCGTGTTGCGTCTCGTCTACACGCTGGGGCCCTCGCAGCAGGGCACGCTCGCCTCGTTCCTCAAGGGCAAGCGGGTGCCGCTGGTGATGGGGTACGACCCGCTGTTCCAGTTCATCTTCGAGTCCGACGCCGCGCGCGCCATCACCCTCGCCGCCGAGCAGCGCGCGAAGGGCATCTTCAACGTGTGTGGGCCCAACCCCGTGCCGCTGAGCATGATCGTGCAGCAGACCGGCCGGACCACGATGATGGTGCCCGAGCCACTGCTGCGCGCGCTGCTGGGCCGGTTCGGCTTTCCGAAGCTCCCGCCCGGCGCGCTGGAGCACATCAAGTTTCCCATCGTCGTCGACGGCCGGGCGTTCAAGAAGGCGACCGGCTTCACGCACGAGGTCGACGAGGTCGAGGCGCTGCAGCGGTACCGGTTGCTCACCGCGCGGTGAGCGCAGAACGTCAGAGCGCCTGCGTCGCGTCGGCGGCCGGCGGCGTCTGGCTGGCGCCGATGACGTGCAGCACCTGCGTGAGCGTGCCGATGTGCTTGAGCATGCGGGCGAAGAGGCTCTGCTTGCTGGCGTCGATGACGCCTCCGAACGCGTCTTCGATCAGCACCGGCAGCTTCGTCTGGGCGCCCGCCTTCTCGGCGAGGGTCAACCGGAGCGCGAGGTAGAGCAGATCGAGATCCTTCGAGGGCAGCTCGCCGGCAGCAATCGAGCGTCCCGGAGCCTGCACCATGGCGCGGCCCTGCGCGTCGAGATCGACGCCGTGGTACCGCTTGTCGGTGAGCGCGACGAGGTACTGCACGCAGCGATCGCGCATCACGCCCCAGAGCGTCGGCACGTCGGCGCTGAAGATCTCACCCGCCAGCTGCATCGCCGCGGGGAACGGGTCGTCGAACGTCTCCTGCGGGCCGGTCTGCACGGCCGAAAACTCGCCGCTCACCGATGAAGTCGGCGCCTTCCCGGCCAGCGACTCCTTCATGCGCTGCAGCTCGCGCTCGATCTCGCGCGTCTCGCGGGCGTAGCCGCCGCTCATGCCCAGCAGCTTCTGGTTCATCTCTTCGTGCTCTGCCTTGAGCCGGGTGACGGTGTCGGCGAGGCCGGCGGTCTCGGGATCAGACTCGTAGTCGGCGAACTCGAGCTCGAGCACCCCGACGGCGGGCTGCAGCTCGGCGCGTTTGGCCATGATGGTGAAGAACTCGTCGGGCGTGTTCGCCTCGACCTTGTCCAGGGCCGTCTGCACCACGCTGGCCGCGAGGCCGAACTCGTCTTCGAGCTTCTTGCGCCGCACCTCGAAGACCTCTCGCTTGGCCGACTCGCGGCTGCCGTGCTGGAGCTCCTCGATGAAGCGCAGCGCGAACAACCCGGCGAACGTGAAGGCCGGAATCGCCAACAGCGCCAGGAAGCGGCCCATGCCCTCGAGTACCCCGCCCGCCACCAGCAACAGGAAGCCCACCACGAGGGCGCCAAGGAAGCGGGCGTCTTTCCAGACGGGCGCCACGCGTGGAGCCTCTTCGCCCAGGCCAGCCTCGGCCCGTTCACGATCGAGCCTCGCGAAGGCGTCGTCGCGCCGCTTCTTCTCGTCCCCCGAGCGGCGCACGCGCTCCACGATGTCGTCGGGCATGCCCAGGGACTGCGGCGTCGGCGCCTTGAAGAGCTCGGCACGCGCAGCCTCGAGCTTCTCCTTCAGCTCGTCGTAGGCGCGGAGCCGCTGCTCGGCTTTGAACGCGTCGGCCTGTACGCCGTCCATGCGGAACTGGATGCCCGAGACCTCTTTGGCGATCGCGAGCTCTTTCTCGAGCGCCGCCAGCTTCTCGACCGACGGGCCGGTGTCGCTCGGCCCTAGCTCGTTCGCGTACTGATCGAAGGCCGACTGCACGCGCTGGCCCGGAGGTGGCCTCGCAGGGGTGTTCACTGGCTGGCCGGCCGCTGCTTTCGCGCTCGCCCTGGGCCGCCGCGACGGCAGCTGCCCGACGCTCAAAGTGAAGAGCTGCTCGAACGTGGGTCGCGCTGGGAAACCGGCCGCGCGGAGCGCCTGGCTCAGCTCCGCGGCCTCTTGCGTCAGCACCTCGAACTGGTTCGTCTGCCGGTTGAGCTTGTGGAGCGCACCCTGCCCGCCCAGATCACGAACCAGCCGCCAGACGTTCTGATCGATCGACTGCACCGACAGCCCGGCGCGGCCAACCTTCGAACCCGGCGTGAGGAAGGCGCCGTCTCCACCACGGCCGTCTGGATAGACGAGTGCCGTCGTCAGGCCGGCAAGCGGCGCGGGGATCTCGGTCGGGCTGATGAGAACGGTGTACCCGGCCTTGAAAGCCACGCGTGCCGAAGGGCTGAACCCGCGCACGCCCTGCACCGCCAACTCGAGAATGAGCATCGACCCCCTCGCGGAAGCTCGATGTTACGCCTTGGCGGCGGGAGCTTCGTCTTTGTCTTCCTGCACGCTGAGGCGGGCAGCCTTGCCACGCAGCGAGCGGAGATAGAACAGACGGTTGCGGCGAACGCTGCCGCGCGTGAGCACGTCGATCGTCTCGTAGCGGGGCGAGTGGAGCGGGAAGATGCGCTCGACGCCGACGCCGAACGACATCTTGCGCACGGTGAAGGTCGCGTCGACCGAGCCACGGGTCTTGCGAATGACGACGCCTTCGAACGCCTGCACGCGCTCCTTCTCGCCCTCTTTGACCTTCCAGTTCACGCGCACGGTGTCACCGGTGCGGAATTCGGGAACGTTCTTGCGGAGGTGGAGCGAATCGACGAACTGCAGGGCTGCGGAACGCATGGGAAGCCTCAAGAAAGTGAAGACAGAAGGACGGCGCACCTACCAGACGACTTCGGGTGCTGCAAGGCCCGCACTTGACCTCGTGCAGGGTGCCCCGTAAGAGCCGCCCCGCTTCACCGACGCGCGACACTTCGGGGCCTGCCATCGGGGCAGGATGCCGGGGTCGAACGGAACGGTGGGGCATCATCGATTCGGACGAGTTCCGGGTCCTCAGCACAAGGCTTGCTCATGTCATTCGAAACCCGTCCCCTCAACGCGAAGGTCCGTACCGGCTCAGGCAAGGGCCCCGCCCGCCGCACCCGCATGGCCGGCATGGTTCCCGCGGTCGTCTATGGCCCGTACCTCGAGAAGCCCCTGGCGATCTCGGTCGACGCCAAAGAGACCAAGGCCGCCATCAAGACGCCCAAGCACATGAACACGGTGATCGGCCTGAACGTCGAGGGCAAGCAGCTGACCGTGCTGGTGAAGGACTTCCAGTTGAACCCGGTCAGCAAAGAGCTGCTCCACGTCGACTTCATCGACGTTCGTGAGAACGAGCAGGTGAAGGTGAAGATCCCGCTCATCCTCGTCGGCAAGGCCGAAGGCGTGACCGACGGCGGCATCCTCTCGCAGATCCGCCGCGACCTCGAAGTGTGGTCGCTGCCTGGCGCGATCCCCGAGAAGATCGAGGCCGACGTGACGGCGCTGAAGATCGCCAGCTCGCTGCACATCAACGAAGTGAAGCTGCCTGAGGGCGTGACCGTGAAGTCGTCGTTCAACTTCACCATCGCCGTCGTCACCGCGCCTGAAATCGAGAAGGTGGTCGAGGTTGCGGCGGTCGCTGCGGTCGGCGCCGATGGCAAGCCTGTGGCTGCGGCGGCTGCTGGCGATGCGAAGGCTGGCGACGCGAAGGCGGCCGACGGCAAGGCAGCTCCGGCGGCGGCAGGGGCCAAGGCTCCGGCTGCGGCGGCGAAGGCTCCGGCGAAGAAGTAAGTCGGAGTTCAGCGCTGAAGTGCTCGACGCCGCTCCGGTTCATTCGGGGCGGCGTTCGTGTTTTGGGGAGTCACCATGAAGATCATCTGCGGGCTCGGCAACCCGGGCCGACAGTACGAAGGCAACCGCCACAACATCGGATTCATGGTCGTCGAGGCGCTCGCGGCGAAGTGGAAGGTCGACTTCACCTCGAACAAGTGGGACGCGCGGCTGGCGCAGGCGCGGTTCGCTGGTGAGCAGGTGATGCTGCTCGAGCCGCAGACGTTCATGAACCTGTCGGGCGTCTCGCTGGGCCAGGCCGCGCGGTTCTACAAGGTGCCGGTGGGTGACGTGCTGGTGGTGCACGACGAGCTCGACCTGCCGTTCGGGAAGCTGCAGCTCAAAGCGGGCGGCGGCACCGGCGGGCACAACGGGCTCAACTCGATTCGCGAGTCGTGGGGTGAAGAGGCGTACTGCCGGCTGCGCTTTGGCGTCGACAAGCCGCAGGGCCCGAACGCGAAGGACCGCGTGGTGGGGCACGTGCTGGGTGACTTCTCGAAAGAGGAGCACGCCACCCTGCCCGACCTGATCAAACGCGCCGTCGAGGGCTGTGAGATCTGGACGCGCGACGGGATGCAGAAGGCGATGAACGGGTTCAACCGGAAGTGAGCTGAGCACGGCGCGCTTGCGTTGGCCCACGCTCCGCGCCAATACTGCACCACATGGCTCAGTATCCCAGCACCCGCCTCGATGCCTCGTTCGCCGCGCTCTCAGACGCCACCCGCCGCGGCATTCTCGAGCAACTGGGCCGCGCAGACGCTTCCATCACCGACCTCGCCGACCGGTTCCACATGACCCTCACCGGCATGAAGAAACACGTCGGAGTGCTCGAGCAGGCAGGCCTGGTCGAGACGGAAAAGATCGGCCGAGTGCGGACGTGCAAGCTCGGCCCTCGGCAATTGGAACACGAGACGGCGTGGCTCGAGCGGTACCGCGAGCGCTGGGCCGCACGTTTCGATGCGTTGGACGACGTCGTGAAGGAACTCAAAGACAGGGAGAAGAACCATGGACGCACGAAGTGAAAAGGCCACCCCGAAGAACCCCACCACCTCGGCGCGCACGTCAGACCGCGAGTTCGTCGTCACGCGAATCGTCGATGCTCCGCCACGTATCGTCTACGAAGCCTGGACCACGCCCGACCTGCTCAAGCGTTGGTGGGCACCGAAGTCGTTCGGCGTGGTCTTCATCTCGTGCGAGGCCGACGTTCGGGTCGGAGGCACGTACCGCTTCGTGTTCGGACACGCAGCCTCAACGCAGCCGATGGCGTTCTTCGGCCGGTATCTCGAGGTGACGCCCAACGCGCGCCTCGTGTTGACGAATGACGAAGCAGGTGACGCAGGAGCCCTCACCACCGTGACGTTCGAAGAGACCGCCGGCAGGACGCGGGTCGTCGTACACGACCTCTACCCCTCGAAAGAAGCGCTCGACGCTGCCATCGCTTCGGGGAGCACCAGTGGCATGGACGAGATGTGCGGGCAGCTCGATGAGCTCCTCGTCGAGTTGGGCGTGAGCGTCGCACGGTCATGACGGCGTCGCGCTGGGGTCGCCGACCACCCCACGAGCTTCACGCTCGCTGAAGGGTTGCACATGACGCCTGCTCGCCAACTCCGACGCCCGGTGTAGAACGTCGACACGCATCCTGGGGGCGCATGTCGGGAGCACTGGCAGCAGTCATCATCTACGGCGTCCTCACGGTGATCTGGGCGTTGGTGCTCGCGCTCTACTTGAGACACCGCGCCGCCAGCGCCAGCGATCCCCTCCTCGCCATGCTGCTCTCGGTGCTCGCGCTCGACGCCTTCAAGAGCGTCGTCGAGAGCGGCTACTTCGGACTCGTGTGGGGCGCGAACTACGGCGTGCTGCCCGAGAGCTTCAAGGCCCTCGGCGCGCCGGAGCCACTCGCGGCGGTCAAGGTGCTCAACCTCGTCGTCGCAGGCGTGGTGCTGCTGCGACTGGCGCGTTCGTGGGTGCCCAACGAGCTGGAGCGCCGGGCCACTCAACGCGCCGAGCTCGAGCTGCGCCTTGCGCAGGCCCGCGAAAACGAAGAGACCTTGCGCCTCGCCGTCGCCGCCTCGAGCGAGCTGCTGTGGGACGGCGACCTGCGCACTGGCCGCGTCACCGGCAGCGCCGAAGCTGCGAAGTGGCTGGGCTACCCGCTCTCCGAGTGGCCCCCCACCCCGTGGACCCTCATCGTGCACGAAGACGATCGCGAGATGGTGCAGCAGGCCGTCGCGCAGACCATCAAGGGCCAGTCGCGCAGCTACCGCGTGCGCCATCGCGTACGCCACAAGGACGGCACCGTGTTCCACGCCCTGTCGACTGGCGTGGTGGCCCGCGACGAGACGGGGCGCGCGATTCGTTTCGTCGGCTCGGTTCGAGACATCACCCACGAGCTCGAAGAAGAAGGCCGCCGACTGCAGGCCCAGAAGCTCGAGGGCCTGGGCTTGCTGGCCGGTGGCATCGCGCACGACTTCAACAACCTGCTCACCGTGGTGGGCTCGAGCCTCGAGCTCGCGAAGCGCCGCGTCGGTGGCGAGCCTGAGCTCGTCGAGCCACTGCAGACCGCCTCGCTCGCCGTCTCACGCGCGACGGTGCTCACGCGCGAGCTGCTCGCCTACGCCGGCCGCGCGCCCATCGAGCACAAGCCGATCGATCTCAACGAGCTCGTCGACGCGATCGGCGACCTCCTCGCCGTCTCGGTCTCGCGCAAGGTCACGTTTCAGCGCGTGCTCGACCCGACGCTCCCCGCGCTGGTGGGAGACCCGGCCCAGCTGCAGCAGGTCGTGATGAACCTGATCACCAACGCTGCCGAGGCCATCGGAGATCGCACCGGCACCATCACGCTGCGCACCGGGCTCGTCGTTCTCGAGGGCCCGCCGGCGACGAGGCGCTCTGGCGACGTCACCGGGCGCGTGGTGCGGCTCACGGTGAGCGACACCGGCGCAGGCATGCCGCCCGAAGTGCAGGCGCGCATCTTCGACCCGTTCTTCAGCACCAAGGGCTCTGGTCGCGGGCTCGGCCTCGCCGCGCTCGCCGGCATTCTCAAGGCCCACGGCGGCGCGATCGGTCTCGAGAGCACGGTCGGCGTCGGCTCGACCTTCACCATCGATCTGCCCGCGCTCGACGCGCCCCTGTCGAAACCCGCGCCCGTCGTCGCCACCGTCGGCGGAGCGCTCAGCCTGAACGTCCTCCTCGTCGATGACGAGCCCATGCTGCGGCGGTCGGCGCGCAGGCTCCTCGAAGAGCTCGGCTGCCACGTCGACGAGGCCGCGACCGGGCGCGAGGCCGTCGAACGGGTCCGCGCGGAGCCCGGCACCTGGCACGTCGTGCTGATGGACGTGACCATGCCCGAGCTCAACGGCGTCGAAGCGGCGGAGCAGATGAGACAGGTGGCGCCCAAGCTGCCCATCATTCTCTCGAGTGGCTACAGCGCCGAAGCAGACGCGGTGAGCGACCCGCGCGTGCTCCAGCTGCCCAAGCCGTACTCGTTCGAGAAGCTCGAGGCCGTGCTGCGTCAGGCGACGGGCTGCTGACCGCTCCCGACTGTGCGGGGAACGTGTGCTACGCCGCCCGCTGTACCGGGGAGCCGCCTCCCAAGTGTGGGCCAGCGGCTGAGAGGACCGTGACTGCGGTCGACCCGCCGAACCTGACCCGGTTGATACCGGCGGAGGGAGTGCTCCATGGCGAAACACACGAAGCTGTCGGTCGACTCGGTTGCGCTCGCGGGCATCACGCGCGAGCCGTTCCCCAACTCGAAGAAGGTCTTCCTCACGGGCACACGTTTCCCCGGGGTGAAGGTCCCCGTCCGTGAGGTGTCGCAGTCACCGACCCGGCACGCCGGCGGGCGCGTCAGCGAGAACGCGCCGGTGAGGCTGTACGACACCTCGGGCCCCTTCTCGGACCCGTCGGTTGAGATCGATCTCCGTCAGGGTCTGCCGGTCGTTCGTTCGTGGACGGCGCGGCGCGACGACGTCGAGCAGCTGGCCGGCTCGAGCTCCGAGTACTCGCAGGCCCGCCTCGCCGATGCCCGGTTGAGTGCGCTGCGCTTCCACACCGGGCGTCAGCCCCTTCGCGCGAAGGCCGGTAAGAACGTCAGCCAGCTCTTTGCGGCGCGGCGTGGCGAGATCACGCCTGAGATGGAGTTCATCGCCCTTCGCGAGAACCAGCGCTTCGCGTCGTCACGCGTGCAGCACGCGGGCGAGTCGTTCGGCGCGTCGATTCCGAACGAGATCACGCCTGAGTTCGTGCGCGACGAGGTCGCCCGCGGCCGCGCCATCATCCCCGCGAACATCAACCACCCCGAGCTCGAGCCGATGATCATCGGCCGTAACTTCCTGGTGAAGGTGAACGCCAACCTCGGCAACTCGGCCGTCACCAGCTCGATCGAAGAAGAGGTCGAGAAGATGGTGTGGTCGATTCGCTGGGGCGCCGACACGGTGATGGATCTGTCGACCGGCCCCAACATTCACGAGACGCGCGAGTGGATTCTGCGCAACTGCCCCGCGCCCGTCGGCACCGTGCCGCTGTACCAGGCGCTCGAGAAGGTGGGCGGCCAGGCCGAAGATCTCACCTGGGAGCTCTACCGCGACACGCTCATCGAGCAGGCCGAACAGGGCGTCGACTACTTCACGATTCACGCGGGGCTCCGGCTGCCGTTCATTCCCATGACGGCCAAACGGGTCACCGGCATCGTCTCGCGCGGCGGCTCGATCATGGCGCGCTGGTGCCTCGCGCATCACCAGGAGAGCTTCCTCTACACGCGCTTCGAAGAGATCTGCGAGATCATGAAGGCGTACGACGTGAGCTTCTCGCTCGGTGACGGCCTGCGTCCCGGCTCCATCGCCGACGCGAACGACGAAGCCCAGTTCGCCGAGCTCGACACCCTGGGCGAGCTGACGAAGATCGCCTGGAAGCACGACGTGCAGACGATGATCGAAGGGCCCGGCCACGTGCCGATGCAGCTCATTCGCGAGAACATGACGCGGCAGCTGGCGGTGTGTGGCGAGGCGCCGTTCTACACGCTGGGGCCGCTCACCACCGACATCGCGCCCGGGTACGATCACATCACTTCGGGCATCGGCGCGGCGATGATCGGTTGGTACGGCACCGCGATGCTTTGCTACGTGACACCGAAGGAGCACCTCGGTTTGCCCGACAAGGAAGACGTTCGGGTCGGCGTCGTCACCTACAAGCTCGCCGCCCACGCTGCCGATCTCGCCAAGGGCCACCCCGGGGCGCAGTCACGTGATGATGCGCTGTCGAAGGCGCGCTTCGAGTTCCGCTGGGAGGATCAGTTCAACCTCTCGCTCGACCCGATGAAGGCGAAGGAGTTTCACGATCTGACGCTGCCGGCCGATGGCGCGAAGACGGCGCACTTCTGCTCGATGTGCGGTCCGAAGTTCTGCTCGATGAACATCACCGAAGAGGTGCGGGCGATGGCGGAGAAGGGCATGGCCGAGAAGTCGACCGAGTTCCGCGAAGGCGGCAGCGACGTCTACGTCACCACCCCGGCGGTCGAACGGCGTTGAACCAGGAGGCCACCATGCCCACTCGTGCGACGCTGCTGTGTCTGTTGCTCACCGCGTGCTCACCAACCCTCGGCGAGGTGAAGGAGCAGAACAAGGCGTTGATCGCGCAGACGCAGAAGCGCATCGAGTTGGTGCGCCGGGCGCTGGTGGGTGCGCGAGATGACGTCGACCCCGCGTGCAAGCCTCCAACGCCGCTGCATCCAGGCTTCGATGAGGCCCACGATGTTGAGGTGATGAGCTTTGGCGCGGTGGAACGCGCGGGTGCCGAGCACGACGCCTATGCAACGTGGACCGAGGTGCCGATCTACGGCGACTCGGCCCTCGCAACGGTGCTCCAGGACTCGCACCCGACCATGGAGAAATTCCGACCTCCCTCGATGAAGGTCACGTCGGACCTGTGGCGCGCGGCGTACCAACACGCAGCGAAGGTGAAGTACCTCGTCGTGGTGCGGACCCGGGCGATGGACCGCGACGCTGGCACCGCTTCGCTCGTCGCGTACCTCGTCGAGTTCTCCGATGCCCCCAAAGTGCTCTGCACCTTGACCGACGAGGTCTCCGTGGGCGCGAAGCTGGGCACGTCCGACTACCAGGTGGTGCGCGAGAACCGAAAGACCGGGGAAAAGACCGTCGTTCGTTCGGACTCTCACGACAACTTCGAAGAGGCGATGAGCCGAAAGCGCGACCAGTTCGGCGAGAAGCTGAAGACGGCCTGGGGCATCGGCCTCAGCCGGAAGTAGGGCTGCGGTGGAGGTTCACCACCCCGGCGGCCGAACCGCATTGAGCGGCAACGGTTGCAGGAAACCGCTCCGGCGCAGATCGACGAAGCCGCCATCGTGATCGAGGTAGTCGTCGTGGTTGAGATCGAGCACGAGGCCGGTGGGCTCGTCGATGCCCCACGACGGGTCGCTCTGTCCGGGCCGCGGCGAGTACATGAGATCGATCGCCGGCTTCGGAGCGCGTGCGTCGAAGGCGTGACCGAAGCTGTGATGGTTGGCGCCCGCTGAAGGCACGATGCCGAGGCCGTGCATCAGATCGTGGAGCATCGCCCAGTCGTAGTACCCGAGCCCGCTCGCCTGCCCCCACGGCCGCGACTCGCAGGCCACGCCGCCGATCGTCGACTTCAGGTACATCGCGATCACCGAGCCGATCAGCGCGGGTGGGTACGCGGCGCCGCCACAGGCGTACCGGCTCTCGCCTCCGTAGAAGACGGCGTACAGCTTGTCGGGTCGAAGCAGGTTTGCGGCGCGCAGCTCCCGCTCCAGGCGCTCCCGGACGTAGGCCTCACCGGTGTCGACGTTCGAGCGCGTGTCGGTGCCGCGCAGCTGCGCGTTCGTCTGGCTGAGCCGCACGAAGCCGACGTCGAGCTCCCCGTTCGCAACGTCGAAGCGCAGGGTCGGCCCACCAAGCGCGGTGCCGAGCCACGCCGAGAACGCCTTCGCCGACTGACAGACGCGCCCGTTCACGTCGAGCGACTCGTCGGCCACGTCGCTGGGGATCACGTAGAGCATGCGCACCTGCAGCAGCGACGACTCGTCGGGGCGATCCACCGTGCTGCGCGTCACCGGGCACCGAAACACCTGCGGACCCGCTGAGCCGGCATCTGGCCCTTCGCAGCTGCCGCTCGGCGAACACGTCGTGCCGCCCATGCAGGTCCCGCACGTCACCTGCCCACCACAGCCATCAGGACGCGCCCCACACTGGCGACCCGCACACGCCGACATCATGTTCGGCTGGCAGACCATCGTGGGCTGGCACTGGCCCCGCGTGCAGACCTCGTTGGCCGCGCAGGTCCCGCAGCCGACCTGCTGCCCACAGCGGTTGAACTGCCCGCCGCAGACGGCCGTGCCGCACGTCTGCTCGCGCGTCTCGTCACACACCGGCGGTCGATCGGGAGGCGGCATCACCGGCGGTGAACAGCTGATCATCAGCACGGTGACGAGGAAGAGCCTGACGGACACGCGCCGACCGTCGTCGAACTCACCGCTGATGTCACGCCACGTTCGCCAGCGGCGCGGCCTCGGCGCGCGGCAGCCTGATGGTGAACGACGTGCCGAGCCCCGGCCCTTCCGACTCCGCTTCGATGTCGCCACCTGCGCGCCGCACGATGCCGTACGCGGCCGTGAGCCCCAGGCCGATACCCTTCCCCACGCCACGCGTCGTGAAGAACGGCTCGAAGACGCGCCTCAGGTTCTCTTTGGGAATGCCGACGCCCTCGTCACGCACCTGGATCAACACCTCGGCACCGGCGCTCCACGAGCGCACCACGATGCGCTCCTTCTTCGGCGTCCCCTGCCGGGCGTTCTTCAGGAGGTGGCCGAGCGCCTGATCGAGCTGCAGCGGCGCGATGTCGGCGGGCGTCGTCGCCTCGAGCACCAGCGACACGTGCGCCGGGAGCTCTCCAAACTCTGCGCGAACCACGCGCGAAATGGAGCCGTTGGTATCCGCCGGTTCCCGCTTGCCGATCTCGAGCCGTGAGAGCTCGCGCAGGCCCTTGACGATGTCGCTCACGCGCCGTGCCCCATCGAGCGACTCGTCGATCATCTCGACCGCGTCATCGATGTTCTGGGCGTCAGGTTCATCGAGGCTTTCAATCAGGGTCGCCAGCTCGTTGAGCCGCTTGGCCTTCACCAGCGCCACCACGTCTGCGAGCGCGCGCATCGGCAACCGGAGCTCTTCCATCACCGAGCGCAGGCTGCGCAGGTTCGAGGTGACGAAGCCGACCGGGTTGTTGATCTCGTGCGCCGCACCCGACGCCAGCTGGCCGACGGCCGCGAGGCGCTCGCTCTCGCGGAGGCGCTCCTGCAGCGATCTCGAGTGGGTGACGTCCTGGTAGGTGACGACCACCGCCGTCGAGCTCGGGTCGTCGTTGAGCCAGTACCCGGAGAGCTCCAGGTTCGAGTCCTTGCCAGTGTTCGGGTTCGCGACGGTGAGCTCCGCCGAGAGCGCGACGCCTCGCCCCTTGCCGAGCGGACAGCTGGGGCACGGAGAGTCACGTCCGGCCAGCACGCGGTAGCAGGTCTTTCCCGGCAGATCCTTGACCGGCATCTTCACCCGGCGCGCGTAGGCCTGGTTGGTGCGCCTGATGACGTAGCCGTCGAGCAGCGCGATCGGCTCGCTGATCGCGTCGAAGGTGCGCTCCCATTCCTGCTTGGCGCGGCTGATCTGCTCGGTGCGCTCCTTCACCTTCTCTTCGAGGCTGGCGTTGACCTGCAGCACCTCGGTCTGGGAGCTGCGCAGCTGGGTGGTGATCTGCACGTTGTGCACGGCGATCGCGACGTGTGGCGCCAGCTGCACCAGCCGATGCAGCGTGACCGGTGTGAAGGGCAACTGCTCCGCCGAGCGCACGGCCATCAACACGCCGAGCACGTCGCCCGCGAGCACCAGCGGCACCGCGACGATCGAGCCGGTGTCGAAGCCGGTCTTCTTGTCGAACGAGGGGTCGAAGTCGGGGCAGTCCTTCGCGTGGGTCACCAGCCGCGGCCTGGCCTCGACCGCGACCTTCCCCGCGACGCCCTGGCCCCGCTTCAGCTTGACCCGCTCGATCTGCCCTTCGGCGCTTCCGTCGATGGTGTCGAAGGCGAGCGCGCCGGTCTCGAGATCGATCAGCAGCAGGCTCGCGCCGTCGGCGTCACAGAGCTCGCGCGTCCTCGCGATCGCTTCCTTCACCAGCTCGGGCAGCGTGAACTTCGACGCGATGGCCTGGGCGAACTCGTTGACCCGATCGGCGCCGCTCGGCTCGAGCCCGGTCAACCGGCCGTGCGCGCGAAACACCGCGGCGATCAGCTCGCTGGGCTTGGCGGCGTACTCCACGTCTCCGACGGGTTGGTCGGGGGCGCGCCCGACGACGATGGGCACGGCGCCGCAGGCTTTGAGGCGCTCGAGATAGAGCCGTACGCCCTCGCGCATCTCGCAGAGGACGATCCGCGCGTGCCCCGAGTCGACGAGCGTCAGGGCCTGCTCCGGAGGCGCCTGCATCGCCAGAATCCCCCACGGCATCAGCAGATCTTCGACGCGCGCGACGAGCGCAGGCGACTCAGCCACCAGCAGCACGGCTGGTGATGTGGCCGAGGTGGTCATGGGACATCAGGATGCGACGCGGAGATCCATGCCCGAGCGGAGGGAGTCAGACTCTTCGTCGATGAGGATGAAGCCCTCGCTGTCGCGCACCACGTGGCTGATGCCCGGGTTGTCCGCCTCGAGCGACTTGAGCAGATCGTACTGGCGGCGAACCATCGCGAGCAGGCGCCGGTTCTCCCGCTCGAGGTCGAGCTGCTCGAACGCGAGGAAGAGCGTGACCTTCAGCTCGGTGTCGTCCCACGGCTTGGTGAGGAACCGGTAGATGTTGCCCTGGTTGATCGCGTCGATCGCCGTCTGCATGTCGGCGTGACCCGTCAGCATGATGCGCATGACGTCGGAGTACCGGTTGCGCACCAGCTTGAGGAACTCGAGGCCCGTCATGTTGGGCATCAGGTGATCGCTAATCACCATGTCGACCGGCTGACGCTTGAGCAGCTCGAGGCCCTCGGCCGGCTCGCTGCCGAAGAAGAGCTCGTAGCCTTCTTTGCGCAGGCTGCGACGCAGGGCGTGGCAGACGTTCTCTTCGTCATCGACGATCAGAATTCGGCGCGGCACGTCAGGCTTCTGCATGGTGACTCCTTCACGTCAGGGACTTCAAGGCGGGTGCCACGACGATCACTTCGCAGGAACAACGGGTTGCGCGACGGGCCCCGGGGCCTGCGCGGGAGTCTGGGGTGCTGCTGACCTCACGACACCTGGAGCGAGGAGCGCGTTGAAGCGCTCGGCGTGTCGATGCTCGATGAGCCGGAAGACCACCCATCGGCCGTTCTTCTTCGCGAGCCCGAGGCGCTCGTTCAGCGCAGGCACCGGGTAGTGCTCGACGACCTGCTCGAGCTCGCCCAGGCGGCCGCCGGGCACCGTCACGCGCGTGGCGCGCTCACAGGCCGCTCCGGCGCACGACTCGAACTCGACATCGAGCGAGGTGACGATGAGCCCGGGCGAGCTCGTCGAGCGGTGTGAGACCTTCGCGCGAACCACGCCGACCCCGACGGGCGTCACGGGCTGCGCGGCAGCGCTGGCGGCCACGAGCACGCCGAGCACCACCACCGCGCCACGGGTTGCCCGCGTCACCCGCACGAGCACCGGTGCGGGCCGACGACGGAGCGCGAGCCCGCCGAGGACGAACAGACCCAGGGCCCAGGCACCGACGCCGCCCGTCGAGGAGCAGCCCATCTGTGGCTGCGGCGCCTCGGGCGTGGCGATGGCGGTGCCGTAGAGCGCCGAGAGCCCGTCGCGATCGTCGTCCTGCAGCACCCGCTTGCCGACCTCTCCAGCCGAAGCGCGCGGGTACATCACCAGCCGCTCGTCCTTCGGGTTGTGCATCAGCCCCAGCGCGTGACCGAGCTCGTGCGTCAGCGTGTTCTGCACGTCGTCGAACGTGCGCGCGGCCGCCATCGGCGCGGTGAGCACGCGAAAGACGTGCTGTTCGGCGTTGAAGACGACGTCGGTGTCGAGGATCTCGTCGGTGCGCGCGTTGAGCGTCACCACGGTCGAGGCGAGCGCGCCGTCGGTGTACGGCCAGTCGGTGAGCGCGAGGATCTCGTTCTGGTTGATCGCGTCGTCGTCGAGCTCGTAGCCCGGCCCACGCACGGCCCCCTCCTTCACCGTCACCTTCAGCTCGGGCGTGGCATCGTCGAGCTCGACGATGGCGCTCTTCACCGCCTCGAGCGCGGTCGCGTCGCCGAGGAGCTGACCGAGCGAGGGATCGACGACGAAGGCCACCTCTCGGCGCCACTTCACGACGTCGCCCTGCGAATCGGTGCGGAGCTCGAACGCCGAGACCGTCAGCGGGAACAGCAACAACAGCAGCCAGGGCAGCGCGCGCATGAGCAGGCGATGAGCACGCTCCGTGCCCACTGCCGCGTCGCGGAAGACGCCTGTGATCGCGGTAGGTTTCTACGGTTCGTCGTCGAAGCCGTCGCGCTCGGCAGGGGTCGCCTCGAATCCGGCGGGTCCTGCCGGGCTCTGGGTCGACAGGTACGGGCTGTCGGGCGGAATGGACCCGAGTCCGAAGGCACCCTCGAGCACCCGCGCAAGTCGGTGCGCCTGATCGAGTTCGTCGTCGCCGATGAAGGCCGCCAGCGCCTCGCGCAGCACCTCGCCCTCGATCGAGAAATCGATCGTGAGGCAGGAGCGCCCGTCAGCCTGTTCCACCAGCCCGACGGCCTTCACGTCGTCGAAGGGCACCAGGAGCGTGCGCAGCTTCCCGGCGAGCGGCGTCACGAAGTCGAGCCGCAGCGTCGTCGTCGCGAAGTTCACCACGAAGCCCCGCTTGCGCCGCTCCAGGCGTGACACCCGCACCGAGCCGAGGAACGCGGCCGCAGCGAGGCTGAGGAGCGCCGACACCGGCCACAGGGAATCGACGAAGGCCACCGCGCAGACCGAAGCCAGCACGAGCCCGACGCCCAACGCGGAGAGCGCGGTCGGCCTCCACGTCACGTGTCCGGCGCGGGTCTCGCCCACCAACATCGACGGCTCGTACCGCAGCGACACGTCACCGAGCTTCGCCGGCGCAGGGTTGTCGGCGAGCGCCTGTCGAAAGCTCACCGCGTGGCCAGTAGCACGGCCCCTCGAACGCACGAAGGGCGGGCTCCCTTTCGAGAACCCGCCCTCGTGTGAAGCTCACGACGGTGTCGGTGTTACTTCTTCACCGGCGCGTCATCCTTGAACTCGGTGGCGACTTCCTTGCCCTTGAGCCACTCCTTCTGGATGCCCTGGCGCTTGCCGGCGACCCAGTTCTCCTCGAGGATCTTCGAGCCCGCGATCCACTGGGTGCGCTTGCCGTTCCAGAGATCGTTGTCGAAGGTCAACTCCTCCAGCTTGCCGCCCTTCTCGTCGTAGGCGATCCACATGCCGGTCCGCTTGCCCTCGAGGTACGCACCCTCGACGCGCTTCTGGCCCGACTTGTAGAGGCCCAGGTAGGGGCCGTGCATCAGCGGCTCACCGAGACGGCCAGCCTTCGTGCAGAACGTCGCCTCGAAGACCGTGTCCTTGCCACCCGACTGCTTCGTGCCCGTCGGGCAGGCCAGCGCAGGCTCCGCGCCCGGAACCACCGGCTGGGGCTTCACGGTCGTGCCCTGCGCAAACGCCGCCAGAGGAGCCGCCACGATCACTGCCATCATCGTCTTCTTGAAGTTCATTTCGTTTCCTTGTGAGTGAACCCGGCCAATCGCCGTTGCAGCGTTCGACCAGGTTCGGGTTGGGTAATTCAAACCATCACTGATTTGCGACGGCGCAGGTCGCGTTGCCGTTGGCCGCGTAGAAGCCAGCACGCAGGGTCATGATCGTGCTGTCGCCGCAGGCAGTCCAGACGAGGCGAAGGTTCTTGTTGCCGTTGGAGAGCCCCATTGCGTATCCCGAGGTGGGGCGAACCGGGCCGGCGCCGAGGCTGATGATCTGGCCGTCGGTGCGCACGTAGTTGAACGTGCTCATCTGCACCATGTCGATCATCGCGGGGAAGTTGGTCATCGGCGCCGCGTAGAGGTCAACCGTGTAGGTGAACGCGTTGGGCGTGCCGCCCGTGCATGCGGTGGTGTCGTTGGTTGCCCGGGGCGCGAACGCGGTGGTGACCGAGCCCTTGGTGGCGATCGTCGCCGGATTCCAGGCGAGCGGCGTCATGACATTGGTGAAGTTGGCGCAGGTCGCCGCGGTCACGCGAGGCGCTTCAGCGCACGCGGAGGTGACGCAGGCCAGGCCGTACACGCAGCTGTCGGGCTGCGGCATTCCCGAGTTGCAGGCCGCCGCCGCGCCGCACTGCTGCGTCGTCGGGTTGCAGATCGCGGGAGCGGTGCACGAGCCGGGCGTGCAGGCAACGCCGGCATCGACGACGCCAGCGTCCGTGCCGGCATCGGTGACGACCGCAGCGCCACACTTGCCCGTCGCGGTGTCGCAGGTCGAGCCCGAGGGGCAGCCGGCGTTCGAGGTGCACTTGGCATCGCAGATCTTGGTGGCGGGCTGGCAGACCTGACCGGCCGTGCCGCGATCGCAGAGCTGGTCGGTGCCGCACTGGCAGAACGCGCGAACGCCCGCGTCGTTGCCTCCAGCGAGGCCCGTGAAGGTGGCGCACGTCTTGGCCGAGTCAGGGCAGTCCGTGCCGCTGGTACAGGCCGTGACGCACTTCTTGAGAATGGGGTGACATGCCTCGCTCGCGGCGCAGGCCGTATCGCTCGAGCAGGTCGTCGGCATCATCGTCATCGTGTCGCCGCAACCGGCGAAACCCATCGTAAAGCCGGCCGCGAGTGCTGCCGCGAGCCAGAAACTGGTCTTCGTCTTCATCATATTGAACATCTCCCGTACTTCGTGGTGACTGCCTTCGTCAGGTCCTGAACCGCGCGGGACTGTAAGGGTGCGAGTTTCAGAGTCAACGAAAGTTGACCGTGCGAGTGACGCACGATGCGTGCCGCTCTTCAGCGAAGAATTCGGCGGCGTTGAAGAGTGGAACATCGACGCGCGACAGCGATCTGCGCCGGCAGTGTCAGGGCGATCCTGTCAGGCGTTCCCGCAGCAGCCGCCAGGCGACGAAGGACACGAGCAGAAGCGAGACCAGCGCCAGCTGCATCGCCCCGAGGCGCACGGCCCATCGGGCGCGCCTCAGCCCTTCGCGTGGAGCCTCTCCGCGGTCGATGGCGCGCTCTTCGATCCGCCCGAGGGCGACGGCGGCCAGCGAGAGCGGCGCGCCGCAGACGAAGCCGAGCGCCCCACAGACGAGCGCCAGGGTGGCTCGTGTCGACGGTGACGACGCGGCGGCTGCACACTCGGTGCAGCGCGTGCGCTCGTCGCGGAGCACGGTGCAGTCGCCGCAGACGAAGCGGCCACACCGCTCACAGACGTCGACCGCGACGACGCCCGGATGCAGAGGACAGGTGGCGCCAGCCGGCGTGGGCACGCGGCCCCGTCAGAACTTGAACGGGAACTGCACGGGCTCGCCAGCCTTCTTGTGCCGGGGGAACGTCATCGCCTTGATGACCCCGCCGACACAGCCGGCCATGTACGTGCCCTTGAACTCTTCGGTGACGACGCCGACGTTCGAGACCTTGCCGCTGGTCTGAATCGACCACTTCATCACCAGACGGCCGGTGGTGCCCGGCTCACGCTTGCGTTGCTCCTCGGCGCACTTGCCGAGTGCAGCCTTGCTGCCGCTCACCACTTCGAGAATGTCGCCCTGCTGGAGGTCGTCCCTCAGGTCGCCGCCACCCGCCCCGCCCGGAGGCGGCGGCACGTAGACGGTGGGCTTCTTCTTCTCGGGCTCGGCCTTCGTTTCTTCCTTCACGGCCTTCTTGCCGCCGCCGCCGAAGATCGAGTCGAAGTCCTCTCCGTCGCCGCCCGACTTCGCCGGCTCCTTCTTCTCGACTGCAACCGGCGGAGGATCTCGATCGGGCTTCTCCGGGGTGTTGCGAACCGTGCCCCTGGGGTTGGGCCTCGTCACCGGGTTCTTCGCGGTGGCCACGACGGTCGGCTGGGTGGGCGGTTGCGCCGGATCTGGAGTGGCGACGGCGACCGGTGGCTGGGTGGGCTGCGTCGGTTGAGTCGGAGGTGGCTGCGTCGGCGCGACGGCCACGGGCGGCTGGGTCGGCTGCGCTGGCTGGGCGGGCTGCGGAGGAAGGACGACCTGCGGCTGCACCGGCTGGCGCAGTGCCAGGAACACCACGAGGCCGACGAGGCAGATGAGCAGCACGCCACCGCCAACGCCGAGTCCGATGATCAGGCCTCGATTCGAGGGCGGCCGATATTGCGTGACGGCCGGAGCGCTGTACGTCGCCCCCGGGTTCGCCATGTACGGGTTCACCGGAGGCGGCGCGGGACGCGCAGGCGCGGCAGACTCCGCGGCGTGATGCTGAGGCGCAGGCGCGGGCTTCTCGTCGTGGGGCAGGTCGAGCAGCCCACCCGAGGACATCGGCTCGGGCAGCGGCTCCTGCTTCTTCACCTGCGGCTTGGCGAGGAAGTCGGTCTCTTCTTTCACGAGTGACGCGAGCGCCGAGGCGGCCGATGGGCGCCAGGTGCCGGTGTCTTCCTGCGCTGAGATGCTCGGAGACGGGACGCCCGAGGCGGCGATCGGCACCTGCATCTCGGACTGCACGGTGGTCACCAGGCCGCCAGCCGAGAAGGCCGACTGGACAGGCACGCTCACCACCGACGGCGCGATCATGCCCACGTTCACGGCAGCCGCCGGCGCCACGACGATCGGCTTGGCCGGCTTGGGAGCGAGCACCGACGCGAGGATCTTCACCTCGGACACCGGAATCCAGTCGCTGAAGCCGGCACGCCAGCACAACGAGTCGGGGCCCACTTCGCCCGTGTCCCAGTGCTGCTTGAGCTGATCGAGCGGCATCGGCCCGGTCTGCTTGTCGTTGAGCGCGACGTACCAGTCCTGCTGCGGCACCTCTTCGACCTTCGCCAGCGCTGGGTTCGAGCTGCTGCTGGCGTTGCTCTCGTCAGCGAGCTTCCGGACCATGTCGGCGTCGAGCACCTTCGTCGACTCGCGATCGCCTTCGACGGCGCCCTTGTCGGTGCCGAGATCCTTGTTGCCGGTGGGGAGCGTGGTGGGCCCGGTGCTGCCGCCCGCGAGCACCGAGTCGAACACGGCGCCGATCTCGTCTTCGTCGGCCCCGAGGAAGCTGTCGCTGGGGCTGGCAGGAGGCTTCTCGGATGGCGGCGGCGGGCTGCTGGCGGCACCGTTGGCAGCACCATTCTTCGCGGCGGCGGTCTTCGCAGCCTTCGACTCCATCGCGGCCTGCACAGCTGGGTCGTTCATGTTCACCCGCGACGTCGGAGGATCGGCTGCAGGCGCGCCCGGGCTCGTCAGATCGAGCGTGGCGTCGGTGCCGGCCGCCAACGGGCTGTTCATCACCTGGGTGGCCATGGCGTCGTCGGGATCGCCAGGAGGCGCGGCCGCACCTTTGGCCGCAGCGGCGCCCGCAGCACCATCGGTGCGCTTGACGTGAATGACGTAGCCGCACTTGCGGCAGCGGACCTTGACGCCCTTCGGTCCCACCTTCTCGTCATTGATCATGTACTGCGCGCGGCAGCTCTCACAGACGAAGCGCATCAGTCGTCCCGGTCAGGCAAAGCACTGAAAAATCGTAGGGTTCCCTTTTCAGGGGGTCAAGGGAACGGACGCCGGCCCCACGCGCCAGGTTCCGCCTGATGACGGTGTTGCTGCGAAGTGTCAATCAATCTGCTCACTTGCGCAGCTGAACCTCGACGCTGGTCCCTACCGCAACGCGCAGGGCGTGCAGATCGTCACCGAGCGCGAACACCATCAGGTCGCGAATTTTGGATCGCGGCTGAACCCGGTAGGCGCTCCCCGTCTCGGCCATCACCATCCGTTTGACGGGCTCGATCTCTCCCGCGACGAAGGCACCAGCGCGCACCGCGGTGAGCTCGGCGCCCTCGAGGTAGTTGCGCAGATCGTTCGGCGTCGCGACCTTCACGTATTCGCGCGTCACGCGAGCGAGCGCCGAGCGGGCCTGCTCCGACAACGAGCGCTCGAGCAACTTTCGTTCGGTGTCGATGGCGCGCAGGTCGGCGGTGAAGCGGAACCGGTCGACCGACAAGCTGATGGCAGCCTGCATGATCGACTCGAGCCGCTCGGCCGAGACGCGCGCAGTCATCACCAGCTCGGGGCGCAGGAGCGCCATGGTGCGGCCGAGCAGGTAGTACGCCTCGCGCTGACCGGCCTCGCCGAAGAACTTCCCTCCGACGCGCACGCCGATCGGGTCGGTGTGAATCACCTCGACGCCGACCATCGGGTCTCCCGCCGGCTCGGTCGTCTTCTTCGCGATGCGTTCGCGGGTCGCGACGAGGAACGGCGAGTACAGCGCGATCTGCTCCATGCCGAGCAGGCGGCTCACGTACCGGTAATGCGAGAGGTGGAACTCGGCGCCCTGGCTCGCGTCGATGAGGTGACGCTTGGGCACGATGCCGTAGCGGAGGAACTCCTCTTTGTAGAGGCCGCCCGCCTGCTCGAAGAGAATCGCCATCAGCTCTGAGAGCGGCCCTCGCACGCGCGGGTGGAAGAGGTGCTGCTGCCAGAGGCGATCGGTCAACGCGCGCTGCGCCGTCTCGCGCTTCTTCGCGTAGGGCGTGAGCTTGGTGAGGATCTCACGCTCCCCTGCCCCGAGCTCGCCGATGAGCCCCGAGGCGACCTGCGCGGCGAGCCACGCCGAGTCGTAGTCCTTGCGGCGAGCGGCGAGCTCGGCGAGCGCCGAGGCCACCTTCCCCGGAGCGCTCGTCGTCGGCAACGAGCGCCGCCACGCGTCGACGGCGTCCTGCTCGTAGCCGGCTTGTGATTGCGCGAGCGCGGCGAACTGCTCCTGCACCTCGATGTTGTCGGGCTGACCGGCGGCGACGACCTTGTAGACCTCGACGGCTGCGTCGGGCGCCTTCATCACGTTCAGGTACATGTCACCGAGCGCGCGCCAGATCGTCATGCGCGCCATGTGCGTCTCGTCGCTCTTCGGGAAGCGCGCCAACATGCGCTTGTAGTTTTCGTCGAGCGTCTTCCACTTCTTGTTCCGGCCGAGCATCGCCTCGAGCGCGCTGAAGGCCTCGATGAAGCGCCAGTCGAGATCGAGCGCCGCGTTGAACGCGTTGGTGGCCTTGTCGAGATCGCCGAGCTCGTCGCGCGCGATCTCACCGAGCGCGAACCACACCCGCTTGCCCTTCTGCGGATCACCCTTGAGCGCGTCGGTCTGCAGCATGCGCTCCAGCATCTCGCCGGCCTTCGCGCCCTGCTTCGTCTCCCGGTACAGGACGTAGAGCGAGTCCATCACCTCGAGCACGTCGGGCGCGACCTTGTGAGCAGCCAGGTACGCGTCGATCGCGAGGTAGGGATCGTTGAGCTTGTCGCGGGCGATCTTGCCGAGGGCGACGCCGTTCTCGAACTTCGCTTCGCCGTCGACGACCTGGAGCAGCTTCTGCCGGAAGTCGGCGGCCCGCTCGAAGTTCTGCATCGCCTCGGCGATCGTCACCATCGACTTGAGCGTCGGCTCGTGTCGCGGGTCGATGCCGAGCGCCTTCTCGAACTGGTTCTCGGCGCGATCGTACTGCTTGAGCTGTTGGTGCAGATCGCCCAGCGTCCAGTGGATCTCGGCGACCTCGAGATCGGTCAGATCGCCGCGGTGGTGCAGCAGGATCGAGTGGTAGACCTTGAGGGCCTCTTCGAAGCGCTTCACCTGCACGAGCAGGTTGCCGTAGCCCTCGAGCACCGCGAGGTTGGTGGCGTCGAGCTGGTAGGCCTTCTCGAACGAGTTGAGGGCCTTGTCGCGCCGGGTGTTCTTCTCGCAGACGTACCCGAGCCGGTAGAAGCGGCGGCAGAGTTCCCTGGCGAGCTCGTCGTCTTCTGGGCCGGCCGCGTAGCGCTGCGACATCTTCGCCGTGACGATGTCGAGCATCTTCTCGCAGCGCTCCCACGACTCGGTCGACAGGTAGATGTCGGCGAGCGGGCGCGCGGCCTCGAGCGAGTCGGGCACCAGCTTGAGCGCCTCTTCGTAGTACTGCGTCGCCTTGTCTCGCTCTTCGCGGCTCTCGTAGTACCGGGCGACCGACAAGAACGCCTCGGAGCGCTCCTGCGGATCTTCGGTCTGGCGCGCCTCTTCGAGCAGCGCCTTCTCGTAGTTCTCCCAGTCCTTCTCGATCTCGTAGACGCCCTTGAGCGCACGAATCGCGGGCAGGTACGCGGGGTCGATGCGCAGCGACTCGAGGTAGCAGCGCTTGGCGCTCCCCGGGTCGATGAGCATGTCTTCGTTGATCTTGCCGGCGCGGAAGTAGAGCTCGACGGCCTCGGGGGTCGAGCCGAGCACCTGCGCCTCGCGCTCGAGCATGTCGAGGGCGAAGGGCCAGTTGCCGCTGCGCTCGTAGAGGGTGCCGAGGGCATGCATCGCCGGGCGGCACTTCGGGTCGAGATCGAGCGCCTGGTGGTAGGCCACGACGGCGCGGTCCACCGCCTTGAGCTGCTGGTGGAAGATGTCGCCCATCTCCACGCAGAGCACGGCCTTCTCTTCGGGGTTGTTGAGCAGGTTGATGTGGCGATCGACGACGCCGATCAGCTCGTCCCACCGGCCCTGGGCCTTGCGCAGCCGCTCGAGCGTCTTGATGGCCTGAATGTTCTGCGGGTCGACCTGCAGCGCTGCGTCGATGCACGCGTCGGCGTTGACGAGGTTCTGGTACCGCTCTTCCCAGATCGACGCGCTCTTGAAGAGCAGCCGTACGCGCTCGCGGTAGTCGCTGGTGAGCTCGAGCTCGCGCTCGTAGACCGACAGCAGCTCGGCCGGGCGATCGAGGCGTGAGTAGAGCTTCTCGAGCGCTTCGAGCGCGACGGTGTTGGCGGGATCGAACTCGAGCGCCTGACGGAAACCCTCGACCGCGGCTTCGTCGTCCTTGAGATCGCGCTCGAAGACCTGCGCGACGTCGACCTGAATGCGTGAACGTTCTTCCGGCGTCTGCGCGATGTCGCGCATGCGGAGCAACGTGCTGGCCACCGCCGAGTGGTTGCCCTGCCGGCGCTGCAGCGCGGCGAGCACGTCGAGGGTGCCGCGGTCGGGCTCGAGCTCGAGGGCTCGTTGCAGCGCGTTCTCGGCGTCTTCGGGGCTGTTGAGGTGCTCGTCGTACGCGCGCGCGATCTCGCGGAGGATCTCCTTGCGGGCCTCCAGGCTCGGCGCCGCTTCGAGCTTCTGCTCGAGCGAGACGACGTACTCTTTGTGCGAACCGCGGCGCGCGAACATCGACGACAGGCGCTCGAGGGCCGCTTCGTTCGTGGGATCGAACGCGAGCACCTTTCTCAACGCGCCCTCGGCTGCCTCGGCGTCGTCGAGCTTCTGATCGTGGACGCGCGCGAGCGTGAGGTACATGCGCTCGGCCAGCGGGCCACGCGGCAGCTCGTCGGCGACCTCTTCGTACACGGCGGCCAGCTCTTCGAAGCTGCCCGTCTCTTCGGCGAGCCGCTCGACCTGCTCTCGAACCGAGTCATCCGACGGGTTGAGGTGCAACGCGCGCGTGTACTGGAGGAACGCGACGTCCTTTTGACCGAGCTTCGTCTCCTGCACTCCGGCGAGCTGCTGGAGCGCGGCGACCTTCTCCTCTTCGGTCACCAGGTTCGGCAGGAACCTGTCCATCACCTGGGCGTAGGCGCGCCAGTCACCCTGCTTCGAGTACAGATCGAGCGCGAGCTCGTAGGCCTTCCGGTTCGAGGGCTCGATCTCGAGAATGCGCTCGAGCGGCGGCCCGGCGAGATCGGGCTTGTTGGCCGTGTTGCGCCACAGATCGGTGACCTGGAAGAGCACCTCGGCCGCGTTGTCTCGCTCCTCGATGAGCAGGAAGTGCTGGGCCTTCGCCTCGAGTGAACGAACGGCGTCGGGCCAGGCCTTGAGCTGCATGAAGACCTGCAACAGGCGATCGAGATCTTCCTGTCGGTGAGGCTCGACCTCGAGCGCGCGCCGCGCTGCATCGAGCGCCTCTTCACGACGGGCCGAGCCTGCGATGATCTCGGCCAGCCGAATGCGGATGCCCTTGACCCCCGACGCCTCTTCCTGGAGCGGAATCAGGCGGCGAAGAATGATCACGAGATCGTCGCGACGGCCGAGCGACTCGAAGATGTCACGCAACGCCTCGAGCGCCCCGCGGTGCCGGGCGTCACGATCGAGCGCGGCTTTGAAGTACGGAATCGCGTCTTCCGCGCGCTGCAACCGCTCGAAGAGCACCCGACCCACGCGCTCGTTGAGGCGCACCAGCTCGCGGGGATCGATGGTGACCTGCAGCTTCGCCAGGAGCAGCTCGACGAGCTCGTCGGCACGGCCTGCGCGGTCGAGCAGCGCGTTGAGCGCCTCGAAGGCCTGCTCGTTGCGCGGGTTCTTCGACAACATCTCGCGGTAGAGCGTGATCGAGTGGTCGACGTTGGAGAGACCTTCGGCCGACGTCACGGCCATTTTTCCGAGCACGCGCTCGCGCTCGTTGCCCTGCACGAGGTCGACCTGCGCCTCGAGCACGCGGTACAGCTTCTCGCTCATCTGCGCCTGCTCGTAGAGCTGCTCGAGGGAGCGCAGGCTGGGCAGGTGTTTCGGGTCGGTCTCCAGCACCTTCTCGAACGCGCCCGCTGCTTGATTGGGGTTCTCGAGCGTCTCCATCGCGAGCTGGCCGAGCCGGAAGTACAGGCCCACCTTCTCTTGCGGCTCAGGCGTGACGGCGCCGAGGGCCTCGAGCACGTCGGCCTGTTTGTCGGCGCGGTTCAGCTGGCCGTAGAGCTTGTCGAGCGAAGCCAGCGCACGCGGCGCGGCTGCCGGATCGTACTCGCGTGCCTTCTCGTAGAAGATGACTGCCTGCGCGGCGTCCTTGATCTTCTGCTCGTGCAGGGCGCCGAGGGTGAGGCTGATCTTCGCGGCCTCCGACGGCTCGGAGATGCGCGGCAGCTCGGCCTCGTAGGCGTGCGCGAGCTCGTCCCACGAGCCGGCCGCCTGGGCAGACTGCTCGAGGCGTCGTCGCAGCTCGGCGTCGTTCGGGTCCTCTTTGAAGGCCCGGTAGTACGAGAGGTATGCGAGCTCGGGCTCGGACTGGGCGTCGCGAATCTGCGCCAGCTCCTGCAACAGCGTCTTGCGCTCGACGACGTCGGGCGAGACCGTCACCCTCGCCTCGATCAGCGCCGACAGCTTCACCGGGTCGCTGCCGTCGCGGTACGCCTTCGCGAGCACCTGGAAGGCGGCCTGGTTCTGTGGCTCCTTCTGCGCCATCGCTTCGAGGCGCTGGAGCGCGCCCGGGTGGCGGGGGTTCTCGGCGAGCAGCTCGGTGTACAGCTCGATGGCGCCGGTCTTGTCGAGCAGTCGGGTCTCTCGCACCACGGCGAGCTTGAACGCGATGGCCGGCTTCTCTTCGGCGCTCACCAACCCCGCACGTCGACCGAGCACGTCGGCCAACTCGGGCCAGCGCTGTTGGTCCTCACACAGCGCATCCATTCGACTGAGCGCGTTGAGATCGGTGGGCGCGAGCTCGAGCAGGCGTCGGAACGTGGTGAGCGCACCCGCGGCGTCGTTGAGCTGCTCGTCCTGCAGCGAGCCCATCTGGAAGAGCAGCCCCACGCGTCGGGTCGTGTCTTCTTCGATGTTGAGCTGGCGCTTGAGCACGTCGATCAGCTCGGGCACCCGGCCCTGCGTCGCCAGCAGCTTGCCGATCTGCTCCATCGCTTCGCCATCGGTTGGCGCGAGCGACATCACCTGCTTCCAGCTCTCGACGGCCTCTTGCGGCTCGCCTGAGTCGGTCTGAACCTTCGCCAGCACGCGGTACAGACTGGCGCGCGCGGTGTCGTCAGAGGCCTTGGGCGCGATCTCGCTGAGCAGCGTGCTGTATTCCTCACGCGCGTCGGCGGCTTTGTAGAGCAGTGTGCAGAGCGCGAGGTTCTTCGGCTCGTCAGGCAGCTCCCGCAGGGCGCGCGTGGCCGCGACGAACGCCATCTCGGCGTTGTCCATCTGCTGCGAATAGATCTCCGACATCTTTCGCAGGAGCACGGCCCGCTCGGCCGGCTGCGGCTCGCTCGTCACCTGCGCCTCGATCATCTGCACCAGCTTGAGGTGCTCGCCTTCATGCGCGAACACAGGCTCGAGCGTATTTGCTGCTTCACCCTTGAGTGGATTGTCTGAGCGCGCCATCTCTTCGAGCGCGCCGACCGCGCCGGCATGGCCGGGCTTTCGACGCAGAACCTCCTGATAGGTGTTCAAGGCGCCACGCGGGTCGCCCAACCGGGTCAGCTTGAGCCGCCCCAGGCGAACCAGCAACTCTCTGGCTTCCTCGTCCTGCCCCTGCGCTTCGGCCTGCTGCACTTCGCGAGCGAGCACGCCCGCCAGCTCAGGCCACTTCTCCATCTCTGCGAACAGCCGCCCCAGCAGCTTGAGCGCGTTCCCATCGTCAGGTTTGCGCTCGAGGATCGCCTGGTACGCGGTCGCGGCGAGCGGCTTGTCCGACAAGGTGTCTTCGGCGAGCGTCGCGAGATCGAACAGCAAGTTGACCTGGCCCGCGACGTTGGGCTCGAGCCCCAGCTGGCGTCGCATCACCACCGACAGCTCGCGGTACTGCGAGGTGCTCCGATAGATCTGCGCCAACGCCTCGAGCACGAAGGTGTCTTTCGGGTCTCGCGTCAGGCACTCGTTCCACGCGCGGGCGGCGAGATCGAATCGCGACAGCCGCTCTCCGTAGATCGAGGCCAGTCGCCGCCAGAGTTCTCCGGCCAGCGGCTCAGGAGCGCCACGTTCCAGCGTGTCTTCGTACGACGCCGCGAGCTCTTCGAAGGCGCCGAGATCGGCGGCGAGCCGCTCCAGCTCCGAGCGGACCTCGTCGTCTGCGGGAGCTTCGGCGAAGCTGCGCAGCCGCGTGGTGAGCGCGAGGGCCTTCTGCCCGACGGCTTCACGCAAGGTGGCGATCTCGAGCATCAGCGCGACGCGCCGCGAGGCCTCGGTCACCCCCAGGCGAATATCGAGCACCTCGACCAGCTTCTTGAGATCGGAGGCCGAGCGATAGACGGGCTCGAGCAGCCGAGCGGCCTCCACCCGGGCGGCGTCCTGCTGCATCAGTCGCTCGAGCCCGGCAACGGCGTGAGGCTCTGCCGTCACGTGTTGCAGCACCTCGGCGAACGCCCGCAGCGCGTCGGCGAACTGGCTCTCTTTCTCGAGGAGCTGGCCGCGACGGAGCAGGAAACCCGCCTTGCCCTCCGGCTCGACCGTCTCTTCCGCCAGCTGGGTCAGCACATCGGCCTGCTCGGCGAACCGTTCGGTCTTCCCGAAGAGCTGGTCGAGGGCGCTGAGCACCGGAACCGAGCGCTTGATGGCGAGGGCCGAGCGGTACGCGTCGATGGCCTTGTCGTCGTCACCTGACGTCGCGAACGCCTGACCAGCCTTCACGAGCAGGTCGAGCTTCTGGGTCGGGTCGGCCGCGAGCTGTGCCTGCTGCGCGTAGACCGCCGACAGCTGCCGCGCGTTCTGCGACTTCGCGTACAGCTTCGAAAGCGACTCGAGCGCCTGTCGATCTTGCGGCGCGATCTGCAGCAGCGCGTTCCACACGCGCACGGCGTCTTCCGTCTCTTCCAGCTGCTCGCGGATCTCGGCGGCGCGGCGCAACAGGCCGGCCCGCTCTTCAGCGACCTCGACCTCTTCGGACGTCGACTCGTAGATCTCGGCGAGCTCGGCGAACGAGCCCGTCTCCTTCGCGAGCCGCTCGAGCTCGGGCTGCACCTCTTCGCGCTCCAGCCCGTCGGTGAAGACCTTCAGCGCGTTCATGAACGCGGCTTCGGGCTGCGCGAGATCGCGCTCGAGAATGGCGCGGATCTCCGACGACAACCGCGCGCGCTCGGTGCGGCCGCTGGCGCTGACGAGGCGGGCCTCACGCAGCGAGATGCGGGCCTGGTGATCGCCTGTGCGCGCGAGCACCGGGTCGAGGATCTCCATGGCGGTGGCCGACTCGGCGGCGTTGCTGCGCACCCACTGCTCGAGTGCCTGCCGGGCGCCTTCGTGCGACGCGTCTTCAGAGAGGATCTGGCGGTACACCTCGAGCGCGCCGCGCAGATCGTTCAGCCGCAGCTGGCGCAGCTGACCCAGGCGGAAGGCGAGCTCCCGTCCTTGTGGGCTCTGCCCTTCTTGATTTCGGCGCAGCTCGAGCGCGAAGGCGAGCTCCTGGGGCCGGTCGAGCTTCGTGTACAGGCGGTCGAGGGCCGAAGCCGCGTCGCGATCGAGCACGTCGCGAGCCACCACCTGCCGCCAGTTCAACGCCGCGCGGTCGAGATCGTCGAGCTTCGCTTCTGAGAGCAGGGCCGCTTCACGTTCGAGGGCCGTGCGCGCCGCGAGATCATTCTCGAGTGACGCCAGCCGCTCGATGATGGGCACCAGATCCCACCACTCTTCACGCGCGCGGTGCAGACGCTGGAGCGACTTCAGGGCATCGCCGTTCTTCGCGTCGAGCCCGAGCACCTTGTGGAGCTGCGCGACGGCGCGCTCCTGATCGTTCAGCTTGCGCTCGTAGGTGTCGGCGAGTTCACGGTGCAGCCCGATGGCGGCCGGCCCCGCGCCTGCGTCGACGAGGTCCTGGAGCACCTCGGCGTAGCTGTCGATCGCGTCCGCCTCTTCGGCGGCCTGCCTGGCCGCGGCGCGCAAGGTGACGTCTTCGGGCGTGATGCGCACCGCCTCGGCGAGCGCGGCGAAGGCCTGCTCGGGCTGACGCAGGTGCATCGTGTGGAGCTCGGCGGAGCGCTTGAGCGCGTTCACCTTGTCCATCGAGTCGCGCGCGGCCTCGGCGATGACGTGCAGCACCGAGACCTGCTTGCGGTGATCGTTGGCGTGCTCGTACGCGAGGAGCAGCGCGCGCGCGGCCGACTCGCGATGCGTCTGATCGGAGAGCAGGTTCTCGAGCGCCGCGATGGCATCGGCGTCCGACGGCTTCGCCTTCAACACCTCGGCGTAGCGGGCGATGGCCTCGGCCTTGTCGCCGAGCGCGGTCTCGAGCACTCGGGCTCGCGCGACGCTCAGGGCAGACGCCTTGTCCGTGTCGCCGGCCTGCTCGTAGAGCGCGATCAGGCGAGCCTGCGCCTGGGTCAGCTCCCGCATCATTCCCGCCTGCTCGAGGAACGAGGCGACCGCCGGCAGGTGCTCGGCTTCGGAGCCACCGAGTCGAATGACTTCGGTCAGCGCAGCCGCAGCTTCTTTCGGACGCTGCAGCTCGCCGTTGACGCGGCTGAGCTGCAGGTAGACGTCACGCTGTTCGTCACCGGTGAGGTGCGTGGCCAGCACTCGCAACGTCTGATCGGCATCGGCCAGGCGCCGGCTCGCCAGCGCGAGGGTCGAGGCCTTCGAGAGCAGATCGACCGAGTCAGGCGTGCGTTGCAGCGCAGCCTTCAGCGCCGCCATCGCATCGTCGATCGCGCCGGCTTCTTCTGCCAGCCGCGACGCCTCGACGAGCATGGAGACGGCCGGGGCTGCGTCGGTCACCTTCGCGGCCTGCTCCGACAGGAACCGCGCGAGGTCCTGCTGTGCCTTGAGCTCTCGCGCGAGCCGCGCCGCTTCGACGCGGAACGCACCATCGACGGGATCGAGCTGGAGCCCACGCAAGCGGAAGTCGAAGGCGCCGCGCAGATCCATCAGGCGCTTCTCGGTGGTCTCGGCGAGCAACGTCAGCAGCGCCTTGCTCTCGTCGCGATCTTGCGCCGAGTTGAGCTGCACGAGCAGCGACGCCACCTGCCGCTGGAAGTCTCCGGCGCGGGCGTAGACGGGCGCCAGCGCGCGAGAGATGTCAGTGGGCCGTATGCCCTGCGAGGCGAGCCGCTCGAGCCCACCGACGACGGTGGCGTTCTCGACGCCCTCGGCGAGCAGGTTCAAGTAGAGCGCTGCGGCCTCGTCTTTGCGGCTGAGGCGCTCGGCGAGCAACTGAGCGAGGCGGGCACGCCACTCCTGCCGTTCGGTGGCCGAGTCGGCGAGCGCCATCAACCGCTCGGCGACCGTCGCGACTTCTTCCCATTGACCGAGGTTCGCAGCCGCAGCGCCCAGCTTCTTGAGCGTGGGCACGCTGTCGGCGTCGAGCTCGAGGATCTTGCGGTACACCGCGGCGGCCGCTGACGGGTCCGCTGCAGAGGCCTCGAGCTTTCGCGCTTCGGCCTCGAGCTTCGAGCGCGGGTCCTGCGGAGCCTCGGCCAGTTGTTTGCGAATCGTGCCGAGCGCGGTGACGGCTTCGGCGTCATCGCCGTGGCGCTTCTGCACCTCGAGCCAGGCCTCCTGCGCCTCGGCAGGACGATCGAGCGACTGGAGCAGTTGGCCGAGCGTCTTCCACAACCCGGTCTGCGCGGCAGCAGGAGCGACCTGCGCCGCACGACGGAGCGCCAGCGCGAGCTCGGGCTGTTGGTTGGCCCGGGTCGCGGCGTCTTTCAGCGCGGTGAGCAGCGGGCCCCGGCTCGGGTCGAGGGGCAAGGCGCACGACAACGCGTGGAAGGCCCGCTTCGCGTCTCCAGCGTCTTCACACAGCAGCGAGACGAACTCGCACATGGTGACGCGCTCGGCGACCGGCTGCGGTGCGGAGATCGCGAGCTCGAAGAGCGGCCACGCGCGATCGAGCTCCTGCCCATCGGCGTAGACCTTCAGCAAGCGCCAGGCGACCTGCGCGTTGTTCGCGTCGACCTGAATCGCCGCCTCGAGGTGCGTGCGCGCGAGCTGCTCGTCCTTCAGCAGGCGAGAGGCGAGATCGGCGAGGGTGGTACGCAGCGCGACCTGCGCAGTCCGGTCCTTCAGGGTGGCGAGGTGGCGCTCCAGCACACCGACCCCTTCGGCGATCTTGCCCTGGCCGATGAGGAGCTCACTGGCGAGCTCGGCGGCGTCGGGCCGCGAGGGATCGATGCGCGTCGCCTGCTCGAACTCGGCGCTCGCGCCGGCGCTGTCGTTGGCACGCGTGAGCAGCACCTGGCCGATGCGCAGGTGCAGATCGACCTGGGCGACCTTGTCGCGGGTGTCCGACGCGAGCTTCGAGAAGACCGTCAGCGCGACTCGAATGTCGCCCGACTTCTCGGCGACGTGCTCGAGCAGATCGAGCGCGTCAGGCATGGCCGGCCACAAGGCGAAGCAGCGATCGATCGCCTCCTTGAGCTTCGCGGTGGACGAGGGCTCGTAGTACGCGAAGAGCCGAGCGACCTGCAGCGACAGCCGGGCCGCGAGCCGACGGTTCTGCTCTTCATGTGACTGGGCCTTCAGCGTCTTGGCCCGCTCCCGCCAGACGTACTCGAGCTTGCCGAGATCTTTCTGCGCCTGCTGTGCGCGGGCGTTCTTCCCATCGATGGACAGCGCGCGAACGATCGCCTTCGTCGCCAGCGTGTGCTCGAGCGGGTTGTTCACCAGCGCCTCGGCGAACGCGACGTAGTCTTCGAGGAGCTCGCGATCGCCCAGATGCGTTCGTTCACGCTCGAGCGATTCGTAAGCAGACCCGTAGCGCCCTTCACCGAGGAGCACGGCGCGCGCCTTCTGGTAGCCGGCGCGCTCGTGGGGAGCAGCCCGCGCGGCGAGCTGGTAGCAAAGCACCGCGCGATCGCGGCGGCTCAGCTTCGACTCGTACAGCTCTCCGGCCTTGAGGTAGTTCGAGGCGGCCGCGGGGCCTGACGAAATCAACCCGAGCCGTTCGAGCACGTCGGCGAGCATCGCGGCGTCGTTGCGGCCCTCGGCCACCGCACGCAGACCTTCGAGCGCCTCGCGCGCGTTGGGCGAATAGATCAGCGCCCGACGGAACAGATCTTCAGCGCGCGGTGGGCTCTTGAGCCGCTCGCGCGCGAGGTGACCGGCGCGCGACAGCAGATGCGCCGCCTCGTCGGGGGTTGGCACCTCGCGGGAGCGTGTCTCGTAGAGCCGGATCAGATCTTCGACGCGGCCCGACTTCTCGAGAGATGCCTCGACCTCGCCAAAGCCCTTCTCAGGGCCCTTCTCAGCAGCAGTGTCCGTCATGGAGAGCGGCGGGAATGTACCCTCCGCTCCCCACGGAACGAACGCGAAACTTGGTCAGATTTCGACCAGTTGCCCCTTTGCGTCGGGGCTTCAGGCCGAGGCGGTCGGCGTCACAGGCGGCTCGGTCACCACCGGTGCAGGCATGGGAGCGGCCTGGGTCTCGCTGGCAGCGGGAGCCTCAGCCTCGTCGCCGTCGTCCTTCGGAGCAGCCTTCGGCTCAGGGCGAGGCATCGCCTTGACGCGTTCGGCGTTCGCCGTGTCGCCGGCCTTGGTGAAGATGGCCTGGGCGCGATCGAGCAGCCCGGCCGTCTCGGCGAGCTGCGCGGCCTTCGGGAGCTGACCGAGCTGCTCGTAGAGGGGCACGGCCTTGTCGGGGCGGTTCGCGGTGATCCACATCTCGGCGGCCTGCTCGGTCTTGCCGAGGGTCTCGAGCCAACGCGCCTTCGCCTGCAGGTTGTTCTCGGCTTCGGCCTTGGCGAGCGCCTCGGCAGCGAACGCCTGCGCTTCGCTCGTCAGCTTCAGCTTGAGCATGAACGCATACGCCTTGGGGCCAGGCAGCGGCTTGAGGAGCTCGATGGCCTCGGTGTGCTTGCCGACGCCCATGAGGATGGTGGCGGCGCCGAGGCGATCGCCGCGCTCGACGAGCTTCGACACCTCGAGATCACGAACGCGGTTGGCAGCCACGAAGTCCTTCGCCTTCTCGTAGCAGCGACGAGCGACGGCGAGCTTGCCGGCGCGCTCCCAGGCCAGGGCGGCCTGATCGAACTGCAGCGCGCGCTCGTACAGCGCCGCGATCTTTCCGAAGTCCTGCTTCTGCACGTAGAGCTCCATGAGGAGCTCCCACGCTTCGGCGCGCTCGAGCTGCGCCGTCACTTCGTCGGGCGCCAGCTTCGCGGACAGCGCGGTGATGCGGGCCGAGTCCTTCGCGCGTGCGGCTGCGCGGAGGGCCGACTTCAGATCGCCGCCGATCTCGTACAGCCGCGACGCCTCGACGTACGACTTGTTGTCTTCGTGAATGCGGCCAGCGTCACGCGTGCGGCCAGACTCCTCGTACTTGCGCGCGTCGAGCCCCCACTCCCCCGTCAGCACAGGAGCGACGCTCTGCTCGAACTTCGGGCGGTCTCCTCGTCGAGGGCCGCGATCGGAGCGCTCACCACCACGGGCGGGGCCTCCACGCTTGTCACCACGCGGAGCGCCAGGGCCATCACGCTTGTCGCCACGCCGGGGGCGATCGTCCATCGGGGGCGCTTCAGTCGTCGCGAGCGAGGCGAGATCAGCAGCGCTCGGCTGGCGGCCTGCGGCTTCGAACGCGGCAGCGGCACGGTCGGCCTCGTTCGCGGCCTTCCACACCAGGCCGGTCGTGAAGATGACGTCGTTCCACGTGATGCCGGGAGCGGCCTTCGGGGCCTCGGCCGGCGTCGCTGCAGGTGCGTCGGCTGGAGCGGCATCGGCGGGAGCAGCATCGGCAGGAGCCGCGTCAGCCGGTGCAGCCTCGGCCGCGGGTGCTTCGGGAGCCGTCTCGGCTGGAGCAGTCTCGACCGGAGCGGCGTCAGAGGGCGCCGCCTCAGGCGCGTCCTTTTTCGGCTGCCGCGTCACCCGCATCAGCGAGGTGAGCAGCTTGCCGCGCGACCCCATGTCCATGTCATTGAGCGACTTGAGCCGCAGGCCCTTGACGCCTTTGACGATCTCGTCGAGCGAGTGCTTCTGGCCCGAGTAATCGCCCTTCGTCAGCGCCTTCTCGAGCGCCGAGAGCTCGTTGACCACCCGATAGGCTGCACCGCCGCCCTTGCCGTCGCGCTTGCCGCCACGATCTCCATCGCGACCTCCGCGGCCCTTGCCACCACGGCCATCTTTGTCGTCGAACGAGAAACCGCCACCGCCGCGTCCTGAGGGACCAGCCTTCGCCTTGTCATTGGGGCCAACCATCGTGCTCTCCTTGCGCGAGTCGGACGCCGGCATTCACCCGGGCACGACCGCTTCGACAGGGGAGCGAAAAGGCTCCCGAATGTCAGAAGCCCGCGTAGCGCACGAAGGGCAGCACTGAAAAGCCCACAGATTGGGTGAGGACGCCGAAGTTGAAGTTGGCGTCGAGCCCGATGCTGAAGTGGCGCAGCCGGGTGAAGTACTCGAGGCCGGGGCCGGCGAAGAGCAGCACGTCAGGCTGACTGATGAGCGCCGACGGTTGGTAGATGACGAAGGCGCCACCGACGCGGGCGTAGAACCAGGTGCGAGTGACCTCCTGGGCGTCCTTGAAGCCGGCGATACGAATGCGTGCCCCGACGCCAGGAGCCACCGAGCCGAAGTCGCCCGACCGAACTGCCTGGGGCGTCTCACTCGTCATGCAATCGCGCGAGCCGCCCGCGCCGCAGGTGCGCACGGTGCCCGTGTAGTCCGAGCCCATGCGGTTGCTGGTCGCCAGGAAGAAGAGCGCCGGCGAAACGCGCTCACCGACGTCGAAGCCGATCTCGACGAGCGCGGCCTGCCCCGGAGAGAAGTACTGAGCGCTCATCGCGCCGGCCGGCGGGTTGATGGTGCCCCAGAAGCCGGCCGAGACGCCGAAGAAGAAACCGCGCTCGATCTCGTTGTAGGTGATGGCCTTGCGGTCTTCGAGGGGCTTGCCCTGAGCAACCGCGAGTGACGAAGCCAACAGAGAGCAGAACGCCAGCGAGCGCGTCATCATGGGTCGCGCACCCTATTCCCAGCGCCGGCGTGAGTCGACCCACTTCAGCGGGCTGTACGTCAGCGCTGATCTCTCAAGAACCGAACGAGGCGCTTCACCTCGGCGCCCGGCGTGCTCGACAGCGCCGCCTCGGACAGTTGCAGGGAGCGACAACCCCGGGGAATCGAGTTGGCCTGGTCGCCCTCGGCGATCACCACGAAACACGCGCGCTCGAGATGCGCCGCCACGTATTGCGCGTGCGAGACGGCCCAGGGCGACATCCACAACATGCGACGCTCGCTTCGTTTGAGGACCTCGACACACGCGGGGCCCTCGACGGGAAGGTGGCTGATGAAGAACCCGGGAAGTGCTCTGAGGGCACGTCGCAACAGTCCCAGCGCACGCTCGCTCCCCGCCACGAAGGTGTGGGGGATGTTGACGTGCGTATGGAAGGCGGCGTCCACCAGCAGAGACGGAGCAAAGACTACGCCAGCGCCAGACCCGAACAATCCCGGGCCCCGCGCTGGCGTTGGACGTCAGAAGAGTGACGCTGCCGTCACTGACCCGACTGCTTGAAGATGAAGGGGTACGTGACGACCACGACACCTCCGCCCTTCGGCTTCGGGAAGACCCACGTGCGCACGCGGCCAGCGACACAGGCCTCGAGCTCGGCGTTGCCAACCGACGACTGCGCCACGGACGAGGTAGCGACTGCGCCTGATGCCGAGATGATGAACTTCACGGCGACCTTGCCTTCGAGCTTGGGGTACCGGTTCAGCTGGCTCTCGTAGCAGAACCGAATCTGGCTGCGGTTTGCGTGGATGACCTTGCGGATGAGCTCCTTGTCGAGTGAGCCCATGACGGTCGGCTCGGACGAGGTGATGCCGATGTCGACGTCTTTCTTGCCGCCGAGCACCCCGACGCCCGTGCCGTAGCCACCAGTGCCGCCGCCACGACCGCGGGTGCCGATGCCGCCGATGCCGATGGTGTCACCGAGCCCGCCACCGCCGGAGCCCGAGCCACGCAGACCAAGCCCGCCGAGGCCGGCCGCGTCGCCAGGCGCAGCGCCGAACATGTTGCCCATGGCGCTCTTGAGCTCACCGCCGAGGCCCTGGTGGCCGAAGATGGTGCTGATGCCGCCAGTGCCGCCGCCGAAGACCTTCGCGACGAGCAGACGGGCCTGATCCTTGTTGTTCGGGTCGCCCTTGGGCGCGGCGTGCGCCGAACGCTTCGGCGCTTCCTTCTTGCCCATCGAGCCTTCGTCGCCCTTTCGTTTGGCGGCGATCTCGCCCGAGTCCTTCTTCTTCTCGTACTTCTCGAGGATCGGGTTCTTCTGCGTCTCGGGCGGCTTGATCAGCAGCTTCGCGATGCGCGCCTGGTTGTTGTTGAGATCGTCGGCGAACTCGTCACCTTCTGCGTCACGGTTCGCGGCGCTGATGATGAAGAGCGCGGCGATGAAGAAGGCGACCAGGAAGATGTTGAGGACGGTGAAGTCGACGGTCTCGGAGAACGGCACGAAGACCGGCTTCGGGACTGGCTGGAAGAACGCCTCGACGGTGATGCCGCCGAGCTCGATCCACGCGAAGTCATCGTTGCTGAGGGTGAGCGCGACCGCGTCGCCGTCGGCCTGCGCGAGGCCCTTCTTCTTGGCGTCGGCGAGGCTCAACACCTCATCGCCGAACTTGCGGTGCACTTCGCCTTCCATCTTGGCGGTGAAACGAAGCTGCGCGCCGTTCTTGCCGAAGCGAACGAGCTCGAAGAGCGGGCCCGAGATGTCACCCATCTCGAAGTCGACGCCCTGACCGCTGCCGACCTTGAACGAGCGCTCGACGCCGGGCGAGAGGAAGTACTCGCCGACGATGTGATCGCCCCAGAGGAACCGCAGCTCGACGCCGAGCGGGCCGGAGCCCTTGCGGCGGCGCGGACGCATGCGTGGGCTGATGCGCTCTTCGACGAGCTCTTCAGGCGGTGCAGGCGGCGGGCGGTAGGTCGGCGCAGGTGCAGGGACGTGAACCACCTGCGGAGCCGCGACGACCTGAACCTGAGCGGCGACGACCTGCGGCGCAGCGACGGTCGCGACGAACGGCTGCGTCGCGGCGGCGTCGGCGACCGGAGCGATGGTCGGCGCGATGGCGGGCGCGGCGCCGGCCTTCTCGATGCGAATGGTGGTGCCACCGACCTGAATGGCATCACCGAACGAAAGCGGGCTCTTCATCACCCGCTTGCCGTTGAGCATGGTGCCTTCGACGGTGCCCATGTCGGTGACCGAGAGGGTGCCGTCTGGGGCGACGTCGATCACGGCGTGAATGCGCGCGACCTTCTCGTCATCGATGGTGAGGTGGGCCGAAGCAAGTCGACCGATCTTGATCAGATCGCGGTCGAAGTCCTTCGACGAGATGAGCTGTTCGCCCTTGAAAACCTTGAGCGTCAACGGGACGGGCACTGGTGCCTCCAGGAAACAGTTTCGATGGCGACTTCGAACCGGCACCCGCTCCGACACCGCAGCGGGGACGAGGTTCCGCCGGGGTTCAGAGTTCGCCGACGGACTGCATGACCTTGTCTTTGAACTCTTCGCGAATCTTGATCAGGTTGGAGTGCTTCACCTTTTTGCGGGCTTCCACGTACTCGCCATCGGGCTTGGTGAGATCGCCCTCGATGGTGTCGTCTTCGAACGAGTACTCGGTCTTCTTGTTGTAGGTGACGTTGCCGTCGCCGCCCTTTTTGTCCTGAGCGAACGAAGACGTCGCGAGCAGCGCAGCTGCGACGACGAACAACAGGTGCTTCGACATCATGAAACCTCCTGAGACCCTTTTCAGTGGCAGACCCTACCACTCTCGAGGTGTCCGCAAACGTCCTGCACTCGTTTCTGGCATCGCACAGGGTGAGACATGGTGTGACCACCGCTGTGGGCACTTCGCCGACACTTGATTCTCAGCGGAGCGCGTCGACGGACTGGTGAAGCTCGTTCGCGAAGGACCCGCGGATCTGAATGAGGCGCTTGAACCTGGGCCGCTCCGGCAGAACGGTGAACTCCATGACGGGACGCTCGATGCCACCTTCGAGGGTGGTGCCGGTCAGATCGAGGGTCTGAACGGGCGTTTTCTTCGGAGTCCGCTCATTCTGAGCGAACGAGGTGGCAGCGACACACAGGGAAAACACGACGGCAAGGCGCATGAGTGACTCCACGAGGGGTTGGTCACCTTCGACGCCTGGCCGAGCAGCGCTGTTCCGACGGTTTGAAGGTCAGAGCCCGTCGCTGGGCTCATCGGCGGGAGCCGCTGGCTTCTTCGGCTCCTCTTTCTTCGGCGCTTCCTTCTTCGGTTCGGGAGTTGCGGCGGCGGCAGGCTTGGCAGGGGGCGGCGCAGCCTTCGGAGCTTCGTCCTTCTTCGGCTCCTCCTTCTTCGGCTCGCCCTTCCCGTCGGCAGGCTTGGTCTCGTCCTTCAGCGCGTCAGCAGCGGCCTTGCCCTTCGCGGCCTCCTGCTGCTTCTTGAACTCCTCCTCCTTCTTCTTGCGCTCTTCTTCCTTCGCCGCGTCCTCGGCCTTCTTCATCTCCTCTTCCATCTTCTTGGCTTCTTCTTCCGCCTTCTTCATCTCTTCGCGGGTCGCGATGACGGTCTCCTGCTCCTTGATGAGCTCGAAGACCTGATGGTTGGCGTTGACCGAGGTCTCTCCGCCCGAGAGCTGGAGGAATTGTTTGTAATAAGTGATCGCCTTCTCGGGGTCGCCCTTGAGGCCGATGATGATGCCGCGGTTCAGGTAGAGCGCCGGCAGGTTCGAGTTGAGCTTTTGCGCGGCGTCGTAGGCCTGGAGCGCCTTGTCGATCTGCCCCATGCCCTTGTACGCGACGCCCAGGTTGACCAGCGCCTCGGCGTTGTTGCCGTTGGCCTGGAGGATGCGGCGCACGTGCTCTTCGGCGCTGCCGTAGTCCTCTTGGTCGAAGGCCATCTTCGCGAGCTGGTAGTGCGCGGGCAGGAAGTCGGCGCGCGCTTCGACGGCGCGCTTGAACTGCACGCGAGCCTTCACGGGCTCCTTCTCGGCGAGGTTGAGCAGGCCGAGCGTGAAGTAGATCTCGGGGTCGTTCTCTTCGATCTTGGTGGCGCGCAGGGCGATGAGGCGCGCGAGCGAGAACTGCTTCTGCGCGTAGTGCACCTGCATCAGGGTCTGGTGGGCCTGCAGCGTGCGGGGGTGGCGGAGGAGCGCTGCCGTCGCG
>JAUXRI010000036.1 GCA_030681895.1 Myxococcales bacterium | reverse complement strand
GCCTCATCGCCGCCCTCGTCGCCTGCGTGAGCCTGTGGCTGTGCGCGTGTACGCCTCCGACCCCGCCTCCGCGCAAGGAGATCTGCGGCAACGGCCTCGACGACAACGGCGATGGCAAGTCCGACTGCCTCGACCCGACGTGCTTCGCCGAGCCGCTGTGCGTGGTGGCGCTCGAGAACTGCGTCAACACGCTCGACGACGACCGCAACGGCTTCATCGACTGCGCCGACCCTGCCTGCCTCACCGACATCAACTGCCTGCGCATCGAGAACTGCGACAACGGCGAGGACGACAACGGGAACTCGAAGGTCGACTGCGCGGACCCCGACTGTCAGGGCAAGCCCGGCTGCGGAGACGGCGGTGCCGAAGCGCCGCTCGCCTGCTTCGACGCGCTCGACAACGACAACAACGGGAAGAAGGACTGCGGAGACCCGGCCTGTCTGCGTCAGTCGTGCGGCGTCGGCTGCGCGTGCACCGACGGTGGCGTTCGCGGTGAGGTCGACTGCGGCAACATGATGGACGACGACGGCGACACGCGCTCCGACTGCACCGACACGGACTGCGAAGGCGTCACCTGTGGCGCCGGCTGCGCGTGTGTCGGCGGCAACCGCGGCGAAGGTGAGTGCAGTGACGGCCTCGACAACGACAACGACGGGCAACGCGACTGCGCCGACACGGACTGTGCGATGCGCTCCTGCGGCATGGGCTGCACCTGTCGCGCCAGCATGAAGGCCGAGACCTCGTGCACCGACACGATGGACAATGACGGCGACGGCAACGCCGACTGCGCCGACTCCGACTGCGTCGACACGTCGTGCGGCGCCGGGTGCACCTGCAGGAACCTCCGCAAGGTCGAGACCGCCTGCACCGACTCGATGGACAACGATGGCGACGGCAACGCCGACTGCCTCGACACGCCCGACTGCGACGGCACCGCGTGTGGCGCCGGCTGCACCTGCGGCTCCGGGCGTCGGCGTGAGACGGCCTGCACCGACAAGATGGACAACGACGGTGACGGCCTGCGCGACTGCGCCGACACGATGGACTGCTTCGGCGCGACCAACCGCTGCGCCACCACGCCCACGCCCGAGGCGATGGCCTGCAGCGATGGCTTCGACAACGACAACAACGGCTTCATCGATTGTGAGGACTCGGGCTGTAACAACCAGTTGTGTGGTGCCGGGTGCATGTGCCGCAACAACCTGCCGGCCGAGGCGGACTGCAGCGACGGCACCGACAACGATCTCGACACGCGCACCGACTGCGCCGACTCCGACTGCGTCGGCATGGGCACTGAGATGAGCTGCACCGACGGCCGCGACAACAACTGCAACGGCGCGGTCGACTGCGGCGACATGGGCTGCGTCGCAGACCCGATGTGCAGCAACCTCGCGGTCGGCAAGGCGTGCATCGTCGGCAGTCAATGCGCGGCCGGCACGTGCAACACCGAAGACCAGACGGGCTGGCCTGGCGGCAGTTGCGTGGCCGGGCTCAACACCTGCAATCGCAGCGACGCCGGCGTCTCGGCTGGCTGCCCGACCGACGCCGTGTGCCTGGGAGATCAGTTCGGTACCTTCTGCCGGCAACGCTGCTCAGGCTCGGGCTCGATGGCCTGCCGGCCGGGCTACGCGTGCCACGACGACGACGCAGACTCGTCGAGCCCGAGCTGGTGCACGCCGATGTGCAGCAGCGATGGAGACTGTCGCGCGCTGGGCACCACCTACGGCTGCAACCCGTGGAGCAAGCTGTGCGAGCTCAAAGACAAGCTGAAGCCGAAGTACGGCGGCGCCTGCTCCACCAACACCGACTGCGAGACGGGCCTCTGTCTGCGCGCCAGCAACAACGGCGGGTACTGCTACGGCTGGTGTCTGCGCAGCGGCGGCACGTGTGGTGGCGATGGAGTGTGCGAGCCCGAGAGCTCGTCGAACAGCGACGCCACCGGGCGCTGTCTCGATGGCTGCACCATGGTGGGCTCCTCCAGTGAGTGCCGCGGCGCTCCTCAGACGTGCGGCCCCGCACCGACCGGGAGCGTGAACGCCTGTTACTGCCGCGTCGCAGACGAGCGCTGCTCGGCGAACGCTCCGTGCTGTCGCGGCAGCTGCATCACGTTTCCCATCATCGGCGGCGTCTGTGTGCAGTGAGCGAGGCTGATCGGTCAGTTCGCTGACGGGGATCGCCGTTTGCACAGCGCGTGGGTCGGGGAACCCATGCACCGCGCCGCCGAGGGAGCACCGACAGAAGGTCCCGTTGATCAGGCGCTTGCCCTCGCGGCCGCGCTGGCCGGCGCGACCGGCCTCATCGTCGAGACCGGGGCCTCTCAGACTCTGTGGGGCGTCGCTGACCCCGGTGGCCATCTGCCGGTGGTGAAGACCGCGCTCGTCGTCCGCGACGTGGCGGCTGATGGCCAATTCTCGGCGAACCCCGTCGTGCTGCGCCTTCAGGTTCGAACGCTGGTCGCGGTGCCGCTGCAGGCCGACGCGCAGCGGCCCGTCGTCGGCACGCTCTGGGCGCTGTCCACGTCTCCCAACGCGTTCGACCGCGAGCAGGTCGCCGCGCTGACGCGAGTGGGCACCGTCATTGGCGGGTTGCTCTCACCCGTCACGCCAATGGCAGAGCTCGAGCGACTGGTGATGGCGCTCCCGACGCCGGCCGTCGCGGTGGTGGGCGAGCACGTGCACCCCAACGCCCAGGCCTGCGCCCTCACCGGCTTCCGTGGTGAAGAGGTGACGACGCTCGCTGCCTGGTTCAAGGCGCTGTACCGCGACGACGGGCCGATGGTGCGGGAACTCTACGAGGCAGACCGCGCGCAGGGTTTCCTCGACGCGCGCACCGCGCCCATCACCCGCAAAGACGGCTGGGAGCGGCTGGTGCAGGTGCACTGCACGACGGTGGGTGAAGGCCAGCTGTGGCTGCTCACCGACATCACCGAGCGCGTCGCGTCGCAGGAGCGCTTCCGCCTGCTCTTCGAACAGTCCTCCACGCCGCACCTGCTGACCGACCCCTCGGGTGTCGTCGACTGCAACCCGGCCGCGGTGGCGTTGCTGGGCTACCGCTCGAAGTCCGACCTGCTGCGGCTGTCGCCGAGACAGTTCTCTCCCGAGGCGCAGCCCGATGGCACCCGCAGTGACGTGAAGTCTGCCGAGATGGAGCAGCTGGCCTTCGAGCAGGGCAGCCATCGCTTCGACTGGGTGCTCCGCACGACGGCGGGCGAAGATGTGCCGGTCGAGGTGACGTTGACCCCGCAGTCCTTCGGCGCTCAGCGCGTGCTCCTGGTCGAGTGGCACGACCTCACCGAGCGCGTCCGCTACGAAGACGGCCTCAAGCGGGCTCGCGACTCGGCGCTCGACTTCGCGCGGGCGAAAGCCGACTTCCTCGCGGTGATGTCGCACGAGATTCGCACGCCGATGAACGGCGTCATCGGCATGACCCGGCTGTTGGCCGACACTCCCCTGTCCCTGCAGCAGCGCGACTACGTCGACAACCTGCGCGCGTGCGGCGAAGGCCTGCTCGCGTTGCTCAACGACATTCTCGACTTCTCGCGGCTCGAGGCCGGCAAGGTGACGCTCGAGCGCATTCCCGTCTCGCTGCGCGACCTCATCGACGAGGCGGTGGCCGTGGTGTCCGACGGGGCCGAAGCGAAGAACCTCACCGTGGTGGTGCAGGCCTCGCCGACCGCGCCCGACCGCGTGCTGGCCGACCCCACGCGCCTGCGTCAGGTGTTGCTCAACCTCTTGTCCAACGCGGTGAAGTTCACCGAGGTGGGCACCATCGAAGTGCAGCTGTTGCTGGGCAAGGGCTTCGACGACCAGGGCCGCCGCGAGGTGACCATCGCGGTGAAGGACTCGGGCATCGGCATCGCTCCGGCCGCGCTCCCGAAGCTCTTCGCCTCGTTCGCGCAGGAGGACTCGAGCACCACGCGCCGGTTCGGCGGCAGCGGCCTGGGCCTCGCCATCTGCAAGCGGCTCGTCGGGTTGATGGGCGGGACCATCGAGGTGGCGACCGGCGCGTCAGGGACGACCTTCTCGGTGCTGCTCGCCTTCGACGAGACGCCGTCGACCAGCGCGATGCGGTTGCTCGCGGGCCGAACCGTCCTCCTCGTCGCGCCGCCGTCGCTCACGCGCGCCGACATGCAGCAGGTGCTCGAGAGCGCCGGCGCCATCGTCGACGTCACCGACTCGGAGCTCACCGCCTTCGCGATGGCCGAGGACTTTCAGGCCGTGCTCGTCGACGACGAAGCGACGGGGCCGAGTTCGCGCGCGACGGCAGCCCGGCTGGTGGCCCCGCATCGGAAGGTCGGCGTGCTGACGTCGAAGCGCACCACGGCGGCCGAGTTTCCACCCGGGTGTTTCCGGCTCAGCCGGCCCGTGCGGCGCCGCCCGCTGCTCGACGCGCTCGTCCGCGCCCTGGTGCCGCTGCCCGTCTCGATTCGCGCCATCGTCGAGCCCATCGTCCCGTTCCCCGGCCTGCGGGTGCTGGTCGCCGAGGACAACGTCATCAACCAGCGCGTCATTCGCGGGCTGCTCGGCAAGCTCGGCTGCTCCGTCGTCATCGCCGACAACGGCGCCGTCGCGCTCGAGGCCCTCACCGAGCAGTCGTTCGACCTCGTCTTCATGGACTGTCAGATGCCCGTCGTGGACGGCTTCGAAGCGACGCGGAGGTTGCGGCTGCTCCACGGCACCGAGCTGCCCGTGGTGGCGCTCACCGCTGGCACCATGGATGGCGACCGCCAGCGCTGCCTCGCCGCCGGCATGGACGACTTCCTCGCCAAGCCCGTGCGCCCCGAAGACCTGCAACGCGTCATCTCGCGCTTCGTGAAGGCGCACGTGCCGCCCATCGCCTCGGTCGGCTGAAGCGAGCTTGAAACCGGGCGCGACACCCGCAAGACCTCGTGCCCATGCAGCTGCACCTCGAAACCCTGCAGGCTCCTGGCGCGACGCCGACCCGCGCCCTCGTGTTGCTGCACGGCATTCTCGGGCAGGGCACCAACCTGCGCACGCTCGCGCGGCGCTTCGTCGACGCCCGGCCCTCGTGGCAGGCGGTGCTGGTCGACCTGCGCGCGCACGGCCAGTCGCAGGGCGTCGAAGGCGACGACACGGTGGTGACGGCGGCTGACGACGTGGCGCAGATGGCGCGCGCGCTGACGGTGCCGGTGCGCGCGGTGCTCGGCCACTCGTTCGGCGGCAAGGTGGCGATGCTCCTGCCGGAGCGCCTCGAAGGCCTCGAGCACCTCGTCATTCTCGACAGCGCGCCGGGCCAGCGCCTCGACTTCCGCGGCAGCGAGCTGACGATGACGGTGCTCTCGACCCTCGACGCCGCGCCCGCCGTCTTCCCGTCGCGAGAGGCCTTCGTCGCCTACCTCACAGCCGCGGGCATCGACGCAGGCATCGGCCAGTGGCTGGCGATGAACCTGGAGCGCGGCGCCGCAGGCCTTCACTTCACCCTCTCGCTCGGGCGAATCCGCGCGCTGCTCGCGTCGTACTTCGCCAGCGATTGCTGGCCGGTGCTCGAGCGAATGGCGTCGGACGCGGGGCCCGGCTTTCACCTCGTCATCGGCGCGCGCTCGAAGGTGTTCGACGTGGGCGACCGGGAGCGGGCCATGGCCATCGCCGCGGGTTCAGGCGGGCGGTGCACCGTCGACGTGCTGCAGACCGGGCACTGGGTTCACGTCGAGGACTTCGAGGGCACCGTGCGCGTGCTGCTCGAGCGCGTTCCCGCCTGACGTCACTGCTCCCACGACAACAGCGACAGCGGGTACACCGGGCCATCGAGCGCGAGGTCGACGAACTGCTTCACCTCTTTGCTCTTGAGCGACAGCGTCGTGAGCTGTTCCCGGCTGAACCACTGCGTCGTCGCCGAGTGCGCATCAGAGACGGTCTTGAGGTCGCGGTCATCGGACGGGCGGGCCACCACGCAGACGCGCAGGCGCGCCTCACCACCATCGACGAGCGTGTGCTGCACGCGGAGCACCCCTTCGAGCTCGACGCTCAGGCCCGTCTCGTTCGCGGCGTAGCGGCGCGCGGCCGAGAGGAGCTCTTCTCCCACGTCGATGCGCCCGCCCGGCAGAGACCAGGCGCGCCCGTTCTTCTCGTCACGGATGAGCGCGATCTTGCGGCCCAGCTTCACGACGACGAGCGCGAAGGTGTACGTCGGAATCGGGGCGCGAGACATGCCGAGAATCCTGCGCCTGGAGCGCGACGCGAGGCAACGTCGAAAGCTCGACAAGGCGGGTGGCTTTGCGGTTCGCTCCTCTCCAATGTCGAGTGACGAGCGCCTGCGGCTGTTCGCGCGTGGAGAACTGAAAGGCGCCGAGCTCGAGGCCTTCGAGGCGGCGCTCGACGCGAGCCCGACCCTTCGCCGGGCCCTCGCGGAGCTCGTCGCACGGCCGGCCCGAAAGCCGCTCTTCGAGCCTGAGGTGACGGTTCGTTCCGAGGGGCTGTCACTCCGGCGGGTGCTCGGCCGCGGAGGCATGGCCACCGTGTTGCTCGCGACCCAGCACGGCCTCGAGCGCGAGGTGGCCGTCAAGATGTCGCGGCGTCATGGCGACCAGGGCGCGAGAGACCAGCTGCTGCGCGAGGCCCGGCTGACCGGCGCGCTCGAGCACCCGGCCATCGTGCCCGTGCACTTCCTCACCACCAGCGACGAGGGCGAGCTGCAGGTCGTGCTCAAGCGCGTCGAAGGGGAGCCGTGGTCGACGCTGCTCGGCGATCGCCAGGCCGTGGTGCGACGGTTCGGCGCCGAGCTGCTCGAGTGGAACCTGCGGGTGCTGGCGACCGTGTGCGGCGCGACCGCGTTCGCCCACGAGCGTGGAGTCCTGCACCGCGACATCAAGCCTGCGAACGTGATGATCGGCCGGTTCGGCGAAGTGCTCCTGATGGACTGGGGCATCGGCGGCCTGCTCGACGAAGACCCGACCGGCCGTCTGCCGCACGTGGTGCCCGGTGATGGCGCCGGAACGCCGTCGTACCAGGCGCCAGAGACGCTCCCCGGTGCTCGAACGCCGCTGTCGCCGCGCACCGACGTCTACCTTCTCGGCGCCGTGCTCTACGAGCTGCTGTTCGGCCGTGCGCCCTTCGCAGGCGTGGCGTCGCGCTCCCTCGACGAGGTGCCCTCGTTCGACGGTGAGACCCAGAGCCCCGAGCTGGTCGAGGTGGCCCGGCGCGCGCTCTCGCCCGACCCTGCGGCGCGGCAGGCGAGCGCGACCGAGTTCCTCCGGGCGATCGAGGCGTGCCAGAGAACCCAGCACGCGTCGCGGCTGGTCCGCCGTTCCCAGCAGCTGCTCGTGCACGCCCGCCGTCAGCGCGAGGAGCGAGCCGACGCCGCCGCCCGCACCGCCAACGAGGCGTCGTTCGCGCTGTCGACGGCCCTCGAGTTCGCGGCCGAGAACTCCGCCGCGCTCTCGGTGGCGCGCGAGCTGACGACGTTTCAAGTCGAGTGCGCGCTGGAAGACGGGCACCCGGCCGTCGCTGCCCTGGCCCTGGACGCGAGCCCCCAGCCGTTGCCGGAGCTGCGAGCCCGGGTCGAGCGCGCCAGCTCGGAGCAGCGCGCGCTGCAGAGCTACGCGCGGGCCCACGACCCGAGCGTCGGTCGCGCCCACCGCCTGCGCCTGCTGAGCGCGATTCTCGTCACCACCCTTGGCTTCTACGCGTTGAGGTTCTCGTTTCCGGTCCTCTCCTCGAGCCGTTGGTCGCTCGCCATCGCCTCGCTCCTCTTCCTCGCTGCCATCGGCGGGCTCGCCGTGGCTTTTCGCGCGGCCCTGCGTGGCTCAGCGCTCAGCCGGCAGATGGTGGGCCTGGCGGTGGTCATCACCGTGGGGCAGGTGCTCATCCGCTTCGCGGGGGCGTGGCTCGAGCTGCCGCGCTGGCAGGTCATCGCCTTCGAGCTGCCGCTCATCGCCATCGGGTTCGGCACCGCCGCCCTCATTCACCACTGGAGCATGGGCGTCGCGGCGTTCGTCCTCGTGGTGGGGCAGGTGCTGGCGTTGTGGCTGCCCGCCTGGGCCGAGCGCTTCTTCACTGGCTCGGTCGTCCTGGCGCTGACACTGTTGGTCGTGATCTGGCGAAGCGGCGGGTGGCGTTCGATGGCGGTGAGGAGCGCGGCATGACGGGACCCCACGCCGAGGCCTTGCTGGGGGCCGCCAACGGACTCATTCCGACGGTGCTCGAGGCGAGCCGGATCGTCGGCGCCGTTCAGGAGCGCTGGCCGCAGGCGCAGCTCGACGGGGCCGCGTTCGGCGAGTTCCTCGTGGAGCGCGCGGTGGAAGGGCACGGCCTCTCGTCGCTCCACGTCGAAGACCTCTTCCTCGCGTGGGCCTGCCTGGACGATCAGCGCGACGCCATCGCCGCCTTCGAGCGCTACACGCGGCCGCTCATCGCGCTGGCGGTGCGACGTGACGCGAGCGACGCCGACGAGCTGATTCACCAGGTGCAGGTGAAGCTGTTGGTGGCCGAGCCTCCGCGACCGCCGCGGCTGGCGGACTACACCGGCGTCGGGCCGCTGAAGGCCTTCGTGATGGTGATGGCGATGCGGTGCCTCGCCGACGCGCACCGCAGCGACCAACGCCGGCGCGAAGACCACATCGGCGACGGCTGGCTCGAGCTCGCGTCGATCGCCGGGTCGACGACAGGCCCTGAAGAGCGCGTGCAGTGGTCCGAGCTCGAGCCCCACGCGGCCCGCGCGGTGACCGAAGCGATGGCGGCGCTCTCGGTTCGTCAGCGCACGGTCTTGAGGCTGCACTACGTCGAGGGCGTCTCGGCCGAAGCGCTCGGCCGCATGTACGGCGTGCACCGGGCGACCACCACGCGATGGCTGGTCGACGCGCGCGAGCGCATGCTCGAGTTCGTGCAGCAGCGGCTGCGTGAGACCCTCGACGTCGGCACCGCATCGCTGGCGAGCCTCAACCGCACCCTCGTGGGCGGGCTCGAGCTGTCACTGCCGGGGCTGGTCGAGACGCCGGGCGACGACAGCGGTCCCTGAGCGGCGAAGCGAGCGCGCCCTCCCTCAGGGGCACTGGAACGGGGCCAGCGACGTCGCGGCGTTGTTGGTGCCGCGCGGGTCGTGGCCAGCCATCGGCCACGGCTGGGTGGTGTCGATGCCTGCGGAGTCGGTGATGACGGCCTGCACCTGCAGCGGCGCGCCGACGAGGTACGCCACGCCAGGTCTGCCTGCGAGCGGTGCACCCAGCGCGTCGCGGGAACAGTCGAGCAGCAGGCGCGTGCCGAACCGGCCGCCCAGGCGGGCGTCAGGCGGCGTCGACCACAGCGCACGGGCTTCGCGCACGAC
>JAUXRI010000322.1 GCA_030681895.1 Myxococcales bacterium | reverse complement strand
CGAGGTCGGCGACATGCCGCAGGCGATGCAGGCGAAGCTGTTGCGGGTATTGCAGGAGGGTGAGCTCGAGCGCGTCGGTGGCAGCGAGACGAGCAAGGTCGACGTGCGCGTCATCGCCGCGACGAACAAGGACCTCGAGCGAGAGATCGGCAACGGGAAGTTCCGAGAGGACCTCTACTTCCGGCTGAACGTGGTGCAGCTGCACTCCCCTCCCCTGCGTGAGCGCAAAGACGATCTGCACGTGCTCATCGACGCGTTCCTCGAGGAGTCGTGCCGGAAGAATGGCCGCAAGGTGCTGCGTGTTGCTCCCGATGCGCTCCAGCGAATGCTCGAGCACGACTACCCGGGCAACGTGCGTGAGCTGCGTAACCTGGTCGAGCGGCTCGCGATTCTGTGTGAGGGCCCGCTGGTGACGATGACCGACGTCGAGGCGATGTGGCCGCGGCGGAGAGTGATGGTGGCGCAGGTGGAGTCCGCTCCGGTGCAGCAGTCGTCGACGCCGGTGGTGATGAGCGCGCCGATGAACATCGCGGTGCCGATGACGCCGGTTCCGGTGGCGGCTCCGGTGATGCGCTTCCAGCCCGACAAGCCGTTCCGCGATCAGGTGGAAGAGGCCGAGCGGGAGATCATTCTCGGCGCGCTGTCGTTCACGAAGGACAACGCGACCGAAGCGGCGCGGCTGCTCGATCTCGAGCGCGGGCACTTCTACAAGAAGATGAAGTCGCTGGGCCTGAGGCGGGCCGGTGGCGAGACGACGGCGGCGGATGCAGGTGACGCGCCGAGGACCTGAAGCCTCGTCATGCGGAGCGAATGACGAGGCCCGCGCTCCCGAGAAGGAACGCGGGCCAGAATCACTACGAACGCTTACTGCACTTCGCTCGCGTCGACGGCCGTGGCCACGACGCGAATCTTCACGAACCGGTTCGAGTCGACGATGCCGTTGACGACGCGGTTGGTGACGGCAGGCGGCGAGTAGTACTCGGTCTTGCCCGGGTCCGAGACCATCGCGCCACGTGCGGCCGCGAGCTCGTCCTGAATGTTCTTCCGCATCCACCCGTTCGCGTAGTCGTTGCGCTTGCCCGCATCCATCGTCGCCACCTTCGGCAGCTGTGCGAGCGCGCCCGGCACCTTGCCCATGAGCTCCTTCGCGAGGCCCATCAGCGCCGGGTTCACCGTGCCGCCAGGAGCGAAGTCAGTCGGCTTGCCACCGAGCCCAACGTAAAGCGCGCCGGTCGTCTGCTGCGACCACTCAGGCAGCTTCGCCGGGTCGGTCGGAGCCCGCGCCAACGCCTCGGCAGCCATCATTTCCTGGAGCAGCGGCTTCGCGAGCTTCATGAACTCCGCCTCGCTGATGCCCATGCGCTCCATGGCGACCGGCTTGAAGCTCAAGATCGCGGCTGAGCTGATCACGCCGCCGACTTCTTTGAACGGCGCGTAGGTCTCCATGAAGTTCTTCACGAGGTCGGCGGTCGACTCGGGCTTCCACGCCAGCGAGCGCCCGACCGGCAACGGCTCGTAGCCCTGGTACGCGCCTGACTTCAGCGTGCCGTCGAAGCGGGCCGCCTGGTGCGCGTCGTACTCGGCCTTGCTCGGCGCACGAATCTGCTCCGGCTTGAGGCCTTCCTTCTTCCAGAGCGGCTCGAAGTGCGTCTCGTCGGCAGCGGTGAACGGGCGGCCGTTCGCGGCCTCGTACTTCTCCTTGAACTGGCCCCACAGCTTGCTGCCTTCATCCGCGCCGAAGATCTCTTTGAACGAGTTCTCGTTGTGCGGAACGTTCAGGCCGACGTTGGTGACGATCGTCTTGTGCTCGGCGCAGTACGTGTGCCACTTCGGATCGTCCTTCAGGTACGACTCGCCCTTGATCCAGTCGCGGTAGAACATCAGCGTCGTGTTGATATCGACGGTCTTGTACGGGTCGTTCTTGTAGTCGGGCGGGAACTTCACGCCGTTGTTCAGCACGTTGTCGGCCGCGAGCAGGTTCTTGTTCAGCTCTCCCTGCGGCACGCCCGCGAGCGAGATGGTCTGCACGTTGGCCGGGTAGCCTTTCACCTGCCACGTCTTGCCGTGGTACGTCTCAGGCGAGTTGGTCGTCTTGCCGCCGCCGACGTACGCGCCAGTGTGCGTGTTGCCCATCTCGGTCTTGAGCATCGTGTCGCCGAGCTCCTTGATCGAGCCCGCGTGCTTCTCGGGGTGAATGTACGCGACGAGCGTGAAGATCGGATCGTTGGGGCCGAGCTTCGACTCCTTGCGGATGAGATCATCCATCGCCTTGTTCGCGGCGGGATCGTTGTCGGCCACCGGCACGAAGCGCATGCCGACCTTGCCGCCGCCGAGGTCGTACTGCATGTCGCGAACGGTGAACTCCTTGCCGGGTCCACCCATGCCGGGGAGCTTCACCTTCGTGGTGCCGAAGTCTTCGGCCTTGATGCCGCCGAACGAGTTCTGCAGCACCTCGGGCTTCAGCTTCGCGCCCTCGAACGTGGCCGTGCCCTTCTTGTGCATCGGCGCGCTCTGCGGAATCTGAACGCGGTTCACCATGCCATCGGGGTCGTTCCGCTGCACGCGGCCACCGGTCGAGGCCTGAGGGGCCCAGCCAGGCGTGGTCGGCGTCGTCGGTGCCGCTGGAGTCGCCGGCGTCGGCGTCGTGGTGTTGGTGGTCGCCGTGGTGTTCGTCGTCTGCGGCGTGGTGACGCGGTTGTTGGTGATCGGACCGGGCATTTCGGGGGAACCCCTCGACTGCGAGTGGAAGGCTGACCGTCTTACACGCAAGCCCCCCCGGCTGCGCAAACGTGACTCCCGCGCGGCCCGATGCGTCATCGAAGCCCTGACAGACGTCCGCGACCTCGGGACAACACCCTGAAAAGGCTACCCACAGTCCCGCCCGGCCGTGGCACCTTGCGCGAATGTCTCCCTGGACCCGAAGGCAGTTCCTTACCTCGACCGGTCTCGCGGCCGCGTCGGTCATCGCGTCCCGAAGCGGTCTGGCGGAGGCCCGTGGCCTCGTCGTCGAGCCGCTGCTGTTGGCCGTCGTCGATGCCGCCCTGTCGACCGCGCGCGCGGGCGGCGCGACCTATGCCGACGTGCGCATTCACCGACGACGCGAAGAGAACGTCTCGGTGCGCGACGATCACGCGGCGGGCGCAGCCGACTCCGAGCGGTACGGCGTCGGTGTTCGGGTGCTGAAGGACGGCGCCTGGGGCTTCGCGGCCACCGCGCGCGTCGACGCCGGTGAGGTGAAGCGCGTCACCCAGACGGCCCTCGGCATCGCGACCGCGAACGCCAGCCTGCGCACGAAGCCCATCGAGCTCGCGCCCGAACCTGCGCACGTCGACGTCTGGCAGACGCCAATGCAGAAGGACCCGTTCAAGATCCCCGTCGCCGACAAGCTCGAGCTGCTGCTCGGCATCTCGAACACGCTGCGAAAGCAGAAGGTGACGTCGTTCTCGTCGGTGAACCTGTCGACGCGGTTGGAGTGGAAGCTCTTCGCCAGCACCGACGGCGCGCTCATCGAGCAGGCGATCACCCGCATCGGCCCGTCGTACTCGGTCACGCTCGTGAAGGACGGCGACTTCGTCTCACGTGGGTGGGACGGGCAGGCGCGACAGGCCGGCTGGGAATACCTCGCCGAGTCGCGCTTCGTGGAAGACGCCGAGCAGGTCGCGGAGGACGCGCGAGAGAAGCTGGCAGCCGCGCCCGTCGAGCCGGGAAGACGAGATCTCATCCTCTCGCCCGAGAACCTGTGGCTCACGATTCACGAGTCCGTCGGCCACCCCACCGAGCTCGATCGCGCGCTCGGAGACGAGGCGAACTTCGCGGGCACCAGCTTCGCGACACCCGACAAGTTGAAGACGCTCCAGTACGCCTCTCCGATTGTCACGCTGTACGCCGACAAGACGACGCCCGGAGGCCTAGCCACCTGCGGCTACGACGACGACGGCGTGCGCACCGGTAAGTGGAACCTCGTCGAGAAGGGCCGCTTCGTCGGCTACCAGACGACGCGCGATCAAGCCGCGTGGATTGGTGAGAAGGCGTCGCGCGGTTGCTCGTACGCGCAGGATCACGCCTCGGTGCCCTTCCAGCGCATGCCGAACGTCTCGCTGCAGCCAGGCGACAAGCCGCTCGGCGTGAAGGACTTGATCGCCGCGACCGACGACGGCGTCTACGTGCTCGGCAACGGCAGCTGGTCGATCGATCACCAGCGCTTCAACTTCCAGTTCACCGGGCAGATGTTCTACGAGGTGAAGAAGGGCAAGGTGTCGCGCGCGCTCCGCGACGTCGGCTACCAGTCGAACACGCTCGAGTTCTGGAATGCGTGCGATCTCATCGGCGGCGAGAAGGAGTTCCGACTCGGCTCGGCCTTCGATGACGGCAAAGGCGAGCCCGCGCAATCGAACCCGGTGAGCCACGGCTGCCCGCCGACCCGGTTCAAGAAGATCTCGGTCATCAACACGCGCACGAAGAAGGGAGCCTGAGTCATGCCCCTCTCTGAAAAGCAGCTGGGCCAGGCGATGCAGAAGGTGCTGTCGGCCGCGAAGAAGCTGGAGCCGAAGGCCGAGGTGTTCGTCGGGCTCGAGTCCTCGAAGCGCGCGCACGTTCGCTTCGCTCGCAACGAGGTGACGACGGCAGGAGAAGTCGACGAGGCCGCGCTGACGATCTCGGTGCAGCTCGGGAACAAGGCTGCGACGAGCTCGAGCAACCAGACCGATGACGCGTCGATCGCGGCGATGGTCGAGCGCACCGTTCGCCTCGCGAAGCTGGCGCCTGACGATCCAGAGCTGATGCCGGTGCTCGGGCCGCAGAAGGTGGTCCGCAACGAGCTGGCGTTCGACCCGAAGGTCGACGCGCTCGACGCGAAGGGCCGCGCGGCGCTGGTGAAAGACGCGCTGGCGCCGGGCCGCGAGCTCTCGCTGTCGACCGCCGGGTTTCTGTTTCAGTGGAGCGGGCTCGTCGGCAAGGCGTCGTCAGCCGGCCTCGTCCAGGTGCACCCGGCGACCGGGCTGCAGCTGACCGTCACCGCGAGAACGCCGTCGGGCACCGGCTCGGGTCGCGGCCAGTTTTACGGGCGACGGCTCCAGGGGCTCGACGCGCGCGCCGTCGCGAAGAACGCGTGTGACACGGCGAAGCGCTCCGAGAACCCGCGCAAGCTGGAGCCGGGTCGATACACCGTCGTGCTGGAGCCGGCCGCGACCGCAAACTTCGCCGAGTCGCTCCTGAGCGCCATGGATCAGCGCGCGGCCGATGAGGGGCGTTCGTTCTTCTCGAAGGCTCCGGGCTCGAGCCGAATCGGAGAGCAGCTGTTCTCGCCGCTGGTGACGCTGCGAAGCGACCCACGCAACACCCGAACGCCGATGCTCCCGTTCGATGGTGAAGGCCGGGCGCTGCAGTCGCAGCCGTGGATCACCGCGGGCCGTCTCGACGCGCTGGCGACGTCACGTTTCTGGGCCGGGAAGACGAAGCTCCAACCGATCGGCGGGCACGGAGGCTTCGAGCTCGCAGCCGGCACGACGCCTCGCGCGAAGCTCCTCGAAGGCATCACGCGCGGCGTGTTGATCAGCCGTGTCTGGTACACGAACTGGGTCGACGGGCAGACCTTGCTGCTCACCGGCCTTACCCGCGACGGCACGTTCCTGATCGAGAACGGTCAGATCGTCGCGCCGGTGAACAACTTCAGGTTCAACCAGTCGGTGGCCGACGCGTTCACGAAGTGCGACGCGCTGTCCGTCGAGCTCGACGCCGCGAACGACGCCGAGACGGTGACGCCCGCGATGCGGACGCATGAGTTCCTGCTGGCGTCGGTGTCCGAAGCCATCTGACGAAACAACGAGTGTCACGATTGGGGCGGAATCCGCCCCGGCCGTGACGAGCGGTTCAAGACAGGCCGGGGATCGTGCCGGCGCGCGTCCACTCGCGGCTCGCGGCGTTGTCGAAGATGTCGGTGCCGTAGCGGCGTCCACGCGCCTCCATGGTGCGCCCGTCGCCCAGGCTGATGGCGATGTGGTTCGGGGTCGCCGGCGGATTCCCCGCACGGAAGAGCAACGCGCCCGGCGTACGCAGCGCCTCTTCGACCGACATCGGGGTCGTCGCGTCAATCTGAGCGGCGCTCCCGTCGGGGAAGTTCACGCCCGCGCGACGGGCCGCCCACTCGATCAACTCCGAGCAATCGAACGCGGCCGGGTTGTCGTTGGTCGGGCTCGCCTCGGAGCCGAAGATGTACGGCTTGCCGCGCTGGCCCATCGCGTTCCACAGGAACTCCTGCGTGGTGCCAGTGCCACGGCCGTTGGGCGGCGCAACGCCTGAGATGTCGGTGTTGCCGTCGACGCGAGGCGGCTGCGCATCGAAGCCAGAGAGACCGAGCGCGCCAGCCGTCGCAGGCCCGGCGACGCCGTCGACCTGCAGGCCCTTCGACTGTTGATACGAGCGGAGCGCGCGCTCCGTGCGTGGCCCGAAGTCGCCGTCGAGCGGGCCGGGGTTGAAACCAGCCTCATTCAACTTCTGCTGCAGGGTGAGAACGTTCTGTCCGGAGCTTCCAACGCGCAAGTTCATGAACTCATCTTCGCGCGAGCCGAGCGAGGTGGATTCAGGGAAGTGGCGAACAGAGTTTACGCGGTGCGCCCTTGTCGGCAGATGCAACGACATGGGCGCACAGTGGAGCCATGAGCGGATTCAAAGTGATGCGAGTGGACGGAAGCGACCAGCGGTTCCCTCCACAGCGTTGGAGTGAAGCCGCGGTGAAGCCGCGGCTCGGCGGGAGCTGGAGGGAGAGCGCGAGGTGGTCGCGCACCCGTTGCGCGGTGACGCCAGTTGCGCCAGCCGATGGCGTTCGCGCGCTTCGCCGCAAGCCTCGCCGCGACGGGAGCAGCAGCGAGGTCGCGGGTGGTCGCGCAACTGTTCCGCGGTGCCGATGCGTTCGCCCCAGCGTCGTGAAGAAAGAGCTTCAGGGCTTGCAGCAAGCGGCGCCTCGACGGGAGCAGCAGCCAGGCGCGAGGTGGTCGTGGAACCGTTCCGCGGTGACGCCACCGTTTCCGCCGGCCGATGCGGTTCGCGCACCGTCATGAAGACGAGCTTCAGGGCTTTGCTGCAAAGCGGCGCCTCGACAGGAGCAGCAGCGAAAGCACAAGGAGCGGAGCCGAGGCGGTCGTTGTGCACCCCATTCCGGGAGGCGTGCCTCCGCCCGCGGTACCGCCCGCTGTCGCAGTCCCGCCCGCTGATGCGGTTCCGCCCCCTGTCGCAGTCCCGCCCGCTGTCGCAGTCCCGCCCGCTGTCGCAGTCCCGCCCGCTGT
>JAUXRI010000318.1 GCA_030681895.1 Myxococcales bacterium | reverse complement strand
TCGCCATAGATGCGCGTCGTCAGCGTCGGCGTGGGCGGGTTGGCCGAGACGCCGAGCAGGTAGGGGACGCCGAAGGACGCCGACGCGAAGACGAAGACGAGCGCGGCTCCCGAGAGCGCGGCGGGCGTGATGAGGGGCAGGGTGATCGTGGCGAAGGTGCGCAGCGCCGAGGCTCCCGACAGCCGCGCCGCTTCTTCGAGTGACGAGTCGATGCGCTCGAAGGCCGCGCTGGTCGAGAGCACGACGAGCGGCAGGGCCGATGTTCCCAACACGAAGGCGATGCCACCGAGCCCGTACACGTCGAGGCGGTTCTGGCCGATCACCAGCGTGAGCCAGCCCGAGCGGGGGTTGGCGAGCGCGATCCATCCCATCGTCCACAGATACGGAGGGATCGCCGACGGCAACGTCACCAGCGTCTTCAGACCACGTGCGCCCGCCACGTCACTGCGGGTCACCAGCCACGCGAACGGAAGACCGAACACGAGCGCCACGAGACTCGCGCCGATGGAAGAGATCAGCGTTCCCGAGAGGGCGTTGAGGGCCTGGGGCGACAACCACAGCCCTGGCCAGGTCGCCGGGCTTCCGCTGTTGAGCAGGAGCACCAGGAGCGGCAGGAAGACCGTCGCGACGAGCGCGGTCGCGATGGCGAGGGCTCGCTTCATTTCGAGAACGCCGCGCTGAACCGCGCCTTCAGAGCCGCGCCATCGGTGAGGCCACGATCGAGCAACGCTTCGTCGAACGCAGCGCTCTTCGTCAACAACGCCTCGACCCCCGGTGTGTCGCGCGGCCCCGGTTGGCGAGGATCGACGGCGTGCATGTCTCCCAGTTCGCGGATCACGCGCTGACCCTCGGGCGAGAGCAGCACGTCGATGAAGGCGCGCGCGGCAGGCGTGTTGCGGCTCGAGGCCAGAATCGCGACCGGTCCGGGGATCACCACGGCTCCGTCAGTCGGCCACGTCTCTTCGACCGGGCTGCCTCGACGTTTCGCGGCCAGGATGTTCTCGAGCAGCACCACGCCGACCGCGGCCTCGCCACCTTCCACCTTCTGCAGCACCGCCGCGTTGCCGCCGCCGACGCGCGCACCGTTCGCGCGAAGCCGCTTGAAGAACTCTTCTCCGTGCGTGCGCTCCATCGAGACGGCCCAGGTGAACGCCGTGCCACTCGTGAGCGGGTCGCCGACCACTACTTCGTCTTTCCACTTCGGCTCGAGCAGCTCGGCGAACGACGCGGGCCCTTCGACGCCGGCTTTGTGCACCAGCACCATCGTGGAGAGGCGAACCGCCTCCCAGTGCCCTTCAGGGTCGACGACAGCGCGCGGCGTGCGGACGCCGTTTGGAGAGACCGCGCGGAACAGTCGCCGCTCCTTCGCGAGGCGACGGTAGAGGAACGGGTCGCTCGTCATCAGCACGTCGCACGGCGAACCACCGGCCGCGAGTTCGGCCTCGAGCTTGGTCGCGATCTTCTCGCTGCCGCCCTGGAACCAACGAACGGTCACCTGCGGCAGGCGCTCCTTCAGCAGCGGCGCGAACGCGTCCATCACGTGGCGGTACATCGAGGTGTAGACCCACAGGTCGCCCTTCGGAGCGCCGTCGGTCTCGACGTGGGCTCCCGACGAAGGCGCGGCGGTCTCGATGCGGCAGGCCGTGACGAGCAGCACCAGCAGCAGCCAGGCGCGCTTCATGACTGCGCTCCGGCCCGGCGAGCCTTCACGAGATCGGCATCGACGCCGAGCAGACGTTCCCAGAACGCGCGGGCATAGCCGGTGCCCGGGCGCTTTGAGACGTGCAGGCGATAGCCGTACCAGACGTCTTCCCAGCTCGAGTCGCCGATGAGCACGTCGAACAACTCACTCGCAGAGAGCTTCAGCGTCTCGGGCACGTCGGCGGCGAGGCCTGCGTCGATGCGGTCGACCGCGCCGTTCGAGAAGTGCACCGTCCACGACGAGGCGCCGCCGACGAAACCGAAGACGCCATCGAATGCCTCGTGTTTCGCGAAGGAGCGCGGCCGATCGTGGGCGAAGAAGTCGCGAAAGTGGGCGTCGAGCTCGGGCACCTCGTGCTCGGGCCGCCGCGCCGCCGCGATGGCCCTGGTCACGCGAGATCGTTCCAGCTCGGCATACCGGCGCACGCCGTCGACCGTGAGCGGCCAACGGCTGGTGAGGCCGCGGTTGATCGAGCCGGTCTCGGGGCTCCATTCGTCACCCGGCTCGAGGTGGAGCAGGTGCGTGTCTCGCTCGTGCGCGAACTGCATCGAACGGGCGAGCGTCTCGGGCGCCGTCAGCCGGTCGGTGAAGTTCTTCCAGACCTCGTCGAGCTCGAGCAGCGCCCACGAGGACGCGAAGGGAATCGCCTCGGCGGGCCTCAGGCCTTCGATGCCGTCGATGAAGCGCTGCAGACCTTCCTGCTTCTTCTGGGCGCAACGGGCCTTCTGCGTCGCCTCGTCGCCGTCGAAGTTGGTCGGGTACGACGACGCGCCGGCGTACGGGAGGAACGCGACGTCGATGGGGCCGAGGCGCTTCGTCACCGCTCGATAGGCCTCGACCGACAGGGTGTTGTCGTTGCCGTGGTAGAGCGTCGTTCTTTCTCCGCTGACGACGATCGAGGTCACTTCCCAGCCTGCGTCGTGCGGCACGAAGGTGACAGTGAGGCCGGGGGAGATTTCTCGGGTCTCCCATGGCGCCAGCCACAGCACGTTGGTCAACCCAGCGCTCGCGAGGCGGCGCTTCATCGCTCCCGAGGGGAAGTCCACGGCCAGCACGAGCTGGTCCTTCCTCAGTTGCTGGAGCGTGCCGAGGCCCGAATGATCGGCGTGCGTGTGCGAGAGGCAGACGAAGTCGGGCTTCGGCATCGTCGAGCTGTCGGGGAACGGCGTCGGCGGGTAGCGGAACCAGGCGCCTGCGAAGACGGGCTCGTGGAACCACGGGTCGAGCAGCAACGTTCGGTTCGCGACGCTCAGAAAAAGTGCTGCGTGGCCCAACCAGGTGACGTGCACGGCGCGCGACACTAGCCCTGCGCCGGTGGTCCCTCTGCTGCTTTCTCGTCGATGACGGCCTGCCAGTACTCGCGCCCGTAGTACTGCCGCATCATTCCGAGCTTCGTCCCTCCCTTGAACAACACGAAGCCGGGGATGCCGAAGAGCGCGAAGCGTCGGGCGAGCTCGGGGTATTCGTAGGCGTTCGTCTTCACCAGCGTCACGTTCTTCGGCAACGCCTCGAGCAGGTCGGGAAGATCGCGCGCGAACACCTCGCAGTTGGGGCACTGCGGACCCCAGAAATAGACGACGACCAGTTGCTCGGCGGGCGCCGCGAGGAGCCCATCGAGCGTGTCGGGCGTGCCAACCACCAGCTTCGTCGAGTCCATGTTCCGTCCGTTCGCTTGTCCCAGATCAGGGTAGCGGCTTGGCGCTTGACCCGCTGTTCGCGCCCCGGTATTTCAGGCCGAAGATGCAAGTGATTCGCAAAATCGTTGGCGATGGGGAGTGCTTATGTTTCGGCTGATCGCGGTGCTGCTGGGTCAACTCGATGGTGGGCAGGTGGAGAACATCGAGCCCGACGCGGGCGTCGAGATGCAGATCGCAGCCGACGCGGGCGTCGAGATGGAGATCGTGGCCGACGCGGGCGTGCTCCGGCGCGAGACGCAGGTGATCGGCGAACGCGCGGTCGACGTGCGGCGCGTCGCGGGCTCGGCACAGATCATCGGGCGGGAAGAGCTGGAGCGCCTCGAGACCAACGACATCAACCGGGTGCTGCAGCAGGTGCCTGGCGCGTACGTGCGAGAAGAAGAGGGCTTCGGCAACCGGCCGAACATCGGCTTCCGCGGCGTGAACTCCGATCGCTCGAGCAAGGTGACGTTGATGGAAGATGGCGTGCTGATCGCGCCGTCTCCGTACTCGGCGCCGCAGGCCTACTTCTTCCCCGCGATGACCCGCATGGTCGGCGTCGACGTCTTCAAGGGCCCAGCGGCCATCCGGTTCGGGCCGAACACCATTGGCGGTGCGCTCAACCTGCGCACGCGCGAGATCCCCATCGGGCTGCAGGGCGACCTCGACGTCGCGCTCGGCAACTACGGCTACGGCAAAGGGCACGGCGTCATCTCGTGGGGCGACGAGCAGTTCGGCGTGCTGCTCGAGGGCGTGCGGTGGGGCAGCACCGGCTACAAGCAGCTGGCTGACGGGGCAGACACCGGCTTCACGCGCAACGAGTTCATGCTCAAGGCGCGCGCCGCGACGGACCCATCGGCCCGCCTGCGCACCGGCTTCGAGCTCAAGCTGGCCTACGGAGACGAACGTTCGAACGAGTCGTACATCGGCATCGCCGATGTCGACTTCCGCGACAACCCGTACCAGCGCTACCCGGCGTCGCAGCGTGATCTCTTCACCGGGGGCCGCACGCAGCTGCAGCTCACGAACCTCACGACACTCACCGAAGGGCTCGAGGTGCGCACGACGGCGTACCGTTTCGACTTCACGCGCCGGTGGACTCGCTTCAACGGATTCCGCAAAGGGCCCACGCCCTTCAACGCGCTCGCGCTCGACGTCGCGGCCGACGAGCCGTTTCGCGCAGTGCTCCGTGGTGGCGACTCGGCAGGGCTGGATCAGTCGGTGATGATCTCTGACGCCAATCGGCCGCACGTCTCACAGGGCGTTCAGTCGACCCTGCGATGGAAGGTCGGCGACGAGGCACTCTCGAACGAGCTCGAGGTGGGCCTGCGCTTCCATCACGACGAAGCACGTCGGAGCGACGATTCCATCGGCTACCAGATGGTCAGCGGCACACTCGTGCCCGATTCCCTCGGGCGGTCGGTCAGCGCGCGCCGGGTCGACTACACGCGTGCGCTCGCGGTCTACGCGCAGGATGTCTTCGTGCTGCGACGGCTGCTCATCGCGCCCGGCGCGCGGGTCGAGCTGATCGACTCGTTCAGCGCGAACAAACTCCGAGACACGAGCACCTTCGATCGGAACGTGGTGCCCCTGCTGGGCCTGGGCGCGGTCTATTCGTTCGACTTCGGCCTCTCGTTGATTGGTGGCGTGCATCAAGGCTTCAGCCCGGTGTCGCCTGGCCAGAGCGCCGACGTGCGGCCCGAACGAGCGGTCAACTCGGAGCTCGGGGTGCGCTACGGCCACAACGGCACGAAGGCCGAGGTGATCGGCTTCTGGAGCGAGTACGAGAACATCACCGGCGAGTGCACGACCTCGAACGGCTGCGCGGTCGACGAGATCTCTCGCCAGTACAACGGCGGCCGGGCCCGGGTACTCGGTGTCGAAGCGCTCGCCTCTCGGCGTCAGAGGCTCGGAGCGCTCGGCCTGAGCGTGACTGGCGAGGTCGCTTACACCTTCACCAGCGCCCACTTCCTGCAGAGCTTCACCTCGGACAACCCGATCTGGGGCTCGGTCGCTGCCGGCGACTTCCTTCCGTACATTCCGCAGCACCAGCTCTCGATGCGCGTGCGGGTGAACAAGGGGCCGTTCGAGGCAGGCCTTGGTGCGGCGTACTACGGCGAGTTCCGCGAAGAGGCCGGGCAGGGCGCCGACGACCTGCGCATTCCGTCACGGTGGATGGTGGACGCGACGGCCTCGTTCGACTTCGGGCCAGCGCGTTTCTACCTGACCGCGACGAACCTGCTGAATCAGGCCGCGCCGGTCTCTCGTCGACCCTTCGGCATCAGGCCTCAGGCTCCGATGATGGCGCAGGTCGGCTTCAAGTACGCCTTCCGCTGACTCACCCGTGGGCGAGGCGGCCGTACTCGCGCATCCACGTCAGCTCGTCGTTCGACAGCGGGCCCTTCTCGAGCGCGCCGAGGCTCTCTTCGAGCTGCGCCTGTGAAGCAGGGCCGGTCAGCACGACGTCGACGTTCGGGTTCGACAGACAGAACCGGTAGCAGTCGCCTGCGCTCATCGTCTGCCCGCTCCACCCCTTCGGCGCCTTGAGCAACTTGCGCCACGCCGTCGCGGTGTATGCGACGACCGACGGCTTTCTCTTCTCGAGATGCGGGAAGATGTCGCGCTCGGCGCCCGGGTGCGCGGCGTTGTAGCGAATCATGAAGAGGTCGAGCTGCGAGTCCTCGGCGAGGCGCCCAGCGCGCGGGCGATCGTGAATCGACACGCCGATCGAGCGCACCTTGCCTTCCTCTTTCAGCTTGAGCAGCGCGTCGATGGTGCCAGGCGTCCACGCCGACATCGTGCCGAGCCAGTAGAGCTGGAAGACGTCGAGGTAGTCGGTGTCGAAGCGCTTGAGCATTCGTTCGCAGCCGCGTCGCACCGAACCGCCGAAGAAGCCGAGGGACGGCCCGGTAGCGATGATGAACTTCTCGCGGTTCGCCTTGAGCGCCTGCTTCAGCACCGGCACCGAGTGGCTGGTCTTGTACTGCTGGAAGAAGAAGTACGTGATGCCGCGCTCGATCGCAGCCGAGACGCCGTTCGCGTCGATGCCGTAGTTGATCGCGAGCCCGAGGCGGTGGGTCGGCTTGTTGAGAGGACGAAGGGTCGTGTGCGTGAAGTCACTCATCGGAGGCCTCCAACGTCGTGCGACGCAGAGCATTCCGCTCGTGAGCCCAGACCGCCACCTCGAACTCGTCGGCAGCGAAGGAACGCAGCGTTTGCGCGAGCGCGCGGGCCGTCGATCGAAGCGCGGGCTCCTTCGACAGCATCGTGGCGATCGTCGGCCTGAGCGCGGAAGCGACACCGTCGAGTGGAGGCAGACTCGCTTCGCGAATGCGCTCCATGGTCTCGACCGGCGTCGCGCCATCAAAGGGCCGGTTGCCGGTGAGGAGTTCGACGAGGAGAACGCCTGCAGAGAAGACGTCACTCGAGCCCGACAGCGGGCGTCCGCTCACCTGCTCCGGTGACATCGAGGCGTACGTGCCCTTGCGAACGCCGCCGCGAGTCTGATCCTTCAGTCGCGTGGCCTTGGCGATTCCGAAGTCTCCGAGTTTCACCTCGCCGGCGAGTGAGACGAGCACGTTGGTCGAGCTGACGTCGCGGTGGACGAGGCCGAGTGGGCGACCGCGCTCATCGGACGCGGCGTGGAGAAAGGACAACGCGGTCAGCACCTCGGCGAGCACGAAGCACGCGACGCGCTCGGGAATCGGCGCGCCCGTGGCCAGCGCCGTCAGATCGGCGCCGTCGATCCAGTCGAGCCGCACCCAGGGCCGACCCTCGACCGCGCCGAAGTCATGGGCCTGCACCAATCCCCGATGCACCAGCCGGGCTTGAAGCCGGGCCTCTTCGAGGAACATGCGCTCCCACGTCGAGTCGCCCACGTACTCTTCACGAAGCAGCTTCAGCGCGATCGTCTTCTCGAAGCCGCTGGCCCCGAAGGCGGTCGCCTTGAAGACCTCGGCCATGCCGCCGACGCCAGCGCGTTCGAGCAGCTCGAAGGGTCCAAACCCGCAGGGCAGTCGCACCCGGCTACACTACTCCTCGTGGCTCAGACCCGGTTGTCGACGCAGCTCGATGAGACAGGTTCTCCATTGCGGTGCCAGTTGGTGGTGGTCGACGGGCCCGACGTGGGTCGCGCGGTCTCGCTCGACGTGGCGCGGGTCGCGGGGACGGCTGGCTCGATCGATCTGGTGCTGACTGATGAGCGGGTGTCGTCGAAGCACCTGCGGGTGACGCCGGTCGACGCGCGCTTCCTGGTGCGGGATCTCGAGAGCACGAACGGCACCTTCTTCGAAGGCTCGCGGGTCGACGAGCTCGAGGTGTCGGCCGGGGCGTCGTTGAAGATCGGTCGAACGACGCTCCGCATCGAGCCGCAGCCACGCGCGCTCGAGGTGCGGCCAAGCGCGGCGCGACGGTTCGGTGAGCTGGTCGGTGAGAGTCTGGCGATGCGCGAGATCTTCGCGGTGCTGGAGCTGGCCGCGCCGAGTGACGCGACGGTGCTGGTGACGGGCGAGACGGGCACGGGGAAGGAGCTGGTCGCTCGGGCGCTCCACGAAGCGAGTCCGCGGCGCAAAGGGCCGTTCGTGGCGGTCGATTGCGGCGCCTTGCCCGAGAGCCTGCTCGACTCGGAGCTCTTCGGACACGTGAAGGGCGCGTTCACTGGAGCCCAGGCCGATCGAAAGGGCGCCTTCGTGCGTGCCGATGGCGGGACGCTCTTCCTCGATGAGCTCGGGCGGGTCAGCGCTGCGGTGCAGGCGAAGTTGTTGCGGGTGCTCGAGGAACGAAAGGTGAAGCCCGTTGGCGCCGATGCCGAGCGCGCCGTCGATGTGCGGGTAGTCGCCGCAACTCCGGCCGATCTCACGAGCGCCATCGCAAGCGGTACCTTTCGATCCGATCTCTTTTATCGACTCTCGGTGCTCGCGTTCGAGCTGCCGCCCTTGCGGAGCCGGCGCGAAGACATTCCGCTGATCGTCGCCGAGCTGCTCCGCCGCCGCGCGCTGGACACCGATGGACTCGAAGGCTCGAACCTCGATCGACTCAAGAGCCACCGCTGGCCCGGCAACGTGCGTGAGCTTCGCAACGTTCTCGACCGCGCGATCGTGCTGTCTCCCGGAGCGCGGCGCTTCGCCGACTTGAAGATCTCCCTCGAGGCCTCCGTCGGCTCAGGCGACGAGCTCGGCGTGCGCACGGACCTTCCTTACAAGGAGTCGAAAGAGGCGGTGCTCGAGGTGTTCGAGCGCACGTACCTGCGCGATCTGATGGCGAGACATCGCGACAACCTCTCGGCTGCGGCGCGCGAGGCCGGCGTCGACCGGAAACACTGGCGAACGCTGCTCAAGAAGCACGGTCTCTTCGACGGGCCCGATGAGGACTGAGTGAACACGCTCCTGCTGGTGATGTTGGGTGCTCTCGACGGTGGCGTGCCGATGACGGCGTTCGCGACGCCGAAGGAGGCGTTCGTTCACGTGCTGGCGACGCGCCCTCAGATCCTCGGGGTCGGCGAGTACCACGAGCTCAAAGGGGCTCCGAAGGTGCCCAGCGCGATTCGGCACTTCACGGCTGAGGCGCTGCCGGTGGTCGATGGTGGCGCGACGTCGATGATCGTCGAGACGTGGATGCTGAACGGCCGGTGCGGCGAGGTCGAGAAGCAGGCGGCGGCGGCGGTCGAGAAGACGACGAAGCGGCCGGTCGAGACCGAAGACGAGATCACCACCATGATGGGCCGGGCCTACGATCTCGGGCTCAAGAACCACACGCTGCTCATCACCTGCGCCGACTACGCGTCGATGCTCGATGCCGACAAGGAACTCGACGCCGAGAAATCGCTGCTGCTGATGAAGAGCAAGGTCGAAGAGAAGGCGCTCGAGGTGCGTGAGAACGAAGAGGGTGGCCTGCCGGGGAAGATGCTGATCCTGTACGGCGGCGCGCTCCATAACGATCTCGAGCCTGCTGTCGACGACGCGCCGTATTCGTTCGGGCCCCGCCTGCGCCGCGAGACGAACGGCGGCTACGCTGAACTCGATCTCCTCGTGCCCGAGTACGTCGAGAGGGACGACGATCTGCTGAAGCTGCCGTGGTTCCCGCCCGCGCTCGCCCTCGCGAAGAAAGGGAAGACGGTGCTCGTGCAGCCGTCGCGCGGCGTGAACGTGATCGTGTTCGCGTACTCGAAGGTCACGCCACGTCGACGATGATGGCGGTGATGTTGTCCGCGCTCCCACGTTCGAAGGCGGTCTCGACGAGGCGCTTGCACGCGGTCGCTGCGTCGTCGGGGCGGAGCAGGGTGCCGAGCTCCTCGTCCTCGAACGGATCGTAGAGACCGTCGGTGCAGAGCAGGAATCGATCTCCCGGGATCGCATCGACGACGCTGGTGTCCGCGAGCGAGTTTCCGACGAGGCCGAGCGCGCGGGTGATCTGGTTCTTGAAGGGGAAGTCGTGCCGCGGCGGCAGCTCTCGGCCTGCGGCGACCATCTCGGCGTACACCGAGTGATCGCGCGTGAGCGGCTTCAGCACGCCGGTGCGCAGTCGATAGACGCGGCTGTCGCCGACGTGCGCGACGGCGACGGTCGAGCCGGCGATCAACATCGACGCGATCGTCGAGCCCATCTGGCCCAGCCGGCCTGCGCGCTTGTCCACGATTGCCTGATGCGCCTCCATCGCCGCGCACTGGAGCAGGTTCTCGGTGAGCGACTTCTTCTTGTCCTCCCTACACGGCCAGGTGCCGCCCGGATCGCGCTGGTTCCTCGCGACGAACGTCTCGAGGGTTTCGACCGTCAACGCGCTGGCGATCTCTCCGCCCTCGTAGCCGCCCAATCCATCGGCGACGGCGAAGAGGCCGAGCGTGGGCGCCGCACACAGGTTGTCTTCGTTGTTCGAGCGGCGGCCGGTGGTGGTGATGGAGTGGGTGAGAAGGTTCATGCGCCACAGCCATCGCAGCCGCCGTGCCTGCCGAACCCAGCGACACGTCGGGCAGCCCTGGTGACGCGACACCCCGGTCGACCCTCGTTCCTGGAGTGTCGAGACCCGCCCTGAAATGCGGGCCGAAATGCCGCCGGAAATGCAGCCTCATTTGTGAGCTGTCTTTGCGGACTTCTCACAAACCGAGGTCGGCCCAATGCCGACACTTCTTCAGACCCTGCTGCTGAGGAGCACACCATGCTGGTTCGCCGCGGAAGCAACGGAGCCGATGTCACCAGGGTGCAGCGCGAGCTGAAGGCCGCTGGCATCAACCCGGGCCCCATCGACGGCGCGTTCGGCCCGAAGACGCTCGCAGCGGTGAAGGCCTACCAGGCGAAGTACCGCCTCGCGCAGGACGGCATCGTCGGCCCGAAGACCTGGCAGAAGATGATGACCGACGGGTTCGACCCGGCCCGCCCCTCGAAGCCCGGCTCCTCCGGCCCGGTCAGCGGCCCCACCAACGCGCCCGCGTCGTCGAAGGTGCAGAAGATGCTCGACGAAGCGCGCTCGCACCTCGGGTACCACGAGGGTGCTGGCAACCGGAACAAGTTCAGCTCGGCGCTCGGCCGTCCCGCCGAGGCATGGTGCGCCGACTTCGTCAGCTACGTCGGCAAGAAGGCCGGCTTCACGGTGAACACCGCCAGCGCGCAGGGCGTCGCGAACGCACTGCAGGCGAAAGGCACGTGGAAGGGCCGCAGCAACCCGCAGCCCGGAGACGCCGTCACCTTCCGCTGGGACGGCAGCCACGGCTGGGCCGATCACGTCGGCATCGTCGAGAAGGTCTTCCAGCAGAACGGCAAGACGTACATCCAGACGATCGAAGGCAACTCGGGCGATCAGGTTCGCCGCAAGACGTACCCGGCGGACTCGTCGGTCATCAACGGCTTCGGCCGCATGGCCTGAGTCAGCGGCGCGGTGGGCGTGGAGGTCGCGGCGGTGGAGGCGCTGCCGTGCGCGGATCTTCAGGCCATGAGTGCCTCGGGTACTGCCGCATCAGCTCTTTTCGAACTGCCGGGTAGTGGCGATCCCAGAAGCCCGAGAGGTCCGTCGTCACCTGCACGGCGCGCATGTTCGGCGCGAGCAGGTGCAACACGAGCGGCGCGCGGCCGATCGCCGGGCCTTTCAGCAACCCGAAGAAGTCCTGCAGTCGTGACTCGATCCACGGTGGGCGCGCGGGCTCGTAGTGCACCTGCACCGTTCGGCCTCCAGGCAGTGTGATGCGATCGGGCGCTTCGGTGTGGAGCAGCCGCGCCTGCTGCGCCGTGAGTGAGGCTTGCAGCGCGTTGAGCAGCCCGGCCTCGCGCACCTCGCTGAACGATCGCAGCCCGTCACAGAGCGCCGCCAGCCGCTCTTTCAGGAACGCGTCGTCAGCGACGGGGAACCCTGCTTCGGGGAACGCGGCCCTCAGCGCATCGACCCGGCACTGCCACGCACTCACCGAGTCGGGCTCTGCGAAGGCGCGCACGCCAGCATCGAGGGCGGCCTGGGCGAGCAGCTTCGTCGCACCATCCGAGGCCGGGGCGGGGTTGCGCGTCTCTTCGAGCACCACGTTCCCGAACGTCATGCGGGTGACGCGATCGACGCGCTTCGCATCGGCGTTCCACTCGAGGGCGTCGACGTCGCCGAGCAGATCGCCCGACAGCTCGAGCAGCCACTCGGGCTGAATCTGCGAAGCGATGCGCACGGCCACGCCGCCCCGGCGCTCTTCTGCATCGACGGCCACCATCAGCTCGGCCTCGTGAACGACCGACGTCACGTCGAGTGACGCAGAGCCACCCGAGGCGAAGACGACATCGGGCGATTTGGGACGACGGCGTTTGGCGACGCGATCGGGGTAGCCCGCGAGCACCGCCTGGAGCAGCGCCTCTTCGCGCGCGTGATCGGACGTGGGCCCTGGCGTTCGGCGATCGACCGAGCGGCCCAGTTGTTTACGCACGCGATCGACCGACTGCATCGCCGACGGATCGAGGCCCGCGCTCCGGGCGCTCGTGGCCTGACCTTCTTTGAAGCGCTCCAGCAGCTCGAGCACGTCGGATGGGCCCGCGAGGGCGTCGGCACCACGCCGCGAATCCCCGAACTTCGCGCGCGCCTCGAGGCGAATGTCCCGCTCGCTCAACAGCGCCGCGATGGTGAGGGCCTCTTCGGCGACGCCGCGCTGTTCTCCAGCCACCACCAGCCGCGCGAGCCGCGGGTGGAGCGGAAAGGTGAGCAGTCGCTGCCCGACCTTCGTGAGCGCGCCGGATTTTTCCAGCGCGCCGAGCAACGTGAGCAACGACTCCGCGGCGTCGATGGAGGAGGGCGGCGGAGGCTCGAAGAACGGAAAGCTGCGCACGTCGCTCACGCCGAGCGCGCGCAACGAGAGCGAAGACTCGACGAAATCGAGCCGGCGAATCTCGGGCGCGTCCGACATCGGACGGCCTTCGTAGTCGCCGCGTGTGTAGAGCCGGACGCAGGTGCCTGCGCGGGTACGGCCTGCACGGCCCGCGCGCTGAATCGCCGAGGACTTCGAGACCTTCTGCACCTTGAGGGTGGGCAGCCCGCTCCACGGTGAATGGGACGCCACGCGAGCGAGGCCCGAGTCGATGACCGCGGCCACGCCGTCGATGGTGACGCTCGTCTCGGCGACGTTGGTCGAGAGAATGACCTTTCGGGTCGAGCTGGGCTTCAGCGCGCGGTCCTGCTCCGCGGCGCTCAAGTCACCGTGCAGCACGACGAGCTCGAGCTGGTGGCGCTGCGCGAACTCGGCGCACGCCTCCTGAGCCCGACGGATCTCTGCAGCGCCGGGGAGGAAGACGAGCACGTGGCCGTCGAGCTGGGCCTGAATGAGGCGCTTGAGCGCGGCGAGGACCTGCTGCTCGAGGTGCCGGTCGTCCTCCTTGTCGAGGTACTCCAGGGCGACCTCGAAGCGGCGGCCTTCGCTGCGCATCGAGGGTGACTCGTCGAGCCAGGTGGCGATGGGCGCGGCGTCGAGGGTCGCCGACATCACGACGAGCTTCAGATCGGGCCGGGTCGTCTTCTGCATCCGCCGCAGCATCGCGAGCGCGAGATCACCCGCGAGGTGCCGCTCGTGAAACTCGTCGAGCACGACGATGCCGACGTCACGGAGCTGAGGATCGCCGACGAGCCGCCGGGTCAGCAGTCCTTCAGTCACGAACCGCACGCGCGTCTTCGCCGAAGAGACGTCGTCGAAACGAATCTGGTAGCCGATCGTCTCGCCGAGCCGTTCACCGCGCTCCTCGGCGACCCGGGCGGCGGCCAGACGCGTCGCGAGCCTGCGCGGCTGAAGGACGACGATCTCCTTGTTCCCCGCGAGGCCCGCCGCGAGCAGGGCAGGGGGCACCCGGGTCGTCTTGCCCGCGCCCGGAGGCGCCTCGAGCACCAGCGCGTCACGGGTCCGGAGCGCGGCCACGATGTCAGGCAGGAGGATGTCGATGGGCAGCTGCATCGTGGGCGGCGGCAGTTAGCGCACCGCCATCGCGGGCGATAGCTCGGCTCTTTCGACGCCAATAGGCGGGCCACTGCGATCACGAGGTGGCGCGGCAAAGCGCTGCCCGTGATGCTTTGTAGGAGGAGGTAGGCGATGCGGCATCACTGGCTTTTGTTCGGTCTCGCGTTCAGCGCCTGCCTGGAGCCGGCGTTGCCCCTCGACGACGGCGTGCTCCCGGTCGACGCGGGGCCGTTCGTCTGCAGCGCCATGACGTGCACCGGCTGCTGTCTCGACGACGTGTGCCTCGGCGGCAACCACGACGACGCCTGCGGATACTCCGGACGCGTCTGTCAACGATGCTCAGATGACAGTCGCTGCGAGACGCCCGGAGCGTGTTTCGCCAGACCCCGTGACGCGGGCCCGAGTCCGACGAGCTTCGGACTCGATGCGGGGCTCCGCGCCGACGTGCTCCAGCCTTGCACGCTCTGGCGTGGCCGCTTCTTCTGCGGCTGATTGCGGCGCTTGTGAGCGCTGGCCTGCAGGTGAAACGCTGCCAGCATGCTCCGCTCGCTCTCGTGGTGGGTCGTCGCAGTTCTCCTCTCGTCTTCGTGCATCGATCTCGCGCTGCCACAGGCCTCTGCGCGTGGCTCGCTGAAGGGCTCGATCGACACCAGCGCCGGGCGGCCCATGGTGAGCGCGGTCGGTCACGACGTTCGCCTCATCGACGCCTCGGGCAGCGTGAAGACCCAGACGAGCGGCACGGGTGGCGCCTTCGTTTTCGGAGATCTCGCGCCCGGCATCTACGTGCTCGAAGTGAAGGTGGCCGGGTTCGCGCCAGACATTCAGGTCGGCCTCAAGGTCGTCGGAGGCGAGGAGCTCGAGGTCGGGCCCCGTCAGCTGGTCTGGTTGGGGGGCACCGTCGCCGAGGCCACCGTGTCGGGCCGCGTCGCGACCGCCGACAGCGCAGATCCCACCGGCGCTCAAGTCGGGTTTCTGTTGCAGCCGATGAACACGCTCGTGCAGCTGGCGAGCATCGGCAGCAGCGGCGAGTTCGTCAGCAAGGTGCCGCCCGGTGTCTACCGGCTCCGCGTCACGCATTCGCTCTACGTCACCCTGCTCGGCGCTGAGCTCACGTTCACCGAGGCGCAGGTCAGCCAGCTCGCCAACCCCCTGGTCCTCGACGTCAACCCGGCGACGGTCGCGGGTGAAGTCAGGCGTGAACGTTCAGGTCTCGATGGCGGCTTCGATCCCGTCGTCGCGGCGGGCGTGCTGGTGACGGTCGACCCGGGAGGCATGACGACCTCGACGGGAGCCGATGGGCGGTTCTCACTCGGCGGGCTCTCTGCGGGCCCGAAGTCGGTGCGATTCTCGCTGGCGGGCCACCACGATCCAGCGCCCGAGCACAACGTCACGCTCTCTCCAGGTGTGACCGCGACGATCCCGTCGGTGCTCCTCAGGCTCGATCGTGGCGATCTGGTTGGAACGGTGGAGCTCGCCGATCGACAGCCGGTGCTTGGCGTCAACGTGTCGCTGGCTGGCACCAACTTCTCGGCAGCGGTCGTTCCTGATCCCATCGAGAGCTGGCGTGGGGCCTTTCGCATCAGCGGCGTTCCGACCGCGACGGGCTACGAGGTGGTCGCGCTCAAGAGTGGCTACTCGCGCGCGGTCCGTGGTGGCCAGACGGTCGTGAAAGACACTGTCACCAACGTCGGCGCGCTCACGCTCACGGCGCTCCGTGGCGACTTCGTCATCGACGACGGCGACAGCAACAACACGGCCGGCTTCACGCGCTCGCCGGCGGTGACGCTCGAGCTCCAGGGCTTCGCCACCATGGGCGCGGCGCAGTTTCGGGCGAGCGAGAGCCCGAGCTTCCCCGACGCTGGCTTCGCGCCGTTCGTCACCCCGAGGCAGGGCTTCACGTTGAGCGCGGCCCAGGGCACGCACACGGTCTTCGCGCAGTACGTCGACGGCTCGGGCACGCAGAGCCCCGTCTTCGTCGCGAGTGTGGTGCTCGACAGCGTTCCGCCCGCAATGCCGTCGATCGTGCTGGCCGACGGCGACGCCTTTACCGCCAACGGCGTGTCGGTGAACGCGCGCGTCACTGCGAGCGAAGACACCTCGCCGACGGTCGATGCCGTCTCGGGCCTGCGAGAGACGCGCGTCGCAGAGAGCAACATGGTCGACTCGATGGGCCGACTGCCTTCGGTTCCAGCCGCCTACCGCCGCGACTTCACCCATCTTCGCGCGGCCATGGGCGACGGGCCTTTCACGCTCTGCGCGCAGGTCTTCGATCACGCCGGCAACTTCACGACGCCGGTCTGTGACGATCTCGTCGTCGACACTGCCCGGCCCGTTGGCAGCCTCACGATTCGTCAGGGCGCGCGGGCGACCATCACGGGCCACACCGACATCGAGCGCGTCTTCATCGATGGCACCGCGACGCCCGAGCCGAACGGCGGTGCGTTGCGCGTACGGCTGGCGAACAGCGTCGCCGGGCTGGGCAACGCTCCGCCACAGGCCTTCACGTCTCCTGCGGTCCTCCAGTGGGACCTGGACTCGGCAGGTGCCGATGGCCTGCGGACCGTCGTCTACCAATTCGAGGATCTGGCCGGAAACTTCAGCGCCATGCCGCTCACGGCGACCGTCGTGCTCGATCGAACGCCACCGACGGCAGGGCCGCTCGTCATCGCTCCCGCGTCCCCGACGCGACTCTCGGCCGTCACGGTGACGGTCGCTGCGAGCGACTCGCTCTCGGGGCTCTCTCCGACCGCCGCGCTCACGCTGTCCGAAGACGCGCTGTTCTCGGGGCCGGGAACGCTGACGCCCCGTGCAATGCCGGTCGGCGGAACAGTGCCCTTCTCGTTGAGCCTGCCCGACGGGCCCAAGCTGCTCTACGGGCGATTCCGAGACGGCGCGGGCAACGACACCCTCGTCACGTTGCGCGTCGATCTCGACACCACGCCGCCGTCGGCCTCGGTGCGTCTCGAAGGCACGCTCGGCGACGGCTCGACGTCTGACACGCTCACCTCGACCGCGAACATCACGGCGGTGATCACGGCGTTGGGAGCGACGGGAGTGCTGACGGGCGATGAGGGCCTCACCGCGTGCCCAGCCGGTGGCTACGGCGCGCTTCCCGGCAACGGCAGGCTCGCGGTGACGCTGAGCGGCGCGGCATCGCCACGGGAGCTGCGCACCTGCTTCATCGATGGCGCCGGCAACACGCTGGGCCCCATCGTCAATCGCATCACGCTCGACGCGACGCCTCCGACCAACTGCTCGGTCTCGATCTCGGGCGCGCGCTTCGACGGAACGGCCGCACCGGCTGGGCAGACTGCGCGGAGCACGCTCGCCGTCACCACGACCGGCTGCTCCGATGCGCCCGCGGAGTGGGTGCTGACCGAGGGCACGCCGACGTGCACGGCCGCGGGGCTGCCCTGGGTTCCATTCGCAGCGGGCGCGCCATTTTCCCTGTTGGGGGGTGACGGCGCTCACACCGTTCGTGCGTGTGTTCGCGACGCGGCGAGAAACCCGGCGACCGCGCTCCCGGCGACCGTGACGCTCGACAGCACGCCGCCCTCTGGTGCGAGCCTGGTCCTCGACACCGGCGCTCCCTTCGTCAACTTGAGCCAGTTCCAGGCCCGCGGGAACTCGTTCCGCGTGACCGCGGTCGGCAGCGCCATCGACGCGACCGAGTGGTCGCTCTCGGCCAGCGGCACGTTCAGCACCTTTCAGCCATTCCCCGCGACCAGCTCGCAGAACTTCACCTTCCCGGGCACCGGCACCCAGCGGCTCTTCGCCGTTTTTCGGGACGCCCTCGGCAACCCGTCAGTCGTGGTGTTCGACGACATCACGCTCGACATCAGCCCGCCTTCCATCGTGGGTGTCACGGCGAGCCTGGTGACGAACGCGCCTGATCCGGTCTTCATCCCCACCGACGCGGTCGGTGTTCGAATCCTCCCGACGCCTCCAGCGGATGCGACGCGCTTGTTCTTCGTGCAGGTGCCGCCAGCCACGGCGTGCTCGGGAGCGACCGTCTTCACCGGCGCCTTTGCGCGGCCGGTCACCGGCGATCTCGCCTTCGTCGCGTCTGGCGGCGATGGCCCCAAACGTCTGTGCCTCGCGTTCGGAGACGACGCCCTCAACCAGTCGGAGCCGGTGACGCTCGACTTCACCGTCGACACGACGCCACCGGGAGCCCCCGAGATCTCGACGGCTCCCGTGCTGAACAACCTGCCCGACAACGCTCCTTTCACCGTCACCCTCGCGCGGCCGATCGTCGAGACCAACTTCCTGCGCACGGAGCGGTTGGGCGGCAAGGTGTCGACGTGGACGCCTACCGGTTCACCGCAGGCGACGGTCGCGTTTGGCTTCAACCTCGTCAGTAGCGCCACCGTCGAGTCGACGACCAACGTGCTCCAGCTGCGCGCCGTCGATCGTGCGGGCAACATCGGGCCGCTGTCGAACGTGACGGTGACGACCGACGTCCAGCTCCCGGCGGCGCCGACGACGAGCACGCTCGGAGTCTCGAACCTGACGCAGGCAGCCTCGGTGTTCTGGGCGCGCTCGAGCGCTCCTGACGTGGCCAGCTACCGCGTGCTCTACGGGCCCTCGAGCGGCCAGTACGACGGGGCCGGCGCGAGCGAAGGGCAGTCACCCATCACGGTGTCGGGCACGTTGACCCAGTTCGGGCTGCACGGGCTGGTCGATGGCACGCCGACCTACGTGCGCATCGCTGCGGTCGATCTCGCGGGCAACGTCGGCCCGTCGTCGAGCGAGGTGGTGCTGCAACCCAACCGCGTCTCGCCCACGTTGGTGGCCGAGACGATCGCGCCAACCGCCGTCGGTGGCCTGGGCCGCATCGTCGTTCAAGAAGACATCGCGCTGGCCGTGGGCCCGGTCGAGAGCTGCGTCTTCGTGAACTCGAACGGCCTGACGCTCGTGGGCCTCGACCTGAGCGGGCTCCGGTCGGCCACGCAGACTGGCCAGCTCGAGCTGCCCCTGCCGTCGGCCCCGGTGTTGTGGACGGTGCCGATCGCCGCCTCGCTCACGAACCACGAGTGCCGCGAGCTCGCGTACGATCTGCTGGTCGACGGCCCGTGGGCCTTCGTCGTCGCGAACAGCTCGGTCTTCATCTTCAAGATCACCAGCCGGTTGGCGGCGCCGACGCTGTACGCCACGGTGCCGCTCGGCTTCACCGGGCGCACGCTCACCTTGCAGGGCAGCACCCTGTTCGCCAACGGCCTCAACGTCGCGGCGATCGATCTCGCGCCGCTGTACGACGACAACGCCTCGACGACGCCGACCGTCGGCGCGGTGGTGACGAACGGCCTGGCTGGCTACGACTCGGCTGGCTTCGTCGTCACCCGCAACCGGGGCATTCAGGTACCGCTGGGAGCCAACGCCAACTCGCCCCACTGGAACATCGTCGACGCGGCCGATGGCAACCCGGCCGGGTGGGACAACGCAGACTTCCTGTCGTTCATCGGAGGATCTCCGCTGAACCCGCCCATCGGCGAGACGACGCACGTGCCGCTCGTCAGCGGCAACTACCTGTACACGTACACGCAAGGGCAGGTGGTGGTGCGCACGGTCGCCAACCTGTGGACGACGGCTGCGGGCTCCGCGGGGCTCCCGGTTCAATCGGTGCTCGTGAACGCCTCGCTGGCCGCCGCAGGCCCACTGGTGGTGGCTGGCCGCGACATCGTCGGCTCCGCGCGTGATGGCACCACGCTGTTTCACGTCGACGCGACCGACGTCACCGCGGGGCTCTCGTTGACGAGCGAGTACCAGCTCGACGTCGCGCATCGGCCCAAGTCGATCGTGGCGTACGGCCCCTACCTCGCGGTCTCGACCAACACCGGCCGCGCGCAGTTCTACGAGCTGGCAACACCACGCGCGTTGCGGGTGTCAGCGACGCGCAGCACGGGTTCGATCTTCGCCGCCGAGGGCAGCTTCCTCTTCGGCGCCAACGGCTCGGTGCTCGATCTCCAGGCGGGACCGGTGCCCACCGAACTCGTCTCGCAGGTGGCGAACAACAACCCGCTGGCGTGCGCGCATGACGTGGTGCCGGTCGGTGAGTTCCTGGTTCGGGCGCCCATCGGAGAGGGACGGCTCGACGTGCTCGACGTGTCGAACGCGACCGATCGGCTGGGCTCGACCTCGGTGACGTACCTGCCCTTCACCAGTGGGTACACGGTGCCGCTCTCTTCGGTGATCGGCGTTCACGCGATCGAGGCGTGGGGCAACTTCCTGGTGGTGCTCGAGAGCCGCGCGACGGGCTTCTATCTCGAGGTCTTCCGGGCCACCGCGCTCCGCGATCTCTCGTCGAGCACGTCGTTGTCGAGCGCCGACTCGCTGGGCTCGATTCAATTGAGCGCGCTGACGCCGCCGCTCCCCTCGGGACAATTGGCGCTCAGCAACGGCCGCGCCTTCGTCACCATCTCGAACGACAACGCCACCGCGCTGACGAACTCGGTGATCGTCGTCGACTTCCGCAACCTCGTCGACGAGGTGGCGGCGACGAGCGGGCTGGTGCTCCAGGGCACGTTGCCGGTGACGGGCGCGCGAGGCATCGCGGTCTCGGGGAACAGGGCCTTCGTCACCACGCTGCCCACGGGCTCGGCCACGCTCTTCGATGCGCTCGAGGTCTGGAACGTGGCCGCTGCGCTCGACGACGCCGCGGGCACGGTGTTGAGCGAGACCGCACCTATCGGCCGGTTGGCGCTGCCGTCGAGGCCGCAGAACCTGAAGGTGTACGGAGGCTACGCCTTCGTCACGAACGATCTGGTCGGCAGCAACGCGCGGACCTGGAGCGTCGATCTCGCGAACCCCGCGTTGCCGCGGATCTCGAGCGTCGCCATCGCGGCCCCAGGGGTCGCGTCGTGCTCTGGCGCCAACCTCGGCTCGGTGCAGCGTGGGTCGATCGAGGTGGTCGGGAGTCGCCTGTACCTCGGAGGCAGCTTCTCGACCGTCGTCCTCGAGCTGGAGTGACGACTCAGCTCAGGCTTCGGCCTGCGCCGCCTTCCTGGAGCGCTTCTTCGGAGCGACTGCTTCGACGACGGGCTCCGGCTCGGCCTCGGGCGTGGCTTCTGCTTCGACAGGGAGCGCTTCCTCCTCCGCTGCGTTCAGCTCGGGCTCCGACTCGGTCTTGCGGCGCTTGGGCTTCTGGCCGATGCCCGAGTCGTCGAACGCGTTCTTCAGCGGGGCCAGCGCGGCTTCCGCCAGCAACCGCGCCTGACGCATCGGCAGCTCGAGCCGGCGCGCGTGGGCGACGATCTCATCGCGCAGCAGCGACTCTTCACTCGGGGTGAGGGGCTCGGGCGAGAACCCGGCCCGCCACGCCGTCACCGCGCCGCGCACCTGATCGACGACTGGCAGCACCGGCGCGAACGACGACTCGGCCATGATGCGCTTGCAGTAGCTGCTGCTCAGCTTCTTCTCGAAGTCTGCGACGAAGCGCTCGAAGTCTTCTCGATCGACCCGGCGGGCCTGCGGCAGCTTCACCTTGCCGAAGAGGGCCTCGAGCAGCGGCGCGCGCGTGCCGGCGACGAAGGTGACGCCAGCCTGCAGCCGCTCGATCGCGTCGACGGCAGTGTTCTGCAGCGTGCGGGCGTGTTCTTCGCGGGCGCTCTCGAGCTCGGGCAGGCGCATGGCGCGCTGGTTCAGATCGCCGAGCTCTCCGCGCGACGCGGCCAGACGATCGATCGCCAGCATCAGCCAGCCCTTCTCGTCTTTGAGGCCCTGCTTCTTGTCGAGCTCACCCTGGGCGGTCTCGAGCCGCTCCAGCAACGTCTGAGACCAGGCCACCACGTCGAACGCTTCCGCGAGGGTCATCGTCATGGGTGCGGCGCTGTAGCACGTTCAACAGGGCTGTGCGCGCAGCGCCTCGATGAGCGCGGCGAGATCGGCCGGCACGGGCATCGTCGCCGAGGCCTCGTGGCCGGGCACGCGCACCTCGAGCCGCAGCGCATGGAGCGCCAGCCTCGGCACGATCACTCCCGCCAACGACGGCTTGCCGTAGATGCGATCGCCGAGCACGGGCCAGCCCATCTCCGACAACTGCACGCGGATCTGGTGGGTGCGGCCGGTGTCGAGGTTGATCTCCAGCAGGCTCGCGGGCCCGAGCCGTTCGACGAGCTTCCAGCTCAGCCGGGCGCGCCGTGGCGACTCGATCAGCGTCGTGTACTTGCCCTCTTTGGTCTTCGTGTACGCCGTGTCGAGCGACCCGGTCTCGGGAGGCGCGCCGGCGACGATCGCCAGGTACGTCTTCTCGATCAGCTTCTCTTCGAAGCCACGCTCGAGCGCCGCGACGCCGTCATCGGTCTTCGCGAGCGCCAGGCAGCCGCTGGTGTCCTTGTCGAGGCGATGCACGACGCCGGGCACCTTCGCGCCAGCCACGTCGAAGCCCTGCTGCTGCGTGCCGACGAGCTCGACCAGGCTGACCTGGTTCGGCTCTGGCTCGACGGTCAGCCCGGACGGTTTGGCGACGATGAGGAAGTGCGCTGTCGAGGCCAGCACGGGAATCTCGACGCCGGTGACAGGCTGCGCAGACGTGGGCGCTGCGTCCTCCACCTCGATCGTCTCGCCACCCCATAGCTTGCGGCCGACCTTCGCGAGCTTGCCGTTCACGCGGACCCGGCCGAGTTGCAGCAGCTGCTTCGCCCGCGCGAGATCGACGTTGGGGAGCGTCTTCGACAGGAACTTCTCGAGCGCGGGCTTCTCTCCACGGGGCACTTCGAGGCGGCGGCTGGCCATGCCCGAGTGGGTATGGCACACGCGCGCCATGGCGGGAGTGAGGATTCGTGAGGCGAAGGCCGAGGACGATCGGGCGATCGGCGAGCTGTTGGTACGCGCCTTCGTCGAGAAGTACGCGACCAAGATGCCCGAGGTGCAGGTGACCGAGCGGCGCATCGCAGAGCTGCGAGACGTGGCGACCAAACGCGCCGCCGCGAAGGTGTGGGTCGCCGAGCTCGACGGCCGGGTGGTGGGCACGGTGGCGCTCTGGCTGAAGGGCTCGCGGGGCTCGGAGTCCTGGATCCCCACGGCCTGCGACTTGCGGCACCTCGCCGTCGACACGTCGGTCAGAGGGCAGGGCACGTCGGCTGCGCTCCTCGACGCGGCGGAGCAGACGGCGCGTGACGCGGGCGCGACGGCCGTCGTCCTCCACGTTCGGCGCGGTGCCGTGGGCGTGCGGCGGCTCTACGAAGCGCGCGGCTATCGTCGTGACGAGTCGGGTGATCTCGATCTGCGGCCCGAGGTCTATCTCGAGGCCTTCGTGTTGCCGCTCTCAGCCCAGCAGTGACTCGAGGGCGCCCGGCGCCGTGAGATCCGGGAAGGCTCGCGTCGCGCCGGCCTGCTCGAGGGCCTCGAGCGAGTGATCGCCCGTCGCGACCGCCACGCACTCGGCGCCAATCGCCTTCGCGGCGTCGATGTCTTTCGGGGTGTCGCCGATCACCACGACGCGCACCGAGTCGAGCGGCCTGCCCAGCTTCGCCGCGCCGCGCTCGGCGCCTCGCCGGATCAGCTCGGGCCGCAATTCGTGATCGTCTCCGAAGCCGCCAAAGTCGAACTGCCCGTGCAAACCGACGCGCTTGAGCTTGGTGATCGCGCCGCGTTGCACGTTGCCGGTCCCGAGCCCCACCGCGAAGCCGTTGGCGTGCCCCGCCGCGATCGCCTCGTGCATGCCGGCGTGCACCCGGTACTCGGTGTCGTCGACCCGCGAGACCTCTTCGTCCAGCAGGCGAAGGTAGCTGCCGATCACCTCGTCGATGGTCGCCGAGCTGACGGCGACGCCGATCGCCTCGAGCCCCAGGCGAACGATCGCGCGATCGGTCATGCCGCTGAACGAGAAGTGATTGCACGCGTCGGCCCGGCCGTAGACCGTCTCGAACGCGCGCGTGAGCGCCCGCCGGCCTGCGCCGCCAGAGGTGATCAACGTTCCGTCGATGTCGAACAACAGCACCGTGGGCTTCATGGACTCCTCGTGAGGCGCTCTTGCACGCGGCTGGCCCATGACGCGTCCAGTTCGATGCAGGCGGTGTCGCGGCCCAGTCGAACGGCAGCGGCGGGAATGGAGCCGCTGCCAGCGAACGCGTCGATGATCAGCTGCCCCGGCGTCGACCAGCTGCGCACCAGCGGCTCGAGCACGCCGAAGGGTTTGTGGTTCGGGTGGCTGCCCCAGCGCTCGGCCTCGCCGTCGTCGTCGTAGCCAGCGACAGCCGACCAGGGCGTGGCGGGAGCGTCGAGCGGGAGCGCCGCAGCGGGGCTCGTCGAGAAGACCAGCGCGGTCTCGACGACGCGCAACAGCTCTTCTCCGCTGTTGGACTCGCGGGTGCGTTTGCCCCAGACGAACTCGCCGAGCTGGTGCGCGTACCCGAGCGACTTCGCGACGGTGGTGATGGGCTCGCGGCCCAGCAGGTTGGTCCAGATGACGATCGGTGCGCCGGGCTTCAGGTGTCGAACCGCGAGGCCGAGCCACGCCTTGGTGAACTCACGGTACTCGCGCACGTCTTCGAAGCGCCGCACGACGGGGCCAGTGTCATTCTTTCGGCCCTTCGGGTCGCGCTCGTCGCCACCCTTTCGGCGCCGCACCAGCAGGCAATACGGAGGGTCGGTCAGGAGCACGTCGCCGAGGCGCTCGTCGAGCAGGCGCGCCCACGCCTCTGGCTTCGTCGAGTCTCCTTGAATGCATCGGCCCGGCATCTGGTTGCGCCCTCGGGGCAGGCCTCGTAGCACACGCTCCATGACTGACGTTCACGTGCGCGCGATGACGAAGGCCGATCTGATCCAGGTGGGAGAATTGGCCGGCGCGCTGGTCCGGCTCCATCACGGATGGGACACCCGGCGTTTCTTCCTCGTCGACGGCGTGGAGGAGGGCTACCGCTGGTTCTTCTCGCGAGAGCTCGGCAAGCCCGGCGTCGTGCTGCTGGTCGCCGAGGTCGCTGGGGTGATCGCCGGCTACGTGTACGGCAGCCTCGAAGAGCGTGACTGGGCGAAGCTGCTCGATGCGCACGGCGCCATTCACGATGTCTATGTGGCCGACACGCATCGCCGCGCCGGAGTCGCCAGCGCGCTGATGCAGTCGGCCATCGCCGCGCTGGAGGGGCAGGGGGCCGCGCAGATCGTCCTCTCGTCAGCCACGCCGAACACCCAGGCGCAGGCGTTGTTCGCCTCGATGGGTTTTCGACCGACGATGATCGAAATGACTCGCAGCCCCGATACACTGCAGTCTGGCGATGCCTGAGGGGGGATCCACGTCGTTCGAAGTCAGCTCGACCTACGTCGGTGGGCTGGTGCGTTCTCTTCGCAAGTTGACGCTGTTGACGCCCGAAGTGCACGAGGCGCTCGGCCCCGAGCACCGACTGATGATCGCTTCGCCGCACGCTCGCCCGTGGTGGGACGGCGGCCTGACCTTGAAGCTCGTCGAGGCGGTGCTCACCGTTCACGGGCCCGCGAGACTCGAAGAGGCCGGGCTCGACACCACCACCACGAGCGTCGGCCCGATCATCACGCCCCTGTTATCGGTGATCGGGGCGATCTTCGGGCTCGACCCGAGCGAGTACTTCTCTCGCGTCGGCGATCTCGCCAGCACCTCGGTGCGGAACGTCTCGTTCGAGTGGAAGCTGACGTCCCGAACGACGGGCGAGCTCTGGGTGTCCTACCCGCGAGGAGTCGCTGTGCCGCCGGTCGAGCCGCTGTGGCGTGGCGCGTGCCGGTTCATCTTTCAGACCTCGCGTGTGCCCGGTGAGATCGTCTCGTCGCATATCGACGGGAGCACGATCATCTTGGTGGTGAAGTGGCCCCGCGGCTGAGGTCAGCGGTGCTGGGCGGCGACGTCGGCGTGCTTGACGAGGAAGTCTTCGAAGCTGCCGCTGAAGTCGACGACCTCTTTGCCGTTGCGCGGGGCCCAGATGCGGGTCGCCACTTCGCTGATGAGCTGCTGATCGTGCGTGACGACGATCACCGTGCCCTCGAAGCGCGAGAGCCCATCACCGAGCGCCGAGATCGACTCGAGATCGAGGTGGTTGGTGGGCTCGTCGAGGATCAGCACGTTGTCCCGGCGCATCATCAGCTGTGACAGGAGCGTGCGCACCGTCTCTCCGCCCGAGAGCGTGTCGGTCGGCTTCATTCGCTCTTCGCCCGAGAAGAGCATGCGCCCGAGCAGGCCACCGATCTCCTCGTTGGACATCTTGATGTCCTGGTCACGGAGCCATTGGTAGACGGTCGTGCCCTTCTTGATCAGCCCGTGGTGATCCTGCGGCATGTACCCGACCGAGGCGTTGTGGCCCCAGGTGACGGTGCCTTTGTCGGGCGTCTCGGCGCCGGTCAGCATCTTCACCAGCGTCGACTTGCCGACGCCGTTCTTGCCGATGACGGCGATCTTCTCGCCCTTGGTGACGAGCGCGGTGAACGGAGGGATCACCACGTGGCCGTCGTACGCCTTCGAGATGCCCTCGATGGTGACGGTCTGCTTGCCGCTGGCGCCCTTCTGCTCGAACTTGATGAAGGGCCGCGCGATGTTGGAGCGCTTGACGTCTTCGACTTTCAGCTTCTCGAGCTGGTTCTTGCGGCTCTGCACCTGGCTGGCGCGCGTGCCGGCCGAGAAGCGGGCCACGAAGTCCTGCAGCTGAGAGATCTTCTTCGCCTTCTCGCTGTTCTCGGACTCGATGCGCGAGCGGACCTGGGCCTTCTGCCGCACCATGTCGTCGTAGCCACCGGTGTAGGTGATGATCGTCTCGTAATCGATGTCTGCGATGTGCGTGCAGATCGAGTTCAAGAAGTGCCGGTCGTGCGAGATGGTGATGAGCACGCCTTCGTATTCGTGGAGGAACGTCTCGAGCCACCGGATCGAGTCGAGGTCGAGGTTGTTGGTGGGCTCGTCGAGCAGCAGGCCCTCGGGCTTGCCGAAGAGCGCCTGCGCGAGGAGCACGCGGAGCTTGTAGCCACCGGTGAGGCCCTTGAGCGCCTGCTCGTGGAACTCCTGCTCGATCCCGAGGCCTTCGAGCAGCGCGCCCGCGTCGGACTCGGCGACGTAGCCGTCTTCCTCTGCCACGACGCCCTCGAGCTCGGCGAGCCGAATGCCGTCGTCGTCGCTGAGCTCGGCCTTCTCGAGCAGCTTGTTCTTTTCCTGCATCGCCGCCCACAGCGGCTTGTTGCCCATCATCACCACGTCGAGCACGCGCGTCTCTTCGTAGCGGAAGTGATCCTGCCGCAGAATGCCGAGCTTCTTGGGGCGGTGGATATCGCCGGTGTCCTGCTCCTCGTCACCCGCGAGGATCTTCATGAACGTCGTCTTGCCTGCGCCGTTCGGACCCGTGAGGCCGTACCGCTTGCCCGCCGAGAACGCGACGTTCACGTCGTCGAAGAGCTTCTTGGGGCCGTACCCCTTGGAGACACTGATGATCGAAAAGGACGCCATGACGGCGCCTCTCGCACGTCTCAACCGCTCTGTCATGCCCGCAGGCGGAGCACCGCTTCCCACTCCTCACCAGACCGGCCGGGGAAGCTGTCGGGAGCCCGTACGAAGCGCTCGAAGTCGAAGCGTGAGAAGCGCGATTTCACGTCGGCCTCGGTGGTGTCGAACGGCGGGCCTCCCGCACGCCCGTGGTTGTAGAAGAGGCCGACCAGCACGCCGCCGGGCTTCAGCGCGCCTTCGATCGCCGTCACGTACCGATCGCGGGTCGACGGGTCGATGGCGCAGTAGCAGGTGTGCTCCACCACCGCGTCGAAGGCCTTCGGATGCGACTGGTGCAGCGTGAAGACGTCGGCCTGCAGCGCTTCGAAGGTGAGTCCCGTCGCCGTCATGCCCTCGTGCATGGCGCGGATTGCCTCGGGCGCGAAGTCGATGGCCGTCACCCGGTAGCCCTGCCGCACCGCTTCGAGCGCTTCGAAACCACGGCCTGCGCCGACGATCGCGACGTGCGCTCCACCAGGCACGAGGTGCTCAGCCAGCATTCGCGCGAGCGGCGGTGCGCACTGGCCCTTGTCCCACCCCATGTCTTTGGTGAGGTAGCGGGTGTTCCAGGCGTCTGCGCTCAAGCGGTCGATGCTCATGGAAGAACGCTGTAGAACAGGTGCGCGGTCTCTTGAAGGAGTGCGCCATGAAGAAGATCCTCGTCGCGGTCGATGGCTCCGATGCCTCGTTGAAGGGCGTGAAGGCGGCGTTCGAGTTGGCCGAGCCGCTCGGCGCGCACGTGACCCTCGTGACCGTGGTGCCGCCGATCATCCTCCCGGGCGATGCGCCGTGGGCGCCGAT
>JAUXRI010000299.1 GCA_030681895.1 Myxococcales bacterium | reverse complement strand
CGGGCCTGTCCACCACCGCCAGCGCGCCGCTCCTCCCGCACGAGGGCTCGCGCCCGACTGCCCCCCCTGACTCGCTCGTGGCCTGGGCCGGAGCGCTCCGCACGCCGCTGCTTCTCGATGGCGTGACCGCGCAGGCGCTCGACCGGCTCGACCGCCACGACGAGCAGGGCGTGACGACCTCGCGCGTTCCGCTTCGCCCACAGCCCCCGAGCCCAGCCCTCGCGACAGCCGTCAGCGCGTGGGGCCTGCTCGACGCCGAGGCCGACCCCGACGGTGTGCTGCGCCGCAGCGCCTTCGCGCGCAGCGACGAAAACGGCCCATGGCCGACGCTCGCGCTCGCCGTAGCCGCCCACCTGGCGAAGACGACCGCGCGCCTCACTCCGGGCACGCTCGAACTCGGAGCACGCACCATTCCGCTCGACGTCGATGGCGCCGCCCGGCTCGACTACCGGGGCCGCCTCCAATCGCGCTTCGACACGGTCAGCCTCTCGAGCGTGATCGACGACCTGCCGAACACACCGCCCCGGCTTCCGCGCGAGCGATTCGAGGGGCGCGTCATCGTCCTCGCGGGCTTCGCGCTCGGCACCGCCGACGTGCGTGCAACGCCCTTCGAGCGCGCGACGCCAGGCGTGGCCAAGCACGCCACGGAGCTCGACGCGCTGCTCGGTGACGGCGCCTTCCTGCGCTCGCCTCCGCCCTGGGCGTCGTGGCTCTTCGCAGCGGTGCTAGGCGCGCTCACGGCATGGCTCGTGACACGTTCGCGGCGAGCGGTGGTCGAGGTCGGCGTGCCGCTCGCGCTCGCCGTGGCCTGTTGGTTTGGAGCCGGGATGACAGTGATGACGACTGGAATGCTGCTGCCAGCGCTGGGGCTCCTCCTCGCGCCGCTCGTCTCCGGCGCGCTGTCGGCCGTCGCGAACAGAGTGGCGGTCTCGAAGGACAAGGTGCTGCTGCGCGAGACATTCGGCCGTTACATGGAGCGCCAGCTCGTCGACCAGCTCGTCGAAGGAAAAGACCTGCGCGCCCTCGACGCGAAGGTCCAGGACATCACGGTCTTCTTCTCCGACATCAAGGGCTTCTCGAGCTTCTCTGAGGCGCTGCGTGACAAGCCTGAGGTGTTGAAGCGAGTGCTCAACGTCTACCTGACGCGCGTGACGAAGGTGCTCTTCGACCAGGGCGCCTGCATCGACAAGTACATCGGCGACGCGGTGGTGGCGCTCTTCGGCGCTCCGGTGCCGATGGCGGATCATGCCGTGCGCGCCTGCCTCGCAGCGCTCGAAGTGCAGCAGGCACTGAAGGCGCTCAACGCCGAGTTCGCGAGCGAAGGCCTGCCCGACATCTCGACGCGTATTGGTCTCAACACCGACTCGCTGCTCGTTGGCAATTTCGGCTCGGAGCAGCTCACCGATTACACCGCCATCGGCGACGGCATGAACCTGGCGGCGCGGCTGGAGGCGGCAAACAAGGCCTTCGGCACCTCGATTCTCGTCGGGCCTGAGACGGCGCGTCGGGTTCAGGGAAAGGTCGAGGTGCGCGAGCTCGACTCGGTGCGCGTCGCCGGTAAGCAGGAGATCATCCCCGTGTTCGAGGTGATGGGTCGCCCAGGGCAGCTCACGGCGACGCAGACGAGGCTCCGAGAGCTGTACGCGCAGGCGCTCGAGGCGTGGCGGCAGCGCAAGCCGACGGAGGCGACACGATTGCTCGACGCGGCGCTTCAATTGGTCCCCGACGACGGGCCGTCGCTCGCGCTGCGTCTGCGCTCCGAGTCGGCGCAGTGGGAGCCGGTGTCGCTGATCGACCCCATTCGCAACCTGAAGAAGTAGCGACCTCACTGGCCCCTCGACAGGTATCGAGCCAGCGATTCCCGCTCGATACGAATCGCGCCCAGCACCTTCACGTGCGTCACCAGTTTCTTGTCCACGAGCGAGTACACCGTGGCCCTGCACACGCTCAGAACCTTCGCCGCCTCTTTCACGGTCAGGAAGGAAGGCCGGGAAGCCCTCCAAAGCTCGCAGTACCGGCGCAGCATTCGAATTCGTTTTTGGAGAGGAAATGGAATCTGGAGACCGCGACTGACGCTTCGTCTTCGCGGAACCCCCTGAATCAATTACAGACAATGACGCGATATTACGCCGTGGACCCAGGGGAAGGCGCTTGTCAGGATTTCGGGACCAAGGGGTCGCAGGTTCGAATCCTGTCTCCCCGACTGATGGAAGGCCCTGATTCTGTTCGGGAAACCGAATGGGGTCAGGGCCTTCGACTTTCGGGCTGTCGGGGCTCGGCAGTGCCGGCGCAGCAAGGTCCAACGACGGCGGCGTGAATCACCGTCGAGCTCCCGACGTACGATGAGCCTTCGGGCGTCGCGATCGGGAGATCTCCACATGAAGCAGGTCCTCACGGCGGCGCTCGTAGCCCTCTGTCTGTCTGGCTGTCCGATGGGCGTCGCGTCGGATGACGGTGGGATGGCCGGCGGTGGCGGCAGCTCAGCAGGTGGCTCCGCGGTCGCTGGTGGCTCGACCGCTGGCGGCGCGTCGGGTGGACTCGCGGGCGGAGCGGCGGGTGGTGTTGCCGGCGGTTCGGGCGGCGGGGACGCAGGTGGAAGCGCGGGCGGCTTTGCTGGTGGCGATGCGGGTGGAAGCGCAGGCGGCGATGCGGGTGGAAGCGCAGGCGGCACGGCTGGCGGAGACGCCGGTGGAATGGCTGGTGGCGGAAGCTCCGGCGGCGCATCAGGTGGAACGGCTGGCGGCGCATCGGGTGGAACGGCCGGCGGCGCATCAGGCGGCTCGTCCGGCGGCGCGTCAGGTGGAACGGCTGGTGGCTCCTCAGGTGGAAGCTCCGGCGGCGCGTCAGGTGGAACGGCTGGTGGCTCTTCAGGTGGAAGCTCCGGCGGCGCATCAGGTGGAACGGCTGGCGGCGCATCAGGCGGCATGGCCGGTGGAACAGCGGGTGGCGCGCCGCCCGACCCCGATCGCCTCGCCTGGGCCGAGTTCAACTTCCCCGCGGTCGGCAGCTGCACCCGCTACGAGCTCTCGGTGCGCTCAGCCGACGGCGGGTTCCCCACCGCGCCCGGCGCTCCCTGGAGCGTCTCGGTCTCGCTCCCGGCCGACGCTGGCGTTCGCTTCTCGACCCTCAGCACCTGCAGCAACACCACTTCAACCGTCCTCGTGCCCAGCAGCACGCCAGCCGGAGTCTTCCTCGCCTCGACCCGCATCGGCCCGACCACGCTCACCGCCACGCACCCGCAGTTCGGCACCGTCGCGTTGCCCACCGACATCCGCTCCAACAGTCCGCAGACGGTCACCTTCACCATGCCGCCCGTCGCGCAGGTCGGCGACTGCGTGCCCGGCACCGTCGCGGCGCGAGACGCGTACGGCAACCTCCTCTACCGCCGCGGGCAGACGCTCGTCCTCAGCTCGACCCCGGCCGCCGAGCTCTTCGCGTCGGTCGACTGCTCCGGCCCCTCGACCAGCAACCTCGGCGTTCCGTACCCCGACAGCGCCGCGGTGCCGTTCTCGTTCCGCTCGATGACCGGCGGAAACTTCTCGATCGTCGGAGTTCTCACCCCATCGGGCGTCGCCAACAGCCATGCACTCCGGCTCCGGGTCGCTCCGCTCCGGCTGACGCTCACGCCGCTCTCGACCCAGGGCTTCTCGGACACCTGCATCACCGGCGTGAACGTGAACAAGGTTGACGCGCTCAACGCGGCCGAACCCTTCGACGGTGGAGAGACCATCACGCTCGGCGGCTCACCCGACGTCGTCTACCGCGCCGCCAACTGCGTCGGAGCGCCCATCACCCAGCTCACGCCGGCCGCGGGTGTCAGCTCGGTCGCGCTCGGCCTTCGCATCACCGCTGATGCCGGCACGTACCTGCTCACCGCGAGCGAGCCGTCGCTCGGCATGACGTCCTCCACCGTCATCGTCACGGGGACTCGACCCACGGCGCTCCAACTGCTCAACGTTCCCACCACTGGCGTGCGAGGCGTCTGCTACCCGGCGAGCGTGCGCTTCGTCGACGACGCGGGGCTGCCCACCGTCACAGGAGTGCCCACCACGATGAACTTCTCTGGCGCCCAGTTCTGGGTCGACGGTGGGTGTGGCGGGCCGCCGGTGTTCTCCGTCGCGGTACCCGCGAACGCCTCGCAGACCGACTTCGTCTTCCGCGAAGACACTGCGGCGAGCGTGACCGTGCGGGCGAACTCGACGTTCGGAGGGCTGTCGGCCCAGCAGAACGTCACGATGACGAACCCCGCGCCAGCGGCCATTCGGTTCAGCGGGGCGTACAGCGGCACGACGAACCTCTGCTACTCGGGCTCCGTCGTGCTGGTGAGCGACGCGGGCGTCACCACGCCAGCCGTCATGTCGACCCCCGTCACGGTCGTCGGCAACCCCGTCGGCGCGGTCTTCGTCGGCAACGCGACGGCCAACTGCGCAGCGCTGGCGAACAGCGTGAACGTGACGATTCCCAACGGCGCGACGTCGGTGAACTTCATCTGGCGCAAGGGCACCGCGGGCCTGGCGCCCATCACGGCGACGTCGGCGAGCTACGGAGACGCCGGCACCACCGTCACCGCCACCAACCCGTGCGCCGGGTACATGCAGGGCTGCAACGGGAGTACGCCCTGCTGCAACGCGACGCCGACGCTGACGTGCGGCTCGGGGAGCGTCTGCCGGTGCGTCATCAGCGGCTGCATTCCTCGAGGTGGGTTCAACTGCGGCAGCTCGAACAACTGCTGCAGCGGCGTCATCAGCGGGTCGACCTGTCAGTAGTCACCCGCGCGAACACAGCTCGATGAGCTGCCGGCCTGACTGCTGCACCACCTTCGGGCCCAGCCCCTTCACGCTCAGCAGCGCTTGCGACGACATCGGCCGCGCTTCCGCCACGGCCACCAGCGCGCGGTTGGTCAGCACCCGGAACGCCGGCACCCGGCGCTTCTTTGCCTCCGCCAATCGCCACGCACGCAGCGTCTCGACGAGTCCCGCGTTCGCGCCCGTCGACGGCAGCTCGACCGCGGGAGTCCGTGACGCTTTGCGACTCCGACGTTTTCCTCGAACTCGAACCTGACGCTCCGGCGCAGGCAGGCTCTTCGGCGTCAACCGCGCTCTCTCCGCGTCGCCGGCGCCAATCACGTACAGCCGATGGTACGGAATCGACTGACCGTCTTTCACGAACACCGCGTCTTCGACCCGCAGCTGGCCACCACGCGCGAGCCCGCGCACCAACCGCTCGAACCCGGTCCTCGCCTCGGCCGCATCGCCCAGCATCTCGCGACACAGCTTCCCGCTCGACTGGCCCGGCATCGCCTGGAGCCGCGCGAGCATCTCCGACATCACCATGAGCTCCTGCGACGTCGGCGCGTCGAACTGCGCCGCGATGCACTGGGCCGGCGCACACACGTCGCACTTCCCGCACGGCGCTCCGTCGTCGGTCTGATCTCCGAAGTGCTTCACCAGCGACACCATTCGGCACTGATGCCCCTCGGCGAACCGGGCCATCAACGCGAGCTGCTCCACGCGGAGCTTCCGCTGCGCCTCGTACGGCGCCTGCCAGCGGTCGTGCCCCTTCGTCAGCTGATCCTCCGTCACGCCCCGCACGCCGCCGTGAATCCACAACTTCTCGAGCGCCTTCTCGAAGTCGTCGACCTTCACGCGCGTGCGGCGGCGCAGGCTCTCGCTGTCTTGCGGCGAGTCCGACAGCGCCTTCGCCAATTTCGAGAGCACCGCCGCGTCGGGGTAGTCGCGCTCGAAGAAGAACTCGTGCGTCTTCCGGTCGACGAAGTGGTGCATCAGCACCGCGCGCGAGGGCTTGCCGTCACGGCCGGCGCGGCCGATCTCCTGGTAGTAGCCCTCGACGCTCCCGGGCAGCGCGAGGTGGAGCACGGTGCGCACGTCGGCCTTGTCGACGCCCATGCCGAACGCGACGGTGGCGACGATGACGTCGAGGTCTCCCCGGAGGAACGCGCTCTGCGTGCCGTCACGTTCGGCGTTCGAGAGGCCTGCATGGTACGGCGCGACGCGCAGCCGGCCCGACAGAACCTCGGCGGTGGCTTCGGCGCTCTTCCTCGTCGGCGCGTACACGATGGCGGGCACGCGGCCCGGCTGGAGCAGCCACTGCAACGCGCGGGCAGGGCGCTCCTTCGGCAAGACCTCGAGCGCTTCGATGGCCAGGTTGTGGCGGCGGAACCCGTGGATGAGCTGCTTCGCGCCGGGGCGCAGGCCGAGCTGTTTGACGATGTCGCGCTGCACGAGCGGCGTGGCGGTCGCCGTCAGGGCCATCACCGGGGCAGGGCGGAGCGAGGGCAGTCGCTCTCCCAGGAGTCGATAGTCCGGCCGGAAGTCGTGGCCCCACTGCGAGATGCAGTGCGCCTCGTCGATGGCGATGAGGGAAGGAATGCGCTTCGCGAGCAGCTCGGGGAAACCGGCGACGCTGAGGCGCTCCGGCGCGATGAAGAGGTAGTCGAGGCGGCCGGCGAGGTAGTCGGCGCAGACACGGCGTGACTCGGTTCGCGGACGGCCGGAGTGGATGCGCTCCGCGGACAAGCCCAGCGACTGAAGGCGGCCGACCTGGTCCTCCATCAACGCGATGAGCGGACTCACCACCAGCGTCGTGCCGCCGCGCGCGAGGCCGGGCAGTTGGTAGCAGAGCGATTTCCCCGCGCCGGTCGGCATCACGAGGAGCACGTCGTCGCCACCGATGACGGCCTCGCACGCCTCGCGTTGATGTGGCCGGTAGGAGGCGTGGCCGAAGGTCTTCAGCAGCGAGCGCTCGTCCGTCGCGTGGGGCCGGCCGGGGATTTCGGCTGCACCAGTTGAGCCCGGTTCCGAGCTCAGACGGCTCTCGGTCGACCCATTCGTCCCCGACGCCCTCGCTCCAGGCGAGTCGGACGCCGAGTTCAGCAGGTGCGTCGCTGCGGACCTCGTGCCCGTTGCTCCCGATGCGAGCGTGGCTGGTCTCGAGGTGGGCGCCGAGTTCGTGGCTCCCGACGGGCGCGAGCCAGTGAGCGACGAGTCGACTAAGCCGGTTCGTGCACTGGGCCTCGAGGGCGCACGGTCGACGTGCGTTCCGTTCGTGGCTCCCGCTGGTCGCGAGCGATCGGGCGACTCGAGCGACGACTCGCCGGTGCGTGCAATGGACGTCGGGTTCTCGTTCGCCGCGTTCGTGGTTCGCGTTGGGAGCGAGCGACCGGGCGACATGAGCGACGAGTCTCCGGTGCGTGCACTGGGCGTCGAGTACGCGCGGTTCTCGTTCGCAGCGTTCGTCCGTCCCGCTGGTGTCGGGAGCGATGGATCCGCGGAGCTTGCTCGTGCTGCGGGCCGGGCGGCTTGCGTCGCGGTCTGGCCCACAGGCGCGAGCTCGTCGAGCCTCACGATCGTCGCGCCGTTCGCGCGCGCTGAACCCGCCGGAGCGCTGTCTCGACGCATGACCGGTGCCGCCACCGGACCGGCAGCCGGTGCACTCACGCCTCCCGGTGGACGTGGAGGACGTGCCCTCGGCGCGGTCGGCGGCGACGAACGAATTCTCCCGATGACCGACTCGACGTACCGCTCGATGCCGTCGATGAACTCAGGCAGCGCGCCGTCACCTTTCGCGATGCGCTGGAGCCGCGCTTCCCACGCTCCCGTCATCGCGGCGCTCTTCACCTCGGGGTCGACGACGGCGATGAGCGTGATGCCCTTCTCGGTCGCCACCAACGTCTTGCCCTCGCGCACGATGTACGCGCGGGTCAGCAGCGTCTCGATGATGTTCGCGCGCGTCGCCGGCGTGCCGAGCCCGTTTTCCTTCATCGCGTCGGACAGCTCGCGTTCGTCGAGCGTCTTCCCGGCCGTCTCCATCGCCGTCAGCAGCGTCGCGTCGTTCAGTCGCGGTGGCGGGCGCGTGCGCTTCGAGACCGACTTCGCGTCGAGCACCTGCTGCACCTGCCCACGCGTCAACCCCGCCGGGAGCATCGCCTCGTCGTCGCCGTCTTCGTTCGGCGCGCGCTTCTCACTCGGCGGCTTCACGGCGCCGATATCCAGCACCTTCCAGCCGACCTGCTCGATGGCCGTGCCGTGGCTCAGGTAGCGATCGACCACGCCCGGGTTCGCGATCTCGGTCGTCACCTGCGTCGCCGCCCAGGTGAAGTCGTCATGCCACGCCTGCAGCAGCCGCCGGCAGATCAGCTCGTAGATGCGCGCTTCGTCGGCCCCCAGCTGCTTTCCTTCAGCCGACACCGACGTGGGAATGATCGCGTGGTGATCGCTCACCTGCGTGTCATCCACGAAGCGTTTGCCGAGCGGCCGTGAGCCTGTACCCGGAGCGATGTGCGGCACGAAGCGCTTCGAGATCGCCTGCGTGATCGGCCCGAGCGTACCGGCGACCTCGGTCGACAAGTGCCGGCTGTCGGTGCGCGGGTAGCTGATGAGCTTGTGCTGCTCGTACAGCGCCTGCGCGAGCTCGAGCGTGCGCTGCGCCGAGAAGCCGTAGAGCCGGTTGGCGTGCCGTTGGAGCTCCGTCAGATCGTACAAGAGCGGCGGCGGCAGCTTCTTCTGTTTGGATGTGACTTGAGCCACCGTCGCCACGCCGGCCTTCGCGCGCGCGATGAGCGCCTTCGCTTCTTCGCCCGAGACCGGCAGCCGTCGCGGGTGCTCCTTTGCGCCATCGCGATGCCAGACGCCCAGGTACTTCTCCTTCTCGTTGGGCGCGAAGGTGGCGACGACCTCGAGGTAGTCCTCGGGTACGAAGTCACGAATGGCGAGCTCCCGCTCCACCAGCAGCGCGAGCGTCGGCGTCTGCACCCGGCCCACCGAGAGCGCCTCGTCGAGCGACAGCCCGTACGCCCGGGACAAGTTCATTCCGACGAGCCAATCGGCGCGGCTCCGGCCAAGCGCGGCGGCAGCGAGCCCGTCGAAGTCACGCTGCGGCCTCAGCTTCGAGAGCCCGTCACGAATCGCGCCGTCGGTGAGCGACGATATCCACAGGCGCTTCACCGGCAGCCGGCAGCCAGCGGCTTCGTAGATGAAGCGGAAGATGAGCTCGCCTTCTCGCCCCGCGTCGGTGGCGCAGATGACGTCGGTGACGTCCTTCGCGGCGAGCGCCCGTCGCACCACCTCGAACTGCGCGCGCGTCGAGTCGAACACCCGCAGCGGCCAGCGTGACGGAAACATCGGGAGCGTGTCGAAGCTCCACCGGCGCCAGCGCGCGTCGATGCCTTCAGGCTCTTCGAGACCGACGAGGTGCCCGATGGCCCAGGTGACGACGTAGCCGTTTCCGGTGAGCACGCCGTCGCCTCTCGAGGACGCACCCAGCACGCGGGCGAGGTCTCTCGCGACCGAAGGCTTCTCTGCGACCACCACCGTACTCACGTGCGGCGCTTGTACCCCGAAGGGCTGACATTCGGGCCCGCCCCACGCCGTTGTCGGGTTGGCACGGCACCACTCCTTCCGTGGCGCACGCTAGGGGCCGGGTTCGCGGCCGCACCCGTCGTTACAACCCGTCACGCTGCCCCCTTCCATCCACCAACTCCCAAACGGCATGTCGGAGATGGCTCCGTCGCTGATGATGTTCAGGAGCCGGCTTTCGACGATCAGCAGGAGGCTTCCGAGCTTCGTGCGCGATGGGGAGAAGCCCAGCGGAGCGTTGAGGGTGATCCCGCCATCCGGCCGCCACATCCACTGCTCCCGGAGCGACGGGGCCTCAACGCTCCTGAGCGTTCCCGTGGTGTCGACGGCCAGCAGAAGCCAGCCCCCGGGCCGCGGTCTCAAGACGGGCGATGCCGCGAGAGGCGCGAAGAGGGGGAGCGATGACGAGAGTTGGCCGCTGAAGGGAGCAGCTCCCGAGTGGCTGCCCGTGTAGACCTCGAGGCCGGTCCGAGTTGCCGAAAAAATGGTGCCGCCCTCTCGCAAAATGTAGTCCGCGTTCTGCGGTCCTGCCGGTGACGGAAAATACGTGGTCGCCGAATTGATGAATTGCCACGCTTCGCCGGTCGACGCGGTGACGTACGATTCGTGCGAGGGACCGGCGAGGGATGATGGGCGAATTCGGAGGCCGATGAAGCCGGCATCCTGGTCAAAGCCTTTGCTACACATGACGCCTTGGTCAGTCGAGACAATGGTGAGGCCGAAGCCTGAAACAAGTCGTACCAATCTGGCGCCCGCGAAGTCGCAGCCGGGGTTCAATGACGCATCTCTCAGGACACTCGAAAGCAGAAGGAATCGACCGTCGGCCGTGATGCCGATCATCTTCTCGCCGTAGACCGATGCGGCGAGCACGATGGGCGCCGCGACTCGCTGGATCCGGAAGGTGCTCGACTGCACGAACCCGCCATCGGCATCGACCCCAGCCACGAAGTTGATTTGAGAAAGGTACGGAATTGTCACTGCCGCACCCCAACCAGCGAACGCTGAGGTTGGCATTCCTTCGGAGTCGAATTGCACGAGGGTGCCTGTGGTCTCGGTGTCTCGAGTTCCGACGACGATGCCCACGAGTGGGGGAGAAGACGACGTCCAAATCTCGGCAGGCCGTGGCTGATGAATCTGCAACGGGCGAGGCACTCCACCGACGACCCGTTGCCAGCGCCAGCGCGTCACCATGAGGCGTTGTGGCGGCGCTTCCCAGAACCCACCAATCGCAGCCAGTTCGATCTCGTCACGAAACGCGTTGAACTCGACGTCCTGGAGCCGCAGAAACGAACCACCGTCACCCGAGCCACCCGCGTCCACCACCAGGCCGGCCGCGCCCGGTCGAGCGTGTCTCGCCGTGACCGACGACCCAGGCCAGGGGCGAATCGGGACCAGGTCGTCTCGTCGCCACGCAGGCCCGTCGGGGTCGTTCGGCTGGAAGGTGTCTGTGTTCACGCCGTGGTCAGGAGGATTCGCGCCGACGATCTCGACCGAACGCTCCGGCGCGATCCGAACAGCGACACTCGCATCTGGGCCGTCTGGCCAGCCCGCGAAGAGCTCGAACACCCCAGCGTCGAGGAGCCCCAGGTCGAACCAACCGGTCACCCGGCCACCATCGACTGGATACGGGAGCGCTGAGCCTCCGCGCGACGACCGGAGTGGCACCTGCGCGATGTTTCCCTCGACCTCGAGCTCGAAGGCGATTCGCGTGGCGTCGATCGGCACGCTCGCGTCGGCTGGCGGCACGAGCCACCGCAGGTCCTTCACCACTTCGAAACAGCCTGCGTCGGGGCCCTCGATACACGCGCTCCAGGCAGAGCACTTCAAGGCCGCGCAGATTCGAGTTTGCCGAGGCCGAGTCCCTGCGTCGAATTCAGGCTCGTCAGGGACAGTGCAGCTCGTCGCGACCACCAGGAGCGAGAGGACCAACCCATTCCTGGGGATCATCGCTGCAGCCATCGCTACGGCACGCGGATGCGGCTGATGGTGAGGCCGCTCATCGCTCCGCCACGGTCGGCGCTGCTCGGGTTGAACGTGCCGCAATAGAACCGCCGGGCCGAACCCGCGCGCACCTCGAGCTCATACGGAATCGGCGTGGTCGCCATACAGGCGGCGTAGAGGTCGATCCTCGCGACGTACTCTCCCGACAGGGGTCGCGGCCTCGAGGACGGGAAGATGATGTTCTCGATGTTGACGTTGTCGATCATGCAGTTCGGGTTCGAGTCGAGATCGAGCGAGCTGGCCGCTCCACACATCGACAGGCTCGTCCCGCGGTTGGGCGCGCCCCAATACACCTCGCAGACGCCACCGTCGGCCGTCGTCGAGGGCTCCACGACGTGCAGATCGAGGTCCACCGACTGGCCAAACCTCAACGTGTACTGCAGGCCACCACCGCCGCCGTTGAGCACGCAGAAGGTCTCGACGCAGCTGAACCCGCGCGGGCACATGCCGTTGGAGCATGGGGTCATCGGCGGAGGCGCCTGATTGCTGCACGAGGTGGTGCGCGCCTCGGCGTCCCACTCGACGTCGGTCTCCCAGGGCGGCGGCGGCGGCGGGTAGACCCGAACCCGAGCCGTCGCCTTCACCGTCTTCCCGTCGACCTTCCACTCCGCGGTGAAGGGGAGCGTGCCTTTGCACGCGGGGTTCTCGGCGACCTTGCACGAGAACTCCGTCTTGGCCTTGCCGTACTCGTCGAGGTCGAGCGTCACGCCGCTGGCCAGGTCGCCGATGCCGCCAGAGACGGTCACCTGCCCCTTGCCGACGTTCCCGAAGGCGTCCGTCGCCGTGACCGACAGGGTCGTCACCTCGCCGTAGTCGTTGATCTCGGTGGGGCGGGGCGAGAGCAGCAGCTCGGGTTCGCCTGCGGGCATCATCGTACAGGCACACTGAAGGAGGAGCAGGCTGAGGCCAGCGCGCGTCATCACGTCAGTAGAGCCCCTGGCTCCGGGAGGGCGCAACCCTCAAGACCGCCGACGCTCCCTGGGCACTGCGGTGAACAGGTCGGCTCTCTGCGACAGAAAAAACCGCATCGGTATGGAACGTTGGCCGACACCTCAACATGACGCCCCGCTGGCTCGTCCCCGCGCTCCTGTGTTCCTGCGTCGGGTCGGCCGAAATGGCGCCACCCCAGTCGTCGGCTGCAGTCCGTCCCGATGCGGGGCCCGTCGACGCCGGCCTGCTGGAGCGCCCTGACGCGGCAGTGCTCGAGCTGGATGCGGGGCTTGTCCCTCGAGTCGATGCAGGCGGGCTCGACGCAGGGACGCCCATCGTCGACGCGGGACTCCTTCCGTGTGGAGCGCTCGCCACCCGGCTCACCACCGCGACCATCAGCGTCAGCCCGTCCACCATCGACGTCGGCTCCAGCTTCGGCTGGTCGAACAACCGGCCGGTGCACTTCGCGGGGCTCTCGGACGGGACGGCACGCGTCGCGTGGAGCGGCGGCTCGGTGGTTCACGTCACGCCCGTCTCGGCGTCACTCCAGCGCCTCGGCGTCGACCTGACCGTTCCCGGTGAGAGCGTTCGCGGCTTCGTGGCGCACGATGACGGCACGGTCGCGCTGCTCGTGGTGCGCGGAACGACGATGGTGCTGACGAAGCTGCGCGCCGATGGCACCGCGGTGTTCGCCACGCCGGTCGTGAACGATCCGCCTGCAGAGGTCGAAGGCAAACGCTGGGTCGATAGCTGGGGTCACGACGGACGGCTCGTGTTCACGGGCCAGCACTACGTCGCGTACTTCGGCCACACGAAACACTTCGGAGCCATCGGCAAACACCAGGGCGATCTGTTGATCAGCCTCGACCCGACGACGGGGCTGCCCGCGGGTGGACCTGCCGGCTGGGAGTGGGGCTGCAGCCACTCACTCGATCTGCGTCTGGCGTGGGACGGCGCCTCCATCGCGCCGGTCTGTCTGTCGGACTGCTACCGGGTGAAGGCCGTGATGCTGAACAACTCGGAGATTCTGCAGTCCGAGCCGAGCGGGAACTGCGCCGGGAGCTCCGATGGGCAGCTCGGTGGACTCGCGGCGCTCGGCACTGGCGGCTTCGCGTTCACCTTCGCGACCCGTGAAGGCCGCACCTCGCGCGACGTGGGCTTCATCGCCCTCGATGCGCAGCTGAGGAAGAGCCCGCCGGTGTGGCTCACGAGCGCGGCAGGCGATGAGTCGACGCCGCACCTCGCGCGCTACGGCGCTCAGCACCTGCTCGCGTCGTGGCGTGAAGGCGCCGACTCGAAGCTGGCGGTGGTGAGCGCGGCTGGCGTCATCGTCGAGGGGCCCGTGACGGCGCCCGTCGGCCTCGCCGAGCGTGACGACTTCGGGCGTTGGCCTGGCGGTGACGTGGGCTGGGCCGAAGGCGCGGGCGGCTCGCTGCGCGTCAGCCGGGTCCGCGCGTGTGGCCCCTGAGTGCCTGATCAGCGCCTGCCTCGACGCCGCCGCAAGCGATTTGCACTTCCGAACGCCACGTGGTGTCAGCGGGCGATGATGGTTCGCGGCCTGACGCTCCTGTGTGTGGTGGTTCTCAGTGGCTGTCCCTCTGTCACGAGCGGCCCGCAAGGAGACCCGGGGCCGGCCGGTCCTGCGGGCCCGACGGGCGCCATGGGGGCCCCGGGGTCGCAAGGCGAAGCCGGAGCCACCGGTGCGCAAGGCCCTGCCGGAGCGCCCGGTCCACAAGGCCCCGCCGGCGCCGTCGGTCCGCAAGGCCTCGTCGGTCCTCCGGGCATGGTGCTCGTGCTCGACGGTGGTGTGTTGACGGGCCCGGCTGGCGCCTCCGTCGTCGTCACGACGCTCGCCGCGAGCACCGAGTGCCCGACGGGCGGAGTCCGCATCACCCAGCTCTCGGATGGCGGCCTGACGACGGTGTGCAACGGCACACCCGGGCTGCCGCCGTCGGTGCGCACCCTGCCGACGATGAGCCCGCAGTGCCCGGCCGGAGGCGTGCTCCTGGGAACACCTGATGGTGGCTCTGTCGCGGTGTGCAACGGCACCGTTGGGCTGCAGGGGGCCGCAGGCGCGACGGGGCCTGTTGGCCCGGCAGGTCCACAAGGCGCGATCGGCCCGGCAGGTGTCGCAGGGTCGGCTGGACCGGTTGGCCCTGCTGGCCCTGCAGGCGTGGCAGGCCCACAAGGCGTGATCGGCCCGGCTGGTCCCGCGGGCGTCGCTGGCCCGGTTGGCGGCGTTGGTCCTGCAGGCGCGGCAGGTCCACAAGGCGCGATCGGCCCGGCTGGTCCCGCGGGCGTCGCCGGGCCGGCTGGACCGGTCGGAGGCGTTGGGCCCGCAGGCGCGGCAGGTCCACAAGGCGCGATCGGCCCGGCTGGCCCGGTCGGACCCGCTGGGAGCGTGCTCTTCCTCGACGGCGGCGTCGCGCTGGTGACCGAGGTGCCCGTTCAGTTCATCGGCTTCACCGTCGCGACCTTCACCGGCAACCTCGGCGGCCTGCCCGGGGCCGCGGTGAAGTGCAGCGCCGAGTTCGCGAACTCCTCTCTCTGCACCATCCCCGACTACGACAACGCCAACACCACGGCCGTCCCACCCACTGCGGCGGGTGCCTGGTACGACAACTCGCGCGCCGACAACGGCACTCGCAGCACCAGCGCGTGCACCGATGCCAGCACGCCGTGGACGAATGCCGCCACGCCGTTTCAGACCTTCGGGCCGACCCTCGGAGCGACGGGCTACGCCAGCACCACGCTGTGCTCCAACGCTCGCCACCTCGCCTGCTGCCGTGGCGGACGACCGTCGACGTTTCGTGGCTTCACCACGGCGACCTACTCGGGGAACCTCGGTGGCGTGCCGGGCGCGAACGCGAGGTGTCAGGTGGACTTCCCGAACTCATGGCTCTGCGCCCTCAATGAGTACGACCTGGCGAACACCCAGGTGGTGCCTCCGACGAGCGCGGGCGCGTGGATCGACAACAACCGTGCGGCGAACGGCGCTCGCAGCACCTCCGCGTGTACCGGCGGCAGCACCCCCTGGACGAACGCGGCGACGCCGTTCCAGACCTTTGGGCCCACGCTGTCGGCCACCGGTTACGCCGGCACCACGCTCTGCTCGAACCTGCGCCACCTCGCGTGTTGCAGTCGCTGAGTCGCACTGACGGTGACGACCGCGTGGCTCCGTGAGCGTGCTCCGGCGGGAATCTCTCGCCGTCACCGCGCGGGTACGGCAGCCTCGCGCACGTGGCGACCCGCAAGAAGCAGGAAGACCCGTGGGCCTTTGCCGTCGCGACGCATCAGCCAGAGTTCGTCGAGACGCTCGTCGAGATGCTGGAGGACACCAGCCTCCCGAAGCTCGAGGCGCGGTTCCTCATGCTGTCGACGTGGCCCATCACGCCTGAGTTCGGTGCGGCGGCGGCGTCGTTCTTTCAACGCTTCCCGATTCGATTTCGCGAGCAGCTCGGCACCGGCGTCGCGGCGCTCGGCGTCTTCCTCACGCATGGTGGCCGGGCTGAGGCGCTGGAGAAGCTGGACACGGTGGTGGCTCCGAACGCGCTCGTGCCGGCGTGGCGCGACACGGTGGCTCAGGCCGTCGCCAGCCTGCTTCGTCGCTCGAAGTCGCCTGGCGCCACGTCGACGGTTCCATCGACGCTGCCGGCAGGTCCCCGTGCTGCGCTGCAAGAGGCGTGGCTCGCGCTCGCGAAGACCCGCGCTCCCGACGCGCTGCCGCTGTTGCTGTCGCGGCTCACCGATGGGCCGGCGACCGACGTGACGCAGCGGCTGGTCTCGTTGATCGACTTCTCCACCGACGCCCGAATCGCTGACGCTGCCGTCGCGCTCATCGACAGGCCGATCGTGCGCTTCGACGCCTCGACGGCCTTGTTTCCAGTGCTCGCCCTCGCGTTGCTGGCCCACGCCGATATTTCTCATCGTCAGGCGGCCATCACGCTGGCCGAAGCGCTGCCGTCCTTCGCGTGGCTGGAGCGTCTCTTCCCATCTACGCCGCCTCCGCCTCGCTCGACGAAGACCGCCTCGAGCCCAGGCCCGTCGAACGAACACGACTTCCTCACCTGGCTCGCCGAGGCGCCGGCCGACCTCACGCGCCGTCAGGCCTTCGCGGACTGGCTTCTCGAGCGAGGGCTCCCGCGTGGCGAGTTCATGGCGCTGCAGCTGGCCGAACGTGAGCTGACAAAGAAGGAACGCGCGCGGATCGGTGCGCTCCAGAAGAAGCACGAGAAGGAGTGGCTGCGAGGGTTCTCGAAGAGCCTCATCAAGGGCTCAGCGGTGTTCACGAAGGGCGTGCTCTCGTCGATCGAGCTGTCGACGTGGGGCCCCGAAGGAAAGGTGCCCTCACCGGAAGAGCCACAGCTCGCGACGCTCGAGGGGCTCGTGACCACCGGCGGACGCTCGGAGTCTCTCGAGCAACTCCTTCAGTCGCGCTGGCTGCGCTCGCTTCGGGACCTCACCGTGCAGGCCGTCGTGCTTCCGACGATTCCTGCCGTCGTGCTCGAGCAGCTCGACGCGCTCGGCGTGCACACGCAATGGACCCCGCCGGACTTCACGGTGGCCGCCGCCTCGAAGTCCATCGAGTCCATGACGCTCCCGCGCCTGCGCCGGGTGTCGCTGTTCGGTGATCTTCGCGGCGAGCAGGCGAGGGTGGTGAGCTCGACGAGCTGGGCGCGTCGGCTGCACACGCTCGTCGTCGAGAGCCTCTCGGCCGAGGTCTGGTTCTCGAGCTGTCGCGAGCTGGGCCTCACCGAGCTCGAGGTCCGCGAGCCTGCGCACCTCCACGCCGCACACTGGCGCTTCACGCGCGGGCCTCAGGCCTGGCGGCTCGAAGTCACCCTGGCCGACCCGAAGGACGCCGACTCGGTGCTCGAGACCCTCGGCCGGCTGGAGCCCGCGCTGCGCGCCAGCACCACGATGTTGCTGCCTCCGGCCCTCTCCGAGGAGGTCCGACGAGCGCTGCTCGCGTACGGCGTTACCCTCGAGCGTGACTGACCGGACTTGCCGCCCGGCACCGAAGCGAGTTGTCTTTCGTCTCTGGCCAGCCGAGGAGCCCCGTGGACGAGAACGTGGTCGAAGTGGAGAGCGCTGTCGTGAAGACCTTCGATGGCGAGGCGCTCGAGGTGCATGGCGGCGCGTACCTGACGCCCGAGGGCGTGCTGCGAACGACCGCCGAGCTCTCACGCCTGCGCGCGCGCCTCATCGATCAAGATCAGCTCCCGCGCCTGTTGCCCGTGGTGGCGTGCACCGCTGGTCTCGCCGGGCTCGTCTTTGGCTACTGGTTGGGCCGTCGCAGGTAGCTCCCCTCTCCCATGGACATTCACGCCCACCGGGCTGCCATTCGGTTCATCGTCTCGCTCGATCGGCCGGTCGACGCCGAGTCGTTCTCCGACGACGAAGCCTGGGCGCTGATGCAGGACCTGGTGGACGAGTACGCGAAGGCCAGCCGGAGCATGAGCTCGCCCCAGGTCGCCGCCCTGCGAGACTTCGGACACACCATCGGCATTCGGCCGGGTGGGCCGCTGCACTCCTACCGACCCGCGCTCGAAGAGGCCCTGGGCGCGTCCCCGATGAGCAGCGAAGACTTCGGGCTGTTGCTTTCCTGGGCCCACGCGCAGGTCAACGCGAACTTCGAGACCAGGCCCGTCGACAAGGTGACCCTCGACGCCGAGCCGCGAGGTCCGAATCCGCCACCGCGCAAGCCGCTGTGGGAATGACTATCGTCCTCGGGAAGCGCGCCATCGCCGCGGGCTGGTCCGGGTCCATCGTCGAAACGCACGCTGAAAAGCGCTCTGCTCCGTGAACCCCAGCGCAAACGAGACCTCGGACAGCGCAGCGCCCGCGTCGACCAACACCAGCGCGCGCCGTTTTCTGACCTCGTCGACGAGTTGTGCGAACGAGACACCATCGCGCGCGAGCTGACGCTGCACCGTGCGTGGCGAGCTGCCCAACTTCGACGCGATGATGTGCAGACGGGCACGCCGTGAAGCCAGCAGCTCGTCGGCGAGGGCCTGCACGCGCGCGGCGACGGACTCCTGGGGCAGCCGCACGAGCCGCTCGTCGAGGTAGCGCGCGAGGAAGGGTCGCACACGCACGTCGCGCCCCTCGAGCTTCGCGGTGAGGCAGCTGCTGCGAAAACGCACCTCGTCGACCCGTGCATTGAAGGACACGTGCGAGAGGCCGCGCACCGGCAGCTGACGGAGCCGTGTCGAGACCTGCGTCGTTGGGACTCCGGCCCACGTCGGCAACCAGTGGCCCAGGTCTCGCGCGAAGAGCAACGCGAGCGCGTCATGGGCGGGCCGGGCAGGGCCCCATGGCTCGTAGCGCACCACCAGCTCGTCTCGCGTGCGGGTGAAGCGCCACTGGTCTCCTTGCGAGAACACGCGCTGGTACTTCTCGATGACGAAAAGCGCCGCGCCGAGATCTTCGCTGGTGGCCACCAACAACCCCATCGCGTCGAGGTGGTCCACGCCGGCGGCCTCCGTCAGCCGCAGGAGCGCGAGCGGGCCATGGCGTTCGAGGAAGGTCTCGAGTGCCTCGTAGAGCCGCACGAGCGGGACGCGGGCGTCGGGGTCGCAGGCGTTCGTTTCGACCAGGCCGTTGAGGTTCCTGGCCCACGTCGTGGGGTGGCGCGCAGAGGTCATCAGGTGTCGTCGTGAGTCAAGAAGCCGCAGGCGGCGCAAGTCTAGGAAGGGCCTGATGCGACTTGCACTCAAACTGCTCCTGACTGTTCCCGTGGTGGCGATCCTGGCCTGGTCGCTCGAGTCGCCTCGGCGCGGCGTGTTCGGTGAGCTCGAAGCGCTCGGGCCGGCGGCGCCGATGGTGGCCGCAGCGTTCTTTCTGGTGGTCGTCTTGTACTGCCGTGACCTCGTGCTGCTCATGCGGGCGCTCGACGAAGAGGCGCGAGCCGCGTCACCTGCAAGCATGTGGTGGATGTTGGTGCTGCCGCTCAACTTCGTGGAGGACTTTTCCATCGTCAGCCACGTGTCGACGTCACTCGAGCGTCAGTGGCGGTTGCGGCCCGAGCTCGCCGGGCTGGGCACGGGGAGGATGGTCGGGCTTTCGTGGTGCGCGTTGCAGATCGTCTCGCTCGTGCCATCCACCGTTGGCCTCGTCGCTGGCGTGCTCGCCGTGCCTCCGTGGCTGTGGCACTGGCGCTTCATTCGGGCGGCACGACAGCGTGTGCTCCAACCACGCGCTCGATGATGTCGCGAGCCGCTGTGGGAATGAGTCACGGCCGCCAGGTGAAGGTGGCTTTGACGACCAGCCGTTGCTCCGAAGGCGGCGCGCCCGGCACCTGAAACGCGGTGCGGGTGTCCGTGAAGACGACGTAGACGAACGACAACGGCAGAAACTCCCAGGCGAGCCGCGCGTTGAGCAGACCCACGTTTCCTGCGGTGTCGCGTTGGTAGCTACCGATGAGCTGGAGCTTCGGGTTCACCGCGAGCCGGCCCTCGAGCTGGAGCAGGTGCGTCGACACGCCGCCGGCCTTCACGCCTTCACCGTCGAAGCGGTTGAGCTCGTAGTTGAGGAACAGGCCGATGTGCGGCAGCGGAGAGAAGCCCACCTGGCCCTGCGCCCGCACGAAGTCTGCGAGGAAGTAGCGCCCGATGCCGACGTTTCCACCCGCCGAGAAGAGCCGACTCTGCTCGCTGTACGCCGCGATGCCGAGGCGATCGAAGACGCTGGTGCCTGCGGGAAACGAGACGCCGGGCACAGGCGCGAAGGGCGCGTCGAGCGATTGCCAGGTGCGCTGTCCGTAGATCCACCCGCGGTCGCCGCCCTCGAGCGTGAGCCAGAACACCTCGTAGTAGGCGTTCGCTTCCTGAAAGCGGCCGTCCTGCGTGCTCCAGACGGCGCTGGTGTCGAGGTACTGCTGAATCGAGCGCAGCCACGTCGGGAGCCACGCCGGCCGCCAGTCGAGGTACCAGCTGCCCGTGAGCAGGAACGCCGCCTCGCGCGACACGAAACCCGAGCGCGTCTTGTACCCGGGAGACAACGCGGAGCCGCGCGCACTCAACCGGCCCCACTGGCCCTGCACGCTGCCTTCGAGAGAGCCCGTGACGCCCGTCGTTGGCGCGGAGCCGTCATGCACCTGGTCGACGCTGGCCGACGCCATCGCGTTCATCGAGAAGATGCCCCGGCGCAGGAGCACGTCGACGACCGGCACCACGTTCGTCGCGGCGGCCGAGCCTGACTCGAAGTCGTGACGAGCGACGAGCATCGCGCCGGCGCGGCTCTCTCCCAGCAGGTGGTGCGAGTAACGCGCGACCCCGAAGAGGCTCGAGTTCTGCGTCGGTGTCGGCAGCGTGTGCACCACCATCGCGCCGAAGCTGCGCTCCGAGGAGCGGTAGACGAACCGGCCTCCTGCCGACAACGGCTGCGGTTGCCCGTCGGTGAGCCCGATGGTGCGGCTGAAGAACGGCTGCACCAGGCCCGAGTGCATGCTGAACAGCCCGGCGTTCTCGAGGAAGAACTGTCGTCGCTCGGGGAAGAGCACCGAGAAGCGCGAGAGATTCACCACGCGGCGATCGACGTCGACCTCGGCGAAGTCGGTGTTGCCGGTGAGATCGATGACGGTGTTCGCGGTGGGCGCCCAGGTGACTTCGCCGCCAGCGTTCGGGCGGACGCTCAGCGTTCCGTCTCCGGCGCGATCGAGGCGCGCGATGCCGTACGGCCGCAGCTGCAGGTTCAACCCGACGCGCGACGACGGCGGCTCGGTGAAGACGAGCTGGCCCGCGTAGGGCATGCGGAACGGAGAGAAGTTACGGGGAAAGGGGCTCCACGCGGTGCGCTCCATGGTGCGGCGAACGGCGCGCGCGGCGTTGAAGCCCCAGACGAGCCGCTCGGAGTCGAGCCGCAGGCTCTTCCACGGCAGCTTCAGCTCGACGGTGTAGCCCTTCTCGTCGCGGGTAACGGCCGAGCTCCACACCGTGTCCCACTGGGTCTCGGTGATGTCGTCGTCGATGACCTGCACGTCGTGTTGGCTGCCCCACGGCGTGACGAAGAAGCCGAACGCGTTGCGGCCGTCTCCGAGCGGGTCGAGCACCACGCCGAACCAGTCGAAGCCGCGGCTGAGCGAGAAGTCGCGGCGAAGATCGGTCTGCTGGATGCCTGAGGTACCGGCCTCGTCGTCACAGCGCGCCGCGACCCAGAGCGCGTCGTCGGTGGCGAGCACTTTGACGCGGGTGGCGAGCTTCGCGGGTCGCCCCAGCTCAGGGTCGATCTGTACGAACGGGCTCAAGGTCGCGGCTTCGGTCCACGCGGCTTCGTCGAGCACGCCATCGAGGGTGAGCGTGGCCTGCGTTCTGGTGACGGTGACCTGCGGGCGCGTCGCGGGCGGTGGGAAGAAGTCAGTCGGACCGGCGAAGGCGTGCGCAGCCCAGCTCCAGACGACGACGCTGACGAGACGGGCGCTCACGAAGGCGGGGGGGATAGTCGCGAGGCCCCCGAAACGCACGTCACTCGAGCAACGGGCTCTTCGCGCCTGCGTACGCGAGCACCAGCCGATGCGAGGCGCGCGTCATCGCGGTGTAGAGGCCTCGACGGGAGTCCTGCGTGTTCGCCCACGTCGTCGCCGCGGCGTCGGGCAACACCACGAGGTCGAACTCGAGACCTTTGATCTCCTGCACGCAGGTGACGACGATGCCCGGCTTGAACGGGAAGTCGCCGTTGAGCGCGAGCGTCGTGTCGATGCCCCGCAAGCGCTGTTGCACCCGCTTCGCCGCCTCGGGCGTGCGGCAGATGACGGCCACGCTCGCGGACGGGTCGTCACCCATCAACTGACGCAGGCTGTCGCTGAGCCACACCGAGAGATGAAACGGCGCGAAGAAGGGCGCCCACGTCACAGCCGGCGTCGGCGCGAGCGGCACATTGGCGTCGAGCACGTGCCGCGCGAGCGTCGTCACGTCGGGCGGGCAGCGGTAGTTCACCTCGAGACGAATCTGCTTCGAGCCGGGAACGCCGAGCTCGGCCATCACGCCGTCCCACCCCGTGAAGACCGCCGTGGGGTCGACCTGCTGCGCTGCATCGCCAGCGACCACGAAGACGCCGCCCTTCCGGAGCGCACGCGCCATCACGCCGAGCTCGATGGGCGCGAACTCCTGGGCCTCGTCGATGAAGACGACGTCATACGCGCCGAGCGGCATCGGCGGTTTCCCACGCGCCAGCGACCGCAGCTTCTCGAGCTCGAACAGCACCGAATGATCCTCCGCGTCGGCCGAGTTCGCGTCTTCGAGCGGCGTGCCTTCGTCGAGCCCTCGTCCATCGACCGCAGTGCGCGCCTCGACGTCGACGTGGCCGTACCGAAGGTCGCTCGGGTCGAGGAACTGCACCTTGGTGTGCTGCGCGATGGCCTCGACGACGGTGACGAAGAGGGCGCCGTTCGCGCGGTCGACGACGGGGCGCATCAGGGCGCGGTCTCCGAAGAGGTGCTCGAGATCGGCGCGAGACGCGAGCGCGTTGCTCTTGCGAGGGCGGTCTTCGTCTTCCATCGGCTTCGGGTGCTGCGCGACGAAGGACTCGAGGGTCGCCCGCAGGGCAGGGTGGCGCTTGAGCTGAACGATGGGTGACGAGGTGTTCTCGGACAGCCGCCGCGGCAGATCACGAAACGCTCGACGGGCTTCGTCGGTCACCCACTCGTCGAAGGTCCACACGTCGACGTCGTGCACGTCACGGCGCTCGAGCATGAGGATGGTGAGGCGTCGCAGGCCCTCCGTCGGCACGAGGACGGCGCCTCGAAAGCGTCGTTCGCCGTCGGCGAGGTGGCGATCTCTCAGCGCGAGCAGGCGATGGAGCGCGACCGTCGTCTTCCCGAAGCCGGCTTCACCCAGGAGCAGCAGGTGCTCGTGCCGCGGCAGTTCGACCGCGCGTTGCTGCGCCGGGTCGAGCGTCACCTCGAGCGGAGAACGGAAGGCGTGTCGCACCGCCGCCGGCCGTCCCTGAATCGCGGGCGGAAGCACCTCAGGCGCTGACTGCCAGCGCCCCTCGCGGCGAACGAAGGCCTGCTCCCCAGCGAACACCCGGCTCAGCAGGCCGCCCTCGAACGTGAGCAGGTGCTTCTCGAGCAGCTTGCCGGACACGGGCCGGCCATCGACCTCGACCTCGTAGACGTGGCCTTCGTCGGTGGTGAAGAAGATCTCGGCCATCGGCGCGACGTCGGCGTCGATGACGGCCACGGTGCTATCGACCTGCGTGGCGTCTCCGAGGAAGACGTCGGTGATGCGGCGTGACGTCTCGAGCTTGAAGTGGCCGACGAGGCGACGGGTCGGCGCCGCGCGCTGCGCCTGCTCCACGGCCCGCTCGAGCGCGCTCAGCCGGTCTGTCCACGCGTCCGTCAACATGCAGGCCCTTCATATTCGCACTCGTGCTCGCCAACACTTCCAGACTGGCGTGGATAGGAAGGTGAAATGGTCGAACTGCTGGAACACGCCGAGTGGGTTCGCGGGCTTGCCACGCGGCTGGCCCGAGAAGACGCCGACGACGCGGCGCAGGACGTGTGGCTGGCTGCGCTGCGTTCGCCGCCCGATTCGAGCCGCCCGCCGAGACCCTGGCTCGCGCGAGTGCTGCAGAACGCCGCGCGGAAGCGCTTTCGCGACGAGTCGACGCGCCGGGCGTACGAGACCGCCGCTCCGGAGGCTGACGCCGAGACGAGCCCCGAGGCGCTGGTCGGCCGCGTGCAGGTGCAACACCTGTTGGTCGAGCTCGTCCTTGGCCTCGACGAGCCGTTTCGCCAGACGTTGCTGCTGCGCTTCTTCGAGGGGAAGTCGTCGGCCGAGATCGCCGAAGCGTCGGGTGTCCCTGCGGGAACGGTGCGCTGGCGCCTGAAGGAAGGCCTGGAGCGCGTTCGCACCGCACTCGATGCGAGACATCACGGCGATCGCAAGGCCTGGCTGCTCACCTGCGCGCCGCTGCTGCTCCCACCCGCTGGTCCCTGGCTCACCGCAGGAGTTGCCCTGATGGAAAAGAAAGTCCGCGTCGCGATCGTCGTCGTCATCGTCCTGCTGGTGGGGCTGCTGGCAGGATGGTCGTTCTCGGAACGTCCTGGAGCCGATGCGCGCGCGACGACGCCGCCGGTCGAGCGTGTGGCTGCTCCGTCTTCGTCGGTGCCAGTCGCGACGGCAGTGCCATCGGTCGTGCGTGTCGAGCCAGCCATCGCCGCACCGAGCGCCTCGCCGCTTCCTTCGACGCTCGCTGCACCAGTCGTTGATGCCTCGCCTGTCGCACCCGTCTCGCACCTCTCCGCGCCGGCCATCACCGCGCCCTCCACGCCGAGCGGCGGCATCGATGGCGGCGTCCGCTACCCGCTCGACAAAGAGGGCATCCGCGCCGCAGTGAAGTCGGCCATTCCTGACGTGAAGGACTGCTACGAGTCGTGGCTCGCGATGAACCCGGCCCTCGGTGGGCGCCTCATCGTCAAGCTCACCATCGACACGGACGACGGCGTGGAAGGCCGCGTCACCCGCCTCTCGCTCGCCGATGGAGGCATGGGGAACGTCGCGTTCGAGGGCTGTGCCTTGTCGTCCTTTTCGGATCTTCGCTTCGAGCCGCCACTCGACGGGCCGATGAACGTGACCTACCCGCTGGTGTTCAGCTCGGCAGACGCCGGCCACTGAGGGCGTCACGCGTCTGTGTCATGCTCCGGGCATCTTCAGCCCGGCGGTATCCCACATGGCGGTCCGAGTCCTTCGTTTCGCGTCACTCATTGCCTTCTTCGCGCTGCAGGCGTGCGTGTGCGTCGACACCTCGAAAGTGACGAGCTTCAAGTGTGGCGATGGAGACGCCTGTACCGAGGGGCTGCGGTGTTGCGGTGACGGAGTCTGTCGCGCCGACTGCAGCGCCGGGGCTGGTGGCGGCACGTCGTCGGCCGGTGGCGGCACGTCGTCGACAGGCGGCGGCGGCTCCAGCACCGGCGGGGGCACGGCTGGCTCGTCAGGCGGTGGAACCAGCGGCGGCAGTGGCGGTGGCGCGACGGGCTGTCAGAACAACCAGGCCTGCACGGGCAACACCGGCGCGCCGTGCCGTACGGGCGTGACCATCTGCAATGGCGGCATGGCGAGCTGCATCGATGGGCCGGCGGCGGGCAACGGCGTCGCGTGTGGCAACAACCTCGTGTGTCGCGGCGGGCTCTGCGTCACCTGCTCCCCGGGCACCTCGTGCACCACCAACACGGACCCGTGCAAAGAGGGCGACACGACGTGCGGCGCGATGGCGGGCTGCGAGGACTCGACGAGGCAGCGTCCCTCCGGAGCGGCCTGTGGTGTCGGCCGCGTCTGCACCAGCACTGGCCAGTGCATCACCTGTGACGAGGGCGCGTCGTGCAGCGGCAACCCGAGCTCGCCGTGCGTCGCGGGCGTGGTGCGGTGCGCGTCGGGCAGCGCGACGTGCGTCGACGGAGCTCCTGCGCCGTCCGGCCTCGCGTGTGGTGTCGACCGGGTCTGCGTTGGCGGCAACTGTCTGCAGTGCGTGACGAACGCAGCGTGCGCGTCGAACCCCGGCGCACCGTGCCGGCGTGGCGTGACGACGTGCGGTGCGACGCCGGCCTGCATCGACGGCACGAACGCAGCGGCAGGCACGGCGTGCGGGACCGATCTCGTCTGCAGCGCGTCAGGCACCTGTGTGGCGTGCCAGGCCGGCGCCTCGTGCACCACCAACCCCGGGAGCGCGTGCCGCCGCGGCGTCGTGGAGTGCTCGACGGGCGCTCCGGTGTGCGTGGACGACGCGTTGAAACCCGCGGGGACCTCGTGCGGCATGAACACGGTGTGTACGGCCGCGGGCACCTGCGCGGCGTGTACGGCTGGAGCCAGCTGCACCACGAACCCGAACCCCGGCTGCCGCAACGGCGTCACCAGCTGCGCGACGGGTGTTCAGACCTGCGCCGACGGCACGCCGAAGGCCGCGGGCACCACGTGCGGCATGGCGCAGGTGTGCGACGCCAACGGCTTTTGCGGCACGTGTACGGCGGGCATGGCGTGCACCTCGAATCCGGGTTCGCCGTGCAAGACGGGCGTCATCGACTGCAGCACCGGGAGCACCCGCTGCGTCGACTCCACCAACGTCACCGCAGGCACCGCGTGCGGGCCCGACCAGGTGTGCAATGCGAGCGGCTCATGCGCCGCGTGCGTCGCGGGCACGGCCTGCACCACCAACCCCAACCCCTCGTGCAAGACCGGCATCACCTCGTGCGCGACGGGAGTTCAGACGTGCATCGACTCTGGCAACCGTCCGCCCGGCACGACGTGCGGCACCAACCAGGTCTGCAGCGTCAACGGCAACTGCGTCAGCTGCACCGCCGCCATCGCCTGCACCACCAACCCGACTCCGGCGTGCCGCAATGGGCTCACCTCGTGCGCGACGGGCGCCACCACCTGCGTCAACGGCAGCAACAAGGCGGCGGGCACGGCCTGCGGCTCTGGCCAGGTGTGCGACTCGAACGGCAACTGCGGCATGTGCGTCGCCAACCAGACGTGCACCACCAACCCGGGGGCTCCGTGCGTCGCGGGCCGTACGGATTGCAGCAGCGGCAGCTCCGTCTGCGTCGACAACGGCAACGTCACCGCGGGCACCAACTGTGGCGCGGGGCGAGTGTGCAACGGCTCGGGCGCGTGCATCGCCTGCGGCGCGGGAGCGACCTGCGGCACCAACCCGGGCGCGTGCAAGAACGGCGTCACCGACTGCAGCACGGGCGCGCTGCGCTGCATCGACAGCGGCAACAAGGCGCCCGGCACCACGTGCGGTTCGGGCCAGGTGTGTGACGCGAGCGGTATGTGCGTGAACTGCGCGGCGGGCGCCGGGTGCACGGCCTCGAACCCGTGCTTCAACGGCTCCATCTCGTGCACGTCGGGGAGTCCGGTCTGCACCAACGCCAGCCGCAAGGGCACCGGGGCCTCGTGTGGCACCAACCAGGTGTGCAACGCGCTCGACCAGTGCGTGGCGTGTACGCAGGGGGCCGCGTGTTCCACCAACCCCGGCGCGGCGTGTCGCAATGGCACCACGGAGTGCAGCTCCGGCGCGCCCGTCTGTGTCGACGGCAGCAACAAGACGAACGGCGCCGTCTGCATGGGCGGGGTCTGCAACATGGGCATGTGCAACGCCTGCAATGACGGCGCGGCGTGCACCACCAACACGAACTCCGCGTGCCGCAACGGCATCACCAGCTGCAGCACGGGTGTCGCCGTCTGCAACGACGGGAGCAGCAAGGCGAACGGCACGACCTGCTCCGGCGGCGTCTGCAACATGGGCTCCTGCAACCCATGCAACTCGGGCGGCGCGTGCACGACCAACCCCAATCCGTGTCGCACCGGCAGCACTGGCTGCACCACCGGCGTGCCTGTCTGTGGTGACGGCACCGCGAAACCCAACGGCACCACCTGCCTCGGCGGCGTCTGTAACATGGGCAACTGCAGCGCCTGCAGCCAGGGCAGCGCGTGCACGACCAATCCAGGCGCGGCGTGCCGCAACGGCACTGTCGACTGTTCCACGGGGAGTTCGGTGTGCCTCGACGGCACGACGAAGCCGAACGGCACCACCTGCACCGGCGGTGTCTGTAATGGCGGCATGTGCAACCCGTGCAGCCAGGGGGCGTCGTGTACCGGCAACCCGACCCCGGCCTGCCGAAACGGGACCGTCGAGTGCGGCTCTGGCCTGTCGGTGTGCGACGACGGCAGCGCGAAGATGGACGGCACCGTCTGCCCGGGTGGTGTCTGTAATGCGGGCGCGTGTAACCCGTGCTCCGCAGGCACCGCGTGCACGCCGACGAACCCGTGCCGCACTGGCGCCATCGGCTGTGGCACCGGCGCTCCCGTGTGCGGCGAGACGGGGAGCGTGACGGTTGGCACGGCGTGTCCCGGTGGCGTCTGTAACGCCGCTGGGAATTGCGTTGCCTGCGTGGCCGGCTCGGCGTGCACGACGAACCCCGGCTACCCGTGCCAGACCGGCGCCATCTCGTGCGGGACGGGCGCGCCCGTGTGCGACGACGACCTCGTATCCATCAATGGCACCCTCTGTCCGGGCGGGAAGTGCGTTACGGGGAGTTGCTGTACTGGCTGCATCAGGACCGGCGTCTGCTATCCGGGAGACGAAAGACAGCGCTGCGGCGCGGGCGGGGCCGACTGTCGGACCTGTAGCGTGTCACAGACCTGCGTCGACGCTATCTGCGAGTGCACGTTCTGCTGATGAGCCGACGGCTTGACCGTGCGCGCCGGTCCAGAGTGGGTGGCGCGATTGCGTGAGATGTCCATCGGCCCAGGACTGCATTGACGCCTCTGTGAGCCTTGCTGCGACCCGATCTGCTCATGAAACGTACCGCTAACAGATGGAGCACACTGGTGAGTTACTTTCGAAATCTGCTGCTGGCGGTTCTTTCGCTCCTCTTTGTGTCGTCGTGCCCTGAGGTCATCGGTGACCGTTGTAGCGCCAGCCTGCCGCCATGTCGAACGGGACGACCTGCGTCGAGGGGCGCTGCAGAACCGATGGAGTAGCCGGCGGCACTGCGACTGGAGGTGGGCCTGCGAGCGGAGGAAGCGCCGGAGGGGGAGGTGTCGTGGGCGCTGACGCTGGTCACGACGGCGGCTTTGGGATTGATGCCGGAGCGGATGCTGGCAATTTGCCGGATGCGGGCCGAGTGCTCACCGTGGTCGACTTCGCGCTCTACGTTCAGCCGGACGGCGGAATCGTGGAGCACCCCAGAATGGGCGAACTCGTCAGTGCTCTCTTCTTCTTGTCGGACGGTGGTCTTCTCAGACTTCCGATGGTCAGCGATGGCGGTGGCGTATTCGTTGCTGAGAATGCGCCTGCTGGTCCATGGGTGATTGAGTCAATTCCGCAGGACACGTTCAAGGCGTACTTTGACGTGTTGGATGACTCGCAAGACATCAGCTTGGCGACCTACCTGGGGCGTCCCGGTATTCCTGTCACTCGAGCGGAGTACTTCCGCCTCGACCTGATGACACAGCCTTGGGGGGGACCCCGCGAAACCTCCCTACAAATCTCTTCGAGGAGCGCTGGGAGCCGCTTCATTCTCTACCCCGAATCACCTCTCGGCTCGGTTGGTGTGTACGGACCGTACACTGCGTCGGCAGTGAGCGGCACAGCCATTCGCACGACTGACGACGCGAGAATCTCTCAGTTCCAGGTTGTGTTCCGAGACGGCGGCGCCGTTTCTTCTGAAATCGTAGGGTCGGCGGCGGTTGGAGGTGTCACGCTGCCTGGACCATATGTGTCGGCCATTCTCCTGCCGGTCGCCAATGTCGGAAATGCAAAGGCAGTCCTCGACGCTGGAACGATCGCATCGCTGATTGGGGGGGCAGGGTTCTCCTCCGGCATCACGATCGAGGAACTCGCCGGAGATTTGCGCCCCCTCATTGCGGCGCAGGTCTTTTACATCGATTTCGAGAACGTCTTCGACTCCTACCAGTTCAATGTTCCACACCCGAGCGGCAGCCCTGTGAGCGCCGAATTCCGGTGTACTCTGCCTTCTGCTTCGCTGGTGCCCACTGCCGACGGTGGTCTGGAAGCAAGCGACGCCGGCTTCCTCTTGCAGGCGGCGCAAGACCAATCAGCCTATACAATCGATTACTTGCATCTCGATGGCGGGGTAGTCACACCGCCGCTGGTGGGAATGCCCCAGGCAATTCTCGTCGATGGTCTCTCGGTCCCCGGCGTCGTCTCGGCGAGTCCAACCGTGTCGTGGAGTGCGCCGGCGACGGGAAACACGACCTACTATCAGGTGATCGTCCGGCGGCTGACGAGGTCGGGCAACTCCTTCGTCAGATCGGTCATTGCGCTCCTTTACACAACAGGCATGCGAGTTCAGATACCGAGAGACCTTCTCGTTTCCGGCGAAAGATATGGCTTCCAGGTGTCTGCAATCTCGACGCAACCCTCGGAGTCCCGGCGTCCGTGGAAGCTCAAACTCCCTATCAGTGTCGGATCACGCGAATCACCCATCGTCTTCGTGAAGTAGGCCGCCGACCGGCCAACCGACCGGGCACCTACCGCTTCACGCCGGGCGCCTCGAGCGTCGGCGTGTGCTCCCCGCGCTCGAAGATCACCGCCGCCCGCCCAACGATCAGCGGGTCGACCGGACCAATCAACTCCCGGTCCTTCCTCTCGTAATCCAGCCGGTGCAGCAGGTACCGCATGGCGCTGAGCCGTGCCCTCTTCTTGCAGTCGCTCTTGATCACGATCCACGGCGAGTCGCTGGTATCGGTGTGAAAGAACATCGCCTCCTTCGCGCGCGTGTACTCGTCCCACTTGTCGAGCGACGCCTTGTCGATGGGTGAGAGCTTCCACTGCTTCAGCGGGTGCACCTCGCGCTCACGGAACCGCCGCTGCTGCTCCCGCCGGCTCACCGAGAACCAGAACTTGAAGACGTGAATGCCCTGCCGCACCAGCATGCGCTCGAACTCCGGAGCCTGGCGCATGAACTCCTGGTACTCGCCGTCGCTGCAGAAGCCCATCACGCGCTCGACGCCGGCGCGGTTGTACCAACTGCGATCGAACAGCACGATCTCACCCGCCGTCGGCAGGTGCTCGACGTAGCGCTGAAAGTACCATTGGCCGCGCTCCTCTTCGGTCGGCTTCTCGAGCGCCACCACGCGCGCGCCGCGAGGGTTGAGGTGCTCCATGTAGCGCTTGATGGTGCCGCCCTTGCCCGCGGCGTCGCGCCCCTCGAAGAGCACCAGCACGCGCTGCCGCGTCTCTTTCACCCACGCCTGGAGCTTGAGCAGCTCGACCTGCAGCCGGTACTTCTGCCGCTCGTACGTCTTGCGAGAGAGCAGGTTCTTGTACGGGTAGCCGCCCTGTTGCCAATGGTCGGCGAGCTCCTGGTCGGCCGCCCGGCGCGCCAGCTTGTCGAGCCCCTCCTGCTGCGTGACGACGTCCTTCAAGATGCGCACGGCATCTTCCGGGCTCGAGCCCTCGAGGATGTCTCGAATCGCCGCGGCCTTCGATTCATCGGCCGCTGCGCTCCCCTCATCGACCGTGAAGGCCTCGACGCCTGCGTCGGTCAACACCGGGGGCACGTCACCGGCGCTCACCTTGCGCGGTCCACTTCGCCTCTTCGCCATGCCGGTCAGCCGAGCAAACCTGGTGCCATGCGTCACGCGTGATCGAGGCGACGGCGGAGCGCCAGCGCCTTCGCACTTTCTGCAGCTTCGCATCCTTGCCGCGCTGACTTCGCGGCGCGTGGAGGGCTCGGCGCGAGAGCACGTGCTGGCACGGTTCATTCATTCCCCTGGCGCAGGAGGCGTCATGTCGATCCGCAACGCATGGTCATTGCTGCTGATGCTGTCGGGCTGCGTCGTCGTACCCTCGCTCATTCCGACTGGGTCGTCGGTCGAGTCGGGCACCCGGCAGCTCGCGTACGCCGAGGCCGTGGGAGTGCAGCTCTGGGCCGACGCGTCGTGGCGCGGAGACCCGAGCCAGCTGGCCGAGTACGTCACGCCGCTGTCCATCACCCTCGTGAACAAGAGCGGCCACACCCTGCGCCTGGCCTACGAAGACTTCGAGGTGCTCGGCGCCAGCGGCACGCACTACGCCGCGCTCCCGCCATTCGCGATGTCGGGCCGCAGTGAGCGAGCGGTCGAGCCTTCGTCCTTCGTCCTCGCCGACTACCACCCGGCGGTTCCGGTGCAGCGTGGGCCGCGACCTCCGCCGTTCACGCCACGCGTGCACGTGCGCCGGTACTGGGTGGCGCCGTACTACTCGCCCTTCTACGTGGGCCTGCCGCTCTGGTCGGCCTGGTCGTGGAACGCCGGCTACCACTCGCGCTACCAGTCGACCTGGCCCCGCCCGCTGCCCACGCAAGACATGCTTCAGCTCGCGTTGCCCGAAGGCGCGCTCGACGACGACGGTCAGGTGAGCGGCTTCGTGTACTTCCAGAACGTCAACCGGGAGAGCGCGGTGAGGGTCTCGGTGGCGCTCAGGGACGCGACCACCAACGAGGTGCTCGGCACCATCATCGTGCCCTTCTCCGTGCAGCACTGAATCGGGCGCGGACCAGGCGGCACCCGTGCTTGAGTTGAAGGTCCCGTGACGTCGCGCCTGCACCACTTCCTGAACGGCTCGGCGTACCAACAGTACGTCTACGGCTACCCGCACAAGACGGCGTACCGCGCGTTCGAGACCCCGAAGCCGCTGCACGAGGTGTGGGCGCCCGAACAGAGCGGCGCGCGGTTCCTCTACGTGCACATCCCCTTCTGCGAGATGCGCTGCGGCTTCTGCAACCTCTTCACGACGGTAAACCCCGTGGAGACGGTCGTGGAGCGGCTCCTCACGCAGCTCGAAGTGGAAGCGCGTGAAACGGCGAGCGCCATCGGTGGCTCCACGTATACGCGCGCGGCGATCGGCGGTGGCACGCCCACGTACCTGACGGCCAGGCAGCTCGAGCGCGTCGTCGTCATGATGCGCGAGACGATGGGGCTGAAGGCGGCCCCGCTCTCGGTCGAACTCTCTCCATCGACGGTGACGGCCGAGAAGCTCGAGGTGCTGGGCGACGCGACACGGCTCTCCCTGGGTGTGCAGAGCTTCGTCGAGGCCGAGGTCGCCGCGGTGAAGCGCCCGCAGTCGAACGTCGAGGTGATGCGCACGCTCGACCTCATTCGCGCGAAGTCGAAAGCGCACCTCAACATCGATCTCATCTACGGCATGGAAGGGCAGACCGAGGCGTCGTTCATCGGCAGCCTCGAGACCGCGCTGCGCTGGCGCCCCGAAGAGCTCTACCTCTACCCGCTCTACGTTCGTCCGCTCACGTTCCTCGGCAAGCGCGCCGCCTCGTGGGACGACCATCGCCTGAGTCTGTACCGGGCAGGGCGCGACTGGTTGAACGGCCACGGCTACCACCAGCGCTCGATGCGGGTCTTTCAGCGCCGCGACGTCGCCGAGGTGCAGCTGCCCGAGTACCACGTAGAGGACGACGGCATGGTCGGGCTGGGCGTCGGCGCGCGCTCGTACACGAAGGCGGTTCACTTTGCGCACGACTGGGCCGTCGAGCCGCGCGCCGTGCGGAGCATCATCGACGACTATCTCGCGCGGCCGGCCGCTTCTTTTTCCTGGGCGCACTCCGGGTTCGTGTTGAACGTCGAGGAGCAGCAGCGCCGCTGGGTGGTGCTGACGCTGTTCGGCGACGGCGTCTCGGACGCGGCGTTCTCGCAGCGGTTCGGCGTCGCGTGGTCGAAGGCGCTCCCGTGGCTGATGTCGCTGGTGGAGGAAGGGCTCGCGACGTGGGCGGACGGCTGGTTGCGGCTGACGCCTCGTGGCCTCGAGCTGA
>JAUXRI010000298.1 GCA_030681895.1 Myxococcales bacterium | reverse complement strand
CTCGGCGTCCGCACCGACACCGACCTCCCCGAGCCCGCCGCGGTGGAGTCGCTGCCGCTGGCGGGGTGCACGTTCGTCATCACCGGCACGCTGGGTCGCTCGCGTGACGAGATCAAGGTCGACCTCGAGAACCTCAAGAAGCAGCTGAACACCGCTGACCCCGAGAAGATTCGCCCGGCGATCAAGCAGCTCGAAGGCAGCGCCTACCGCATCGCCGACGCCATCTACGCGGCCGAGTCGGGCGGCGCCGAAGCCAAGAAGTAACGAGGCATGAAGCGCGCGCCGCTGAAGTTCGACTCGCTCGACGAAGAGGTGCGCTTCCTGCGCGGGCTGGTCGCCGTGCAGCGCCTGGCGGACGAGGTGCTGGAGGACTGCCTCGAGCGCCAGCTCGGCATGACGGCGGCGGCCGACGTCTTCCTCACGCAGTGCGCGCGCATGATCCACGCGCAGGCCGCCTTCGTGCAGGTGTCGGGCACGCAGGGGCCGGTGTTGACGCGCACGTGGGGCACGGGGTTGTCCGACGTGGTGCGGTGGGCCGAGGCGAGAGGCCCGGTCTCGATGGACGAGGAGCGGACGGTCTTCGTCGCCGCGCTCGACATCGGGAAGCTCTCGCTCGGGAGCATCGGCTTCGTGTTGCCCGGCCACTTCTCCGACGGCGGCGTGCAGGTGATGGCGCTGGTCGAGACGATCGCCGAGATGTTCGACTCGGCCATCCTCTCGTTCATCGCGATCGCCGAGGGCCACACGCCCAACGAGCGCCTCGACGAGCTGGCGGCGGCAGGAGACTTCAGGCCCAACGCCCGCATCGGGAAGTACGAGCTGCTCAACCCGCTCGGCACCGGCGGCATGGCGCAGGTGATGGTCGCGCGCACGGTGAACCCGGGCGGCGTCTCGCGGCTGGTCGCGCTCAAGCGCATTCTGCCCAAGCTCGGCGACGACGACGGCATCGTGAAGCAGTTCCTCGACGAGGCGAAGCTGGGCATGCGCCTCAACCACCCCAACCTCGTCACCATCTACGACTTCGGGCAGGCGAGCGGCTCGTACTTCATCGCGATGGAGCTGATCGCCGGGGTGGACTTCGACCACGTCGTCTACTGGCCGCACGGCCCGCTGCCCGAAGCGCTCTTGTCGGCGGTCGCGACGCAGGCGCTCGAGGGGCTGCACCACGCCCACGAGGCCCGGGGCGACGACGGCCTCAGCATGGGCCTGGTGCATCGAGATCTCTCGCCGCACAACCTGATGGTGGGCTTCGACGGGCGGGTGAAGGTGCTCGACTTCGGCGTGGCGAAGATGCGCAACGCCCGCACGGTGACGCTGCCGGGCATCGTCAAGGGCAAGCCGCTCTACATGTCGCCCGAGCAGGCCACCGCGGAGCGTATCGATCGCCGCAGCGACCTGTTCTCGATCGGCCTCATTCTCCACGAGGCGCTGACGGGCAAACGCGCCTTCGATCGACACGACGACACGAAGACGATGGAGAGCATCGTCAACGATCCGCTCCCGCGGCCGTCGGGCATTCCCAACCACTGGTGGGCGATCATCGAGAAGGCGCTGCAGAAGCGGCCCGAGGATCGGTACCGCAACGCGCTCGAGATGGCGCAGGCGATTCGAGAGACGGTGGCGCCGATGAAGGAGCACGAGCTCGGCGCGATGGTGTCGTCGAAGTTCCCCCGGCGGGTGGCTGACGTCGCGACGTGGGAGCAGACCAAGAACCGGCTCGCCTCGCAGAAGCGCTGACCGTCAGTCGCGATCCACGATCAGCTCCTCGTGCCTGTTCAGTTCGTCGGAGGCGGTGGCGGCAACGCATCGAGCTGCCAGCTGAGCTCCGTGGGGTACAGGCTGAACCACGCTCCGGTCAGCGCATCGACGACGAAGCCCAGGCCCAGGGTGAAGATGTTCAAGAGGGACACGAAGTTGAACCGCGTCTCGACCACCAGCAGGCGCGCGCGACGGCCGGGCGACCAGGCGATGGCGGCGTACTCCTTTCCTTTTCGCAGGTCGGCCGTGAAGGGCGTCTCACCAGCCGCGACGACGAAGATGAGGCGCGAGACGACGTCACGCACCACCTGCGGCGTCCGCGCGTAGAGCTGCCCCATGACGTTGACGGTGCTCGACGTTTCGACCGTCGGGTGGAGAATCGCGAACAGCATCGTGAGCAGCTCGTCGGGGTTGAGCGACTCGAGGAAGCGCCTCGCGTCGTCGGGCAACCCAGGGCTGATGAGCCGCACGATGAAGTCCTTCGTGTCCGACAGATCCTTCACCTTCGTGAGCAGATCGGCCGGCGCGCCGCCGAGGACGACCGTCGTCGAGCTCGGGGTGGAGCCGAAGGAGATGTCTTGCCGGGTGCCCGAGAGCACCGTCGCGCAGCCCGTCGACAGGACGCACAGCAGGAGGAGCAGTCGCATTGGGGTGACACTCTGCCGCAGCCCTCGCTTGACATCGTGTCGGCATTTGTCGCACATCGACCCACCATGAACCTCAAGACCTGGCTGGTGATGTCGCTGACGGTGCTGACCACGGCGTGTGGCGTGTCGAGCCTCGAAGTCGACGGCACGGAAGACACCCTTGCTGACGACTCGCAGGAGCTGTCGACCACGAAGGACACGTACCTCATCGCGCGGCACGACTACCGCCGCTGCGTGTCCCCGCTGTGTGGTGGCTACTGGGTGAAGGACCTGAACAGCACGATGCAGGAGCGCTACGTGAGCGCGTTCGACTTCTCGGACTCGAGCCTGCCGCTGGCGACGCAGGACGTCGTTCGTGGCGCGCCTGACAACGAGCTCATTCTCTTCGGCCGCCTGGGCCCCAAGGAGTCTCGCTTCGACACCCGCACGCTGATGGTGAAGCTGGCGTACCGCGGCATGCCTGGGAAGACGTTCTCGGCGACCGACAAGTTCTACGGCGTGTTCCCCACCAAGATCGCCTGCATCACCACGCCCTGCGCGAACCTGCAGACGACGCGGCTCAACCGCACCACCGGCCACACGATGTCGACCGACATGGACCTGTCGGCCGCGCTGGCCACGATGGTTGACGACCAGTGGATGATGTCGCGCGCCTACTCGGGGAAGACGGTCATCGCGGGGAAGATCGTTCGCAAGAACCGGCACGTCACGGTGACGGCCAGCCAGGTCTTCGTGCAGCTGCCTGACCGCGAGTTCGGCTGCCCCATCGAGCGCCCGGCCCGTTGCCCGAATGGCCAGATTCACTCGTACGAGCGCTCGCCGGACCGCTGCACGCTGCCCACGGGCCAGTGCACGCCGCCGGGCGTCTGCGCGTATTACGTGCCGTCGTGCGACCCGGGCTACCGCCTGGTCTCGTGGATGAACATCTGCCCGCGCTACGCGTGCGAGGCCGAGTTCCTCGAGGAGTAAGTCCTCCCCGTCGTCGCCTCACCGGCGCCCCGGCTCTTCACGGAGTCGGGGTGTCGTCGTTTCGGGGCCTGATCAAGCTCGGCGCCGTCTGAGTCGGAAAATCAGAACAACAGCCTCAGCGCGTCGCCGAGCGTCTCGACGGCCATCACCTCCATCTTGAGGTCGAAGTCGAGCCGCTTGGCCGACGACTTCGGGAGCACCACCCGCTTGAAGCCCATCTTCTGGGCCTCGGCGAGGCGGGGCTCGATCTGCCCGACGGCGCGCACCTCACCCGCCAGGCCAACCTCTCCCAGAATCAACGTCTGCGCGTCGACGGGCCGGTTCTGCAGTGACGACACCAGCGCCGCGCAGACCGCGAGATCGCTCGCTGGTTCGGTGAGGCTCATGCCGCCGGCGACGTTGACGAAGAGGTCGCAGCCGACGAGCTGCACGTCCTCTTTCTTCTCGAGCACCGCCGCGAGCAGCGCCACGCGTTGGGAATCGACGCCCATGGCCGTTCGCCGCGCGGTGCCGTAGCCCGTCGGCGCCACCAGGGCCTGCACCTCGACGAGGATGGGCCGCGTGCCGTTGAGCGTCGAGGTGACCACGCTCCCTGCTGCGTTCCTCGGGCGCTCCGAGAGGAACAGCGCGCTCGGGTCAGGCACCTCGGCGAGCCCCGCACCCTTCATCTCGAAGACGCCGATCTCATTCGTCGAGCCGAAGCGGTTCTTGTGCGCGCGCAGCAGTCGAAACGGGTGCCCACGCTCGCCCTCGAAGTAGAGGACGGTGTCGACCATGTGCTCGAGCACGCGTGGCCCGGCGATGGAGCCCTCTTTCGTCACGTGCCCCACCATGAACGTCGGCACGCCGGTCTTCTTCGCCCACGCCATCAGCCGGCCCGCGCACTCCCGCACCTGGCTGACGCTGCCGGGCGCGCTGCCGAGCTCAGGCAGGAACATCGTCTGAATCGAGTCGACGACCAGCGAGCCGGGCGCCAGCTTCTCGGTCGCGGTGAGGATCTTCTCGAGGTCGGTCTCGGCGAACAGGTGCATCTGCTCACCACCGACGCCCAGCCGCTCGGCGCGCATCTTGGTCTGCTGGAGCGACTCTTCACCCGAGACGTAGAGCCCGGGGCGGTCTCTCGACAGCCGATCCATCGCGCTCAACAGGAGCGTCGACTTGCCGATGCCGGGGTCTCCACCGAGCAGCACGAGGCTGCCCTGCACCACGCCGCCACCGAGCACGCGATCGAGCTCCGCGATGCCGGTGAGCCGCCGCGCCTCTTTCGCGCTGTCGACTTCCTTCAGCAGCACCGGCTTGGTCTGCCCCGTCGACGAGCCCCACGCGGGCCGCGCTTGAGACGCCTTCGACAGCTCGACCTCTTCGACCAGGCTGCCCCAGGTGCCGCACTCGGTGCACCGGCCCAACCACTTCGCCGCCACGTACCCGCACGACTGACAGGTGAAATGGGTCTTCACGCCCTTTGCCATGACACGCCCTCCAGACCATCGAGCCCGCACACGCGGCCCGCGCGGAGGCTCATAGCCGATGGGGCTGACATCACGCGCCGAAGGATGCACGACGCTTCGCCGTCCAACGGCGTCCCGGAGCGCTGCTACTCGGGCACGCAGTACAGGCGCGACGCGCTGTGGCTGTTGCCCTGGCTTCGACCGCCCATCGGCCACGAATCGTAGGGCGTGATCGAGGGCAGATCGCCGACGAGGGAATACAGCGAGCCATTCCCACGCGAGGCGATGAGCAGGCTGCCCAGGCGGTCACATGAATCGATGAAGACAGGCTCAGCAGCGACCGCGCCCTGCACGCCCACGCTGCTGCTCGGCAGGCTCCAGAATGGCTCCAACCCGGGAATCCTGAGCACAGCCACGCCTCCGAGGGGGTCGACGAAGGCGATCGAGTTGCGATCGGGCCGGTTGAAGACGGCGACGATGACAGGCGTGGATTCGACCCTCGACGGGAGCCGACCGGTGGCCGCGAACGGAACCAGGCTCGTCGGGTTGGTCGGCGCCCAACGGACGACGCGGTCCGAATCCGCCCAGTAGACGTGCATGCCCGTGGTCCCGTTCGTCACCGCGATGGTGTCCACCAGCCCACCGTCCCAGACGAGCCGCTCGCCGGGAGGCACCATGGAGCCAGCGGAGCCGGAGACCCACCAGATCCCACCGTCCGCGCCCGCGGCGTAGACAGAGAACGACACGCTCGACGGCGAGAACACCGTTGGCCCGAAGGCGACGTTGTACGCCTGCGACGTGAGGTGAACGTCATGCGGGGGTTGAAGCGAAGCGACGCACAGCGGTGAGTTGGGGCTGAAGGTGAGCACGGACGACGACACCATGAGCCGCGACGTGCTTCGGGTTGGCGACTCGCAGCCCCGGAAGGTGCTGTTGAAGGTCGAGTCCGCCACGGTCGCAACCCCTGTGCCGGTCGCGACGACGAACAGTGGAGGGGCCAGGGTGTCACCGGTCGCTCCGGACGCCACAGGGTGACCGCCGTCGAGGGCGATCTCGGACGAACCCGAGATGCGAAGGCTCGCTCCCGATGGGCCGGCGAGCCCGACAGCGACCGCGTTCTGCGACACCGCCAGGGTGTGAACGGCGCGCGTGTTCTGGGCGAGGACGGAATCGGAAAAGCTCAGCGCCTGGCCGCCGGCGCTCAGCGCCAGCAAGCGCCCGGTCGACGCCGTATCGGCCGACCCCACGAGAATGCCGGCGGCTCCCGGAATGTCGGAAGCCACGGGCCTCGTCACGCTCAGCGGGTTCGGCACGCCCGACACCTGCCGTCTCCACCGCCACCGCGTCACCGGAATCGCCCGCGGCCGGGTCTGCATGCCTCCATCGGCACCGCTCGCCCACACCAGCACCCGCCCTCGGAAGGCCGGGAAGTCGAGGTCGCCAAGCCAAAGCGCGACGAGCCAACAACTCCCGCCATCGCAGCGCTCCGTCACCGGGAACGCCGACGTCCTCGCGTTCGGTGCATCCAGTCTCGCGAACAACGCCATCGGCTGCGGCAGATCGTCCACCTCGACGCGCACCACGTCATCTCGGCGGAACGCATTCCCCGCGGGGTCGTTCGGCTCGAAGTCGGGCCCGTTCGTGCCGTACGAGGGAACTGCAGGCGGCCGCACGAAGGGCCTCGTCAACGTCAGCTGGGTCGACGCGCTTGGGCCTCCGTGCCACCCGGCTGTCAGCACGACCACGCCGGCATCCGCGTCGGCCAGGAGCAACGTCGCCGCGCGAATTCCCATCTGGCCTGAGAACGCTCCGACGCTCGACAGCACTCCGCCGCTGGTCCAGGGCACCTCCAGGGTGCTGTCCGCGTTGGTGTCGATCGCGAGGGGGATCGACTGCAGGTCCATCGGGGCCGACGCTCCCGGAATCGGAGACACCCAGCTCAACGTCACGGTCCCGGCGCACCGTGCGCCAGAAGAGCTCTCCACGCACCGCTGCCACGGAGGACAGACGATCGTCCCGCAGCCCGGCAGCGGACCTGCATCGTCTCCGCCATCGACCGTCCCTGCATCGCGCCCGGCATCGACGCCGGAATCCACGGACCCGGCATCGGCGCCGGAATCGACGGACCCGGCATCGACCCCGGAATCCACGGCCCCAGAATCGACGCCTGCGTCCCGCCCTGAACCCGCGTCCTGGCCAGCATCTCGTGACATGCCGGCATCGAACTCCGGCAGCCCCGCGTCCAGTTCGCCGGGCCCGTTGCAGGTGCACCCCGCCAGCACGCCCGCAAGCCACGCCACGCGTCGGAAGTTCATCGCGAGGCACCATACGCGCGCGCCCCGTCAAGAGCATGCTCGGCCATCGCGCGCCGAAGACAGTCGGTCGTCATTTTCGAGCTCGGTGGCCACTGACGTCGTCCGAGAACCTCTGGTTTGTTGGACGCGAGGCCCGCGCCGGCGCTACAGGCCCCGCCCGTGACGTCCCTCGAGGCACTCCCGCTCCACAGCCCCGCGCTCATCGCGGCACTCCACCTCGAGCCTCGTGAAGCGACGTGGCTGCGCGCGGTCGGGCTCGTCGAGGGGTGTTCGGTGACGGTGCTGCGAAAGGCGCCGTGGTCGGGGCCGCTCCACGTGCGCGTGGCGGATCGCACCGAGCTGGCCATCGACCGTGCCCTGGCGCTCCACGTCGAGGTCTCGCCCATCACCGGAGCGCCCCCGTGACCGAGACGGCCATCGTCACGCTCGTCGGCCGGCCGAACGCGGGCAAGTCGTCGCTCTTCAACGCCATCACCGGAGCGCACGCGAAGGTCGGCAACTTCCCCGGCGTGACGGTCGACGTGCTCGAGGCGCAGGTGCCTGTCTCTGAGAACGAGGCGGTGCGCTTCGTCGACCTGCCCGGCGTGTACACCGTCGAAGGCGACGCCGACCCCGAGAGTGACGAAGGCCACGCCCGCCGCTTTCTGGATGGGCTCACGAAACACCAGACGCCCGCCGTCATCGCCCAGGTGCTCGACGCCACGCAGCTCGAGCTCGGGTTGCGGTTGACGCTCGAGCTGAGGCGCCGCGGGCTTCCCCTCGTGGTGCTCGCCACCCAGCACGACGCGTTGATTGCCCAGGGCTTCGAGCTCGACGCGACAGGGTTGGCCGAGGCGCTCGGCGTGCCTGTCGTCGCGACCAGCGCGCGTGAGGCCACCGTGCGCGCCCGGGTGCTCGAGGTGATGGCCGAGGCGGCGCGGCTGAAGGTGGTTCCTCCGACGGACACCGTCGACGTCGAGGCGCTGGCGAAGCGCGTGCTGCGGCCGCGAGTCGACGCCAAAGAGGCGTTCGCCAGAGTCCGCGCGCGCACGGAGCGGCTCGACGCGGTGCTGCTCCACCCGCTGCTGGGGCCTGTCTTCTTTCTCGCCTTCATGACCGCGCTCTTCGCAGCGGTCTTCTTCATCGCCGAGCCAGTCACGGGCGTCATCGATCTGCTGAATCAGGCGCTCGGCGCGCGCATCGAGGGCGCCATCGGCACGGGCT
>JAUXRI010000293.1 GCA_030681895.1 Myxococcales bacterium | reverse complement strand
GTCGGCTACAAGAAAGACGAGAACGGCACGACGGTGATCACCCGGCTCGATCGCGCCGGCCTCACCCGCGTCGCGAAAGACACCGACGGCCAGTTCTTCTACCAGGCGCGCGGCGTCGCCATCCCCGACGTGGTGAAGGTCATCGACACCCTGCAGAAGGCCGAGCTCGAGAGCCGGCTGACCATGAAGTACGGCGAGATCTTCCAGCCCTTCGTCGCGCTGGGACTGCTGTTCCTCATCCTCTCGATGCTCATCGTGCCGTCGTGGAGGTGGGCGCGATGAATCGACGTGCGCTCCTGTTCCTCCTCGTCGCGTTCGGCTCGGCCATGGGCCCGCTCGAGAAGAACCACGACGCCATCGACGAGGGCATGACCGCCTACGAGCAGGGTGACTACGAGCGCGCGCTGTCGGCGTTCGATCGCGCAGAGAAGGACAAGGGCTCAGACGCGCGCGTCCACTACAACCGCGGACTCGCGCTCCACAAACTCAACCGCAACGACGAGGCGAAGACGGCGCTGACCCGGGCGCTCGAGCTCGATCGTGGCGGACAGTACGCCTCGAAGATTCACTACAACCTCGGCACCATCGCGGCGCTCAGTGGCCAGAAGGAAGAGGCCGTGAAGGAGCTGCGCCGCGCGCTCAAGAAGGACCCGACCGACACGCTGGCGCGTCACAACCTCGAGGTGCTGCTCCGCGACCTGCCACCCAAGAGCAAGAGCGGCCAGGACGGCGGCTCGCCCGATGGTGGAAAGGCCGATGGGGGAAAGCCCGACGCTGGCCTCGACGGCGGCGTGTCGGATGGCGGCAGCGACGCAGGACGGCCCGACGCCGGCGGCCGTGACGGTGGCGAAGGTGACGGCGGCTCTCCTTCAGATGGTGGCGCTGACGCGGGGCCCCCGAAAGACGGTGGCCAGGGCGACGGCGGCTCAGGAGACGGTGGTCAGGGCGACAAGGACAAGAAGGGCGACGCGGGCAGCGATGGCGGTCAAGGTGACGGGGGTGACGATGGCGATCCGAACCAGCCCTCGGACGCGGGTGCCGACGGCGGCGCCGATCGCAAGGGTGATGCTGGCCAGCCCGTCGAGCTCATGGGCCTGCCCGATGGAGGCATGACGCCTGCCGAAGCCGAGAAACTGTTGGAACCCCTCAAGCGCAACGAGAAGAATCTCCAGCTCTGGCGCTTCCGCCAGAAGACGCAAAAGAACGATCCCAATGGCAAGGACTGGTAGCGCACTCGCCATCGCCGTCATGGTCCTCGCGGCCGGCCCCGTCCTGGGCGCCGAGCTCGAGTTCTACATGACGGTCGACCGCAACAAGGTCGGCACGGAAGACACCTTCCGCTGCGAGATCGTCGTCAGCAACGCGCCCGAAGGCGCCGTCGTGCAGTTCCCCGCGCCTCAGGAGTTCGAGGTGCTCTCGCGCAGCGAGTCGACGCAGATGAGCTACTCGGTCGGCTCCGGCGGCATGGGGCAGATCAAGCAGGTGCGGAAGTTCACGCTCATCATGCGCGCCAACAAGGTGGGCACCCTCACCATCCCCGCTGCGGGGCTCCAGACCGCCGCACGCACGTACAAGAGCGAGGCGATCAAGATCGAGGTCGTGCCCGGCAGGCTCGCGCCCGACCCGCGCACGCAGCCGAGACCACCACAGAACCCGTTCGGCCTGCCGCCAGGCTTTCCGTTCGGCGCAGATGACGACCCCCTGCAAGGACTCAACGATCCGTTCGCCGACGACCCCGCGATTCCTCGCAGCGACTCCGATCTCTTCCTGCGCGCGACGCTCGATCGACCCGAGGTCTTCGTCGGCGAGCAGGTGACGTTGTCCCTCTACATCTACTCGCGCATGGATCTCGCGGGCGTCGACTCGGTGCAGATGCCCAAGCTCGAGGGCCTGCTCTCGCAGGAGATCGCGACGCCGACCAACCTGCAGGCCGACGACCGCACCCTCGGAGGCGTTCGCTATCGCGCGTATCTGCTGCGCTCGAAGGCGCTCTTCGCGCTGAAGCCGGGCGAGCTGACGATCGAGCCCGCAGAGGCCGACATCGTCTCGGGCGTGTACCCGTTCAGCCAACGCAAGATGCACCGCAAGAGCAACGCGCTGGCGCTGAAGGTGAAGGCGCTCCCGGCTGGAGGATCGAACGTCGGCAAGTGGCGCCTCTCGTCGACGGTGAACCAGACCGACATCGCGCTCGGCGAACCCGTGCAGCTCAAGGTGATCCTCGAGGGGCGCGGGAACCTTCGCGCGGTGACGATACCGAAGCTCGACGCACCCGCCTCGTTCCGCGTGTTCGACCCACAGCAGAGTGAGAAGACCACCATCACCAAGAACCAGGTCGGCGGGCAACGCTCGGTCGAGTACGTGCTCGTGCCTCAACAGACCGGCCGCTTCGATCTGCCGGGCCTCACGCTCGAGTACTTCGACCCAGAGTCGCAGCAGCTCGAGAAGACGTCGACCGACCCCATCGCCATCACCGTTCGGCCGACGGGAACCGGTCAGCAGGCGCTCGCGGTTCCGAGCAACAACGCGACCCAGACGGAACCGGCGGCGAGGAACCAGTTGGTCGGTGGTGGCCTCAAGTCGCTCCGGCACACGGCGACGTTCTCGGAGCCACGCACGACGGCCTGGAGCCGGCCGGCATTTCTTCCGCTCGCCATCACGCCGTTCGCGCTCAGCCTCGTGCTCGCCGCCATCGGCTTCGCGCGCAGGAACTTCGGGCAAGAGACCGAGCAGTCGCGCAAGGACAAGCAGGCGAAGGCGGCGCGCAAACGGCTCGCGCAGGCTGAGAAGCTCGCAGGGCACGGCTCCACCACCGAGTTCTACGCCGAGGTCGAGAAGGCGCTGCGCAGCTTTCTCGAGGCCCGCTTGTCGATGAACGTCACCGGCCTCACGCGCCCGCAGCTCGACGAGGCCATGACCGCCGCGAAGGTGCCCGAACCGGTTCGAAAGCGCGTGCTGGCGGTGTTCGAGAATTGCGACCTCGGCAGGTACGCGCCCGGCATGGGCGACCCCTCGGCCAGACGACACGCGCTCGACGACGCCGCCCACGCGATGGAGGTGTGGCCGTGATCGCGCTGACCCTCTCGCTGGTGCTCGCGTACACGCCGCAGGAAGCGCAGGCGCTCTTCACGGAGGCCAACGACGCCTACTACCGGCAGGAGTACCCGGTCGCGATTCAGAAGTACCAACGGCTGCTCGAGGCCGGTCAAGGCGGCGCCGACGTGCTCTTCAACCTCGGCACGGCCCACCTCGCCGCGAACGAGCTCGGGCCCGCAGTCCTCTTCCTCACGCGCGCCTCGCGGCTCTCGCATGACGACGACGTCGCCGCGCAGCTGGCCGTCGCGCAACAACGCCAGCTCGACCAGGTCGTCGGCGCGCAAGAGAGCGACCCGTTTCTTCAGCGCCTCGCGCACGCGGTCGACGAGCGGTTGGTGAGCTTTGGCTTCATCGCGGCGTGGTGGCTCGCGTTCGTGCTGCTGTTCCTCTTCACGCGCTCGACGCCCGGCCGCCGCTGGGTGCTGGGCCTGGTTACCTCTGCTGCGTTCTTCGTCGCAGTCGCGCTCGGAGGCATCGTCGGCGTTCACGTCTGGGTGACACAGTCGGTGCAAGAGGCCGTGGTGATGGCGCCCACCGCGGGCGCTCGCGAGTTCCCCGGCGACACCGCGAAGGTCGCGTTCGAAGTGCACGCGGGCCTGCTGGTGCGGGTGATGGAAGACACTGGCCGCTTCGTGCGGATCCGGTTACCCAACGCGCTCGAGGGCTGGGTCGAGAAGACGCAGGTCACTCCGCTGTGAGGCCCCGATGATCGAAGTCGTCAACGCAGAGAAGATCTACCGGCGCGGCCACAGTGAGGTGCGCGCGCTCAACGGCGTCTCGTTGTCGGTGCCGAAGGGCCAGTTCCTCTCGGTGATGGGCAGCTCCGGGTCCGGCAAGTCGACGATGCTCAACCTGCTCGGCGCGCTCGACGTGCCCTCGAGCGGCATCATTCGCATCGACGGGAAAGAGATCAGCAAGCTGCCCGACGACGAGCTCAGCCGGTTTCGTCGCGATCACCTCGGCTTCATCTTCCAGTTCTTCAACCTGCTCCCGACCCTGACGGCGATCGAGAACGTGCTGCTGCCGTCGCTGCTCGCCGGCAAGTCGCGCCAGGCCGAGGAGCCAAAGGCGCAGGCGCTGCTCGAGAAGGTGGGCCTGAAAGGGCGCTGGAGCCACCGGCCCGATGAGCTCTCGGGTGGCGAAATGCAGCGCGTGGCGATCGCTCGCGCGTTGCTGGGCGAGCCCTCGGTGCTGCTGGCCGACGAGCCGACTGGAAACCTGGACTCCAAGACCGGCGCCGAGGTGCTACGCCTGATTCGCGAAGCGACCCGGGAGCGCGGCTTGACGGTCGTCATGGTGACCCACGACCCGCGGGCTGCTGAGGTCGGCGACCGGCTCGTCAGGCTGGCGGACGGCGTGATCGTTGGCGACGAAACCATTCGGTCGGCAGCGTAAACCTGCCCGGAAGTGGTGTTTTGCCGAGCCTGCAACTTGGAAGATGCGCTCGACGTCGGTATACCGGTCAGCAGTGGGGGGGTTCTCCAGAAGCAAGGGAACCCGCACAGTGGTCCGCATCGAACCAGACGTCGGTCGTAACTTCCTCCTGCTGGAGATTTCTGGTCGTCCGACGTCCGCTGACGTCGAGCCGGCCGAGGCTCAAGTCCGTGAGGCCATCAAGAGGCTCCGCGCGCCGTTCGACGTGTTGTCCGACGTGCGCAACCTCGAATCGCTCGACGACCTGCCCCTGGCAGACGCCCGACGCATCGGCGAGCTGTTGTCGCGCGCGAAGATTCGGCGAGTCGTTCGGGTCGTCGGCAAGTCGAGCACCGCTGCGATTCAGATGGAGCGGGTCGCGAGATCGCTCGGCCACTCGGCGCACCTGGCGTTCTCACGAGAAGAGGCCGAGGCCTTGCTCGCGCAGCGCTGAGGCGCTGGCCTTTACCTCTCACCTCACTAGTCTGATCGGTGATGTCACCCGAACAGAGCTTCGCTGCTGCCTGGTCCAGGTCACTCGACAGCGACGAGCGCTTCCAGCTTCCCTTGCCGCGTGTGGAGCGTTGGGCGGAGCTGCCCGAGGCCGTCGCGGAATCAGCCTTGTTCTGGACCTTCGTCGGCTTCGATCGCTTTGGGGTCGGCGTGTATCGCCTCGAGCCGGGCTACTGCGTTCTGGTGATTGCAGCTGGAGACTACCACCTGGTCGAACTCTTCGACCCGTCGGGCACGTGCCTTGGTGCCCAGGGACTTGTCCCAGACTCGCGCGAACCAGGGCAGCTGCGCGAGCGTTCGTTCTTCCGAAGGCGCGAAGACGACCTCGCGCAGGTGTCTGGAGCTCGAGCGTCCATCGTGGGGATCGCCCGGTTCGAGGGGCTCGCGGAGGCCACGACCGGGCTGACCGTCCAACTTCGACATGAGTCGGGTGGAGGTCGGGGTGCGCTCGTCGATGCCGCCGGCAGGTTCGTCTTCCACGACATCCCTCCAGGGCACTGCACTCTCAGCACGCTCCAGCGCTGGCCGATCACCGACCCGAATCCCGAACGACGGGGCGGCGCACTCTGGCGGGGCCGGCTCGATGGCGTCGTCGCGGGGAACGAGGTCGAGCTCGTGCTCCGCTGATTGAACGCTTCTTCGTACGCATTTCCGAGAAGGCCGGCGCTACTGTGCCCGCGCCCCATGCTCGCGCTCCTGCGGTTCGTCTCGTTCCGTCACCTCTTCGATAGCCCGCTCCGCACGGCGTTGACCGTCATGGGCGTGGCCGTCGGCGTCGCGACGCTCGTCGGCATCTCGTCCATCAACCGCTCTGTCACCAACGCCTTCCGCTCGACCATCGACACCGTCGCCGGCAAGGCCGACGTCTCGATCGCAGGCACCACGGCGGGTTTCCCAGAAGAGCTGCTCGAGCAGGCGCGCTCGGTGAAAGGCGTGCTCCACGTCGCCGGCACCCTGACCGCCGTCGCGCCCGTCAAGGACAGCCCGGGCGAGTCGCTCTACGTGATGGGCATCGACTTCCTCGATGACGGCTACTTCCGTTCCTACGAGGGCGTCGATCGCGACGTGGGCAAGCTCAACGACGATCTCGAGTTCCTCAACTCGACCGATCGCATCCTCGTCGGTGAGCGCTTCGCGAAGTCACACGCGCTCACCACCGGCTCGAGCTTTCAACTGATCACGAAAGACGGCGCGAAGGACTTCATCGTCCACGGGCTGCTGAAAGAGACCGGCCCCGTCACCGCGTTCGGCGGCTCGGTCGGCGTGATGTTCTTCGGCTCGGTGCAGGAAGCGTTCGGCCGCGGCCGCGTCTTCGATCGCCTCGACGTGAAGGTCGACCCGACGATCGGCTGGGAGCCGGTGGTGAACGAGCTGCGCCAGAAGTTCGGGCCTGCGTACGAGGTCGACCGGCCCGACAGCCGCGGCGCGAGCGTCGAGACGATGGTGCGCAGCTTTCAGCTCGGCCTCAACCTCGGGAGCGCCGTCGCCCTGCTCGTGGGTGTCTTCCTCGTCTACAACACCGTGTCGATCAGCGTGCTGCAGCGCCGACGCGAGATCGGCACGCTGCGCGCCCTCGGGACGACCAAGCGCGACATTCGCACCCTCTTCGCGCTCGAGGCGTTCCTGCTCGGCAGCATCGGCAGCGCGATTGGCATTCCTTTCGGGCTCCTCGTTGGCCGCGGCGCGATCTCGTGGGTGAGCGACACCGTCTCGCAGATCTACGTGCGCGTGAACGCTCAGGACGTGCAGCTCGGCTTCTCCGAGGTCGCCTTCGGAGCGGCGCTTGGCATTCTCGGGAGCATCTTCGCCGCCCTGCGCCCCGCGTTCGTCGCGTCGGGTGTGCAACCGGTCGAGGCACTGCGAAAAGACGTCGCCGCAGGCGCCGGAGCCGTCGAGGTGCGCTCGTGGCCGACGTACGTCGGGCTGACGCTCTTCGCCCTCGCGTGGCCGGCGACGTTCATTCCGCCGCCCGTCGAGAACCTGCCGATCGGTGGCTACGTCTGCATCTTCTTCATCCTCATGGGCGCGACGCTGTTGTCTCCCCTGCTCCTGCGCCGGCTGAACACGCCATTGGCAGGGCCCGGCGAGCTGCTGTGGGGCTTCTCGGGACGCCTGGCCGCTGACAACTTCGCGCGCGCTCCCGTTCGAACTGCGGTGCCGGTGTCAGCGCTCTCGGTCGGCGTGGCGATGAGCATCACCATCGGCGCCTTCATCGGCAGCTTTCAGAGCAGCGCCGAGACGTGGATCCGCCAGTCGATTCCAGCTGATCTCTTCGTCACCTCGTCGGCGAAGGTCGCCGGCGTGCAGAACCAGCCAATGGCGGCGTCGATCGGCGACGAGCTGGAGCGCTTCGAGTCGATCGACGCCCTCGATCGCCTGCGGGTCTACCCAGCCGACGTCCTCGGGCTGCGCGTCTTCATCATCTCGCTCATCCCCGAGGTGTACGAGCGACGCGGCAAGCCGACCGTCCTCTCGGGCTCGCTGCCGACGCCGGCCGAACGTGAGCAAGACATCATCACCATCAGCGAGAACTTCGCACGGCGCCGCAGCCTCAAGGTCGGCGACTCGTTCGAGGTGAAGACGCCCACGGGCATGCACACGTGGAAGGTCGGCGCGGTGATCATCGACTACACGTCGGACCAGGGCTCCATCATCATGGAGCGCAAACACTTCATCCGGCAGTTCAACGACGATCAGATCGACAGCTTTCACCTCTACGTCGACGACCCGACGAAGATCGAACCCGTTCGCCAGCGGGTGACCGAGCGCTTCGGCAAGTCCTTCGATCTCTACGTGCTCTCGAACGCCGAACTGCGCGACGAAGCCATGAACCTCGTCGGCAGCGCGTTCAAGGTGACCTACGCGATGGAGGTCGTCGCGGTGCTGCTGGCGCTGCTGGGCATCATCAACACCCTGCTCGCCGCCGTGCTCGATCGAACTCGGGAGATCGGGCTCCTTCGCGCCATCGGCGCCGATCGTCGACAGGTGCTCAAGCTCATCGCTGCCGAAGCCAGCTTCATCGGCCTGGTCGGTGGGTTGATGGGTCTCGTTGTCGGAGCCGTCGTCGGCTTCGTCCTGACGAAGGTGGTCGGCGTTCAAGCCACGGGCTGGAGCTTCCCCTTTCAGTTCCCGTGGGTGACCGCGGCGCAGATGCTGATCATCTCGATCGTCGCGTCGACCCTCGCGGGCCTCTACCCGGCACGCCGCGCGGCCAACCTCGATGTCGTCGAGGCCCTCGCGTACGAGTGACCTCCCATGACGTGGAGGGCCTCCCTTCGCGCAGGAGCAGAACCGGCTATGCTGCGGCGCGCCATGGGCCCGCCGTTTCGCATCCTGGTCGTCGAGGACGAGCCCGTCATTCGCGAGCTCGTGCGCAGCATGCTCAGCGACGGCGAAGTCGAGGTGGAGTGCGCAGCGACGGGCGCTGAAGGTCTCAAGCTTGCCCGAACGACGTCGTTCGATCTGATCCTGCTCGACGTGGTGTTGCCTCAGCTCGACGGCATCACCGTGTGCCGCATGCTCCGGGCCGACCCTTCGACGGCGAAGGTGCCGCTGCACATGCTCACGGCGAAGGCCAAGAAGAGCGACGTCGAGGTGGCCATGAAGGCCGGCGCCGACGGATACATCCACAAGCCCTTTCGCGGCGCAGAGTTGATGGATCTCGTGGCGACGCTGCGCGCTGCGAAGGGCTGAACCAGCTGCTTACGGCAACCGCGGGTGGACGAAGCGCGCGAGCGCGAACATGTCGTCCCAGTCCAGCTGATCGAACTCGACGGCGATCGCCTCTTCATCGCGGCGGCGCACCGTGGCCTTCGTCACCACTTCACGATCGTCGGGCAGCGGAATCGAGAGCGTCACGCGCTCGTCCGACGCGAGGAAGTCGCCGATCACGCGCAGGCCCTCCATCGACAGGTTGTCGGCCTTCGCCAACACGGCCTTGCCCTGCGTGAAGAGTTTGATCATGAAGCGCGCATCGACACGGGGGTGATTGCGAGTGGGTTCAGGCAGCTGGGCGGTGATGCTGATCATCGAGTCCTCTTTCGCGTGGTGTGCAACAAGGCTGCGCAAGGATGGATCGCCCTGTCGCTGCCGCAATTTTTCGACGCTGGCTGAGCGGAAGCCTCTGACATGACTCGGCCGAAAATCGGGTTGGTGTGCAGCGGTGGCGGAGCGCGCGGCGCGTGGGAAGCCGGGATCATCCGGTACCTGCGTGAAGAATTGACACCGGACGTTCGCCGGCACGTGCGCTTCGACATCCTCGCGGGCACGTCCGTCGGCGCGATGACGGCCTGCTACCTCGCCGCCACGATGGACGCGCCCGACGAACAGGGCCGCGGCCTCGCCTCGTTGTGGACGAGCCTGTCGCTCGAAGAGGTCTTCAAGGTCGCAGGCCAGTCGGCGTGGAGCGTCGGGCGCAAGATGTGGAAGGCCACTCGCAAGAACGAGCGGCCCGATGGGTGGCGCCTGTACGACATGCTCCACCCGGAGCCGCTCGAGGCGATGGTGCACCAGCGCATCGCCTGGCCCCGCATCGCCGCCAACCTCGCCAAGGGCACCTTCGACGCGCTCTCGGTCAGCACCACTCGAATTCGTGACGGCCGCACCGAGGTCTTCGTGCAGCGGCGGCAGCCGGGACTGCCCGAGTGGAGCCGTGACCCCTGGACCGTCGCGACCGAGGTCGTGCTCGGCCCCGAACATGCGCTCGCCTCGGCGGCCATTCCCCTGCTCTTCCGCTCCGTGAAGGTCGGCGACGAGTACTACTGCGACGGGTTCGTGCGACAGAACACGCCCGTCTCGCCAGCCCTGCGCCTGGGCGCCGATCGCCTGCTGATCCTCTCGCTGCGCCACAAGCCACGCGTCGCGGTCGAGCCGCCGAAGCTGACGAGCCTGCCGAGCACGCCGCAAGTGGTGGGCAAGGTGCTCAACGCGTTGATGCTCGACCGGCTCGATCACGATCTCGATCGGCTGCGCCGCATCAACGCGCTCGTCGAGAAGGGTCGCCAGATCGGCGGAGAGCTCTTCGTCGAACAGCTGAAAGCCGCCGTCTCGTCGACTCGTGGCGTGCCCTACCGTTTCATTCGTGAGCTCGTCGTTCGGCCGTCGCTCGATCTCGCCGACGTCGCGCGGCCACACCTCGAGTCTCGCGCGAAGAAAGAGTCGACCGAGGCGCTCCCGACGCGGCTGTTGCACCGGCTCGCTGGCAGTCAGCTCTTCAGTCAGGCCGAGCTCGGCAGCTACCTCTTGTTCGACGCGCCCTACGCCCGCGACCTCATCGAGCTGGGCATGAACGACGCCCACGCGCGGCGGGAACAGCTGCTCGAGTTCTTCGCCCCGGACTGATCGTCTGTCGGAGCGGATTCGAATTCCATCCACATTCCAGCCAGTTGTCGCGGGCACGCTTGCTGCTCAAGGACCCTCCACACACTCGCTGGAGGATTCACACATGAGCCGCATCGACCAGGTGTCCGTGACGACGACCATGCCGCGCCAGAGCCAGAAGCAGGAGTTTGGTGAGCTGCTCAAGAACTCGCTGCAGCAGGGCGCGAAGGCCGTCGGCATGGTGAGCGGAGCGGTGCTGCAGAACATGCCCGGTGCCGGTGTGGTGAGCGCAGCCGTGTCGGCGGTCACCAACTTCGCGAATCAGGCACCGCACAGCGCGTCGGCCGCCTCGTCGGGCGTGATCAACGTGAACGGCGGCGCTGCAGCGGGCGGCGGGCTCGCGAACGCGGCGACCTCGGGCGACATGAACGGAATGGTCAACGAGATGCGCGCCGAGGCGAACCGCTCCATGGCCATGCAGATGGCGATGCAGCAGGAGAGCCGCGAGTACAACACCATCTCGAACGTGCTGAAGGTCCGGCACGACTCCGCCAAAGCCGCCATCAACAACATTCGCTGAGGCACGCCATGGCCATCAACCCACTCGGCGGCGTCGGCACGGCAGGCATCTCGGGCGCCGGCTCCATCAACAAACCGGCTGACGCCTTCAGCAAGGTGCTCAAGGGCCAGGCCCACGGCCCGAGCCAGCCTCAGCGCATCGAGAACAGCCCGATTCCCGCGCAGCAGCAGACGCAGGCCCGCGCGCTCGAGAAGGCGGCGCCGTGCAAGGCCGAGGCGGTCTCGACGACGAAGGTCGGCGCCTCGGGTGAGTCGAAGCAGGTCGCCGGCAAGATGCTCGATCAGGTCCAGGCGGCGCAGTCGCGCATGGATCACATCCTCCAGCTCGCCGAGTCCGGAAAAGCGTTCAGCCCGGCCGAGCTGCTCTCGCTCCAGGCCCACGTGTACCGCGCCAGCCAGGAGCTCGACCTCGCCGGAAAGGTCGTCGAGAAGGCCACCAACGGCGTGAAGCAGGTTCTCCAGACGCAGGTGTGAGGCACGCCATGTTCCCCCGACTGACCATCCTCTCCATCACGCTGTTTCTCGTCGGTTGCCGCAGCCAGATTCAGCACGGCCTCGAGGAGCGCGACGCCAACGAGATCATCACCGAGCTCACCGCGCGCGGCTTCGACGCGAAGAAGGTGCTCGAGAAAGGCAAGAAGCCGACCTGGGCGATCGAGCTCGACGACGCGAAGGCCACTGACGCGTTGCGCGCGCTCACCGAGCTCAAGCTGCCCCGGAAGTCACGCAAGACGACCCAGTCGCTCGTCGACACCGCCAGCCTCATCGAGACGCCGCAGGCCGAGAAGCTGCGTGCGCTCGAGGCGCAGGAAGGCGACATCGAAGAGGCGCTCGAGACGATGGATGGCGTGAAGTCCGCGTCGGTGGAGCTGGTCGTTCCGGCGGCGGCGCGGCCCGGGACCCCGCCGGTGCCCTCGAAGGCGTCAGTGCTCTTGCGCGTTCAGCCGGAGTCGCTCGAGCGGCTGCAGCAACAGCGCGGTGAGCTGCGCGCCCTCGTCGCTGCGTCGGTCGACGGACTCCGCGCTGATGACGTGGTGCTCGTGCTCGACGTCGTCGCGGTCCAGGCGATGGTGGTTCCAGCGCCCGTCACCGTTCCCGAAGCCCCGAACGGACTGCGAGCGATGGTGGTGGTGCTCGGCCTCGTGCTCTCGGTGCTCGCGGCGGCGCTGGTGATCATCTTCTTCCGGCTGCGCAAGAAGGAGTCGGCTGCGGCTGCTCCAGTGGCGTCGGCGACGTCTCAGCGACCAGTCATCGCCGCGAACGTGCAGCGGAAGGTGGCGTGAGCCATGGGCGCCCAGGACTCCACCCGGCTGGGACGGTCTCCGCTGATGAAGGCGAGGGTCGGCGCGAAAGACCCCGCACGTGAGACCGGCTTCGTGGAACGGACGACGCTGTTCGTCGTCGCCACCAGAAAGGACGAAGCGCTCGCGCTGCTCGATGGCTTCGCCCCGGAGGCCAGAGACCGTGCGCGCGTCTTCGCCCGCCAGCTCGCCGATCTCGACTCGCCGACACGACAGGCACGCCTGGCCCTCGAGTTCGGCGTACGTGACGGCGTTCGAGAACGCGTGAAGCAGCTGATCGCCGAGGCGTCGCCAGCGCTTCGCTCCGCGCTGGTGGCCAGCCTTCCCGCCCAGCTCCGGCCAGCCGGCACCGTCCTCTTCGAGCCGGCCAGTCCCGTCCTGAGCGCGCTGGCCGCCAGACTCGTCCGCGAAGCCACTCGGCAGTGAGACGGCGTCCCCGTTCCGAGACTCTCGGATTCCGTCGCAATTCCGAGCGGTTGAACTGGCATTCGACGTGAACAGAAGGCGGTCATGCATGACGCCATCACCAACGTCGGGCCAGCAACCGAACAGAGCGACGCCCCCGCAAAGCCCCGAGCAAGACGAGTCACCCTCACGCCGCTCAAGCGCTTCAGCCGTGCCCACCTCGAGCTCGCATCCCGACACTTGGTTCGCGACGAGGCGGCCCAGGCGCTGGTCGCCGCAACGCAGAACCTGAGCGCGCAGCTGGGCCACCCGCTGACCGCGTCCGCTCGCGTGCTCGACGGAACCCTGCAGCCGCTCCAACACCTCGGGCGTGAGTCGCTGTTCGTCGTGTTCGAGCTCTCGCAGGCCTCGACGATGGCGATCGTCGAGCTCGAGGCTCCCGTCGTCAGCCACCTCCTCAGCATCGCGGCCGGGAGCGACTCGCGCACCGTCGCGGTGACGTCGCTGACTCGAATCGAAGCGGCGGCGCTCGGCTGGCTGGCGTTGAGCGCCATCGCCGGCGTTCGAACCGTGCCCGCCTTCGACGCGCGGTTCTCTCCGAGGCTGGTGACGCTGACGCTCGATCGCGGCGAGGCCCTGCGGAGCATCGACGCGGCCGTGAGGCACCTCGCGATCGAGCTGCAGCTCAGCAGCGACCACCCGCTCGGGACGGCGCGCGTGCTGGTGCCTGCGAAGATGCTCCAGCTCGCGGTGCAGACGGCGCCCATCTCTGAGCCTCCGCCGGCCCTCGAGCTCGTGCTGAACGCTTCGTTGAACGCCCGCTGCCGATTTGGCCATGCCGAGCTGCTGCGCGCCGACATCGGAGAGCTCACCGCAGGCGACGTGATCGTCTTCGCAGGGTGCCGGCTCTCGGGAGACCAGCTGCACGGCCCCGCGCGGTTCCTCACCCGCTCTTGCGAGCTGACCGGCGTGCTCGGCGCCGACGGCTTCACCGTCACCCGAGCCGCCCCCCTCACCAAGGAGTCCACCATGTCCGCCCTCAACGTCGACGTCGAGATCGAGCTCACCACCATTCAGCTGCCCGTTCGCCAGCTCGGCTCGATTGCGCCTGGCACCGTGCTCCCGCTGCACATCAACGCGGCCCAGACCGTCACGCTGAGAATCGACGGCAAGGCGGTCGCGCTGGCAGAGCTCGTCGAGGTCGAGGGTGAGATCGGCGCCCGCATCACCGCGATGCTGGAGGACGCGTCATGACAGCCCTGAACCCGCGGCAGAAACTGATGGCAGCTGGCGTGATGAGTGCCCTTCTGGCGCTCGCGGCTGCCGTCTCGAGTGGCTCGCTCACCAATGGCGCCCGCATCATCGTCGGAGCCCTCGCCGTCGCTGGCCTCGCGACCTGGGTCCTCAAGCAGAAGGGGCTCCCGCTCACGGGACGCTTCGCCCAGACGCCCCGCCTGCAAGTCGTTCAGAAGATTGGGCTCTCGGCGCGTGCCGGCGTGGCCCTCATCGAGGTGGACGGACGTTCGTTCCTGGTCGTCCACGGCGACGGAGTTCCCCGTATTCGCCGCGTGTCTTCTCGCGCGGCTGTGATGGCGCAGACGCTGAAAGAAGCGTCGTCATGAACCGCGTCCTGTCCCTCTTCCTGCTCATTCCCACCGTCGCCTTCGCCCGCGAAGCCGGCCTGCAGGTCGAGAGCGGCACCATCGCCAGCAATCAGGTCCAGATGATGGGGCTGATGGCGGCCCTCGCCCTGGTGCCCTTCGCGATCGTCATGCTGACGAGCTTCTCGAAGATCGTCGTCGTGCTCTCGATGGTCCGCTCCGCACTCGGGACCCAGCAGGCGCCGCCGACGATGGTGCTGACGGGCCTCGCCGCGGTGCTCTCGGCCCACGTGATGGCGCCGACGATGGAGCGGATGTGGACCGCTGGGCGAAACGTCGAGGCCGAGGTCGGCATGGGTCGGGAAATGGCCAGCCGCGCCGGAGACATCATCGCGCCGCTGCGCGACTTCCTCGTGAAGCACGGGAGCGCCGAAGAACGCGCACGCTTCGTCGAGACCGCGAAAGAGCTCCGTGGCGCCGATGGGGCTGAGGCAGTTTCGGAAGACGATCTGGCCATCGTCATCCCCGCGTTCGTCATCACCGAGCTCAAGGAGGCGTTCATCATCGCCTTCCTCATCTTCCTGCCCTTCCTGGTGCTGGACATGCTGCTGGCGAACGTCCTGCTCGCGCTCGGCATGCAGACGCTCAGCCCGAGCCAGGTGAGTCTCCCGTTCAAGATCCTGCTCTTCGTCGCCGTCGACGGTTGGTCGCTGCTTTCGCGCGGCCTCATCCTTGCCTACCGGTGATGCCATGGAGACCGCGCTCATCCTCTCACTCGCCCGCGAAGCCCTGCTGCTGATGGTGCTCGCCTCTGCTCCGCCAATCATCGCGAGCCTCGTGGTGGGCTTCCTGATGAGCCTGATGCAGGCGACGACGTCGATTCAGGACAGCACGCTCTCGGTCGTTCCAAAGCTGTGTGCCGCCGTGCTGGCCCTCGTCATCGCTGGCCCGTGGATTGGGCAACAGCTCACCCGCTTCGCCACCCAGCTCTTCCTGGTGCTGCCTGAGGTCGTGTCGTGAACGACTGGGCGATGCTGGCCTCGAACCAACTGCTACAGGCGCACGTGGTGTCGGTCGCGGTCATCTGCGCGCGGCTGCTCCCGGTCGCGTTCCTCTGCCCGCTCCTCGGCGGCCAGCTCGCGCCCACCACGGTGAAGCTCGGCCTGGTGCTCTCGTTCGGCCTCTTCCTTCACGCGGCGTGCGGCATCGACGCTCCTCAGGTCACGTCGTCGTTCGCCCTCGTCGGCCTGGTCTTCAAGGAGTTCATCCTCGGCACGACGATGGGGCTCATCGCCGCCCTGCCCTTCGACGCCGCGCGCATGGGTGGCCGATTCATCGATCTGTTCCGTGGGTCGTCGGCAGAAGCCGCGCTCCCGATGACGGGCAGCAAGGAATCGGCGAGCGGTGATGGGCTGTACCAGCTGCTCCTCGCGCTCTCGGCGGCTGGCGTCGTGATGCCGCTGGTGCTGACGGGGCTCTTCCGCAGCTACACGCTCGCGCCGCTCGGCACGTTCTCGCACTCCGAAGCGGTGGTGCTCGAGGTCGTTCGTCTTGTCGGCACCGCGTTCGCCACGGGCCTCGCCCTCGGAGCGCCGATCGCAGCCGTCTCGCTCACCGTCGATGCCGTGATGGGCCTTGCGTCGCGCGCCGCACCGAACATGAACCTGCAGGACACGGGCGCGCCGCTGCGAATTCTCGGTGGCGGCGCGGTGCTCTGGTTGATGGTGGGCATCGTCGCCGATCGGCTGCTCGCGGCGGTCGCAGCGTCTCCCGACGAGCTCATCACCGTGCTGGAGCTCGGCCGATGAGTGAGAAGACCCACCAACCGACGGAGCAGAAGCTCCGGCAGGCGCGCGACGACGGCAACATTCCGAAGAGCAAGATGCTCTCGGCCGCCGCGGTCACGTTCGGCGGCCTCGTCGCGACCTTCGCCTTCGGCCAGGAGTCGAGCGCGCAGCTGATGACGTGGTCGCACCGGCTGTTCTCGCTGCAGACCGGCGCTCCAGACGTCGAGCTCCTCGAGGCGCTGCGAGTGTTCGCGCTGTGTCTCGCGCCGACGCTCGCTGGCGCGCTGGTGGGTGCCCTCGCGGCGGGCATTCCGATGGCCGGGCTCCAGCTCAACCTCTCGCTCGTTCAGCCCAAGCTCGAAAACCTGAACCCCGTCGAAGGCGTGAAGAAGCTCTTCAGCAAGCGGCAGGCGGTCGATCTCCTCAAGGGCCTCGCAGTCGCCGCGGTGATGTCGCTGATGCTCTGGAACGCCGTCGAAGACGCCGCGCCGCAGACCTTCCGCGCCCTCTCGCACGATCCCGTCACGGCCTTCCGGGCGCTGCTGGCGGTGTTCCTCCCGACCGTCTTGAAGGCCGCCGCCGTGCTGGTCGTGCTCGGAATCGCCGACTACGCGCTCGCGCGAATGCGCCACACGAAGGACCTGATGATGTCCCACGAGGACGTGAAGCAGGAGCACAAGAACAGCGACGGCGACCCGCACACCAAGGGCAAGCGGAAGCAGCTGGCGAAGCAGTTGGCGATGGGTGGACCGGCACGTGGGGTGCACAAAGCGACTGCCGTGGTCGTGAACCCAACCCATATCGCGGTCGCCCTCCGGTACGACGAATCGGAGTGTGACGCGCCATACATCGTGGCCCTCGGCCGCGAGGAGGACGCCTTGGCGATCCGCACCGAAGCAAAAGCCCTTGGAATTCCAGTGGTTCGAGACGTTCCGCTCGCCCGCTCGCTCATCCACTACGAGCTCGGCGAAGAGGTGCCTGAGGAGCTCTACCAGGCCGCGGCGGCCGTCCTGCGCGTCGCCCTCGAGTCCGCTGAAGCGAACCCCTCATCCCCTGCCGTGGACGCGGCGATCCTCGTGAAGGAGACCCTGTGAACTCGTTCATCGACGCGGCCCTTGCCCGGGCTCGCACGCAGTCGGACGTCATTCTCGCCGTCGTCATGGCGGCCATCGTCGGTTCGATGATCGTTCCGTTGCCGCCGTGGCTGCTCGACGTCGGCATCGCGATCAACCTCGCTGCGGCCTGCGCGCTGCTCGTCGCCGCGCTCTACGCGAAGGACGCGCTGAAGGTGGCCAGCTTCCCGACGTTGCTCCTCATCACCACGCTGTTCCGCCTCTCGATGAACGTGTCGTCGACGCGGCTGGCGCTGAGCGAGGGACACGCGGGCGAGATCATTCAGGCGTTCGGCGAGTTCGTCGTTCGCGGTGACTACGTCGTCGGAGCGGTGATCTTTCTCATCCTCACGCTGGTGCAGTTCCTGGTCGTCGCGAAGGGCGCCGAGCGCGTCGCTGAGGTCAGCGCACGCTTCACGCTCGACGCGATGCCGGGCAAGCAGATGTCGATCGACGCCGATCTCCGCGCCGGTGCCATCACGCAGGATCAGGCCCGTGCCCGTCGGCGCGCTCTCGAGCGTGAGTCGCAGCTGTTCGGCTCGATGGATGGCGCGATGAAATTCGTGAAGGGTGACGTCATCGCCGGCCTGGTCATCACCGCCGTGAACCTGCTCGGCGGAATCGTGATCGGCACGCTCCAGAACGGCATGACGGTCGCGGACGCGGCCAGCACCTACGCGCTCATCTCGATCGGCGACGGGCTCGTCTCGCAGATCCCCTCGTTGTGCATCGCCGTCGCGGCAGGCCTCGTCGTCACCCGCGTCGCCTCCGAGACCGACGAGTCATCGCTCGGCGGCGACATCGGCTCGCAGTTCTTCGGACAGTGGAAGGCGCTCTTCGTCGTCGCGGGCCTCTGCGTGCTGCTCGCCCTCATGCCGGGCATGCCGCACCTCACCTTCCTGGTGATCGCCGCGGGGCTCACCGCCGTCGGCTTCGGGCTCAAGCGCGTCGAGGACAAGCCGCAGGCCACCAACAGCTTGTCGAAAGCGGCGCCCGGGTCGACCGAGAAGAAGGGCCCCGAGCTGAACCCTGGCGTTTCGCCGCTCACGCTCGACCTGCCGGCGGATCTCACATGGCTCGTCGAGGAGCTCGATGGGCAGTTCGTCAAGACCGACCTCGACACCGTTCGGGAGCGCGTGCACCTCGACCTCGGCGTGAAGCTGCCTGGCTTCCGGGTTCGCACCAGAGCTCCGATTCCCGCCGGCACCTGGGCGATCTCGATCGACGAGATCCCCGCTGGTCGCGGCACGGTCGGTGACCTCCGCTTCGTCACCACGATGTCGCTCGGCGATCTGCAGGTGATGGGCATCGTCGGGAAGCCGCTGACGGACACCCTTCTCGGCCGCGCCCTGGCCGTGGTGTCACCTGGCGACGAGGCAAAGGCCCGCGCTGCGCAGGTTCCGCTGCTCTCGGCCCGCGAGTACGTATGTGAACACCTCGTGCTGCAGCTGAAGAAGCGCGCCCACCAGTTCCTCGGGGTGCAGGAGGTTCAGGCGGCGCTCACGGCCGTCGAGAACTCCCACGGCGCGTTGGTGAAGGAGGCGCTGCAGAAGGTGCCGCTGCCGTTGCTCACCGACGTGATGAAGAAGCTGCTCGGCGAGCAGGTCAGCGTGCGGAACCTGAAGGCGATCCTGGACGCGTTGGTGTCACCGAGCACGGCAGGCGATGCGCTGCAGTTGGCAGACCGGTGTCGGCAGGCGCTGTCGCGGCAGATCTCACACCAATACGCGCCGTCGGGCTCGCTGTTCGCCTACCTCGTCGACCCCGGCATCGAAGAGACGCTCCGCACTGCGGGCCAGGCGATCGATCCCCGCGACGCAGGCGCCATTCTCGAGGGCATGAAGTCGGTCGCGCGTCAGGGCAAGGCGGTGCTGCTCGCGTCGCCAGACGTTCGTCGGCTGCTCAAGAAGCTGGTCGAGGGCGCGTTCCCGGAAGTCGCGGTGCTCACCTTCGCCGAGCTCGACCCGGAGCTCCAGGTGCGCCCCGTCGGCCGGCTTGCGCCCGTCATGTCGTGATCGGCGCGAGACCCGCGTCGACGTGGCCAACCGAGGCCCAGACCAACATTCAGGGCGTCGAGCAGCTTGGACTCGACGGAGACATGAAGCCTGAGCTGGTACGCCACCACCACCGAATTGGTGAGCGGCATGATGGTCGACGCCCGACAAGGCCCACTGGGGCCGCGGCGCCGAGGTGAACAAGCCGACGATGGTTCGCCTCTCCGACGTCGTTCAGCGCAAACACCATTCCGCATCGACGCGATCGTGAATGAGGCCGGTCGCAGCGACCGCTGACGAAGCCGAACGCAGGCAGATGCGCCTGCTCGGCGACGGTCAGCGTGAACGCTCGAGTGCGCTCGAGCGGAGACAGGTCACCCAAAGTGAAGCTGCAGGCAGTCACCAAAACGTCTTCCTGCAGGAAGATGTCGCGGGTGCGCGGCCCACCACTGCAGCGTCTGTGGGTCCGACAGCGACACGAGGAAGAGCTCGCGGAGCGGCTCCGACGCTCCCTTGCGAGGTGCGTCGGTGCTGCGCTCACACGGAGACGACGAAAACTACGGCGTGCTCGACGGCGGCAGCGGCGGCACCTTGCCGTCCGGCCCCGGGCGATTCACGCGGTCCTTCAATTCCTTGCCGGCGCGGAAGCGGATGCCGCGCTTGGCCTTCACCGGAATCGGCTCGCCCGTCTTCGGGTTGCGGCCCTGGTAGGCGCCGTAGTGCTTGACGTGAAAGGCACCGAGCCCACGAATCTCGATGTTCTCGCCTGCTACCAGCGCGTCCTTCATGGCGTTGAAGATGACATCAACGGTCGCCTCCGCTTGCTTCTGCGTGACGCCCTTCTTCTGCACCAGGATGTTGACGAGGTCGGATTTCAACACCGCGTACCCCCTTCGATCGGGTCGACAGCCCCGTAACCACTGAGCTTTCAGCGAGGTTACCCTCGGAATGCCCAACCTCGCAAGAAAGCTACGCTTTTGGTTCGACCTCGACGAGGAGCGCGAGCTCAGCCCAGGTAATTCTCTTGAGTTTCTCGACACTTGCCTCGTCGGCATCGGCGAACAGCCTGGCAGCGCTATCGAACTGACCGGTGCGTGAGAGGCGCTCGCGGGTGAGTGTTCGGGCTGCGCCGCCCATCGCCATCGAGATGTCGGCGACCGTCAAATCGACGAGATCCTTCGAAGGAATCAACGCGCCCGCTTCGACCCTGATCAGCCCCGCGTTCGTCAGTCGGGCTACGGCTTCTTCGATGCGCTGCGTGGGCAGGCGAAGCTGTGCAGCGAGCCCGAGCGACGACGGACCGGGCACCTGAGCGACCCGGGCGCGAGCGATCAACTGGGCGATGCGTGTCGCGATGAGCTCTTCGCTTCGAGGGTGAGACAGCAGATCGCGGAACTCGTCGTGGAAGTCTGCGTGCTCGACGGCGTAGGCAAGACGAGCTCCGCTGAGCACCACGTACCAGCTCACATAGACCCAGGTGAGGAACAGCGGCGCGATGCCGAGCGAGCCGTACACCGCGTTGGCCGAGAAGAAGAGGCTGGCGATGGTGCCGTAGAGCCGACGCGCGATCTCCCACGCGATGCCAGCGGCGGCGCCACCGATGAGCGCGGAACGCCAGGGCACGTGCGCGTGCGGAGCCACCTTGTAGAGCAGCGTGAAGACCACCAGCGCCGAGAAGACCGCGCCGAGCGTGAAGGCGACACCCGACAACGGGAAGTTCACGAGGAGCAGCAAGCGCTTGATGCCGTCGCTGCCCAACAGCGACACCGCCATCGCCAACGGCCCGACGATGAGCACGCCGACGTAGAGCCCCAACGTTCCGAGAATCGGCCGCGAACGGCGCACGGCCCAGACGTCGTTGAGCGAGGCGTCGAGGTGACGCAACATCACACCCGACGACACCAGGAGCACCAGGAAGGACAGGCTCGAGCCGGTTGGAGAGTTCGCCGCGGCCTTGAACTCCCGGAGCGCACGTTCCGCCTGCGTGCGGCCGCCAGGGTTCAGCAGATCTTCGAAGAACTTGAGCACCACCGCCTCGACCTGCGTCGAGCCGAAGACGTGCACCAGCGCGAGCATGACGGCAGCCAGCGGCACCAGGGACGTGAGGGTGATGAACGTGAGATTGCCGGCGCGAAGGGCGAGCTTCTCACCGCGGTAGCCGATGACGACCGCGACGAAGAGCCGGAGCAGCCCCTTCATCGTCAACGAATTCGACGACGCCGTGACGGGCGCCGCAGGCTGGGCGGGCGTGACGGGCGTCGTCGACACGCGGCGCTCTCACCGGCGCACGAGAATGCGCTCGATCAGCTCCTTCGAGACCTGCGGGAGCTCGACGAACACCACGCCCATGCCCTTGTTCCGGCCGCGCTCGATGATGCGAACGACTTCACCGAGGCCCTCGATGGTCTCGAGGTCCTCGTGAATCACCGTGAAGCGCAGGTTGACGCGAGTGCCGATGGGCAACGGCGCGTCGGAGCGAATGAAGACGCCAGAGCGGCTGATGTTGGTGACGTATTCGTTGATGAACTCGTCCACCGAGGCGAACTCGTGGTTGATCGTCTGTCGCGCAGAGATTCGGCGCTCGACCGTCTTCGCCATCGCTCACTCTCCCGAAGCAACACCGTCGTCACGCTGACCGGCAGGAGGGGGTGCAGACGGTCGGGGGCCCTTCTGGTTCCCACCACCACCACCGCCGCCGCCACCACCACCGCCGGGGCCGCCGCCACCACTCGCGCCGCGCTCGCCACTGCGATCACGCTGTTGATCGAAGCGGGGCTCGGGGGGTTTGCGGGCAGGGCCGCCGCTCGCCTCGAACTCGACGACGCTCGACGCGACCTTGAGCTCGACGCCGCTCACGGGCCTCGCGTAGATGTCGTACTGCTCACGGTGGTACTGCTGCTGCGCGCGGATCTGGATCGTCTTGTTGTACCGATCCATCAGGTGCCGGAGTTCGTCGCGCTCTTCGCCTTGCAGCACGTTCGACACTTCGGTCTGGCACTGCACGACGAGGGTCGGGTCCTTGTAGGCCGGCCCGGAGCGGCGCAGCTCGCGGAAGATCTCGTACGCAACCGTCGTGGCCGACTTCACGCTGCCCTGGCCATTGCAGTAGCCGCAGTCTTCATGGAGCACGCGGCCGAGTGACTCACGCACGCGCTTGCGGGTCATCTCGACGAGGCCGAGCTCGCTGATGCGCAGCACGTTGGTCTTCGCCTTGTCGCGGCCCAGCGCTTCCTGGAGCGACTTGAAGACCTTGTCGCGGTTCTGCTGTTTCTCCATGTCGATGAAGTCGCAGATGATGATGCCGCCGATGTTGCGCAGGCGCAGCTGGTAGACGATCTCCTTCGAGGCTTCGGTGTTGATCTTGAGGATCGTGTCTTCGAGGTTCTTCTTGCCGACGTAGCGGCCGGAGTTGACGTCGATGGCGGTGAGCGCCTCGGCCTGATCGATGATCAGGTAGCCGCCCGACTTGAGCCACACCTTGCGGGCTGACGCGCGCTTGATCTCTTCCTCGATGCCGAACGCGTCGAAGATCGGCTCTTCGCCCTCGTGCAGCTTCACGCGCTCCTTGAGGGCCGGGTCCTGCGCCATCACGAAGCCGAGCACACGATCGTACTCGTCGCGGTCGTCGATGATCAGCTGCTCCACGTCCTGCGCGAAGAGGTCGCGGGTGGCGCGAAGGATGAGATCGAGGTCGGGGTGAACGAGGCCAGCGCGGTGGGTCTTCTCGCTCTTGCGAACGGTCTCGTTCCACACCTCGATGAGGAAGCGGATGTCGGCCTCGAGCTTCTCGCTCGGCACGTTCTCGGCGACGGTGCGCACGATGAACCCGGTTCCAGGCGGGCGCAGGCGGTCGACGATCTCGCGCAGGCGGCGGCGCTCCTTCTCGTTGCCGATGCGGCGGCTGATGCCGACGTGATCGACCGTGGGCATGAAGACGAGGTGGCGACCGGGGATCGAGATGTGCGCGGTGACGCGCGCGCCCTTGGTGCCGATCGGGTCCTTCGAGACCTGAACGAGGACCTCCTGCCCGACCTTGAGCAGGTTCTCGATCTTCGCCTCCTTGCGGGGCGTGTGTTCGGGCTTCCGCTCCTTCTTCTCGCGGTGCTGGTGCTGGGGCTTCTGCTCCTTGAGCTTGAGATCGCGCGGCGCCTGCGACCGCGGCAGCTCGACAGAGCCATCGACAACGGCAGGGACCGCAGCCTCAGGTGCAGCAACGACAGCCTCGGCGGACTCGACGGGCGCCGCGCTGGCGACGGCCGCATCGACGACCTCTGAGCCGGAGGGCGTGGCTGCGAGATCCTTCGCGACCTCGACGACCTCGGCACCACTCGGCGTGGCCTGCGCATCGGCGACCGCGGTCTCGACGACTTCAGCGCCTCCAACGGCCTCGACCGTTCCTTCAGGAGCGGCGGAAGCGTCTGCAGGCGGAGGGGCGGCGAGGCTGCCTTCGGGAGCGCCGGGCGACGACGGCGCCGGCGGCGGCGAGTCGTGATCGTGCTCATCAGGCACTTCGTTGACGTCGTCGTCGTGCTCGCCCTCGGTGAGGTCGAACTGGTGCCTCGTCACATCAGGGTCGAAGAGCACGTCTCCGACGTAGAGGAAGGCGGCCTTCTCTTCTCCGATGTCGACGAAGGCGGCCTGCATGCCCGGGAGCACGCGCGTGACGCGGCCCTTGTAGACATTGCCGACGATGCCTTTGTCCTTCTTTCGCTCGAGATAAAACTCAGCGATGCCGCCGTTTTCCACCAGGGCGACGCGCGTCTCTCGGCCGGCCGCGTTGATGACCAGAATGCTGCTCATGTGATGAACCTGTCTGCGTCGATGGCGCGACTCCCCAATCCGGACGGGAGACGGCGTGAAGTGGCGCCACTACGAACGCGAAAGGCAGGAGGCTGGCCCGCAAGGCCGCCCTCACTCGATGATCACCTGAAGGTGTCATGCCGCGAAGGTCGACCAAACGCTGGACCTCCCGCCGGTGAACTCAACCGCCCGGGAATTGGGGGGCGGAAACCCTGTGGTCCCGGTCCCCAGCAAACAGCAGCTGGAAGGGTGCGGGGCCCGTCGAAAGTTCGAAACGCGTGAATTCTGACACGAATCGGTAGCCGTTGGAAACGTCCTCGCGCAGGAAATCGCGAATAAGCGACTGCTTCAGGCCTGTGCCTGGGGCTTCTCGAGGCGCGGAGACCCCCGCCGCCATTGAAGTTTGAGGCCCACCCAGTGCGGCCCGAGGAAGACGCGCTTGGTGTCTTCGAGGCCCAGCTCGAGCCCGGCGAGGCGCACGAAGTCCTCCGAGGGCGCCGTGGGGACTTCACCGGTGGGGAAGACGACCCAGATGGCGCCGGTCACGCTCATCAGCGTCACCAGGCGAGTCAGCTGGTCGATGACCTCGAGCTTCTTGTCGGTGAAGAGGATGATGGCGTCGAGGCCGAGCTTCGCGGCGTCGAGCAGCGCGGCGCCTTCGGGCAACGGCAACAGCGCCTCGAGGAACCCCTTCGGCGGGTTGCGCACCGACACGTGCATACCGGCGCGAATGCCAAGCAAGGAGGTCAACGGCGCCAGGATGTCGGGCGGGCCAAAGCTCATCGCCGCACCTCGAAGCCGACCACGCGCGGGTCGACCAACGCTTCGGTCACCTCGACAGCTGACACGCGCGCCTCGTCGGGCCCCTGCTTGCACCACGCCACGAATGCAGCGACGGCATCGGTCGGGCCCTGGGCAAACGCCTCGACGTCTCCGTTGGGCAGGTTGCGCACCCAGCCCGTCAGCCCGCTGCGGAGCGCCTCGTCACGCGCGCTCGCACGATACGAGACGCCCTGGACCAGGCCTGTGATTCGAAGTTGAACGGAGCGGAGCGCCACGAGGCCGCGCGACTAGCACACGCCTTCGGTCAGATGTACCCGAAGCGACGGCGCAGGGCCCACTCGGCGCCCATGATGAAGACCATCAACGCGAGCCAGTACCAGCGATCCCACAGTGGCTGATCGCGCGAGCGGCCGACCTCGACGAGCGGCGGCTCCTTGAACGGCACGTCGGACAACGAGAACGACGGACCGTCGAAGAACCCGCCACCGGTTGTTTTGGCCACGTCTTCGAGCAGCCCTGCGTTCACGCGCGCGTCCGAGAGCTCCTTGCCCGAGGCCCGCACGGCGATCGCGTCGGACATCTCTCCCAACACCTTCTCACCCTGCACCGCGCGCCCGACGATCTTGTACGGACCCGCGGGTGGTGACGGGAACTCGACGTGCGCGGTGCCGTCGGGCCCGGCTGGAACGGTCTGCTGCGCGACGATGTGGCCGTCATCGGCCGAGATGAGCTCGATGGTGACCTGGGCTCCCGGCACGGGCTGGAAGTCGCTCGAGCGCGCGACGGCCGAGATGCCCACCGGCTTGCCGGGCTCGACGGTCGGCGAGTCGGCGGTCACCGACATCGCGGTCAGCTCGGGGTCGCGCACCAGCCAACGAACGGCGTTGCCCCAGAGGCGCTCGTACACGCGACTCTGCGCGCCGCCGACGTGCGAGGTGAAGGCCCAGGCCCAGCTGCCATCAGAGGTGAGCGACATCACGCGGCCGCGCCCGTAGTCCCAGATGCTCAGCAGCGGAGCGTTCTTGCCGTCGACGAGGGAGAACGGGTTGTCGAGCAGCACCGTGGCTCCCGTTCGGGCACGCACGCTGTTCATGCCTGGAATGGGCGGCAGCGCGTCCCACGCGGCTTCGGTCGACACCGAGCCCGTGCCCAGCGCGGTGATGGGGTGACGCGCGCCCTCGGGCGTCAGTCGCGCCTTGAACGGAGCGAGTTCCGAGGGCCCCGCGGTCGCGACCGGCAGCACATCGGCGAACGTGGTGAAGCGCGCATCGCCGAACGACCGATCGCCGCCGACGTACGCGAGCGCTCCGCCGTTGAGCAGGTACTTCTTGATCGAGTCCTCGTACTGCGAGAGCGAGATGCTCAGGTCGTCGTTGTTGAAGTTCAATATGACGAGCAGATCGAACGTGTGCACCTTCTCGCTGAAGATCTCGTCGCGCGGGAACGGAATGAGCGAGAGCTCGTCGTTGGCGACCATCGGGTCGTCAGGTGAGTTCCTCAAGATGTAGAAGCTGATGAGCTCGACGTTCGCGTCCTGCTTGAGCAACCCGCGCAGAAAACGCTCGTCCCACGTGGGCCGGCCCGCGACGAGGAGCACCCGCACCCGATCGCGGATCACCTTGAGCGTGAAGGCGCGGGAGTTGTTCTCGGTGACGGCCTCATCGGGGAACACGGGCGCAGACACCGTGTAGACGAAGCGGCCGGTCTGGTCGGGCGCAAAGGTGAACTTCGCCACCTGCACGTCGTCGTCAGACGCGAATCGAATCGGCGCCGACGCCACGATGCGACCCTCTCGCCTCAGCACTGCCTGGGTGGCCTGGCCCGAGAAGCCCCGCGCGCGCACTTCGACCTCGGCGGTGATGCTGTTGCGAACGAAAGCGAAGTCGTCGACCTTGATGTTCTCGATGGCGAGATCTTTCAGCCCGCCCTGCCCTACCGCGACCGTCGAGACAGGAACGCCGAACCCCTCGAGCACCTGCTTCGCGCGGCCGTTGAGCCCTTGCGCGAGCTCGGCGTTGTCCGCGCCGTCAGAGAAGACGACGACGCCTGACAACTTGCGGGCGCTGGTGCCTTCCGAAGCCTTGAGCGAGCGCAGCGTCGAGAGCAGATCGGTCTTGTTGCCGCGTGCGGGCTCGGTCTCGATCGTCTTGGCGCTGATGGGTGAGAGCTCGGGGTCGAAGCCAATCACCTCGAAGGCGAACCGGTCCTTCAGCGCCTCCATCTGAGGGCCCAGCGTGGTGAGCGCCTCGGCGACGGCCTGGCTTCGGCTCTGCTTTCCAGCGGCGACGGGGAACGTCATCGAGGCGGAACGATCGACCAGCACCGCGACGCGATTCTTCACGCGCGCGACCTGCACCTTGCGCAGCCCGGGCTCGAGCAGGAAGAAGATCGCGCAGACGGCGGCGAGGGCGCGCAGCGTCCACAAGGCCCATTTGCGTCGGGCCAGCGGCTCACGGGCGACGCCGAAGCACGCCAACACGGCGCCGACGAAGATGGCGACGCCCAGCCCCCACAGCGCAAGGCTCGGGAGCGAAGAGAGGCTGACGAGCTTAAAGGAGTCGACGGCGGAGGAGTCCACGCTCGCTCTTCAGCGCCTCCGCCGCATGATCTCGAGGATGTGCACGCCGTCGTCCTTGTAGTCGAGGCAGAGCGCGTACATCGCGATGTTGATGGCGAGGCGGGCCGCGTACTCACGCTGGCGCTCTCCGCCGGGCGTCACCTCGTACTCGTAGGTGCCCGATTCGTCGCGAGCGAGCGCGCCCATCACGTCGTTCTGCGAATAGATGACGGCGGCGCGTTTGCCGATGCTCCAGGCGTCGAGCTGGGCGGAGTTGAGGAAGCGGCCCGGCGCGGTGTCGAGCAGGAAGAACGACTTGAAGACGACGTGCGTGGCGGGCAGCGGCCTGGGCTGCACCTGAGGCAACACCTTCGCCATCTCGCGGCGGAAGCTCGCGTCGAAGCCCGAGCCGATGGAGCCGTCGTTGGCGTCAGCGAAGACGAAGCCGCCGAAGGTGAGGTAGCGGCGAAGGTTCTCGGTCTGGGCGGCGGTAAAAGCAGGCAACTCCCGATCGCTCGAGAGGTAGACGTAGGGCAACTCGAAGAGCTTCGGGCTGTCGAGTGGCGTCGCGCGCGCCTCGAGGATGGCTTCGACCGAGGTGCGGCGTTGGAGTTCCCAGGCCAGACGGCGGAGCCCCGAGGCGCGCACGTCCCACGTGCCGGAGTGCTGCGCGACGGCAGGGATGAAGCGCGAGGCGTCTCCGAAGGCGTGCGCGAAGCCAGGCGCAGCCAGGCCTGCAGCCAGCACGGAGCGTCGGGAGAGAAAGCGACTCATGCTGGTTGAACGCGCACTGCCTCCACCCGTTCCCTTAGCCCGGATTCACGCTATACGCCCGCGCATGTCGAAGGCTTCCAAGAAGGCCTCCCCGGACGCACGGGAGAAGAGCGAGAAGAAGTCGGTGCTGGCCGTGGCAGTCGCGGCGCTGGAGTCGGGCGACGTGGTGACGGCGCGGCGGCTGGCGAAGGCCGTCATCGCGGGCCAGAAGGGCGCTGACGACGACGAGGTCGCCAAACGCCTCTCGAAGGAGCTGTCGGCGAAGGACGAGTCGATCGGTGAGTTGCCTGAACAGGTCGCGCAAGCGATCGTGAACCGCACCATCGTGGCGCCTCGCCCCTACCTGTACGCTGCCATCTGTCTGGCGGTGTTCCTCGTCCTCGTTTCGCTGGCTCGCGCCCGCTACGCCTGACCCTGGAGTTCGAAGTTTGGAGACGTTTCAGCGCGCCCTCGAGCCGTACAAACACTTCGACCCGGCCGGGTGGGTGGCCCTGTTCCGCTTTCTGCCGCTCTGGGCGGGGTTGCTCATGGCGGCGCTCGGTATCGGCATGCTCCTGCGAGGTGGCGGCGCGCTGTTCCGGGTCGTCGCAGGGCCGCTCGGGCTCGTCATCGGTCAGATCTGGATTGGCCCGCTCGCCGCGCGCCTGGGCTTCGGCAGCCAGCAGCAGCAGATCGCCCTCGGCGCGTCGGCGCTGTTGTGCGTGCTGGGCTTCGCGATGCCGGCGTCGACCGTCTTCTTTGGGTTCGGAATTCCCATCGGCCTCATGGCCGCGAACCTCGCGGGGCCGAGCGACTGGCTGCTGGGTTTCGTGCCGGCGTTCATCGTCGGCGGCGCGCTCGGCGTGGTGCTGGAGCGGCCCATCAGCGTGCTGCTCGCGTCACTCTCGGGGGCCTGGCTGACGTTGATCGGCCTGATGGCGGCGCTGTCTCCGGTGATCGGGGGCCTGGTGGAGCGGCTCGCCGGGCTCTGGCCCGCAGCGGTCTCGGTCGCGTCGTGTTTCGCCGTGGCTGGGTTCGGGTACCAGATGTTCGTGATGCCTCCTCCCGAGAAGGCGGCGCAGCTCAAGCGCGAGAAGGTGCTCGCGAAGCGGGCGGCCACCGAGAAGAAGGCGATGGAGAAGCGCTGGGCGAACTACACGAAGGACAGCGGCAAAGAATGAGCGTTGCTGACGCGATGACATCGCGTTCGGGCTCGTGCTAGGGCCGCGGTCGTCATGGGACAGCCGAAGCGCAAGGAAAAGGACGAGTCGATGGAGACGTCGGCACCTGTTTCGAACAGCCCTGAAGCCGTGGCCGCGACGCCCTGGGAGCGCCCCACCGCGCTGCCGCGCTCGTCGATCATCGGCATCGTCGTGGCGGTGCTCGTCTTCAACCTGCCGCTCATTCACTACTTCCTGCTGCGCGGTGAGAAGCCTGCGACGGTGACGGTGCCGTACGGGCCGCAGACGTTCGATGCTCCCGCGGTCGTCGAGACCGACTTCTGGTCGACTGGCGGCATGTGGCGCACGGTGGGCGGCGAGCTGTTGTCGCCGGGCGTGAAGAACAACCCGCTCTGGCTGAAGGCGAAGCTGCCCGAGAACGTGGCGGTCGAGTTCGATGTCAGGTCGACGTCTCCCGAAGGCGACATCAAGTGCGAGATCTTCGGCGACGGGAGCGATCACGCGTCGGGCTACGTGCTCATTCACGGCGGCTGGAACAACTCGCTGAGCATCATCGCGCGGCTCGACGAGCACGGCGCGTCGTTGGCGGCGCTGCAGGCCGAAGCCGGCCGCATTCAGCGTGAGAAGAACCTGCCCGATGCCGATCTCGTGAAGACCGGCGTGTTCCGCGAGAACACCCGCATGCGCGTCGAGGCGAACCCGTTCCCGGTGACGATCGGCCGCGCCGAGCACTGGCGGATCGTGCGGCAGGGCTCGGTGTTGACGTGGTCGATCGATGGCCGCGAGTTCATGCGCTTCGACGACCCGATGCCGCTCAAGGGCAAGGGCCACGATCGGTTCGCGTTCTCGAGCTGGGAAGCGCAGCTGTACTTCGACAACCTGACCGTCACTGCGCTGTAGATCGCGGGGCTCGAAGTCAGCTCAACGCAGCGAGCACGGGCAGTGCCGCCTCACGCACGCGATCGAGATGAGCGTCGCGGCTGCTGTGACCGCCGTCATCTGCGAGCCACTCGTGCGCGGCCTTCATGAACGGCTCCAGCGCGGGGCCGACGTTTCCGGGAGGGCGCGTCTTCAGCACCTCGAGCAACCGTCTCAGCGCGTCTTCGTCCTCGTCGGCGATCGCTTCCTGAATCGCCTGCCCCAGCACCGGCCCGGCGTTCGGTGCGCCCTCACGCCAGGAACGAAGGGCGGTCGCGACGACCTCCTGCTCGTGACGGTGCTGCAGTCGCAGCCACACCGCGAACGACGCGGGGACGACGCCCACCAGCCAGATCGCCGAGACGATCAGAAACGACGGGGTGCCGAACTCGACGACAGGCGAATGGAGCAAGGAGCCCACGCCAAACAGCAGCGCAAGGGCAACCAGCAGCCAGAGCACGAAAAGGACTCGTCTCATGGCCCTTCGACACAGCAACGCTCACGCCACGTGCGCCGGAGGATCACGGCCTCCGACGCGCAGAATTGGCGTGGAGGCCGCAACGCCCTCGCAAGCACTGCGTTCCCGAAACTACGCGGGCTCGTTGTTGTGCCCGCCCTGGCGGCGCAGGAACGTCGGGATGTCGTACTGGTCCTCATCGAGGGCCAGCGACGACGACGCGTCACGCGTCACGATTCGCGGTGACTGGGGACGATCGGCCGAGCTCACCTGCCGCGCGCCCATGCGGTTCGGAACGAGCGTGGCGATCTGCTCCTGTGACTCGGCGGCCGCGGCGGCGCGAATCGCCGTCTGCGACATCGGCGCCTGCGCCGACACCGTCACCGGCGCCATCACGGCAGGCATCGACGAGAGCGACGGCGTGCGGCCGGGAATCAACGAGCCCTGCGTCGCCGGGCGGAACTCACCCGAGCCACGGACGTGCTGCTTCACGTCACGACCGACGAAGCCGGTCGCGATGACGGTGATCTTCACCTCGTCCTTCACGTTCTCGTCGACGAGCGAGCCGAAGATGATGTTCGCCTCGGAGTCGGCCGCTTCCTGCGCGATCGAGATCGCCTCGTGGATCTCCTGAAGCGTGATGTCGCGACCCGCGGTGATGTTGATGAGCAACCCACGCGCGCCGTCGATCGTGACGTCCTCGAGCAGCGGAGAGGCGATCGCCTGCTCCATCGCGCGCAGCGCCCGCTTCTCACCCGACGAGCGGCCGGTGCCCATCAGCGCGAGGCCCTGCTCGCTCATGATCGTCTTCACGTCGGCGAAGTCGACGTTGATGTACCCGTGGTACTGAATCAGATCCGAGATGCCCTGCACGGCGTGCAGCAGCACCTCGTCGGCCTTGCGGAACGACTCGAGCAACGGCAGCGGCTCGGTCTGCAGGGTGAGGAGGCGCTGGTTTGGAATGGTAATGAGCGTGTCGACGGCGGCCTTGAGCTCCTGAAGCCCCTGCTCCGCCGACTTGCGACGCCGGTTGCCTTCGAAGAGGAACGGCTTGGTGACGACGCCGACCGTGAGCGCGCCCAGCTCGCGCGCGATCGAGGCGATCACCGGCGCGCCGCCGGTGCCCGTGCCGCCGCCCATGCCGGCGGTCACGAAGACCATGTCCGCGCCGCTCAGCAGGTCGCGCAGGTACTCCA
>JAUXRI010000287.1 GCA_030681895.1 Myxococcales bacterium | reverse complement strand
CCAGCTGCTGAGCCGCCAGCTGCTGAGCCGCCAGCTGCTGAGCCGCCAGCTGCTGAGCCGCCTGCTGCTGAGCCACCTGCTGCCGAGCCGCCTGCTGCTGAGCCACCTGCTGCCGAGCCACCTGCGGCCGAGCCGCCTGCGGCCGAGCCGCCTGCTGCTGATCCGCCTGCTGCTGACCCACCTGCTGCTGACCCACCTGCTGCTGAGCCACCTGCTGCTGACCCACCTGCTGCTGATCCGCCTGCTGCTGATCCGCCAGCTGCTGAGCCACCTGCCGCGGAGCCACCTGCCGTCGAGCCACCGCCGGTTGAGTCTCCACCGGCAGCGCCACCCGCCGAGCCTCCACCAGCGCTGCCGCCGGCCATGGTCTGACCTCCCCCCGCCCCTCCATCGAGGTCGAAGAGGTAGGCCGAGGGGTCCAGATCGAGACAGCCAGCCAACAGACCAAGCAGCAGCAAAGAGAAGGGGCGCATGTGTTCCCTGTGCTGACCGCCCACGCGGTGAACAGTCGCAATAATTCCTGAATCTCGTTTCACAACAGGTCCTTAGAGCCGCTCATCGAGAACATCCGCTTGGGAGGCACCGGGCTTCGCACGTGGCTTCGTGCGCTTGATGCCGGCATCGACGACCGACGGCGGAGCAACCATCACAGGCTCGACGACGACTGGCGCGACCCGCTCGAGCGGCTGTGTCGCAACCGGAACCGGAACCGGAACCGCGATGGGAACGGGAATCGGGGCTGGGGGCAGCGGCTCGGTGCGCGCGCTGGTGAACAGGCTCGTCACGACCACGCCCGCTGCGACGACCGCGAGCGCGGTGAGCACACCGACTGGCCACCGAGAACGAAGCCCACGAACGTCGATGCTGCCGCTCGTCGCGAGGGCGAGCGGCGCCGAACGAAGCGCCTCCAACCGTGCACGGAGCGCAGCAGCGGTCGCCGGCCGGCGCGTCACGTCCTTCTCGAGGCAGGCATCGATGACAGCAGAGACATCTGCGACGCCAGGCACAAGCGTCGTCAGCGCAACGTGGGGCCTCGTCTGAATCGAGTACATGAGCTCGACGAGGTCGGCCTCTCGAAAAGGGACGCTGCCCGAGAGCAGTTGATACAGCGTGCAGCCGACCGCCCAGAGATCGACGCGCGCGTCGATGACTCGACCCGGAGCGAGCTGTTCGGGAGCCATGTAGAGCGGAGAGCCGACGAGCGCCGCGCCTGTCGTCGCGCCGAGGCCCGCTTCGATGTCGGGGTGCACTGACTTGGCCACTCCGAAGTCGAGCACCTTGAGCACCTCGGCGCCCGACGAGCGGCGCGAGAGGAAGAGGTTCGCCGGCTTGAGGTCGCGATGGATGATGCCCAGGCCGTGCGCCTCTTCGAGGCCCTTCAGCGTGGCGCAGATGATGTCGAGGGCGAGCAGGCGCGGCATCGGCCCTTCGCGAACCAGCCGTTGGTCGACCGACTCACCCAGCAGCAGCTCCATCACCAGGTACGGCGTGCCATCTGCGAGGGCGCCGAGGTCGAGCACCTTGCCGACGTGCTCCGACGAGAGCCGCACGGCAGCGCGAGCTTCACGCGTGAAGCGGTCGACCGCCGCCCGGTCCTTGGCGAGCTCGGGCAGCATCAGCTTCACGGCGACGCGCTGGTTGAGGGCGAGATGGTGTGCCTCGAAGACGCAGCCCATGCCTCCGATGCCGAGCAGTCGTTCGACCCGATACCGGCCGTCGATGGTGTCTCCCACCGCCGCGGGGAGCGACGGCTTCGAGGCGCTCGCCGTGGTCTCGGCCAGGGCCAGCTCAGCGTGGTGCCGCTCGCGCACCGTACGGCTGATGAGCTCGCGACAGGCCTCGCAGGTGTCGATGTGAGCATCGAGGTCGGCAGCGCTCGCGTTGGTCAGGGCCCCCTGAAGATACAAGCCGACCTGCGCTGGAGTGAGGTGCGTCACGGAACGCCCAGCTTCTAGACCAACTGAGGTGCTGCCGCGCCTGTTTGCGCCGGTCTGGAGAGGCGTGCGCGGTTCTGACTGGCTACTTCTTGAGCGACTTCAGCAGCGCCTCGAAGTCCTTCCGCGCTGCCTCGACGGTCTTCGCCGGGCCGGTGAACTTGAAGAACACGTTCCCCTCTTTGCCCTCGACGATGGCGCCCAGGAGCTTGAAGCCCGGCTTTGCGACTTGCGGCCCCGACATGCCTCCGGACTGAAAGGTGCCGTCGACCTCGACGCGGGTGACGTCGAGACCGTTCACCTTCTCCTTGCGAGCGGGTGCGGCCTTGCCGCCCTCGAACTGGCCGACCCAGCGCTTGACGTTGTCGTCGATGGAGCCGCCCTGCCCGGGACCGAAGAAGAAGACAGCGCACTCTCCGCCCTCGACGTCTTTGGCCGCAGGCACCGCGTAGGTCGCTGCGCGCATCGGCCGGGCCTCACCGGACTTCCACGCACCGGGCACCGTCCAGGAGACACCGCCCGCAGCGTCTGCGAGTGCCACGGCGGAGAGGGAGCAAGCGACGAACACGGCGAGCAGGGTGGTCTTCATGGGGACCGGGTTATGCCACTGAAATGCGCTCGGACGATGCGGCAGAGGGGGCTCTCGGAGCTCGCTTCATGAGGCCGCCGGCCGACGTGGACCAACTGCTGCGACGCGCGCGCGCCGGTCGCGTCTGATTCAGGGCGTCGTCTGCTTTGCGTCACCGCAAAACGGCTCTGCACCGATGTGCGTTGCCGCACCCACCTCGCGGTCGCATCGTCAGGTCATGAACATCGCCCTCATCGGCCCCGGCGCCATCGGCAGCACCCTCGCCTTCCAGCTCTCACGCACCGGGCACCAGGTGACCGTGGTGGCGCGCGGAGAACGGCTTCGGCTCCTCGAAACGGAACAGGCCATCATCCGCACCGACGGTGAACGCGCCGCAGTCACCGTGTGCGCGCAGCTCGACCCCGCCGTCGCGTACGACCTCGTGTTGGTGACGGTGCTCGCGACGCAGGTCGACGCCGTGCTGCCGTCGCTGAAGGCCAGCGGCGCTCGAAAGGTGATGTTCCTCTTCAACACCTTCGACTCCATCGCGCCGCTCCGTGAGGCGGTCGGCGCACAGCGCTTCTCGTTCGGCTTCCCGGGCGGAATCTTCTGTCTGCTGCTCGAGGGGCGCATTCGCCCCACCATTCGTGCCGGCACCACCGTCGACGACCCGCAGATCGCGGTCCTGTTCGAAGGCGCCGGCATTCCCACCGTCGTCGAGCCCGACATGCAGAGCTGGCTGCGTACCCACGCGGCGATGGTCGCGCCAATGATGAGCATTGGGGTCATCGCTCACGCCCGACGCCGTGGCATCACGTGGGCTGAAGCCCGCACGCACGCGCACGCGCTTCGTGCCGGGTTCGACCTCGTGCACACCATGGGGAACGTGTGGGTGCCGAAGAGCATCGGTACGCTTTCTCGACTGCCACGCGTTCTGCAGACGCTCATGCTCTGGGCCGCGAGCCGCACCACGGTGATTCGTGAGTTGGGCGCGCTGGGCACCACCGAGCCGCGCATGCTCATCGACATGATGACGGCAGCCAGGCCCGAGCTCGCCGCGCCGCTCGTCGCGATTCGTCCCTGATCAACCCGCCAACCGGCGAAACTCGGCCTCGAGCTCGCGCACCACCGTGCGAACGCGCGGGGTCTTCTTCGAGTCGCGATGAAACGCCAGGTACACCTCGACTGATGGCGGCGCGTCTTCCACCTCGAGCTGCACCAGCGACGGCTGCGACGTGGCGTGCCCTTCCATCAACAACCCGACGCCGATGCCCGACACCACGGCCTGCTCGATGGCGATGCTCGCGTTGCTGCGAAAGACGAAGTTCTTCGCGCCGTACGCCCGCATCCACCGCTCCTGAGGCAGCCGCTCGAGTGATGCGTCGAAGCCCACCCAGTCTTGAAGTGCGGCCGCGTCACGCGAGAGCCGCGCGCCGGGCAGCCGTCGTTGCACGTAGTCACGCGATGCGAACAGCGCGGGCCGCGCGCGACCCATGAATCGTGAAATCACCGCGGCCGAGTTCGTCTTCGAGAGGCGCACGCCGATGTCGGCCTCGTGCCGCGCGAGGTCGACCATTCGTGATTCGGACATGAGCTCCACGGCGAGCGACGGGTGCTTCACGCGGAGCCGCGCCATCACCTGCGTCACCGGTCGAACGAAGCCCTCGCTCATCGAGAGCCGAACGGTGCCTGTCACCGCGTCGTCGCTGGCGTCACTGCCGTCGCGGCGGAGCGCCTCGAGGCCGAGCTCGAACGCCTCACCGAGCGCCACGAGCCGGAGCGCGTCGGGGTCGAGCCGGGTGCCATCATTGCCGCGATGGACGAGCGGCCGGCCGACCGACTTCTCGAGCGCCTCGATGCGGCGCGACACGGTCGAGGTCGCCACGCCGAGCGTTCGCGCCGCGAGCAGAAAGCTCCGGTCTCGGTGCACGGCGAGCAACATCCGAAGGTCGTCCCACGAGGGTGTGAAGGTGTTCATGCGCGCAAAGCGAAGATGGCACGGTTTGCGTCGGCGCATGCCACCTGGCGACTCACGCTCAGGCTGAATCAGCTCCGCGGCTCGAGCACGGTGATGCTGGCTGCAACGGGGTCATGGTCGCTGAACCGGTCGTGCTCCGTGTGCGGCGCGGCGTTGAAGCGCACGTTCGGGCTCGCGAGGAACCCATCGATGGAGCCCTTCGGACCATGCCACTCGAGCCCGGTCAGCTTCTCGAGCCGGCGAATCGCTGCGGCGCGGTTCTCACGCGGAAAGTTCGCATCCATCCCGATGACGACGGGGATGTTGTCGCGGCGCGCCTTCCTGGCGAACGCGGCGAGGTTGCGGTCGAACTCGGGCCACTCGTCTTTCTCGTCGCCGGGAGGGCGATGCGCTGACGCCATGCGCACCTTCACGTCCTTTCCCTTCACCTTCATGTCCGTCCACGTGACGTGGCGGTCGAGCATGTCGTCGCCAGGGCCGTCGCGCTTCGCGAGCAGCTTCTGACCCTTGTCGAGGACCTTGAAGCGGTCCTTCTTCCAGTACATCGCCGAGCCCGCGTGCGGCTTGTCGTCGCGGTTCTGGAAGACGTTGTACTCGGAGCGGTTGACCTCTTTGCGCACGTTCACGTTCTTCGCTTCCTGCACCATCACCACGCCGCCGTGGATTCTGGACAGGTCGGTCTTGTCGTCGACGAAGTCGTCATTGAACGAGACGATGCGAATGGTCGCGCTGTCACGCTGAGGTTTCGGTTGGCCGCCCAGGTGGGGTGGAGGGCGGGTGCCGGCAAGAACGCGCATGCCGATGTATCGCCGGGTGGAGCGACACGAATCAGTGACGGTTTGCCTGCCGGTTTTACAGGCTGGGCCGAATTACGGGCGGCGTGACGTGTGCTTCTTCGCCACGTGCTTCGCGACCTCGAGCCACGCCGACGGAATCGCCTCGTAGTGCACGAGCTCGAGGTGGTCGATGGCGCGCGCAGGCACGTCGAAGAGCGCCGCGGGGAGCGTGCGGATCAGGTCATGTCGAAGCGTGAGCGAGACGCGCAGCCCGTCTTCCCACCAGAGTCGAATCGGTCCATCGGGGCGCGAGTTCGCCAGCCTGAAGTCGAGCGGGAGCTTCCGGTTCCGTACCCACTCGAGCCACGGCACGACGTCGATGGTCTGCTGGAAGACGGTCACCGACCCGGTCTTCGGGTGGAGCGCGAGCAGCGCCTCGAGCGTCGACGGCCGGAGCACCGCCGCGTCCATTCGGGCGCGCAGCTCGAGGTGTTTGCGGGCCTTGATGAACTTCGGCGTCCACTCCGAGGCCGGGTCGACGGTGGTGACGGTGACTGCGGCAGCGTGGTCGCGGAGCATCGCGGTCAGCTGCGGCAGCGAGTCGACGAGCGCGCCGGCGACGTAAAGGGTGGCGGTCGTCACGCGCGGGAGTCCGGCGACGGCGATGGGGAGCAGCTCCTTTGCGCCGGCACCGAGTTCCCATGAAGAGTGCTCTCGAGAGAGCGTCACCGTGAATGGCGCGAAGTACCAATACTGGTGCGGCCCGCGCTCGATGTGGTGTTCGCCATGGGTGCGCTTCAAGGTGAGCCGCTCGACTCCTGCGGCCAGGGCGAGTGTCCAGAGGGCCGCGGCTTCTCGAAAGTCGACGCCGCCCGAGAGCTCGAGCGTCGACGGCCGCTGTTGTGTGAGCGCGACCTCGACCGCCGACGCATCGAAGACGACACCCGCGTCTGGCGTCAGCACGAGGTGTCCTCCAGCGGTGGTGAGCGTCGCCTTCGTGAGCAGCGTCGACGACTCGGTCTTCACCTCGACGCGTGCGCCGAGCGAACGGAGCGCAGCGTCTTTCGTGAGCGCGTCGGGGCCCTTGAGCACCACGAGTTCACACAGCGGGCGCTTCACCTGGCTCAGGTCCTTCACGAGCTGTCGTGTGTTTGCCGCGTTGGAGAGCGTCACCTCGAGCGTGCCGCTGCGTGAGAGCGAGAGCGCTGGAACCGAAATCGTCTCGAGCCGCTTCGACGCGCGGAACAGCTCCGCGGCCCCGGTCAGCACCAGCGCGCGAACGTAGGCGCCCTTCACCTCGAGCGACGTCACGCGCTGGCCGGTCGGCGTACCGAGGAAGCCGAGGAGGCCTTCGACGTCGTCGACGCTGGTGACGACGACGCGCTCGAGCGAAGTGAGCGACGACACCTTCTTCCATGCCGCGAGCGTGCCCTCGGTGACGTTGCCGAGAATGAGCGTCTTCACAGACAACGGCTGCGTGCGACGGGCGAGGTCCTTCACGTACGTCGCGCCGACGTGGAGCGTCTCGAGGCGCTCGGCGTGACAGCCGTCGAGCGGAATGACGTCGGCTTCGCGCAGGGTGCCCCACTCGAGCTCGGGGCCCCAGGTGCCGCTGCGAATGCCGTCACGGTCGGCGAAGAGCGCCTTGATGGGCAGGCCCCTGTCCCACTCGAGCCTGGCCGAGCCGAAGCAGCGGGGCCGCGAAGCGCGCTGGAGTGTTTCGAGCCCGTCATTCTCGCCTGCCATCATTCGCGCGATGAGCTCACCCTGGGGTTCGCCCTGCTCCGAGAGGAAGTCGGCGTACACCTGCAGCCGCGCGTCGTCGAAGTGCTCCACCACGTCGGCGAAGAGTCGCGCGCGCGCCTCGGTGCCGGAGGACTGCAGGCGTTGGAGCGGCTCGAGCGCCTGTGCGAACGCGTCGACCTGCGGGTCGTCGTTGGGCTTCGGTGGGCGTGAAGGAGGCAGCGACGAGACGATGCGGGTGATGGTGGCGATTTCGTCGGCGCTCAGCTGCCCGCGTCGCGAGCCCCGGTGCGCGTCGAGGAACGCGGGGAGGGTGTTCCTCCAGGGGAGCACGCGCGGGTCCGGCTGACGGAGCAGCAGCTCGACGACGGCGCGAATGAAGGCCTCGGGGTTGCCGGCGGAGACGTCGAAGGGCGGCGCGCCGATGAGGTGGATGAGGAAGTCGGTGAGCCGAGGGTCGGCCGGGCCGTCGCCGAGCGCTTCGACGGTGGCGCGGCTCTTCACGCTGTTTCCGCCAGCGATGACGGTGAGGAGCCGGGCCGAGACGCCGTCACGTTCTGCCTCGGGGGTGAGCGCCTCGAGCGCGACGATGAGCTCGGCCAGCCGGGGCAGGGGAGCGCGCCGCCACCAGACGAGCGCGGACCTCATGGCCTCACGAAGGTTGCGGCGGTTCAGCGCATCGATGGCGAGGTCGGCGGGCGTGGTCATGGACTGGATTCAGAAGCTTCCCCGCAAGTTGCCTCAAACGACAGAATCTGGAGCCGACGCCCCAGGAGCGAACAAGGAAATGCCGACTACGCAGAGTCCCTAGCCAGTGGCAGATTGCCGATTCGTCGCTTGCCGACGCCGCCTAACCAAGGGATTTGAGTCCGTCAGATGCACTCGACGGCATACTTGTCTTACGCTCTATTCTCTATCCGTCAGTTGCTTTTGACTTTGGGTGGCTGAGTTGTTTGCGTCGGTATTGCCAGAGAGGGTTTACTTGATCTCATTCATGCGGCTTAAAGCTGGTCGCGGTCCAGGACTCAATTGCGTCGTCGACCCGGTTGCGCCTGTGACTGTTTTTGTCGGCCCTAACAACGCAGGCAAGAGCCGAGTTCTGACTGAGATTGAGCAATGGTGCCGGACGGGACGGGCCGCCGGGTCCGAGGCCCTCCTCGACAAAGTTGTCTTTTCTGGGCTATCCGTGGAGGAAGCGGCAGAAACGATCTCGTCGCTACTACCAGCCGAGTATGCCGGCGAGGTGCCTTCGAGCGGAACCATCATTCTCAACCATCGTCCGCTACAGGTCGGCAATCTCAATCGGGTCCTTCAGCTTCCGGAATCAGACCCTCACGCGTTCTGCAGAGAGTTTCTCTCGAGCCGAACTCTGAAACTCGATGCACACAGTCGCGTCGCGTTGGTTAATCCGCAATCGGCGGGTGATCTCCTTCGACCGCCGACCTCGAGCCTCCAAGTTCTTCTTCGCGACGAAGCAAGGCGAATGGAAGTTCGACGTATTGTATTCGACGCATTCGGCGAGCACTTTGTGGTCGACCCGACAAATCTAGGTAGTCTCCGCATTCGCCTCTCCTCCAGTGCGCCAGCAACGGAGATCGAGGAGGTCGGAATCCATAGTGACGCTCGGCAGTTCCACGAACGGGCGTCGCTGATCGAGAGTGCCAGTGATGGTGTAAAGGCATTTGTGGGGATAATCACGCAACTCGTTGCTGGTGATCCCCGGATCATGTTGATTGACGAACCGGAAGCGTTTCTCCATCCCGCTCTGGCTCAGAAACTGGGATACGAAATCGCGCGTGCCGCGGCTCGTAGTCAGAAGCGGGTGTTTGTATCAACTCACAGCGCCGCCTTCCTGATGGGCTGTATTCACTCTGGGACTCCGGTCACCGTTGTCCGGCTGACCTTCCGGGACCGCACGGCCACGGCGCGACTGTTGGGTAGCGATGAGTTGTTGACGCTGATGAGGAACCCTCTTCTGCGCTCGACAGGCGTGTTGAGCGGCTTGTTCGCTGAGTCAGTCGTCGTCACCGAATCTGACGCTGATCGTGCATTCTATCAGGAGGTCAATGAGCGGCTACTTCGCTTCAAGCCGGAATTTGCTATTCCCGGTTGTCTCTTCCTCAATGCACAAAACAAGCAGACCGTGCATGTCATTGTTGATCCATTGAGGCGTCTCGGAATCCCGACAGCTGGCGTTGTTGATGTTGACGCGTTGAAGGAGGGCGGAGTTGTTTGGACCAACCTGCTCTCGGCCGCGGGGATTCCCGAAATCGCGAGGAACTCGCTAGCTGTCCTTCGGTCAGATATCAATGGTGCATTCAAGAGAACGGGTATGGACATGAAGCGCGCTGGCGGAGTCGAGATTCTCGGGGCTGCTGAGAAGGAGACCGCCGAGTTGCTCTTGGCTCAGCTAAGAGAGTACGGAGTATTCATAGTCCCCGGTGGCGAGCTTGAGTCTTGGCTGAAGAATCTGGGAGTCACTGGCCACACACCGGCTTGGCTAATCAGCGTTTTCGAGAAGATGGGTTCGGACCCCGATTCGCCCGGTTTCGTGAAGCCGACGGACGGTGATGTCTGGTCTTTCGTTGGCGGTATGCGTCGTTGGTTTGTCAATTCGGCTCGCAAGGGGATTCCGATGTGATCAAGTCGCTGGTCCATCGAGCGCGAGACCGTCTCCGGCTTGACGCGGGCTCGCTGCCGAACGCGCGGCTGATTGGGCCACTCCCGGTGAAGTATTCACCGCAGTTCGCAAGGCCGCCGCCCGCGCACAGCGCAAGGCGAAGACGTGAACCGCTCCACACGAGCACGCTGACGACGTTCGTGGAGCATGCGGTAGGCTGACGCGATGACCCAGCGTTCCTGTCCCAGCTGCACCGCCCCGATGAACCCCTTCCAGGCAGGCCACGTCGAGCTCGACCGCTGCCCGTTCTGCAACGGCCTCTGGTTCGACCCGGCCGAGCTGGAGCAGGTGCTCGGCCGCAAGCTCGTCGGCAAGCTCGACGAAGCCACGGTCACCGCCCGCCGCTGTGCCACCTGTCACATCCCGATGCGCTCCGTGGAGCTCGGCGGCCTGCAGGTCGAGGTGTGCACCACCTGCCGCGGCGTCTTCCTCGACGCTGGCGAGCTGGTCGCCCTCAACGGCGGCAAGCAGCTCCGCGTGCAGACGCTGTCGCAGCCCGCGCCGCCGCCACGCTCCGAGGCCGAGGTGAAGGACGACGTGATGTCGTGGCTCGACTCGATGAGCGGTCCCGCGGCGCCCACCGGCCCCCAGCCGCTCGAGTCTGCCGGCCTGCGCGGTATCGCTCACAGCGTCGCGGGCGCCGGCGAATCCCACGACCTGCCGACCGAGATGGAGTGCCCGCAATGCAATACACCCATGCGGCCCTTCATGATTCAGTCGCGAAACCCTGGCATCGACGTCGAGCTCGACCGATGCCACAACTGTGGCGGCGCGTGGTTCGACTCCGGAGAGCTCGAGATCGCCACCGGCCGCAGCGTCATCAAGTCGATGCGCGGCTCTGACCGCTACTGCCCGCGCTGCTTCATCCCCCTGCTCAACGCCGAGCTCACCGCCGGTGTCGCCGTCGAGGCGTGCCGCACCTGCAAGGGCACCTACCTCGACGCGCGCGACATCTTCACCGTGACGCGCCAGGCGCCGGCCAAACCACCAGAGGACGTCAGCTTCCTCTGCACCTCGTGCAACCAGCGCAAGCCCTTCGCCAGCGCCCAGCCCACCGCGCGCGGCACCGAGTGCGGCGAGTGCTACGCGAAGCACGGCAGCCCGCCGATGTCGGCCGAAGAGCAGGAGCGCGCGTCGGCGTTCAGCTCCTTCGTCGGGTGGCTCCGGAAGGACTGACGTCACCCCGGCACCAGCCACGCACTCGACCTCAGCGCTCCGAACACCCGATGTCGGGACCTGCGCCGCCGTCACGTGGCCGGCCGTCGATGTCGAGCAACACCGGCGTTCCATCGGCGCGGGTACTGATGGCGCCGCGGTCGACACACCGCGCGCCTGCCCGCAGTCGGTACGCGGGCCCTGCGTCAGGCAACCCGGGCTCGAAGCACGACTCGTTCGGCGCCAGCATGTTGCCGTTGAGGTCGAAGACGCCTGCATCGGCCTGGACGATTTGCAGCACCGCGTCCGTCGGGCGAACGCCGCTGGAGAGCCGGTCGAACCAGAACCACGTGTTGCGCCACGACGTGGTGGGGCAGGGCCCATTCAGGAGCCACGGCCCCTGCGCGCGCCCGCCACCGAGAATCGAGGAGCTGACGTCCAATGACGTGCTCGTCGCATCGCACGCGATGGCGCTCGAGGGCTCCTGCTGAAACTCGCTCCCGTCGCCGTCGAGGGTGCTGGACCCGATGCGCGCCGCGCCGGCCAGGACCAGCGCCGCCGCCTTCTCGTTCGTCGAGCACCCGGAGAACGAGACGTTGGCGCCCGTCCACAGGTGGCTCGCGAAGAGCCCGAGGGTCGCCGTCGCGCCGACATCAGCGGCGACTGGCGAGGCGCTCGACCACGCGCGAAGCCTCGAGCGCTCGATGGTGGCGGCGGCGCCGACCAGCTGCACGGCGATGGCCCTGCGACTGCAAAAGAAGCCGCTCGAGGTCGCCTCGAGGTCGCTGTCGACCACCCGGACGCCGACCTGCGGCGGCACGTTTCGAAGCACGAGCGCGACGTTCGGGTTGGCCGTGCCGCTGACGAACGAGCTGACGCGCTCGAGGAGCACGGGGCCCTGCGCCACGAAGTCGACGACGATGCCCGCGCACGGACCAACGATGCTCGCGTCGACGCGCGTGTCGCGCAGGGTCAGCGGCCGCGCCGCGGACACGTCGATGCCCGTGAAGGCCGTGGAGGTCACCGGCGGACGCACGGTGACGCGCTCGAGGGTGCCGCCGGTTCGCGTGAGGCTCATGCCTGTGACCGACGGAGGGAATGGGCCGCTGCCGCCCTCCAGCCGCACGTCGCGAAGGGCGACGTCACACTCGAGAACCACCACACCATTGACGCTGGTGGTGGCGGCAGTCGGCCAGGCGACGGTCGCACGCTCGAGCGTGACGGCACCGGACTGACAGTTGGAAATCGAGATGCCGACGGGCTGAAAGCGCCCGCCAGGCTCGCCGAGCGTGACGTCTTCGAAGCGCATCGGGCCCGTCGGGCCGTCCACGCCAATGCCGAGCGAGCTGTTCGCCGGTATCGGCGGCTGCGCCTCGAGGACCAACCGCGAGAAGGTGCCCGAGCCGCCGGTGAGTCTCAGCAGGCCCGTGGTCGAGCCCGGTGCCTCCGACGTCAGGTACGTCAGGTCGCTCACCCGCAGGTCCGGGCAGGCGGTGCACGAGACGAGCACGCCCGGGCCCGGGTTCGCGGCTCCGGGGGAGAGGGTGCGGCCTCGCACGTGCTCGAGCCACAGGCCGTTCGTGCTGGCGCCGGTGACGAGGGCGGCCTCGAGCGAGGGGCCCTGCACGACGAGCGTGACGGAGCGCAGCGACGCGTCGGTGACTGCGTTCGCGCGAACGCTGCCGCTGGTGAGGGCGAGCGTCGTCGTCAGCGAATCGCCCCGCACCCACCGCTGTGGCGTGCACACCTTGTAGCCACCGACGAGGCTCACCCGGGACTTGAGGTCGACCGAGCCGGTGCGTGGCCACGTGTCTCCTTCGCGCAGGGCCAACACCTCGCCGATGCCGGCGTCGGCCAGCGCGTCGAACGGCGTGCCTGCGGGCGTCGACGTGCTGCGACCATCCCCACCGGCGTCGCGCGCGAAGTACCAGGTGGGCACCGCGTCGGGCAGGCAGCGACCCCTCGAGCACCACTCTCCCAGCCGACAGTCGCAGGGCTCGGCGCACGCGTAGGACGGCGGCTGCCCCCCGCCCGCGTCGACCATCGCGGTCGGGCGTGGCGAACAACGTCCCATCCGGCAGAGGTCGGTCGCTGCGCAGTCGCGGTCGTCGTCGCAGGTGCCGTCGAAGACACACTGGCCGAGGCTGCAGGTGGCGTGGGCGTTGCGGCAGTCCGACGCGCTCACGCACTCAGGGGCGCAGAGGCCGGCGCGGCACACCTGGCCGAAGCCGCAGCGGAAGGAGCCATCGCACGTGCGCAGGCAGGCGCCGATGCCACCGTCGACGCCTGCGTCGGGGCTCGTGTCACAGACGCTCGCCAGGCCGCAGCCCTGCGCGCACGAACGCACGCACGTGCCGACCCGCGCGTCGCAGACCCGCCCGCCTGTGCACGGTGACGTCGTGCAGGACGGCGCGCAGGTGCCCTCGTCACACCAGCGGCCAGCGCCGCACTCTCCGTTGAGCACGCAGCGCGGACCGGCATCGGGCGCGCCGGCGTCGGTGACGACCGCGCCGCCGTCGAGTCCGCCATCGGCTCCAGCGCCAGCGTCGGCCACCGGTCCCGCATCGGGCGTCGGCGTGGTGCAGACGGCGTTCACACAGGAGAGCCCGCTCGGGCAATCGCGCGGCTCGACGCACTCCGGAGCGCACCAGCCGACAGGACTGCACCGCTGGCCTGGTGGGCAGTCGCTGTGGAGCGCGCACCGTCCACCCAGACACCGGCCGCCGACGCACGTCGCGCCGACCGGACAGTCGCGGGAGTTCACGCACTCCGCGATGCAGACGCCCCGCGCGCAGAGCTCGCCCACGGGACACTCGGAGTTGCGCGTACAGCCGAAGCCCGCGTCGATGACGATGGGCAGCGTGCCGTTGATCAGCTCGACACCGTCAGCGCAGACACCCTGCACGCACAGCTGCTCCGGCAGACACGCGAGGGCCGAGGTGCACGCGCTGCGGCAGATGCCATCGACGCCGCAGCTCATCGCGTTCACGCAGTCGGTGTCGCGCTCGCAGCGAACCTCGTCAGGCAACAGGCAGACGTTGAAGGGCCGGTCGGCGGGCCGGCAGTGCAGCCCAGCGGGGCAGTCGCGGCTCGTCTCACACGCGCTGTGGCAGCGGCGAAACGCACAGACGAGCGGTGACTCGCAGTCGGAGTTCAGCAAGCACCCCTCGGCGAGGGCGCTGGGCACGGGCGCCTTCGTGACGCACGACGCAGACAGCGAAGCAGCGACGAACAGCAGCACGACGCGCATGGCTCCCCCGATCGACGACGCTGGGGACCAAAGCAGGAACGAGGTGCGGGCAGAAGCGCCGCCCACACGAAGAGGGTCCTGCACACGCCCCGCAGGTGCGACTGTGAGGCGACGCGGTCACGCCGGCCGATGGCGCTGAGTGCCCCGAGGGCTGGGCGTCCACGGGCGCCTCTGGTACGCCGAACCGTGTCCATCAAGGCGACCAGCGCCGCGCAGGGTGATCAGCGTGTCGCGATGCGCGCACCGTGGCATCTGTGGCTCGTGGGAGGCGTCTCGGCCGTCTTCAATGCCATCGGTGCCTTTGACTACGTCATGACGCGCCGACACGAAGCCGCCTACTTCGAGCTGCTCGACTACGACCCGGCGCAGCGCGCCTACTTCGCGCACTACCCGGTTCTTCCCGCCGTGTTGTGGGCGGTGGGCGTCTTCGGTGCAGTCGTCGCTTCGGTGCTGCTGCTGCTCCGGCGTCGCGCCACGGTTCGTGTCGCGGTGGTCGCGGTGTTCGCGCAGGCAGGGCTCGACCTCATCACCTTCGGGTTCATGGACCGGTTGATTGTCTTTGGCGTGCGGCAGTCGGTGTTCGACGTGCTGGTGCCGCTGGGGCTCGCCGCGGTGCTGGCGTGGTACGCGGTCGTGATGTCGCGTCGCGGCGTGCTGCGCTGACCGATGGCGCGCCCTGCCATGGGCCGCTTCTCCGTTCGCCTTCGACTCGGGCTTCAGGCACCGTTGGTCGATGAGAGTGTTCATCACCTGCAGCGTCCTGCTCGCCGCGTCGTGCACCTGCGGTGCTGCCGACGAGCAATGGACGCTGAGCCCCACCTCCCTCTCGTTTGGTGCGCCCGCCCCCGGAGCCCGGGTGCAACGCACCATCACCCTCGACAACCCCACCCGAGCGGCCGTGAGCCTCACGCTCGTCGTCGACGACCCACGCTTCGAGGTGCCTGCGAGCGTCACGGTCGCGCCGGGCTCGACCCAGACCGTCACCGTCGACTTCGGCGCGACCAGCCGTGACGCCATTCGCGCCACCCTCGTGGCCCAGGACTCGAAGGGCGTCAGCGCCCGAACGCAGCTCGCGGTGAACGCGTCGACGACTCAACAGGGTGATGCCGGAGGTGATGCCGGAATGAACGGCCCAGCCTTCGACGCGGGTGGCAATGAAGAGCCGTTCGACGCCGGGTCGGTCGACGGCGGCTGCCTGAATGCGCTCTGGGGCGCGCGCCGCTTCGGCACCGGGTCTGGCCTCGTCACGCTCAACACATACCTCGATGGGTTCGTCGTTCGCCGCGCGACTGAACTGTTCACCGTCGCCGCCAACGGCACCACCCAGACACGCGCGGGCCTCGGCACCGCTTCGGCCGTCGCCGCTCACGACGGTGTTCTCGGCTTCGTGGAGGGCGACTTTCAGATGCCGGCCACCTTCGAGGACAGCAACGGAGCGTCGGTCACCCTCGCCACACCCACTGACAACATCCCGCTCGTCGTCTGGGTTCAGGACCGCAACCAGTGGCTCGTCATCAACCATGGGGTCGCGCACTGGCTCACCACCAAGGTCGAGGCCGTCAGACAGGTGCCGACCCGAGCGGGCCGAACCATCGTCGTCGACGGCCAGACGGCCATCTACCCGGCCTTCGACCAGGACGGAGGCCTCGACCTCGCGTTCATCACGCCAACCTCGACCCGCACCACGCACATCGGCGACACCGTCTTCGGTCACTACGCCACGGTCGCGACACGCGATGGCGGTCTCGCGATCACCTGGGGCCAGGGGACGTCGACGATGCTGACGCTGACCGACCCCACCGGCACGCCGGTCTCGTCACAGGTCGTCGGCCGCTCCGGCCTTCCGGCCTCGCTGGCCTGGAGCGGAAGCCAGTGGCTGGTGCTCGCGCCCAGAGCGTGGGGCTTCGAGCTCGTGTCCTTCGACGTCATGGGGGCCGAGGTGGCGCGGCTGGGCAGCATCTGCACCTCGGCGCAGTTCCCGATGCTCATGGCGAACGACGGGCACCTGATGGTGGTGACCGAGAACATCCTGGAAGGCCCCGGCGTGCGAGCCACCGTCCTGCGGAGCCCCTGAGGCGCGAGCTCGCAGTTGCTCACCCGACTCAGACGGCGCCGAGTCTGATCACTGCGCTCACAGCGAGCAGCGCGAGTCCTTCTCGGCGTGGCTCACGGGCACTTCTGGAACCGCACCGCGCGGAAGGTGAAACGCGGCGCCGCGTACTTGCCGCCCCCCGAGTACGTCTCGTGCGCGGTGAACTCGCGGTACTCGCACCACGTGCCCGGCGCCTTCGCGAGGACGGCGCCCGTGCGGTAGCGCTCGGTCGGCACGCCCAGCGCGTTCTTGTCGATGGTGGCGTGCTCGAAGAGCATTCCCGACTTCACCGCCGCGCGGCCGGGGTACTGCTTTGCGAGCGCTGCCTTCGCGCCCGACTCGAGCGCTCCGTCGTGGTGCGGCGCTTCGAACGTCCACGTCGGGGCGAGCCGGTCGATTTCAGCGCCGAACGCGTCGAGCGCCTCGTCGAGCTTCTGAAAGGGCTTCTCGGGCATCGGCTGGCCTGCGGCGTCGAGCGAGGCCTTGAGCTGCTTCTCGAGCTTCGCCTTGCCGCCCGCGCGGTCCTTCAGCAGCTCGTACGGCCGGTCGTCGACGCCGACGTGCCCCTGGTTCTTCTTCAGCTCCTTCGTGGCCTCGATGACGTCGGCGACGACGCGGTCGAGCGACGCTGCGGCGCCAGCGCTGATGGCCGCGTTCGCGATGGCGTCGGCCTTCGCAGCGGTCGCGCACCAGGTGCCCGGCTCGATGTTCAGCGCGAAGGAGAGCTTCTGGTCGTCGGCGATGCCCGGGTACTTCGACTTGCAGAGCGCATCGAGCTTCGCCAACTGCGCAGCGGCCGCCTTCAGGTCTTGCGGGCTGCCTTGCGGCCCACGACGAAACGCAGTGACGGCCGCGGCGAACGGCTTGGTCTCTTCGCGGAACGCGCGGAAGAGCGCGTCGTTCGCGGCGCTGGTGGCGGCTCCGCCTTCGATGGCCTTCTTCAGGTCGTCGCGGAACGCTTGAAACGTCTGAAGCTTCGCCGCGAGCTCGGTGACCGCCGGGTCGGCCTTGTCGGCTTCGGGAATGCCGCCGAGCTCACGTTCGCCTCGCTGACACGCCGTCTCGAGGTCGCGCAGCAGGTTCTTCGCCGTCTGCTCCTGGCCGGCGGGCACCGCGGTGCGGAGCTCTGGCAGCAGCGTCACCGAGCCGAACACCGAGTTCAGGTTGCGAATGGCGCGCTGCGTGGCCGGCGTCGCGGCGCCCACTGAGATGGACACGAGCACGCCGAGCAGGGCGATGAAGCGATGGTTCATGAGTGGCTCCCCGAAGTGATTCAGGGAAGCGTGCGGCGCGCGGTGTGAGTCGGCAATCAAAAGTGCCGGAGCGCCCTCCCATGAGGTGTGAAGGGCTAGAACGCGCCGGCCGGCGGTCGGAAGTCACCCATTCCCGTCGCCCAGCCCATCGAGTACCGCGCGTTCACTTCGCTGCGCGGCTGGAAGTGGAGCTGCCCGTCAGGCGCCAGCCAGCGAAACGCGTCGAGCCCGAACGGACCGAAGTAGCCCCCGGCGTGCAGCGCGTCGGCGGTGCGGTGTGCCTCTCGCGTGAGCGCCAGGAACTCGGACTCCATGAGCGACCCCGGTGGTGCGAGCTCGGTGGACTGCCAGGCGCCGGTGTCGTCGAGGTGCTGGAGCGTGGGCTGGCCAAACGTGCACGCCCCGTCCTCCGCCAGCCACCCATGCAGCGCGCAGTCGAGTTCGCGGGCGACCAGCGGCTCGACCTGCAGCCCGTCTCCGTCACGCATCGATGCATCGAGCCAGGCCTGATCAGCCTTGGTGAGAGCACCAGGCCGCAGCGTCCGCCGCCCGCGCCCCGCGTACCCGAGTGGTCGTTTGATCAACCAGCTCTGCTCCACGGACACCTGCTCGAGCGTGCCGGTCGCTTCGAGCAACGAGGTGAGCTGCTCTCGGTTCGCGGCCCAGCCCGCGCTCGGGAGCGCCTGACCCAGCTCGTGCGCGAAGCGGCGGTGATTCACGCGCCGCAGCACCTCGGCGCTCGGAGCACGGGGAACGCGCAGTTCGGCCTGCTCCAGTTGCGTGCGCGCCCAGCGGGTCAGACACCACGCGCGTCCCCAGAGACCGCGCTCCACCGGCTCACTGCCGGGCCAGAGCACGCCGTCTGCCGGGCGGATCAACCCTCCTCGGAGCCGGGGCTCCAGGCTTTCGATGCGCGCCTTCATCACGTCGGTGGGCGTGTGCGCGCCGCCCCGCGCGAGCTCGTCTTCGGCGTCGAGGTTGAGCACCCACGCGACCGGCTCAGCGCTCGACATGGTCCGTGCCCCAGGCCGCGAGCGCGTCGAGGAACTCGGGAGGATAGCCCGCGCGCCGACGGGCCTCGAGGTTGAGTGGCGTGCCGCGCGTCATCGACGGGCTGATGGGCTCGGGCAGGTACGCACGCCACTGCTCGAAGTCGACGCCGCCGGTGAAGGTGCGGAACCAGTGGAGCGCGAACGCGGTGTGAGCGATCTCCTCTTCGCAGATCTGCGCCTGAATCGCGGCCGCGCGTGGGTCTCCCGCAGCCGCGAAGAACTCCGTGAAGCGGGCCCCGTGGTCGAGGTTGCCGCCCTCGAAGGCGATGCCCATGCGCGCCACGAAGTGCGTCGCGGTGGTCGACTCGCCCGGCACGCGCTCCCAGAACCAGTCCTTGATGGGCATCGAGCCGAACGGGTGGCCGAGCGTCACCAGGTGGTCGCGGTAGAGCCCCAGGTGCCGCACCTCGTCCATGCAGATGCCCAACAGGCCGCGACGAAAAGCCTCGGGCGTCTCGGGAAACGCGAGCAGCGCCCACGCCATCAGCTCTGCCGCCTGGAGCTCGTGGTGGAGGAAGGTGTGCAGCACCTCGGCCCGCCTGGTGTCGTCCTTGAGCGCGCCGGGACGCACGGCCTTCTTGCGGGCTTCTCGCTGCACCAGCTCTGGCGGGCGGCCGGGGCGGTCGAGCAACCAGCGGCGTGGCGACGCGCTCCACACCGATGGTGGCGGCGGTGGTGAGAGCTTCAGCTCGAGCGAGGTGGTGGTGACGTAGTCCCAGGCCCAACGCTCGACACTGCCCTCGGGTGGAACAGCCAACTCGGACATGCGAGGCACCTTACCGGGACCGGCGCCCTTCAGCTCCGGTGACGACCTCACGCGACTGGCGTCCACGCGTGAGACTGAGGCGGGACAGCGGCACGAAGAACGCCCACCAGCGCGACGTCGCGACCTTCGTCACCATGCTCCACGGGTGGCTCAGCATGTCCGGCGCGCCTCGCCGACGCGCGCAGTCACATCTGGTTCGACCCAGCCCGAGGGAAGACATCGTGGTCCGAGCGGGGGCGCGGTACCGTGGCGGATGCGCTTCTTGCTCCTTTTCGTCGTGACTCTGGGCGTTTCCTGCGGTTCCCCGTCAACGCCAGACGCCGGGGCAGGCGGCGGGAGCGCAACCGGCGGTGGGAGCGCAACTGGCGGTGGGAGCGCAACGGGCGGTGGGAGCGCAACGGGCGGTGGGAGCGCAACCGGCGGTGGGAGCGCAACCGGCGGCGGGAGTGCAACCGGCGGCGGGAGTGCAACCGGCGGCGGCGGGGCTCAAGCCATTCCTGACGGCGGCTTCATGTCGTTCACCATCGACGGAGGTCTGCTGTCCGCTCGTGACAATCTTCTCGGCTTCGACCCTGCGCCGCCAGACGTCGTCCTCGTTCAAGCGATGCCCTCGAGCGTCACCACTCAGTTCATCCGGACGACGTACGTGCTGTCGGCGCCGATTCCTGGAGCGCCTGTCAGCGCCATCAACGTCGACAACCTCCGGGTGGTGCTGACGGTCGTCCCCAGGCTCGGCGGTCAGACCTGCGGAACGTCCGTTTCACTCACCACCATCGGGGTTCAGCAGAGCCGCGGGGTGACGCAGCGCCAGGCCCAGTTCGGCAACGTGGCGGCGGGGACGTGCAGCATGAACATCAGCCTGCTCGATCTCGACGCCGGCGTCGTCCAGGGCACCTTCGAAGCTCCGGCCCTGGCAGTGACGCTGATGATTCCCGACGCGGGCGTGACCGGCATTCAACTGCTCAACGGCATCTTCGAGGCCAGGCTTCGTTGAACGGCTGACTCACGAAGTGCTGACGCTTCCGGTGCTCGCCGTCATTGGCGCACGAGGCGAACGATGAATCGGAGCAGCTCCATCCGAACCGCGGCCTCGAGCTCCGTGTTGCCGTGGCCCCAGAAGTCACGCTTGCCCCGCTCGGCGCTCATCAACACCGCAGCCACCGCGGCGTTGCAGTCGTGCTTCAGCCAGCGGGCGCGCACGCCGCGCACGAGATGAACGAGCGAGACCTGCTTCACCGCCGCGAGCTCGCCCTCGAGCTCCTCGGACGTCAGTGTGACGTCGTCGAGCCAGCCGACCAGCCTCTGCCGCGTGTCTTCATGTTCTCCCTCGTGCGGCCAGCTGCGCTCGAGCGCGCCGAGCTGCCGCGCGCACTCCGCGAGCACGTATCGCTTCAGTGAGCCCTTCACGTGGCCGAGCGCCACGGCGACCTGCGTGTTCCAGAAGGGCTGCCAGCAGACGGCGATGGTGTCGCGGTCGTCTGCCATGTCGCTGAACGAGGTGTGCTCAGCCGTCGCGCCGGGCGGGACGACGGCGCACTCGCTCTTCCGTGTCGTCGCGCTCGAGCACCGCACCCACCCGGTCTCGGCCGTGCCCATCGAGCTGTAGGACGACACCTCCTGCACGCGTGACTCGGCGACGGCGCGCGCCCACTCGGGGTCGGGCACCAAATTGGCTTCGAGCGAGACGCCGAGCGCCCAGAAGTCAGCGACCTCGTCGGCCGACAGCGGCGTGGCCGGGCGCTGACCTGGTCCCTTCGAGGCCTCGAGGCCCATGCCGAGCAGGTGCAGGGAGCGTGGCGACGAGGGCGCTGCACCGAGCAGCGTGCCGAGGGCGGCGTTGAAGCGCGGGGAGCGCACGGCGGTGGCGAGTCGTTGGCCGAGCGCGGTGGCGAGCGGTCCGCTGGCGGTCGGGAGCCACGCGACGAAGTGCTCCAGCAGCGGCGCGAGGGCGTCGTCCTTCAGGTGGTCGATGAGCGCGGCGAACAGCGTCGGCTCGACGAGCGCCACGGCCTGCTCGACGGCTTCACGTGGGCGCACGGTGCCGCTGAGCAGCTCCTCCATCACCAGCGCGGTCGTCCGGGCGATGCGCGTGAGCTCCGCGTTCGGCGCAGCGCTCGTCCACGTGAACCAGTCGCCGCACACCGCGCACAGGCGAAGGTCTGGGTCCGACAGCCCCCACAAGGATTTCAGCCCCGAGGGCGGCAGCACACCGCACGCCGTGCAGTCACTCATGTCGACAGCAGAACACGAGGCGCGTGGTGGTGAGGCGCTCGAAACGAACGTCTTGCGCCGTGCACCGTGGGCAGCCACGCGGTCGCGACCGTCACCTTCGTGCGGAAGCAGAAGCTCTCGAATGACGCCGTCAGCAAGGACGAGGTCGTCATCAGCCCCGAGGTGCCCGGCGGCGTCGTGACGTGGACCTCGCACCACGAACTCAACGGGAAAGAAGTGAGCGAGGTGAGCCAGCAGGTCATCGACTTCGGGCGGTGAGCGGCGCTCGTGAGTTGACGGCGCGCGAAGTGGTGGGCGATGACTGTTGTGTGCGACGAGTTCTCGTTCTGGCAGTGCTTGTGCTCGTCTGCGCCTGCCCGGGACCCATCATCGAAGAGCCCCAACGCGCAGAGGCCCGCGTTCTCGTCGAACTCGACGGGGTGCACGTCGAGTCGGACACCCTGAGCTTCATGGGCGCTGCGGGCGCGCGCGTTACGAAGTCGTTCATCCTCGTGAACGTCGGAAGAATTCCGCTCATCATCGAAGGCGTCCCCTCCAGCTCCGGCGCGTTGGTGCAGCTCGATGCGACGCCACTGGCTGACGCCGCGTTCGAGATCAGCTCCATCGGTGGAATCGAGCTTCAGCCTGGAGAGGCCGTCGAGTTCCCCGTGACCTTTCGCCCGAGCGTGAGCGGCACGACCCAGACCGCGGTCATCGAGGTCGCGTTCGACCTGCGCAACGGGCTCAAGGAGCGTCGACCGCTCACGCTCGTGGGCCGCTGGTAACGCTCGAGCGCGCCGATGACCCGGTTGAGGAGATGACGAGCGCGTCGTTGAGCTCCTCCTGCGCTGGCTCAGTCAGACGGCAAACCATCAGAGCGACGGTGGAGGCATCGAGCCGGGGAAGGCCTGGCGCGTGCCCTCTCTGAGCGCGTTGTAGATCGCGCCCTCGAGATCGCGCAGGAGTCGTTGTTCGCGATCCTCCCCGCTGACGATGGTGACGCCTGACGTGTTCACCGCTTCGACTTGAAACGCGCCCACCGGTTTTCCGCTCGAGAGGTCGACCGCCGCGACGTCTGCCCGAAAGAGCCCCGGCGAGAAGTTCGCGTCGGTGGTGACCTGCGGCGCCTTGAACGCCGTGCCCTGGATGATCAGCACGTAGCGCAGGCGCGCGCAGGCCGAGAGGTACCCTCTGGCGAGCGGTGGCGTGAGCGTCACCTGCATCAGGCGGGTCTGTGGTGCCCCCGGAAAGAGCTTCTCGGTGTCGAGCAGCGAGCCGCACTGCACGAGGGCCAACGAGTCCATGGTTCTCAGCGGCACGGCCTTCGCGCCGCCCGGCTTCGCGAGGTCTTCGCCGTAGATGAACATCGCGTTCACGCCGTCTTTCGTTGGCGTCTGGAGCACGAGCGGCACTGCGGGCGTTTCGTGATTCGCCAGAGGGAGTTGAATCAGTCGAATGGCTCCGAAGGTCTTCTCGACGGCGGGTCGGTGCTCATCGATCAGCCCGACGACCGACTCCGCCCTGCAACCGAGCAGGCAGAAGGCCGTTGCGACGATGCGAAGGGGCGTCATGGCGAGGAGTTCTGCATTCCATGCGCCAAGGTGCAGGGAGCTACGGCACCTCGACGCACAACGCGACGTCGGCTTCCCACGCCTTCACGAGCTCATCGACCACGCGCGGGTCTGACATCACCAGCGCGCCTTCTTCCAGCGCCATCATCGAGAGCCAATCGAAGTTGATGGAGCCCACGACGCTCAGGTGCTCATCCACGAGCATCGTCTTCGAGTGGAGCACCGACGGTTGGTACTCCCACAGCCGCACGCCGCCCGCGCGCTGCCGCGTCAGCACGCGCTCAACCGCTTGCGCCGCCCGATGGATCGCCAATGTGACGGCAGGGTCAGTCATTGCGATCGACTGCTGGCGGCTGCACTCACGCCGCGCGAGGCAACATCTTGCCCATCACCTCGGCGGTCACCGGTGGGCTGAACAGGTACCCCTGGCCTTCTTCGCAGGCGTGCTGTTGAAGGAAGGCCAGCTGCGGAATGGTCTCGATGCCCTCGGCGACCACGCGGTGGTTCAAGCTCACGCCCATGGCGATGACGGCGCTGACGATGGCGTTGCCCGCGTCTCCGTTGATCTCCTGCACGAACGACTGATCGATCTTCAGCGTGTCGATGGGGAACCGGCGCAGGTAGCTCAAGCTCGAATACCCGGTGCCGAAGTCGTCGACGGCGATGTGCACCCCGAGCGCCTTCAGCGACTGCAGCGTCAGCGTCGTCGTCGCGGTGTCCTGAATCAGCCCGCTCTCGGTCAGCTCGAGCTCGAGCCGTCGCGGGTCGAGCCCGGTCTCGGTCAAGATGCCGCGCACGTTGCTCATGAAGTCCTTCCCGTGGAACTCGAGGGCCGACACGTTGACGGCGATCTGCTCGATGGCCGCCCCCTCGCTGCGCCACGCCACCATCTGCCGGCAGGCCTCTTTCATCACCCATTTTCCCAGCGGCAGAATGAGGCCGCAGTCCTCGGCGGTCTGCACGAACTGCAGCGGCGGAATCAGCCCTTCCTCCGACGTCATACGCACCAGCGCCTCGGCGCCCGTGATGTCACCGGTCTTGAGGTTGAACTTCGGCTGGTAGTGCAGCACGAATTCGTCGCGCTCCAGCGCCCGGTGGAGCGCCTGCTCGACCGACTGCCGCGCGACCGCCTTCACGTTCATGTCGGCCGTGAAGGCCCGGTACGTGTTCCGGCCTTCGCGTTTGGCGGCGTACATCGCGGTGTCGGCGCTCATCAGCAGGGCCGGAGCGTCGGGGCCGTCGTCGGGGAAGACGCTGACGCCGATGCTCAAGGTGACGTGAAACCGATTGCCTCCGATGAGGTGCGGCTCGGACATGGCGTGAATGAGCTTTTCGGCCGTGAGCGACGCGTCATGTGCGGTCTTCACCTCGCTCAGCAACACCACGAACTCGTCGCCGCCCTGGCGGCTCACGGTGTCGGTGACGCGCACGCACGACAGGAGCCGCTGCGCCACCGACTGGAGCAGCTCGTCACCCACGGCGTGCCCCAGCGAATCGTTGATGTGCTTGAAGTGGTCCAGGTCGACGTACATCACGGCCACACGATGCCGGTGCCTCGTCGCCAGGCCGATGGCCTGCGCCAACCGGTCAGTCAGCAGCGCACGGCTGGGCAGGCCGGTCAGGTAGTCGTGCTCGGCCATGAAAGACATCTGCGCCGTGGCCTGCTCCGCGACCTCGGTCAGGCCCTGGGCGTTCACCGCCGCCACCACCAGGCGCTCATTGGCTTCACGCAGCAGCGCTGCGCTGTTGAGCGTCTCGTCGGAGCGGGCGCGCACCACCGCTTCCTGCGCGGCGAGCGCGGCCTCCCGCAGGGTCGCGGTCTCGACGCGCCGCGCGAGGGCCTGCTCCGCAGCCGAGAGCGCGGCCTCGCGGTCTGCCAGGACAACCATCTTCGAACGTTCGGTCATGGGGCCCTCAGGGCGCGGCGGGTGGGGCGACCCGCCAACAGCCCTTCGAACTCGTCCAGGCGCGCCCCGAGGGTGATGCCTGTGCTTCCGATGGAGAAGCGGCGAATGTCGGTGCTGTGGGCGCTGCCACGGACCTTCACGACCGACAGCACCCGCTCCAGCCGGCTCTCGAGCTCGATGTAGCGCTGCACGATGATGGCGTCGGTCAGGAACGCCGTGCCGTACGGGCTGAAGCGCAGGTCGGTGTAGCGGTCCTCGAGCTCCGACGTCATCACCACCGTCACGCCGACGCTCGCGAGCGACGCGACCAGCCGCAGCAGCGATTCGCGAAAGTCCTCCCGGAAAGTGGGCGCCACCGCCAGCTCGAAGCCCGACAACGAGTCGATGACGACGCGCGTGGCCTTCAGCCGGCGGATGTCCTTGAGCAGCTGGAAGACGACCTCGTCGATGGACAGCTCGAGCGAGCGGGTGTCGATCAACCCGACCTTCCCGGAGCGCACGAGGTCCTCCATCGCCGGGTCCAACGACTGACTGGGCGCCTGCTCGAAGGCCACCAGCAGGCCTGCTTCGCCGCGACGCGCGCCTTCGGAGAGGAACGCCGAGGCGAGTACCGTCTTCCCCGACCCAGAGGGGCCCGCGACCAGCATCGAGTAGCCCTCGGGCAGCCCTCCGCCCAGCAGCTCATCGAGCCCGGCGACCCCCACGGAGAGACGAGGTCTTTCGACCGATGCGGTGCTGACCCGGTTCGCGCGTACGGGGGCCGGGGGAATGACCTCGAGGCCGGCGGTGGTGATGCGGAAGGTGTGAAGGCCCGGCAGGCTGGCCTGGCCACGCATCTTCAGCACCTGGAGTTTGCGCACCATCGAGTTGCGGTGCACGTCCTGGACGAGTGACACCACGCCGTCGGCGATGGTCAACACGGCGTCACCCGGCCCGAACTCGCCCATCAGGAACGACGTCGCGCGCGAGCCGGTGAGCTGCATGGCCAGCTGTTGGACGAACTGCTGGAAGCTCCCCATGCCTTCGGAGCTGGCCTCACGAGCCATCGCGCGGAACGAATCGACGAAGACGAAGGCGGGTGACGACGCCTTCAGCTCGGCGGTGATGCGCTCGAGCACGTGGTCGAGCTGGCCGGTCGCGACCTCGTCGCTCAGGTCGACGAAACGAATCGCGGTGTCGACCTTCTCGAGGGCGAAGTAGTCGAACTGCTGCTGGTACCGCAGCATCTTGAGCGGCGGCTCACCCAGGACGGTGAAGAAGAGCGCGGGCTTCTCCACTGTGGCCAACGCGAACATCAGCTGGTGCGCGAGCGTCGTCTTGCCTGCGCCCGTTGGGCCGCTGATGAGATTGAAGGAGAACTCGGGCAGGCCGCCGCCCAGCACCTCGTCCAGCCCGGGCACGCCCGTCGCCAATCGGCGAATCGCAACTTTGTCATTCATGGTGTGCGCTCCGGTTCGGCAGGAAGGGGTGGCGCTGCCCAGACCGGAGTCAGCAATCGTTCGCTCAAGGGCTCCCCAATCAAGTCAGACAAGAGCTGGGTGAGGATTTGCAACACGGAGCACCCGGCCTCGAACGCGCTGGCGACCGGCTGCGCCTCGAGGCGCTCACGGAGAACGGCTTCCAGTCGCTCGGCCGGCTCGTCGTCGCCGGGCAGCCAGGGAAACGTGACGCTCGCCAGATGCAGCGCGCGCGCGAAGAGCACGTTGGCCCCTCGAACGCCGATGACCGGCGCCAGCTGCCTGGCGACCTGCTGCCATGTGACGAGCACCGACGTGGCGATGCCGGTGGCGTCGGGGTCGGGGCCCGCGCGCTGCCAGACGCATCGGCGCACCGGCTCCATGAGGGCGGCGGTCGACTCGGACTTCGGGCTGTTTTGATCAGTCACTCGCTCCCCGCTGCGCCCGATGGGGGCTGCCGGACTCGTGAGTGAGCAAGGGTCGAGCCACCCCTGGACGGTTCAGTTCATGAGAATCGCGGTGCTGGGCGAGGCGATTGTGGGCGCCGCCGGCATCACATTGACGGTCAGGTGTGCCCTGACGGGCGGCTCAGCGCTGGTTCAGCGGGTCGAGCGACGTCGAAGGAGCAGCGCGAGCAGGAGCCCGAGCCCCAGCGGGGCCTGGTCGACGCCTGAGCAGCCGCAGGCTGGCACGAAGGAGAGCCCCATTCCGCCATCAGGCCCCGCATCGAAGCCGTCGCCTGCATCGACGCCGCCGCCGTCAGGGCCGCCTGCATCGACAGTCGCCCCTCCATCGCTCGGTGGCCCGGCGTCTGGAGCGACCCCTGCATCCATCGCGCTCCCGGCGTCTGGCATGACGCCCGCGTCGACGGTGCCCATGCCAGCGTCGGTGTCCACGGAGCCCGCATCTGGCGAGCCTGCGTCTGCGCCTGCGTCTGGCGAGCCTGCGTCTGGCGAGCCTGCGTCTGCGCCCGCGTCGATCGTGCCGGCGTCGGCGTTGCCCGTACCCGCGTCCGCCACGGCGACGGCACACGGCGCGGCAATCAACGTCATGCCGCCCACCGGCGTGAGGCCCGACGAGTGGAAGAAGCCACCGACGGCGACGCGCTGGGCAACACAGTCGGCGGCCAGGGTCTCCACGGTGCCGACCCTCGTTCTGAAGAACACGTCGGTCTCGCCCCGCACGTCGATGTCCTGGACGGCGCGCGAGGTGAGGTCGACCGAAATCACCAGGCCCCCATCCATCAGGCTGCTGCCGCCCACGTACACGGTGTTGCCTGTGCTCGTGAGCGCCTGCACCCCAGCGACCGCAGAGAGGTGCGCGTCGAAGGACGTCACCCCACCATCGCCGCGATTGAAGACGGCGAGCGCGCGCCGGACGATGGTCCCGTTGACGAAGTCGAACGAGCCGCCGAGCACGATTCTCTCGCCCGCGACGTGGACGGCCTTCACGTCGGTGGTGACCGATGCGTTCCATGGGTCGAGGGTGCCGCTCGACAGACTGAACGCCGCAGCGTGATCCCGCGCGATGCCGTTCGTGAGCCCGAAGCCTCCGACCCAGTAGCTCGTCGCTCCTTCAGCCGCGATCCCGAACACGGCGTTGTTGAAGACCGGGTTGAACGCAACGGCCTGACCGTTCACCACGTCCACCATGGCCCCAGCGCCGCGGGGCGTGCCGCCGTTGATCTGGCTGAATTGGCCACCGATCAACACCACGCCCGGCCCGACCGCGAGCGCCCACACCGTGCCACCGACGTTCGGGTCCCAGCCGGAGTTCAGTGTTCCGCTCGTGGTGACCATGGCCGCGTTGTTGCGGCTGACGCCGTCGACCGCGGTGAAGTTCCCTCCCACCACCAGGGTCGCGCCCTCCGCGGCCAGCGCGTTGACCGTCGGATTGCCGAAGGTCGCACCAGCGAGCGTGGGCGCGAAGGGTTCGAGGGCGCCGGACGTGTTGCTGATCGCCGCGAGCCCCGTGCGAGGCTGCTCACTGAGTCCCGTGAAGTCACCGCCGACGAACACCGCGCTCGGCGAGAGCGCAACCGCTCTGGGAATGCCGTTGAAGCGAGGCCCGATGGAGAGCGGCGTGCCGTTGGCGGCCGAGAAGGTCGCCACACGAAGCCCGGTCATGTTGCGCGTGAAGCTCCCGACGGCCGAGACGCCACCGGCCTCCTTCGCGAGGCCCACGACCTGGCCACCGGTGAGCCCTGCGTTCCATGCCAGTGGCTGGCCGCCATCGGTGTCCACCAGCGCCAGCGCCACTCTGTTCAGCGGTCCGACGCTCGTGAAGCTTCCTCCGATGAACAGTGAGCCGGGGCCGTTCGGGGCGAAGGCGCTGATCCGGCCACCGGCAATGGGAGGGTTCCACTCCAGCACGGTGCCCACGAGGTCGACCGCGGCCACTCCTCCGACCCGTGCCTGGCCCGCGATGCCGGTGAAGAGCCCGTGCACGTAGATCACTCCGCCGAGCTCCATGAGGCCGTAGACCGACCCGCCCGTCAGCGCCGGGTTCCAGCCCTGGAGCATGCCCGCGCCGTCGATCGCGGCGAGGCCGGTCCGGCCCACGCCATTCACCGCGCTGAAACCGCCACCGATGTAGACAGTCCCGCCGATCCGCTCGAGGGCGAAGACGGGCCCAGCAACGGTGGGGTTCCAGGGCGTCGGTGCGCCGTTCGGGAGAATCTCGGCGAGTGGGCCGCGCAGTTGTCCGCTCACCCTCGTGAAGAGGCCGGCGAGGTAGACGGACCCGGTGACGCCGGTCTGAATGGCGTACACGGACCCGTTGCACGCCGGCTTCCAGAGCGGGTCGACGCCCAGGTCTGGGAACAGGTGCGCGACGTTGCTTCGCGGCAGGCCACCGACCGACGTGAAGCTCCCACCGATGTAGAAGCCACCCGCTCCATCTGACTCGACGGCGAACACCTGCCCCGCCACTTCCGGGAAGTGCAGCGGCATCCCCCCATCGAACAGGGTCGGCACGCCGCCACCGGTCGTCTGGCCGACCGACGAAAAATTGCCGCCGACGTACCAGCTCGAGCCATGGCGCAGCAGCGCGTTCACCGTGCCGTCGAAGGCCCAGTCGGCCAGCGGCGCGCCGTCGTCAGACGGGACGACGACCGGCTGCTCTATCGATTCGGTCGAGCCCGTGCGAGCGCGGACGAACCAGGTGCCAGGGGGAAGTCGCCGGAGCGTGGCGGAGTGCGCGTTGCCCGTGCCTGGCGCGGTGAAACGATTGGGGTACCCCGTGAAGGACGGGGCCGAGGTCGGGCCCCACGCGAGCTCGGTGGCGCCAGGAAAGGGTGACGACCACGACAGCGTCACCTGTCGCCCGCCCACGTCGACCGTCGGCGTGAACTGCGCCGTCGCGGTCGCGCTCGTCAGCATGAAGACGAGCGCAGCAAAGGCAGGGCGGAGTGACGTCACTGGCGGCAGCTGAGCCCGGAGCGCCGTGCAGGTCCAGTCAGGCACGACGGGTTGATCAGCTGCTGGGCTGGCCCGCACAGCAGCCATCACGCTGAGCCACCCGCCGAGATCAGCCGGTCACCACCAGGTGGGGTGCCGCTCGTGCCCGCCAGTGTGCACGCGGGTGAGCCCACCATCGAGGGTGATGAGCGTGAGGTCTTCGGCGGTGCCGTTGTCGAAGCGGCCCCACGCGGCGAGGCGCTGACCGTCGGGTGAGAAGCGGGCGTCGTACACGCGGCCGGGCAGGTCGAAGAAGCGGGGCGCTCCACCGTCGAGGGTCACGACGCCGACCTGCGACACGATGGTCGAGCCGACCCCCGATACGCGGTGGAACGCGATGGTGTCGCCGTCGGCACACCAGCTCGGGCTGAAGTCTCCGAAGTTTCCGCCCCGAGTGAGCTGCGTCGGGTTCGTGCCGTCACGGTTCATCAGCCACAACGACGCGTTGCCCGCGCGGTACGAGGTGAAGACGATGCGCTGCCCGTCTGGCGACCACGCGGGCGTTCGGTCTGCAGCCGACATCACCGAAGGCGTCAGGTTCGTCAGGTTCTCGAGGCCCGCGACAGGCGGCAAGCAGGACGAAGACGAAGTACGAGGTTCTCATCCGCGGGAACGACCGTTCCGTTCTCAGGAACTCGAGGTGTCGGTGCGTCGACGGCGCCTGACGACCGGCACCAGCGCCAACACCGAGAGCATCGGCATGGCCTGACAGCCACCGGCAGGCTTCGCCGCGACGTCACACGTCACGCACGCATACTCGACCGCTTTCGGCGGCGTCTGCGTGGCGTCGACCCGCGAGCAGGTGGCCGCCTTGCAGCCTCCGGCCTTCTTGTCGTCAGTCTGACATGCGTCGCCAGCCTTCTTGTTCGTACACCCCGAGGTGTCTGGCGGCGGAACGTCGGCAGAGGAGACCGACGCGAACAGGAACACACCCAGCGTGAGTGAGCGGACGTTCATGCGCGACGTCCTACCAGAACTTCCAGAACGGCTTCTTCTGCGCGGTGACGTCTTCTCCCTGCGTGGCCGAGACGAAGCCGATGAGCTTGCCGTCCTGCGCGAGGAACGGGAGCGGCGAGATGCGACGGCCCTTCGCTTCATCGAACGACTTCCGCGTCCACGTCATCAGCGCAGTCACGCCATGCAGCTCGCTCGCGTCGGTGGCGAAGAAGCCGCCCTCTTTGGCGAGGCCGACGGCGATGAGCTTTGCGCCAACCTTCGCCTGCACCTCGGTCAGCACCTTCGGCAGCAACACGAGCTCGGCGCCGTACTCCGCGCCCAGCATCACGTGACCGGGCTTCACTTCGGTGAGCTCGAACGGCTGCTTCGCGAGGTTCTCGAGCGCCTCACGCTCGAGGTCTGCCAAAGACCGGTCACCCGCGAGCTCATGCGTGACGCGCATCACCGTCTTCGGTGAGTCCCAGCCGAAGGTGACGAAGGGCCCGGCGACCTGCGTGTTCTGCGGAAACGAGAGCAGCCGCCGGTGCACGCTCGACGAGACGTGCGGCCAGGACTCCTCGCGCAGCAGCGGCATCAACGGCCCGCGGGGCTCGTCGTTGGTGCGGGTGACGCGCGCGCCTTCGCTCAGCACCTGCTCCTGACCCATCACCAGCGCACGGCACTCGACGCCGAACCGTTTGCACGAGCCCAGGAATCGTTTCGCCTCGTCCTCCATGAAGAAGACGACGGCGACCTTCTGCACGGTGCCTTCCTTCAAGGTGGTGCCGAGCAGCTTGCCGAGGTCTTCGAGCCCGGCGTCCGTCAGCGGACTGCCATCGGAGCGGCAGCAGCCAGGCGCAATCGTCTCGAGCAGACAGCCGTCGGTCTTCGAAAAGAGCATGACGGCCTGACCCGGGTGGGTGCCCCGGCGTGCAAAGTGAAGGGAGTCACTCGCCCGACGAGACGTGCTGGGGCTGCGAGCGCGGCGGGGAGAACACGTTGCCGACCGCGTCGAAGAACCTCGCCATCGGCGCGCGCTCGTTCTTCGCGAACGGCGTCATCAACCACGTCGCCAGGTACACCCAGAACACGAGGCCGCCCGTCACCGCGAGGCTCGAGACGAAGACGATGCGCATCAGCGTCACGTCCCAGTTGAAGTGCTGCGCGAGCGCGGCGCAGACGCCTCCCAGCACGCGGCCCTGCACGTCTCGCGAGAGGCCCGAGTCGGGCTGACGCTGCGTGCAGTTGGAGCAGCGCGTGGCGCTGGCGTCGATGGTGGTGAGGCAGGCGGAGCAGGCTTTCGTCATCGTGTCGGTCATGGTCCCCAGAACGCATCTGGCGGCTGGCGATTGCAGCGGGCGGACTACGCTCCCACGCCATGAAGCGCGCGCTCATCGTGGTCTTCGTCGTCCTGGCGCTCCTTCTCGTCGCCCACGGCCTGCTGGTGGGGCCGATGCTCTACGCGGGCTCGAAGGCGCTTCGGGAGCGGCAGGCCGAGTCGGCGGCTGATCAATCGGCCCTCGCGACGCAGGTGATGGCGGATCACCTTCGCTGGCAGAACGACCCGCTCTTCCAGCCGCGTGATGGTGGGGACGCCGCCGAGGTGCTGTTCCGGCACGTGGGCTTCGAGGGCCGAGGTCGCGCTCCCGAGGCGTTGCCGGTCGAGCTGATGGCGGCCGTGAAAGATGCTGGCCTGGGGTGGCCGACCGCGCCCATCGACGTCGCGACGGCCGACCTCGCGTGGATGTCGGAGCTCTCCCGCTTCGCCACGTGGGACATCGAGGGCCCGGGCACGCCGCTCTTCACCGCGCCGTTCGACGGCATGAACGAGCCGCTCCCCAGCTACGTCGATATCGGGCCCATCGCGAAGGTCCGTCTCCTGCAGGGCCTCGCGTCTGGGAAGATGCGCCCCGCGCTGGCCGACGTGCGGGAGCTGGCCCGGCTCTCGCTCACCACCGAGATGCTCATCGGCGACATGGTGGGCGTCGCGCTCCTGCGCCTCGAACGGCGCGGCGCCGAAGAGGCGGTGAAGCGAGGGCTCGACCTCGAGGGCTGGCGGGCGTTCACCGACGACGAGACGGAGTCGCTCAAACGCGCCCTCTGGGTCGCGACCCATTCGACGTCCCTCATCGCGCCCCTGAAGCCGCTCGATTCGCAGTTTCCGCTCGTGGGCCGGTGCAGCGCCCAGCGTGAGCTCGCCCTCGCCCTCTACGTGCGGCCCTGGGCGTCGTCGGTCTTGTCGGACAAGTACCGGGCCTTCGACGAGCAGCTCGCGACGAGCTCGTGTCGACTGCGAAGGCTGAGGAAGGCCTGGGCCACGACGGGCGAAGGCGAGCTGCCGCTGTCCGGCGACACGTTCTGCGGCGCGACGGCCACCTCGTCATGCGACGTGCCCGACATCGTCACCCACCTACCCCTCGTGCGACCAGCTGTTGGTTCGGTGCTCGCGGCGACCGCCAGCATGGACCCCTTCAAGCTGTACAAGGACGCGGACCCCTGACGCTCACCGCCAGCGGCGCGTGCCCTCGATGCCGTCTTCGTCGGGCCACCCTGACTTCGCTGCGCCCACGCCCGGAAACCGAAGGCCCACGATGCGGCCCGGCTCCGTCGCGATGATCAGCTCATCAGCGATGCCCGAGAGCGTGCGGCCGTTCATCGAGCACCGCTCCGTCTCCACGCCGTCGTTCGACACCAGGCTCAACGACGAGCCACCATCGGCGAAGCCGGTGGAGAGCGCGACGCCACCATCGGCCACGAGGTCGAGCCGTCTCCAGCTCGATGGCGCGACGGTCGCCGCCCACCGCACGCCGGCGCTGCCCGTCCGCACCAGCTTCCAGCCAGCCGGGCCGGACGTGAAGGCCGTCACCTCGTCGCCTTGCGCGCCCACGACTCTCCAGTTGTCGACGGTCTGCCCTGCCGGGAACACGAAGGGCTGCTCCGTTCGCAGGTCGGCGGAGAGCCGCACCACGCCGCCATCGGCGCTGGCCAGAATCGCGGAGTCGCCCATCATCGCGATGGGGTAGCTGCGCGCGACCTCGGCAGCGACCTGTCCGGCGCCATCGACGCGCACGAGGCGGTAGTCCTGGCTCCAGCAGGCTGCCCAGCTGCCCCACGTCTGGCCGTCGCCGCTGATCAGAAAGACGCCGTGGCCGGGGCGCGGCGTTCTGCCCCGCTCGACGCCCGACGCGCCGTCGAAGGTGACGAGGTGTTGCTGGTGCAGCGACGCGCCCTCGGTGAGCTGCGCGAGCACGTCGTCGGTGCCGACGAGGCCGATGGCCTGCACGCTGAGGTGCAACGCGCCCGTGTCGGAGTTGGTGATGGGAATGTTCAACGTGCGCAGGTCTCGATTCCACAGCAGCGCGCCGGTGCGCGAGTCCCGCGCCTGCAGCCACGCACCGAGCGAGAGGAAGAGCCGGTGGTTCACCGCGTCGAGCATCAGCCTGCGCGACCACTGAGGTCCGGGCGCGTCGGCGGAGAGGTCGACCTCGAAGCGGAGGTGCCCGAGTCGGTCGAGCGACACCAGCACCGCGCTGGGCGTTGCCGTCGACGACTGCGGGCCATGAATGAAGAACGTGTCGCCCGTCGTCGAGACGAGAATCTGCTGAACGGACTGCCCGGCCGGGACCTCGAAGCGGAAGGCCTCCACAGGCGCTCCAGGCGGTGGCACCGCGCACGTGCGCGCGGCGGAGCACCGGCCCTCGCCACGACACGCCGTCGCAGCCGCGCAGACCGAGCCTTCAGGCGCCACCCGCTCGACGCACTGGCCCGAGAGGCAGACGTGCGCCGTCTCACAGTCATTGGCGCCGCACGTGGTGCCATCGACGACGGGCGTGGCGACACAGCCGAGCTGCGCATCACAGGCCGACGCCAGACACGGGTTCGTCGCCGGCGCACACGTGACGGTCTCGTGCTGACAGCCGCGGGAAGGGTCGCACGCGTCGGTGGTGCAGGCGCTCCCGTCATCGCAGGCGAGCGGCGCGCCGACACACTGGCCCGCCTGACAGGTCGCGTTCACCAGGCACGCGTTCGACTCGCCACACGACGCGCCATCGGCACGGACGGCGTCGACGCAGCCACGCGAGGGGTCGAACGTCTGCTCATGGCACTCGTCGGCCGAGTGGCACGACGGCACCGCGACGCCTTCACCGGTGAGGCGCACCTCGACGTCCTGTCCCTCGACGCTCGCCGAGATGGACTGGGAGACCTCGCCAACCGCCTCCGGGTGGAACCGCACGTCGACGGTGCTCGACTGGCCGGCGGCCACCTCGACCGACGTGGGGAGCTCGAACGGCGACGCGCTCCCGAAGCGCACCGAGACGGCGCGACGGGCCCGGTTCGTCACCGTCAGCGCGCACGTGGCCTCGAAGCCGATGAAGGCCTGGCCGCACGGCACCACCTGCGAGAGCTCGACGTCGTTGGTGAGCTGCGAGACACGGCCCGAACGGCAACCGGCGACGACGACGAGACAGAGAACGGCGAACTGGCGCATGCCCGGAAGACACCGCTCCTCGCGCGCTGATGCACAGTGTTTGAAAACCCGAGGACAGGGAGGCGTTGGGCCCGCGAGGCGCCCTGAAGCTCAAGGGATTCATGACCTTCGGGCGTGCCGGAATCCGACGCCAGAACGCCGCGGCTCGAAGCGTCCTTGCTGCGCAGGTTTCTCTTCCCCCCGAGACACAAACGGCCGGCGCTGAACTACGGTCCGCGCCATGCCCAAACTCACCAAGGTGAACATCTCGGAGCTCGTCGCCGCCTCGAAGGTCTACGTCGCCGACCAACTGAAGAAGGCCGACGTGAACAAGAACCAGGTGCTCACCCGCACCGAGGCGAAGAAGCTCGCGACCGACCTGAAGGACAACTTCGACGGCTCGCAGTTCAAGCTGCCCAGCGGCTCGGTGAAGGCCGCCGACGTCGCGAAGGAGTTCGTCGTGATGATGGAGGCCTGGGCCCGCGCCTCGGACAAGAACAACGACGGCTACCTCTCGACGACCGAGGCGAAGGCGCTGCCGAAGTCGCTGCGCGACAACTACGTCAACTACCTCGAGTCGCAGAGCAACAAGCTCACGCCCGCCGGCAAGTACCAGTCGAAAGACACCACGCCCTCAGGCCTCGCCGCTGCGCACGAGCGCGCGTTCGGCAAGCAGGCCGTCAGCTACGACAAGGCGCTGGCCATCGCGCTCAAGGCCGTCGCGACCGAGCCAGACTCCGGGCTCCCCGCGTTCGTGAGCGAGTTCGGCGGCCCCGACGGCACCGGCCTGTCGGACCCGAAGAAAATCGACGCCGAGGTGCGCGCGCTGCTGAAGGCCGGCTCCATCTCGTTGGTGCCCATCGCCGAAGAGATTCCGTCCGGTGAGAAGAACAAGGACGCGTGGATTTTCAGCGTCTCCACCGAGGGCCAGGGCGACCACGGGCTGTGGGCCATCGTCGACCGCAAGACTGGCGACGTGAGCGTCACCAACTTCAACTGACGTGACGGCGAAGCGAGGGGTGAGCGCGCTGGGAGCCTGGGTGCTCCTGACGCTCTCGGTCGGAGCGCCGCAGCTGCTCCTCCCGCTCAGCACGGTGCTGGCCGTGGTGGTGGGGCTCGTCTTGCTCGCGGGCTGGGCGGCGCTCGTGTTCTTCGCCGCGGTGACGCCGAAGGCCGGGCTCCTCGGCGCCGGCCTGGGGCTTGTGGTGGTCGCGCTCACACACGGCATCGGCACGCCCGACTTTCAAACCGCGTTGTCGTTGAGCCGCGGTCGTGCGCTCGACGGTGCGACGCTGGCCGCGCTCCTCGAGGCGCGGGAGCAGCACCTGTGGGCGAGCCTCAGCGACGCGCGTGTTCGCTCCGAGGCCGCGCAGGAGCTGACCTTCGTGTCAGGCGGTGGCGAGAACGCCGACGGCACGCCACGGGCGACGCACTTCAAGACGCTGGCGTTCGCGCCCGTCACGCTCGCCACCGACGTGTCGCACGAGGAGCCCATGATGCGCCGCCGCCCGACGGGCCGCATGATGCTCTGGGCCTGTGCACCGCACGACTCGACCCTGAAGGACTGGGACCGCGAACGTCAGGCCGTGCGCGGCGTGCTCACCCGCATCGAGCCCGACGTCTACGGGCCGCTCGCCGCGAAGCTCACCACGGCCCCGCCTTCCCCAATTCCAGGCGCGGGCTTCATTCCTCCAGCGCCCGGCGAGGTGCCGTCGATGCCGGTGCCCGCGCCGGCCGACCCGCTTCGGCTCGACCCCGAGGCCTGGTGCATCACGCTCGACCGCGCGCTCGACGCCGCGACCGCGCGCGAGCAGGCCGTGAGCTCGTCGCTCGTCTTCGTCTTCTCGATTCCCTTCTTCACCGCGCTGTTCGCGTTCTTCATCGCGCTGGTGAAAGGTGATGACGACTCGGCCTCACGGCGCGCGTAGCCACCGGCCCAGCCAGTAGGCCACCCGGAAGTCGACCGTCGACAACAACACGTCACCGCCGGCGGTCGCTGAGTCGTTGGGTTGGTACGGGTTCGAGCGCCAGAAGTAGTTGCTCAGCGGCCGCACGCGCATCGGAATGGGGCGGTCGGCGACGAGGTCGTCGTTGCGCCCGACGTCGCCCAGCACGCCCACCATCGAGCCGTCGTCGAGCGTGCACTGCTGGCTGCGCACCTCGGCGTCGTCGCAGTTCACCCGCACCACGTTCCACGTCGGCGCCGGGGGGAACTCCTTCAGCGTCTCGATGCCCTGCCTCACCGCCTGTCGCCACTCGGCCTCTCGGCCATCGGCCGCCAGCGCCGGCGCGGCGATGAAGTCGAAGAACGTCTGCTTCGCCTCGGCCGGCTGACGCACGGGTTGGTCGGGCCGTCGGTAGAGCTCTTCACGAATCGCGCGTCGAATGAGCCCCGGAGCGCTCGTGCCGGCGACGTAGCGCTGCGCGAGGAACCCGCCGGTGAAGCCCATGTTGTACCCGGAGTAGTTCGACGCCGTGCCCATGTCGACGAGGTGGGCCGACGCGGCAGCCATGCGGTCGAGGCGGCGCTTCGTGAGCAACTCCTCCGAGAGGTACCGCGTGGCTGCGTCGTCTCGAGCCACCGACGAGAGCGCTCCGACGATGCCCAGCGACATCAACGCGTAGAAGCCGTTCTGCGCGCCGTCGAGGTACACGCGGTCGACCGAGTTCTCGTTCAACGTCGCGTGGAAGGTGGGCCGCCCGTCGGCGTCTTGAATCTCGAGGTCGTAGCCGCTCGCCGCCGTCGTCCTCAGCATCGTCACCGTCTCTCTCGCGTCTTCCTGCAGCCGCTGCTTCAAGTCCGAAGAGAAGGCGGCGTCTTTCTCGATGACCTCCCACGAGACGGCGAGCGCCATGGCCCAGCCGACGAGCATGTCGCGGCTCAACGAGTCTTCCCATGCGTACTGCGCGAAGCGGCCCGTCTGATCAGCCCGCCAGGTGCCGTTGTTCTTGTCGGCAGGCAGCGGCGCACCCGCGGTATCGAAGAGCGGCGTCAGCACGGTGGGGTTGTCGTTCGGCAGGTCGAGCCGGAGCAGCGAGCGCGCCATCGGGCCTCTGGCGCCGTCGATGCGCGCCCCGACGTCGAGCGCCTCGAGCGCGCGGGTGAGTTGGCTGCGCGCGAGGTCGAGCTCGTCACATGCCGCGCCCGAGTCGCGGAGCACGGCGTACCGCATCGCATCGGCTGCGATGCCGACACCGCCGTAGAGCCCGGCCGACTTGCTCCAGAAGCCCACCGACTCAGGAGCGCGTCCCGTCGCAGCGGCGAAGTCGAAGCCGTCGCCCTCGTTCATGAAGCGCAACACGGCCTCGCGAGCGCTGGCGTCGTCGGTGCGCACGCGAAACTCGGCGGCGAGGCCAGTCGCCGAGGCGTTGAGCGCGTGGAACTGCCGGTCGTGCCGGCGCGCAGCGGCCGCGAGCACGTCGTCGTAGCCCTCGTGGCCCGGACCGGGAATCAGCGTCGGTGGGCCGGCGACGTTCGAGCCGCAGGGCGGGAAGAGGGGCTGCTCCTTCATCGGCGCACAGCTGACGAGCGCGACGAACGACGACATCACCAGAGCGCAGCGGTGCATGGCTCGAGACTTAGCGCGCACACCCGCGAGGCTGCGAGGGTGTGCGATGTCTCGTCACGCTGCCCGGCGCGGGCTCACTCGCAGGTGATGGCCGCGTCCTGCGCGGCGACCCGAATCGTCTGGGTGAGGCTCGCGAACCCCGGCTCCGTCACCTCGAGCTGCGCATCACCGAGCGGCCCGGAGGCGAGCGTCGGCTTCACCATCAACGCGTTCGCGCTCCCGCCCTGGAAGAACAGCGGCGTGTCGAGCTGCACGTCGGCGCGGCTCATCTTCCCCGTCAGCTGCAGCATGCCCAGCATCGGCTTGCCCGCACCGTCGACCGGCACCACGAAGAGGGCCGCTTCCTGATTCGGAGCCAGCACCAGGTCGGCCAGGTCGACTGACGACGCCTTCACGCACGACTTCGTGCCCGTGCGGCCCACCGTCACCACGTTCGCCTTGCCGTGGAAGCGAATCGCCGCGCCCTTCTTTGCCTTCACCGTGATGGCGTCGAGCTCACGCGTGCCCTCCATCGCGCGGAACCGGTAGTCCTTCTCGTCGTCGAGGCGCACCGCGAACTGCGCAAAGCCCAGCGGCAGCACCTGCGCCGTGCCGCCCGTCACCTCGAGCCCCAGCTCCGGAAAGCCGCGCTCACCGACGGGCGCATGCTCCAGGCGGATCAGCACGGTGCGCCCCACCACCAGCGGTGGCGTGAAGTCGTCGGTCTCGACGAAGTTCACCACCTGCGAGTACCGCACGATGCCTTTGTCTCCGTTGCCGCCATCGGCGCAGCCCACGAAGGCGAGAATCGTCGTCAGCGCGAGCGCTGCTTTTCCAGACTGCGTCATGTGGTGCTCCCCGTTTCGCGCCGCGGTCCGGCCGGGTGGGCGCGTTCGACGGGGCCGTTCGCAAATGACGGGCCAGCTCGAAGTGCTGAAGAACGCTGACGTCCTGACTCGCCCGCCACGCCGCGCATGACGTGTGCGCCACGACGTCGATGTCAGCGTCGCCGGGCCGCCCAGGCCATCACGGGTTGAGCGACGAATGCCAGCACCACCGCCGTCGCCATCGCCGCGAGGAGCAGCTTCGCGTTTCCATCGAGCGCCGACGGGTCAGGCACGAGGGAGGCGAGGCTCGACCGCTCCCACACCCTGAAGACGAGCAGCCGGTTCACCAGGCACACCGCGGCAGTTGCGACGACGACGCGCGCGCCGAGCCTCCATCGACTCGAGACCGCTGCCCCTGAGAGGGGGAACAGCAGCACCGCCGCGAGGAACGAGGGCACGCCGACGCTCAGCGCCAGGCCGCCGAGCCGAAGCCGTTCTTCCCCGACGAGGAGCGCCATCGCGACCTGCGCGCCCACGACGGCCAGCACCGCCACGGTGCCTCCCTGGATGAGCTTTCGAACGAGTCGCATCGCCGCGAAGAACACGCGGGAGGCGCGAAGCGTTCCGAGCCGCGGCTCAGGAGCGCTCGCCCATCTGTCTGCTCAGAACCGGTCGTCGGCGGGCGCCTGCAGCGCCGTCACCGGAGGCGTGATGCTCACCGCCGCCTGCGTCGACGGCAGCGTCGGCAGAATCATCGTGAAGCGGCTGCCGCGGCCCATCTCGCTCGCCACCCGCACCACGCCGCCATGCCCTTCGACGAAGCTCTTCACGATGGCGAGGCCGATGCCCGCGCCGCCGAACTCGCGCGTCGACGACGAGTCCACCTGGTAGAAGCTCTGGAAGATCTTGTCGAACTGATCCGCCGGAATGCCGACGCCCGAGTCCTCGACGATGATCCGATAGCCTTGGGCGTTGATGTCGGGCTGGTGCGCGAGCTCGGTCAACAACACCCGCACCGTGCCGCCCCTGGGCGTGAACTTCACCGCGTTGGTGAGCAGGTTCGTCACCACCTGCCGCAGGCGGTCGCGGTCGCCCGTCGCCTGGAAGTGGCGCGGCGGCAGCTTGGTGTCGAGCACCACGCCCTTCTTCTGCGACTGCGGCTTGAGGCTCGAGATCGACGAGTTCACCAGCTCAAAGGGATCCATCGGCTCGAAGGTCAGCCGCACCTTGCCGGCTTCGATCTGCGAGATGTCGAGGATGCTGCTGATCAACTTCAAGAGCGTCTCGCCCTTGTCCATGATGGTGCGCACGTAGTCGGTCTGCTCACCGCTCATCGGGCCGGCGAGGCCCTCGGCGAGCATCTCGGAGTACCCGATGATGCTGGTGAGCGGCGTGCGCAGTTCGTGGCTGACGGTGGCGAGGAAGGCGCTCTTGAGCCGGTCGAGCTCCTTGAGCTTGGTGTTCATGTCCTCGAGCTTGCGGTTGCGCTCTTCGAGCTCGCGGTTCTGCTCGAGCGTCGCTTCGATGTGCAGCTGCGAGGTGAGGAACATCTTCTGCCCGGCGAACAGCAGCGTCTGCAGCAGCTGCGCGAAGTGCAGCATCACCCTCGCGATGGTGCTCTCGGGCGCCTTGCGCACCTTCTCGACGAACTTCTTCGCGTTCGCTGCGTCGAAGCCCTCCGAGATGTCGGTGAGCGACGGCGGCGGAAACTCGGCGAGGTCTTCGGGGAAGAACGGGCCGAACACCACGCGGCCCAGCGTGTCGCCTTCCCACGTGATGGGCAGGATGATGTACCGCAGCCCCGTGAAGCAGGGCACCGTCACCACGCCCTTCGCCTTCGGCACGTCGCTCGATTCGAGCACCGGCAGGCGCGCGCCGTGGCTCAACGCCACCGGGCCGTCCTTCACGCGCCCGACCGTCGAGGTGCAGCGCCGACGCCCCTCGGGGAAGCTGAAGACGTAGCCGCAGAAGTCGCCGTTGCCGACCTTGATGTCGGCCAGCTTGCCGCCCTTGTCGTCGAACACCTTGATGCCGACCTTGTAGAGCTCGACGAACCCCTTCACGACCTCGGTGAAGGACTCGCCGTCGAGCAGCTCGGTCAACGAGATGCGCCGCTGAAGGACTGATTCACCCTGTCTCACGGCGTCTTCACCCGGGGCGGGAAGATCTTCTCGAGCTCGGAGCCCGCGGTGTCGATGTTCTGGAACACCTGCGTGAGGAACTCCTTCTCGGTCAGGCCGATGTTCTTCGACAGGCCCGCGCGCGCGTCGAGGCTGCGGTAGGCCGACTGCAAGACGGCGAACAGGGTCTCGAGCACGCCCACCCCGCGAATCGCGATGGCGCCGACGACGGCCTCTTTGCCCTTCTTGCGCGCCTCTTCGATCTCCGCGTCGCTCCGGGTGTCGGGCAGGTCGCGCTTGTTGAACTGAATGACGATGGGCACGTGCGCCGGGTCGAGCCCGTTCTCGCGCATGTTCTCGTTCAGGTTCTTCCAGTAGCTGTTGTTCTCGGGCGAGGCGCTGCGCCGGCTGTCGGCGATGAAGGCCACCGCGTCGGCGCCCTGCAGCACGATGCGCCGGGTCGCGTTGTGAATCACCTGGCCGGGCACCGTGAACAGCTTCACCTTCACCTTGAAGCCCGCCGCCGTGTTGAAGAAGACGGGGAGCAGGTCGAAGAACAGCGTTCGGTCGTCGTGGGTCTCGACGGTCAACAACCGGCCGCGCACGTCAGGCTGGGTGCGCTGGTGAATCATCTGCAGGTTGGTCGTTTTCCCCGACAACCCCGGGCCGTAGTAGACGATCTTGACCGTCAACTCCCGCTGGGCGTGGTTGAGTTGCACGTGGAGAAGTGTGCCGTCGAACCGCCTCCCCGTCACTGATTTCAACCCGCGCCGGTCGATCAATCGCCTCCCTCTTGCGCGCGCGCGACAGGCGTTCCTGAAGGGAAAGGTGCGACCGATCTGCACGCCATGAAATTTGGTGCTGTGCAGTCCGTTCACCGAGATGGTTAGGATCAAGTCAGGCCGGGACGAAGCGTCAGGTGGGAAGGGGTGGCAAACCAACCCCTCACGCCGTACGAAGGAGAGGCGATGACCAGCAAACAGGTCGAGACGAACCCCACTGCAGCGACGCTCCCGCCGATGATCGACACCAACGCGCTCCTCGCGGACCTCAAACACGCGAAGTTCGCCGTGCCCACCGACGAGGACATGCAGGCGTTGGCGACGCTGCGCTCGACCTCCGAGCCGTGGAAGGTGCGCGGTGAGACGGCCGCCGAGAGCCTCGAGGCCCTCACCAAGCTCCGGCCCTTCATTCAGGTCGGCAAGGTCAACGGCACCATGCTCGGCTACGTCACCATCGAGCGCGACGGCCCGGTGCCTGGCGCGGCCTACCTTCGCAACATCGTCGTCAAGGGCGAGCTGCGCATGAAGGGCGTCGGCGCCGTGCTCCTCGAGAAGGGTCTCTCGGTCGCGCGCGACATGAACCGCAAGACGCTCGCGCTCCGCGTCGACCCCGCCAACTCGATGGCCGTCAGCTTCTACCGGAAGAACGGCTTCACCACGGTCGCCACCGTCGTCTCGAAGAAGAGCGGCAAGCTGCGGCTGCTGATGAGCCGCGAGCTCTAAAGACGACGTCTCGCTCCGTACCGCTCCCCGCCCAGGTGTCACCCGAGGGTTTCACTCTGGACGGCGTTCTGAAAACATTCTCAACCCTCCGTAAACAGCGCACCCCTCGTCGCGGTGGAGTTCGTTCTTGGCGGAAGCTCGTCGGTCAGGCCTGAAGCCCGCCGTGAAGCGGTTGGTGTGTCCGTGCGGCGCGCCGGTGACGGTGCAGCGGTCGGCTCCCGCTTCTGACGAGAGCGCCGATCAGCACGACGGGCCCGTTCAGCCGAAGGTGATGCCGTGTGGGGCGTGCGGGCGGTTGCTCGTCGTCGACGACCCGAACGTCGGCCGCGTGGTGCAGGGCAAGTGGCGCCTGGTGCGGCGGCTGGGGCAGGGCGGCATGGGCACGGTGTACCTGGCGCTCGAGACGTCGGTCGACCGCGAGGTGGCGCTCAAGTTCCTCCACCGGCACCTCGCGGAGCGTGAGGAGTACCGCACCCGCTTCGAGCAGGAGGCGCGCATCATGGCGCGCGTCGAGCACCCCAACCTCGCCGGCCTCTACAGCGTCGAGCGCGACGGGAGCGTGCCCTTCCTCGTCATGAAGTTCGTCCGCGGCCAGCCGCTCTCGCGCCTGATGCGGGACAAGAAGGTGCTGACGCTGGAAGAGACGCTGCCGCTGACGGTGCAGATGGCGGCGGCGCTCTCGGCGCTCCACGCGCGTGGCTACGTGCACCGCGACCTGAAGCCCGGCAACGTCATGGTGTCGGACGAGGGCCACGTCACGCTGCTCGACTTCGGCCTCACCCGTACCTACGACCAGAATCTCACCAGGCCAGGCGTGGCGCTCGGCAGCCCGCAGTACATGTCTCCGGAGCAGGTGTTGGCCGGCTCGCTCGACGCGCGCAGCGACCTCTATTCCCTCGGGCTGCTCACCTCGGAGCTGCTGGTCGGCCACCGGCCCTACCGCGACGAGCACACCAAGGCGATGTTGCTCCAGCACCTGCACGACGCGCCCGAGCCGCCGCACCTGGCCAACGACAAGGTGCCCGAGGCGGTGTCGATGGTGCTGCTGAAGGCGCTGAGCAAGAAGGCGGCAGACCGGCAGCCCACCGTCGAGGCCTTCGTCGAGGCGCTGGTGACGGCGGCGAACGTGGGGCCGGTGAAGCTGCCGGCGCGTGAGACGGCCGAGGCGATGCTGGCCGCGGTCTCGAGGCCCTCGCCGGCGCCCGAGTCGCTCCCCGACGCCGAGGTGGCCGAGGTCGTCTCGCATGAGACGCTGTCGGCGCCGGTGCCCATCGCATCGGAGCCGGCGCTCACGCCGAGGAACCTGCCCGAGCTCTCGGCGACGGTGAGCGACCTCCCGCCCAGCGTCACCGCTCCGCCCGGGAAGCTCGCGCTCGGAGCTGCCGTCGACCAACGCACCGAGGTCGTCCCGGCGTGGCACGAGAAGACCGAGGCGGTGCCGGCGTGGCCCGACACCGAGTCCGTCGTTCAGGTGACGGCGCCAGCCCCGCGCTACTCGGACGAGGTGACCGCGCCGCTGGTGCCAGGCGTGCGGGTCGGCCGGAAGCCCGACGCGGCCACCCGCCCCCTGCAGGAGGCGGCCGTCGAGGGCGTGGCGTGGCCGCTGAAGGTGAGTCTGGTGGGTCTGCTGCTGGTCATCGTGCTCGCGGCCTGGGTGTTGTTGACGTGAGCTGATCAGACGAAGCGAGAGGGGGCGGACACTCGAACTCTGCCCGTCTACCGAGCAGCCGCTCGGTGGGGCAAGCCACGCTCCTGCTGACGGCACTCGGGTCTGGCTGGCGTCATTTCGGTGTGGCGAACCTCGACAGGCCGCGAGCCTCCTTGCCCGCGGAGAGGGAGGCGACCCGAGCCGTCGAGGCTTCGCAAGGTGTCCCGCGCGTGACTCCGGTGAGCTCGCGGTTGACGTGAAATCGCGTCAACTCCGGCACGTGGCCAGTCCCCGACGAGACGGGTTCGAATCATCGCGAGGGCCGAGCGAGCTGACGCGGAGTCACCACTCCGCGCAGGTCGGAACGTGTTGGGTCGTGCCTGTGGCGTGAGCGCTTCCCGCGACGGGCCCCGATATGGGCGGAGGCCGCGATGTTCTCGTTCAAGACCGCGATGCCGGCTCGTCTCAGCGGCACCGGCACCGGCACCGGCACCGTTCGCCAGTGCCGGGGTCCTGCCTGGGTCAGCGTCGTTGACGGCGCCGACGGGCGAAGACGGCGACGAGCCCGACGAGCGCGAACAGCGATCCGTCGACGCCGCTGCAGCCACACCCGGGCTTGAAGACCGACGGGCGGTCGGGGCCACCATCCACCGGTTCTCCACCGCTCGTGCCGCCGGCGACTGCCGTGCCGCCGGCCGTCGTTCCTCCACCGCCGCCGCTCGTGCCGCCGGCCATTGGATTACCACCCGCGTCGCCACCACCGGCTGCACCGCCGCCTGCAGCACCGCCGCCCGCCGCACCACCACCTGCAGCGCCACCACCTGCGGCACCACCACCCGCGGCGCCGCCTGCGGCAGCTCCTCCACCGGCCATCCCTCCGCCCGCAGCGCCACCACCAACGCCGCCATCACACGCGCTCGTGGGCGTCGCCTGGCACATGCCGTTCGCCGGGTTGCAGGAGTCGGTGGTGCACGACACACCGTCGTCGCACGTGACGGGCATCGTCCCGACGCACATGCCTCCGCTACACAAGTCCGTCTGAGTGCACGCGTTGGAGTCGCTGCAGGCACCGCCCTGGTTCGTCGGCGTCGTCGCACAGCCACCGTCGAGGGTGTTGCACGAGTCGGTGGTGCAGGGGTTCCGGTCGTCGCAGGTGACGGGCTGGCCGGCGCAGAACACGCCGCCGTCGACGAGCGGCGCGCAGAAGTCATTCGAGGTGCAGGCCTGTCCGTCGCTGCAGCTCATCGACATCGCGGCCGGAGTGTTCGTACAGCCCGAGGCTCCGCAGGTGTCCACGGTGCATGGGTTGCCGTCGTCGCAGGTGACCGGCGTGCCCGTGCACCCGATGCCGCCGTCGGGCAGCACCGCGCAGGTGTCGGACGTGGTGCACGTATTGCCATCGCTGCAGCTCAAGCCAGTGCGAGGCATGAACATGCAGGCCATCGTCGTCGTGTCGCAGCTCTCGCTGGTGCAGGGGTTGTTGTCGTTGCACATGGTGCCGCCCGTCGCCTGGCACTGGCCCATGAGACAGCGGTCGCCCGTGCTGCAGGCGTTGCCATCGGTGCAGGGCGAGTTGTCGACCACGTTCTGGAACACACACCCGATGCCGGCGTCACAGCTGTCGTTCGTGCAGGCGTTGCTGTCGTCGCAGGTGAGAGGGCCGGTCGGTGTGCAGACGCCAGCGATGCAGCGGTCGCCGAGCGAGCACGCGTTCGAGTCGGAGCACGGCGTGTTGTTTCCCACGTTCGTGGTGATGCAGCCGGTCGAGGGGTTGCAGCCGTCGGACGTGCACGGGTTGCCGTCGTTGCACGCGCGCGAGGAGCCCTGACAGCTGCCGCCAGCGCAGAGGTCGTTCTCGGTGCACGCGTTCGAGTCGGAGCACGTCAGGCCGTCGGCGTTGGAGTTGACGCAGCCTCGCGCCGGTTCGCAGGTGTCGGTGGTGCAGCCGTTGCCATCGTTGCAGTTGATGGTGGTGCCGCCGCCACAGCCAGCATCGGCGAGGCAGACCTCGTTGAGTCGGCACAGATCGCCCGAGGAGCAGCCCAGCCCCGGCATCGGCGAGTTGAGACAGCCGCCCATCGCCGAGCACGAGTCGGTGGTGCACGGGTTGTTGTCGTTGCAGTTGACCGTGGAGCCCACGCACGCGCCCGTCTGACACGAGTCGTTGACGGTGCACTGGCTGTTGTCGTTGCACGAGGTGCCATTCATGACGTTCGTGTACAGACAGCCACCGTCGAGGGTGCAGGCGCCGGTCTGGCAGGCGTTGGGCGCCGGGCACATCACGCCGACGCCCTGACAGCTGCCCGCGTTGCACATGTCGCTGTTGGTGCAGGGGTTGTTGTCGTTGCAGGAGCCACCGATGTTGGTGAACTGGCACCCTGACGTCGCGTTGCAGCTGTTCGAGGTGCAGGTGTTGTTGTCGTCGCAGGTGATGGGTGAGCCGCTGCAGCCCGCGTCGGGCCGACAGACGTCGGTGCTGGTGCAGACGGTGCCGTCGTTGCAGCTCTGGCCGCCGAGCACGTTCTTCACGCACTGGCCGGTGGCCGGCACGCAGACGTCGTCGGTGCACGTGTTGCTGTCGACGGGGCAGGTGGCGGTGTTGCTGCCGCCGCAGCGGGTGCGCTGCACCATGCCGAAGCCTCCGACGAGCCAGAGGTTGGCCGGGTCGTTCGCCGGGCCACGAATCTTGAAGATGGAGTGGGGCGCATCGAGCACGGGGTTGGGCGAGTCGACCGTCCACGTCGCGCCGCTGCGGGTGAGCCGGCGCGCGCCGCAGTTCTCTCCGTTGACCCAGAGCGTGTTCGCGTCAGCCGGGTGAAGGCTGATCCACCCGAAGCAGCCGGCGCAGCCGTCGAGGGTGGCGATGCGGGTCCACGAGGTGCCCGAGGTCGTCGTTTCGTACACGAAGCCCTCGGTCGCGTTTCGACCAGAACAATTGCCGTTGCTGGTGACGAAGAAGCCGTTCGTCGAGGTGAGGAACGCCACGTCGGTGACGAAGTGGTTGAGCGGCAGGGTGGGGCTCAGCGCGGGCTGCGAGGTGCTGATGTTCGTCCACCGGTAGAACGGGCCTGCGCCGCCGTCGGGCAGCGGGTTGGTGCCAGCGAAGACCTCGGAGCCCGAGGGCCGCGTCGAGAGCGCGGAGACGCCGCTGACGGCGTTGGGGTCGAGGTCAGGCGAGCTCGTGACGGCGCCGGCGGTGTTGAAGAAGTAAATGAGACCGTTGTCGGCGCCGGCGACGAAGTCGGAAGACCGGGCGGCGACCTCGCGGAACATGGGCCCTCCCGTCGGCACGGCCGCCTGGGTCCACGCGGCCCAGTTCGAGCTGCTGGCGATGCAGACCGTGCCGAAGATGCCAACAGCGAGCCCGTTCGTGCCGGTGAAGGCCACGTCGCCCAGGTCGCGACCGCCGACGGGCCCGTTCGCGTCGGGCGGCACGCAGTACACCTCGGCCCAGGAGCCCGTCGTGTTCACCAGCATCGCGCCTTCAGCGCCTGCCGCAACCGACACCAGCGGCGACGAGCCGGGGACGAAGTCGATGCCGAAGTAGCGCTGCCCACTCGTTCCGTTCCGGCTCCACGCGACGCCACGGTTGGTCGAGCGCAACAGCATGCCGGCCTGCCCGGCGATGAAGACGGTGTCACCACTCGCAGAGGTCGGGTCGACGAACAGCCCGCGCGGCGCGACGTCCCACACCGGCACGTTGCCGACCGAAGGCGAGACGTCTGAGAAGAGCGAGCCGGCGCTGCGAACCGCGACGACGCGCCTGTTCGCGACCGCGGCGCTGGGGTACCCGAGGGCGTAGACAGAGCCGCTCGTGACGGCGACGTCGACGAAGTCCGTCGCGGGAAGGCCAACCGGCACCGCCGACGTGGACCAGCCCGTGGCCGTGGTGAATCGCCAGAGCGAGCCGGAAGCCCCGACGACCCAGACGTCAGTCGCCGACACCGCCGCGAGCGCTCGAATGGTATTCGCGCCGCCGGACGGAGACACTGACTGCGCGGTGAAGGTCGCGCCGTTGTCCGTCGAGAGGTAGAGGGTCAGGCCGTTGGTGGCGAAAAAGGTGTTCGTCCCCGTGGCCCACACGACATCTTGAATGTTGCCGGTGATGCCCGAGGACACGCTCCAGCTCGTGCCGCCGTTCGACGTGTAATACACGCCTGAGCCACGGCTTCCGACGACGCCCGTCGTCGCGTCTTTGAAAGCGATGGCGGACAGCGAGATGGTCGACGGTGACGCGACGTTCGACCAGCCGGCGCCGAGGTTTCGAATCACCTGCCCCGAGTCGCCACACGCCCACGTCACGTTCGTCGCGACCTGGTCGACCGCGCGCAACGAGGCGGTGACGGCGCGAATTTCGACCGACCAGCCCGACCCGGTGTAACGGAGCACCTCGCCGCGCTCGTTCACGGCCACCGCGGTCGTCGCGTTGAGTCCGTCGATGGCGGTGAGGTGGGCTCCCGAGGGCTGCGGGTTTTCCCAGAGCCAATGGCTCTGCGCGGCGACCGGCAGCGCAGCGAGACAGACGGTCAGCGCGACGGCACTTCGCTCGAGACGTTTCACAGGAACCTCACCGCGGCGGTCGCCGCTCCGAAGATGTAGAAACCAGGCGCACCCGGGGGCGCGACGGGGAAGAACGTGATGGGCAGCTCGGCCCCCAGCGACAACCAGCGCATCACGTCGAACTGCACGCCAGGCGAGACAGCGACGCCCAGCGAGAACGGCGGGCCGAACACCATCGGCACCTCGAGCGAGACGACGGGCTTGAGCCGCCCGGTCGCGTTGAAGGGCACGAACGAGCCGCGCACCATCACGCCGCCGCCGCGCACGAAGAGCCCGCCCAAAGCGAAGGACAGCGCGTGCGAGACCTGCACGCCGACGAGCGCGCTCCCGAAGAACGTCGTGAGGTCGGGGCTCGCGAGCGGCACACCGGCGTTGCCCCGGAGCGTGACGAAGAGGAGCGGCGGCTTCGTCGGCTCGGGCTCGGCCGTCACCACGGGCGGAGGCGGCGGAGGGCCGGGGTCCGTCTTCGTCGTCGCCACCGTCGGCGTCGCAGTGGGCTCGACCTTCACGGGCTCGCTCCCCTTCGCCACTGGCCGCAGGTTGATGGTCATCTCGGTCGCCCGCGCCGTCTGCATCACGAACGAGCGGTCGGTCGTCTCGAAGCCCTCGGCCTTCACCACCAGCCGGTGGTTGCCCGCACTGAGCTCGACCGACGCCGGCGAGTTGCCCAGCGCCTTGCCGTCGACCTCGATGGTGGCGCCCGGCGGGTCGGCGAAGACGAGCAGCTGCTGAAGGCCCTTCTCCTTCAGGCGCCGCTCCAGGTTCGCGATGGCGTCATTGACGGTGTCCTTGTCCTTCGCGTCGGGCGCCATGCGCAGGTAGTCGCGATACGAGCGCAGTGCCTTCGGCACGTCGCCGAGCTGCTCGTGGCAGCGGCCGATGTTGTAGAAGAGCACCGGGCTCGGCTTGAGCGCGTACGCCTCTTCGAACTTGGCGATGGCGTCGGCGTAGCGGGCCTCTTTGTAGAAGCGCTGGCCGGTGAGGAACGCCTCTTTGGCCTTCGTGGTGGCCACGTCGGCGACGGGTGCGGCGGGTGGTTTCGGCTTCGCTGGCGCGGTGACGACCAGCGCCACCACGAGCGCGTGCATGAACACCATGAGGTTGCTCTCCTGCCCCGCGAGCGGGGCGTGTCAGTACGGGTTCTGGATGTCTTCCGTGGGCGTCGCGTACGGGTCGACGATGTCGGTTCCTGGCTTCGGTGGCTTTGGCGTCGTGGGCCCGCCGGCGCGCTTCTTTTCGAGCGTGATGGTGATGGCGCCGTCTTGCAGCGGCATGGCCAGCTTTCGCGGCAGGTCGACGCAGCCTTTGGCCTTGAAGGTGAGGTCGACGATGGCCTGCGCCTCGCGCGTGAGGATGTAGGGCGTCGTGCCGAGCAGCACGTCCTTGTCCCAGACCTCGGCGCCAGGCGGCTCGCTCTCGAGGGTGTACTTCACCAGCTTCGGAGCGGCCGGCTCGGGCACCTTCTCGATGACTGGCGGTGGCTCGGGCGGCAGCGGCATGACGATGACGGGGTGCTCGACGGTCTTCTCTCCCGACATGGCCAACACGCCGCCCGCGCCGATGGTGACGAGCAGCAGCACGCCCGCGACGATGAACGGCGTCTTCGACTTCGCCGGTGGGGGCGGCAGCGTGTCTTCGGAGCCGCTCGGTTCGGCAGCCACCCCGCGACTGGTCGTCGGTGCGATGGGCAGGCCGGAGGACGTGACGCGCACCGGGCTCAAGGTGTGCGGCGTGGCCGTCGACGGGAAGCGGCCCGACGTCGTCGCAGGAGCCAGCGTCGCGCCCAGCTTCAGCTGCGCCGAGAGCGTCTCGAGCACGTTGACGACCTGGTCGAGGCTCTGCGGGCGGGCGACCGGGTCCTTCTCGAGCATCGTGAAGATGAGGTCGTGGAGCACCGCTGGCGTGGCGGCGGCGAGCGCGTCAGAGAAGGGCGGCGCGGGCTCGGTCACCTGCTTCACCATCAAGATGCTGGCGGTGTCTCCGTGGAAGGTCGGCGTGCCCGAGAGCATCTCGTAGAGGATGAGGCCCAGCGCATAGGTGTCGGTGCGCGCATCGACGGCCACGCCCATCGCCTGCTCGGGCGACATGTACTGCGGCGTCCCCACCACCATGCCCAGCTGCGTCTGGCCGCCTTGTCCGGGCCCGGTGGAGACCTTGGCGACACCGAAGTCGAGCACCTTCACGAAGTCGGCCTGCCCTGGCCGCTGCAGCACCATGACGTTCTCGGGCTTCATGTCGCGGTGCACGATGCCCTGCGCGTGCGCGGCGGCGAGCGCGCGGCCGGTCTGCAGCGCGATGTTCACCATGCGCTGCACCGGGAGCGGACCCTGTCGGTGAAGGAGGCTCGCGATGGTGACGCCGTCGAGGAACTCCATGACGAAGTAGAAGCGGCCGTCGTCGGTCTGCCCGAAGTCGGAGATGTCGATGATGTTCTGTTGCCCGATGCGGCTCGCCGAGATGGCCTCGCGTTTGAAACGGGCGACGAACTCCTGGTCCGACGACAGCGCGGGCAGCATCACCTTCACGGCGAACTGCTTGTGCAGTTCGATGTGTTCAGCCTGGTACACCTCGCCCATGCCGCCCGCCGCGAGCTTCTTGATGATGCGGTAACGGCCACCAACCGTGGAGCCCTCGGGCAGCACCGTGCGCATCGCGGTGGCCTGGCCGCCGTCGGCAGCGTCCTCGTCAGGCACGTAGACGCCTGAGAGCTTCGTCGCCTCGGAGCCTGACGGTGCATCTTTCGTGAGGGCAGGCAGCCGGCCCTGGCTGGGTCGAACCGAGGGCGGCGCCTGGAACGGCGTGGGCCGCTTCGCGGTCGAGTCGAGGGGCGGCGACGCGAACGGCGTCGGGCGCCTGGCCGTCGCGTCGAGCTTCAGCTCCGCCAGGGACGCGTCACGCACCTCGAGGTCGAGCTTGCCGAGCCGCACCTTCGCGCCTGGCTGGAGCCGCGCCTTCTGCACCGTGGCGCCGTTGAGCGCGAGCTGCCCGTTCGAGAGGTCGCGAATCCACGGCACGCCGTTCGGGTCGAGGGCCACCTCGGCGTGGAGCGGCAAGACGAGCCGGGCGTCGAAGCGCAGGCCTGCCTCGGGGGCCGAGCCGATGGTGAACCGCGCAGCCGGAAAGGGGAAGCCGGGAGACCCGGGGGCTCCTGGCAAGGCGAACTCGAGCGCAGCCATTGAAGTCGTGCAGCGTACCACGTGCGCCCACGGGTTCCCGAGGGGAAGACGTGGATCACCGGCCCGCCCGTTTCGCTTTGACTCGGGCCACTATCGGGCGCGAAATCATCTCATGCACCACGAGCCGCTGACCCAGACCGAACTCGAAGCCTTCCTCGCGACGCACGCCGAGTGGAGCGTTCAAGCCGGCATGCTGGTGCGCACTTACGAGGCCCCGAGCTTTCCCGAGGCCATCACGTTCGTCGAGCACGTGGGCCGGCTTTGCGAGGCCGCCGACCACCACCCCGACATCGACATTCGCTGGCGCAAGGTGACGCTGCGCTTCGTGACGCACGACGCGGGCAATCGGGTCACCGCGCTCGACTCACGGCTGGCGGGCGAGTGCGACGCGTTGTTCTCGGCGCACCTGAAGCTGGGCTGACGACAGGCGCCGGGCTCACGGCTTTGGCGGCGGCGCTCCCACGACGTACGACGGCTCGCCCATGCTGCCGGTCACGGCCTTCGTGCCCCGTTGCACCGAGGTGAACGCGAGCGGCGGGCGGCGGCCCAGCAACGAGAGCACCGTGGCGATGACCTTCGGCTCCTCCGCCTGTCCCTCGAGTGGGTCCCATCGGGTCCCGGCCTTCCCCTGGACGCAGGGCCACCCGTTGAGGTCCAGGACGACTGGCGCGCTCGTCTTTCCGAAGCGCAGTTGCTGGCCCGCTCCGCCGAGGAGCACCACCGCGCGCAGCGTCGCCTCTGGCTCGACGTCGACCTGCCAGCGCGCGCCCTCGCCCGACGCCAGCACCAGCACGATGGGCTTCGCGCCCATGACTTTCACCTGAGTCGGCTCGAGCTGCCCAGGCTGCGAGAAGCCGATGCCGTGGAGCTCGAACTCACCGCCGAGCTCGAGCAGCTCTGCCTGGCGCAACGCCGGTGCGTCGGCCGGCGATGGAGCGGCCTTCACGAGGCTCACCGCGCCGCCGCGCTCGAGGGCAATCGCCGAGTCGTAGACGTCGAGCACGCGGGTGGACTCGAGGTCCGCGGGCACGGCGCCGCGCTGGGCGCGCCACGGCACCGAGGTGACTCCGACCGAGACGTCGCCGGCCTTCGCGCCCTGGGCCAGCGCCGCGCGACACGCCGGGGCCGCGGTCAGGAGCGTCTTCGAGGTCTCGAAGGGCCGGGCCGTGCTCACCGAGGGGTCGGCTTTCGCCGTCAACGTCATTCCCTCGCTCGCGCCACGCACCCACCAGGCCGGCGTGTTGAGCAGCGTGCAAGACGCCCCCAGCCACTGCAGCCGAACGCCAACCGACGCACCGAGCACGCACGGCAGCTTCGAGGCCTTCTGCTGAAGCGATGAGTTCTCGATTCGTTGGGCGAGCACGGCGCTGCCGTCGAGGTGCGAGATGGACGCGTGGCCTCCAGCGACGACGACGCTGTTGGTGAGGTTCGCGATGCTGACGTCTCCGGTTGCGATGACGATGCTGTCCACCACGAAGCCGAGGCTGACGTTGCCGTGCACCACGACGAGGCTGCCGCCGACGCCAGCCAGCGCTCCGGAGCGGGGCAGGGCGAGCGTTCCGCCGATGAGGTGCGGCCGCCGCGGGCCCTGATCAGAGAACGAAGCGTTGCCCCATCTCGCCGAGCCCGCCTTCGGCTCGCCTTTCCGAACGGCGGCGGGGTCGATGGGCAGCGTGACGCCGAGCTTCTTCTCGAGGGTGCGCAGGTGTCTCGTGAGGGGGTCGTCGATGGTGCCGGTCGGAGACGCTGCGGCGACGCGCTCTGCGGCTGCGAGCACGTCATCGACGGTGGCGGCGAAGCCCAGGTGCGAGGTGAGGAGAGCTGCGGCGATCAGCAGGCGCATGTGGCGACCCAACCACCCCCTGCTGGGGTTCGCCAGCGCCCATGCCGCGGTGCAGGTGCGTCGCGCGGACCGCGAGCTCAGTCGCCGCCGATGAGCTCTTTCAGCTCGTCCTTCGAGCCGGTCGGCAGGGCCAGCGTCTGCGCGTAGTGGAGCAGCAGCGCGCGGTTGTCACCCACCGACAGGTTCTGCAGCTCGAGCGCGCCGATGCGGTCTTCCGGCGTGAAGGCGCCGACCGTCTTCTCCATCGACAGCTTCTCGGGCGCGTAGGCCGACTGCGCCGCGTTGGTGGAGAGAATCGTGTAGTCGTCGCCGCGCCGCAGCTCGAGCTTCACCTCTCCGGTGATGGCGGTGCCGACCCAGCGTGACAGCGACTCCTTCAGCATCATCGCCTCGGGGTCGAACCACTTGCCTTCGTAGAGCAGCCGGCCGAGGCGGCGGCCGAGCGTCAGGTACAGGTCCGTCGTGTTCTCGTTGTGCACCGACGACAGCAGGCGCTCGTAGGTCAGGTGCAGCAGCGCCATCGCGGGCGCCTCGTAGATGCCGCGGCTCTTGGCGTCGATGACGCGGTTCTCGATCTGATCAGACATGCCGAAGCCGTGACGGCCGCCGATGGCGTTGGCCTCGAGGAAGAGCTTCACGAGGTCGGGCTGCCGCTTGCCGTTGATGGCGACGGGCACGCCCATCTCCCACGTGACGGTGACGGTCTCGGCGTCGACGCGCGTCTCGGGCTTCCAGTGCGCCACGCCCATGATGGGCTGCACGAGGTGCATCGAGCTGTCGAGGTGCTCGAGCGCCTTCGCCTCGTGGGTGGCCCCGAGCATGTTCGAGTCGGTGGAGTACGCCTTCTCGGTGCTCATCGAGTACGGCAGGCCTTCGGCCTCGAGGAACTTCGACATCTCGGTGCGGCCGCCGAGCTCGTTGACGAACTGCTGGTCGAGCCACGGCTTGTAGATGCGCAGGTCGGGGTCGACGAGGATGCCGTACCGGTAGAAGCGCTGAATGTCGTTGCCGCGGTGGGTCGACCCGTCTCCGAACACGTGCACGCCGTCCTGCTTCATCGCGCGCACGATGGCGGTGGCGGTGACGGCGCGGCCCAACGGCGTGGTGTTGAAGTACTTGCGGCCGCCGACCGAGAGGTGGAACGCGCCGCACTGAATCGCGGTGAGGCCTTCGTGGGCGAGCGAGGCGCGGCAGTCGATGAGGCGGGCCGCCTTCGCGCCGTGCTTCGTCGCGATGGGCGGAATGTCAGAGGTGTTCTTCTCGTCGGGCTGCGCGAGGTCGGCGGTGTACGCGTAGACGTCGAGGCCCTTCTTCGTCATCCACGCGACGGCGGCGCGCGTGTCGAGGCCTCCGGAGAAGGCGAGGCCGATGCGGGTCCCTGCAGACGGAAGCTGGCGGTAGATGCGGCTCATGGTGGGAAGCGACTAGTGGCGTTGGGCTGCGCGCTGCAAGCCGATTCGCGCGGCCGCCGAACTCCTCAAACGCCGCCGCGCTGAAGGTGCACCTGCTGAAGCAATCGTCGCCGACCTGGTCTGGTTCACCTGCCGAGCGAGGCCACCCGCCAACCTCGCGGCTCTACGCCGCTGGTCGTTTTCAACTGGGCCATTGCGCTCTGGCCTGCGCTGTTCGCGTACGCGCAGAACAAGGTGTTCGCGAAGCCGTTCGTTCCTCTCGTTGCGCTGACAGGCGCACCTGCGCAGACGAGCGCTCTGTAAGGCACTCACGCGCTGGAAGGCGCTCGCGACGCTCGCACTTCGACGGGAACGCTCGAGCGCGGAACCGAAGCGCAACGCGGGTGTCTCGTCGACGTGCCGCGCCCCTCGCTTCATCTCAGCCCGCTGGCTGACCTCCTCGGCGTCTTCGTGATGGCGCTGCTGCCCGGCTTCCCGCCCGCCAGCATTCAGGGGCTCCACCTGCAGGGCTCGGGCTGCGGAGCCGTCTGCGAGGACCCTCACCCCATCGAGTTGAAGCTTGGCTTCTCTCCCACCGTCGTGGCGCTTCGTCTCGAGGACGCGCCGCTCGTGCGGTTCGGCCTGACCTTCGACCGCCGCCACCGGCCCGACCTCTGGCCACTGCGACAAGAGCTCGCGCGGGTCCGGCAGGCCTTTCCCGAGCTGAAGAGCATCGAGCTCCAGGTGGACGACGACGTGCAGGTGGAGCTGCTCGTTGCCGTCGCCGACGTGTGCATCGGCGCTGGCTTCCCGAAGGTCGTCGTCGGGCCGGCAGCTGGGGATCCATGACGCGCTGATCAGTCGTCACCGAGGCCGCGACGGAAGGGTCCTTTCGGGAGACGCCACTCGAGTGGGGATTCGTCGCTGTCAGCACTCCCGAGACACGCCGAGCCGCCCTCGCCCCTCGACGCCGTTGGGCCCTGCGTCCATCTTGCCCGTCACCCGGGGCCGCACGTGCTACGCGCCAGAGCCGATGACGACTCCCGACCAACCCGCCAGCACCGAGCGCCAGCAGACCGACGAGAGCTTGCGGGCGGAGCGCGAGAAGGCCGACCTCGCCATCGTCGAGAGCCTCGAGGACTTCGAGGAGGTGGCGGACTCGGTCGTCACGCTGGCGCGTCAACGCGCCGACGCGGTGCTCGCGGCGGCCCGGGCCAAGGTCGATGACTCCCACGGAGAGCAGACGCCGTTGCCGCTGCTGCGCGCGCGCGCGAAGGCCGACCAGGTGCTCGAGCACGAGCGCGCGGCCGCCGATGACGTCGTGCGCGAGGAGCGCAGCGAGCAGGTCGTCCAGCTCGCGACCGAGCGCAGCGTCACCGACAAAGACCTGGTGCAGGAGCGCGAACGCGCCGACGACGCGCTGGCGACGCGCGACGAGTTCCTCGCCATCGTCAGCCACGACCTGCGCAACCTCTTGAACACGGTGCTGGGCTTCGCGGGGCTCATCGCGAAAGAGGCCGCGCGCGAGGGGCACAACACGAAGGTCATCAGCGACGCGCAGCGCATTCAACGCTCTGGCGCGCGAATGAACCGGCTCATCGGTGACCTCGTCGACGTGGCCAGCATTCACGCGGGCACGCTGGCCGTCGCGCGCCGCGAGCAGTCGGCGTCGCCCGTGGTGCACGAGGCCGTCGAGATGTTCCAGGCACAGGCCGCCGCGCGCGGCGTCACGCTCGTCACCACGCTGGTGCCGCCGCCGACCGTCGCGACGTTCGACCCTGCGCGCCTTCTGCAGGTGTTGATCAACCTGCTCAGCAACGCGCTGAAGTTCACCCCGCGCAACGGCACGGTGGAGGTGCGCGTCGAGGCCGTCGACCGCGAGCTGCGCTTCTCGGTCAGCGACACCGGCCCGGGTATTCCAGCCGACAAGCTCGAGGCCATCTTCGACCGCTACCTGCAGGTGCGCTCCGGCGACCGGCGCGGCGTCGGCCTGGGCTTGTACATCTCGCGGTGCATCGTGCAGGGCCACGGCGGGCGCATCTGGGCGTCGAATGGCGCGGAGGGCGGCGCCACCGTCTCGTTCGCGTTGCCGCTGAAGGGCTGATCAACGCGAGCCGATGGCGAGGGCGGCATGCGTGCTCGGCGAACGTGCTCGCTCAGCCGCCGCGCGCTTCGTTCGACGACGTCGGCTCGACCTCAGGCCGCGACACGCGCCTGGGTGCTCCCACGAGGCTGAGCGGCTCGGCCTGCGGGCCTCCACGAGGCCGCGCAATCAGGCCGTAGCTCCGGAGCTTGCGGTACAGCGTCGCGATGCCGATCTGCAGCACGTGCGCCGTCCGCGTCTGATTCCCGCCGTTCTGCTCGAGCGTCGCGATGATGTACTCGCGCTCGATGTCCGCCAGACTCCGGCCCGCCGCTGGCCTGCTCGCGGGCAGCCTCGCCACCGGGCCGCACACGTCGGCGGGCAGGTCCTCGAGCTGAATCTCCTGGCCCCGCGCCAGCGCGACGCCGCGCTCCATCGCGCTCTCGAGCTCTCGCACGTTGCCCGGCCATTCGTACCGCATCAACACCTCGGCGACGGCTGGCGTGAAGCCGATGACGGGGCGGCCCATGCGCTCGGCCGCCGCGCTCAGCAGCAACCTCGCGAGCGGCAGCACGTCTTCCCGGCGTTCTCGCAGCGCCGGCACCCGCAGCTCGATGACCTTGAGGCGGTAGTACAGGTCTTGCCGGAACGTTCCTTCTGCCACCGCCTGCGCCAGGTTGCGGTTGGTCGCCGCGATGAGGCGCACGTCGAACGTGCGGCTCTTGTTCTCGCCGACGCGCCGAACCTCTCGGGCCTGCAGCGCACGAAGGAGCTTCACCTGCATGGCCGGCGACACCTCGCCCACCTCGTCCAGCAACAACGAGCCGCCGGTGGCCGCTTCGAAGAGGCCCGGCCGGTCCTGCGCGGCGCCCGTGAAGGCGCCCTTCGCGTGGCCGAACAGCTCTGACTCCAGCAACGTCTCGGTCAACGCTCCGCAGTTGATGGCGATGAAGGGGCCGGCCGCACGCGCGGATTCGTCATGGAGAAACTTCGCGATGCGCTCCTTGCCGCTGCCGCTCTCGCCCGTGATCAACACGGTCGAGTCGACGTTCGAGAGCCGCCGGGCGAGCGCAGCCACCTCTTTCATCGCGGGACTACGACTGAGCAGGGACTCGGTGGTCGGCGCTGCGGTGACTGACATGGCGGGGGCCTTTGAAAAGAGTGGAAAACGACGAACCCACCCGTTTCACGGGCTGTGCCACCTCGCGGCACACGCAATACAGGCCCTCAGGGGCCACCAACGCGTCTCAGTGTGGCAAAGCCGCACAGTCTCGTGTTCTACGGGCTCTGACATGTCCACCCTACCCGAGCTCGAGCCGAGTCCCCGAGGGGTGCTCCTCATCGACGACGACCTCGGGCTGTGCGAGTTCCTCGAGGCGGCGCTGACCCGTGAGGGATACCGGGTGTTTGCCTTCAACGACGCGCGCGCGGCGCTGGCGGCGTTGCCCGAGCTCGACGTCGACGTGGCGGTGACCGACGTCAACATGGAGGGCGTCGACGGCCTCGAGTTCACCCGGCGCGCGCTCGAGCTGCGGCCGGGGCTGCTCGTCATCTTCATCACCGGCGAGGCCTCGGTCGAGACGGCCGTGTCGGCGATTCGGCTCGGCGCGTGGGACTACCTGGTCAAGCCCATCGAAGCGCACCGGCTCGTGCTCTCGGTGTCGCGCGCCCGCCAACACCTCGCGCTCAGCCGTGAGGTGCACCGCCTCAACGCGCTCCAGCCGCCGCCGGGAGCGCCGTCGCTGCTCGGCGAGAGCGTCGGCCTGCGCAAGGTGCTGGCGATGGTCGACCGCGTCGCGAGCACCGATGTGCCCGTGTTGATTCGCGGCGAGAGCGGCACCGGCAAGGAGCTGGTCGCTCGCGCCCTGCACCAGCGCAGCGAGCGCGCTGCCGGCCCCTTCATCGCCATCAACTGCGCCGCGCTGCCGGCCTCCCTCGTCGAGAGCGAGCTGTTCGGCCACGCGAAGGGTGCCTTCACCGACGCGCGCACCGACAAGAAGGGCCTGTTCCTCGAAGCGCAGGACGGCACCCTGTTCCTCGACGAGCTGGGCGAGCTGCCCCTCGACACGCAGGCGAAGCTCTTGCGCGTGCTGCAGGAGAAGAAGGTGAGGCCGGTGGGCGGCGCCAGCGAGGAGCCCTTCAACGCGCGGCTGGTGGCGGCCACCAACAAGGACCTCGAGACCGAGGTGCAGGAGAAGCGGTTTCGAGAAGACCTCTACTACCGCATCAACGTCGTGCGCATCGACGTGCCCCCGCTGCGGGAACGGCCAGCCGACGTGCTCCCGCTCGCGCACGAGTTCATTCAGCGCGCCAGCGCGTCGGGGCCTCGCAAGGTGAAGGGCCTCTCCCACCGGGCCGCCGAGCGGGTGCTGGCCTACGACTGGCCGGGCAACGTGCGGGAGCTCGAGAACGCGATGCAGAGCGCCGTCGCCATGGCGAGCTTCGACGAGCTGTCAGTCGACGACCTGCCGGGGGCCGTGCGCTCGCACCGCTCGCAGCGCGTGGTGCTGACGGCCGAGACCGAGGCCGAGCTCATCACCTTGAAGGCGCTCGAGGTGCGCTACCTCGAGCGGGTGTTGAGCCTCGTCGGCGGCAACAAGTCGCGCGCCGCAGAGATTCTCGGCGTCGACCGGCGCACGCTCTACCGCATGCTCGAGCGCAACGCCGAGGAGTGACGGCGCCCGAGCCCACGTGAGGCTTACGGCTGGACGACCCTGTTCCCGTCGAGGCTCACCGCAGTCTGCGCCAGCAGCCGGCCATTGATGGAAGCGCCGGTGCGCAGCGTAATCGCCGTCTCGCACAGCACGACACCCTCGAGGTGCGCGGTGGTGCCGAGGTCGACCTTGCCCGCGACCTGCCAGAAGACGTTCTTCGGCAGCGCTCCACCCGCGAGGACGATTCTCGCGCCGCTGCTCATCGTCAGGTCCTGGGCAATCTGGAAGATCCACACGTCGGTGGCCGTGCCAGTGAGCGTGACGGTCGTCGGGAGCAGCAGCCCCGTGCCCCACTTGTAGACGCCTGGCCCGAGGGTGCGGGTGCCGAGGTTGCCGGCCCCGAGCTCGGTGACGCCAGCCGCGCGACCGGCGGCGTTGGTGAAGGCCAGCTCCATGTCGGAGACGGCGGCCGTCAGGTTGGCAGGCGTGGGCGGCGCGTCATCAGAGGAGTAGATCCTCCCGGTCACCTGCACCGAGGTCGCGAACACGTTCGTCGCGTCGGCGGTGAGCGAGAAGCCCGTCACGAAGGACGCGGCCGCGGGGCTCACGCCGAGGTCGCCCGTGATGACCGAGGGCGGCACCGTCGAGATGCCGCTCTTCGCGAGCACGACGAAGGTGCCGGCTCCCCCGAGCGCCACCGGCTGCGCTGGCGTTCCCGGGTTCATCACCACGCCGGCGTCGGAGACGACGACGACACCGGCATCACCGCCCACCACCGGGCCACCACAGGCGGCCGCGGCGAGGAGGGTGCACGACACTGCGAGCTTCACGAGGCGATGCGTCATTGGTGATGGTTCCTGGAGGTGGGAGGGGCTCACGGGGTCGGCACCACGATGGAGTTCGACGCGAGTGAGACGCCGCCGATGCGAGCCAGCGCCCGGCCTTCGAGGGTCGCGCCCGTGTTCAGCGTGATGGATTGATCAGCCATGATGGTGCCCTTGAAGACCGTCGTCGTGCCGAGCGTCGCCGACGTGCCGACCTGCCAGAAGATGTTGGTCGCCTTCGCACCGCCGCTGAGGATGATCTGCCTGCCGGCCGTCGTGGTGAGCGTCGAGGCCATCTGGAAGATGAACACCGCGGTCGAGTCTCCCTGCGCGTCGAGGGTCAGGTCTCCCGACGAGATGGAGAGCGACGAGGTCGACTTGTAGAGCCCCGGCGTCAGCGTCTGCCCGCCGAGATTGCCCGAAACGGTGACGGGACAGAGCGTGCGGCCAGCCGCTTCGTTGTACGCGGTGGTCAGGTCGGCGATGCCCTGCGCAGAGGTCGGCGTGCCCGAGTGCTGCGCTCCGACGACGGTGCCAGGCGGGAAGCCGGTGACCGCGGTGCCGGGGCTGACGCCCAGGTCGCCAATGACCGAGGTCGGTCCGACGCTGGTCACGGTCGAGCCGGCGAGCACTGCGAAGTTCGCGGCCGACCCGAGGACGACCGGAGCAATGCCGCACGCCGACGTGGTGAACGACCAGACGTAGTCATTCGCGAGTGGGAGGCCCCCGTCGAGGCTGAGGGCCCCGGTGGTGATGGTCGCCGTGTAGGTGGTGTTCAACGCGAGCAGCGCGTTCGGGACGAGGGTCGCCGTGATGCCACCGTCGGCTCGGAGCGCGCCGGGGACGGGGTTGAGTCCGCGCATCAGCGTGAAGGTCGTCGGCGTGATGGTGAGTGGATTGACCGGCAGGGTGAACGTGGCCGTCGGCCGCGTCGTGATGGGCACGTTCATCGCCAGGTTTCCGGGGACGGTCGAGAGGACGAAGAAACCTCCGTCGAGGAAGACACCCGCGTCGATACCGGCGTCGACACCGGCGTCGATACCCGCATCGATGGCCATGCCGCCTGCGGAGCCACCGGCGACCATGCCGCCCGCAGTGCCGCCAGCCGTCATGCCGCCGGCAGTGCCACCAGCCGTCATGCCGCCTGCGGAGCCACCAGCCGTCATGCCGCCCGCGGAGCCACCAGCCGTCATGCCGCCTGCGGTGCCACCAGCCGTCATGCCGCCCGCGGTGCCACCAGCCGTCATGCCGCCCGCAGTGCCACCAGCCGTCATGCCGCCCGCAGTGCCGCCAGCCGTCATGCCGCCTGCGGTGCCACCAGCGCTCATGCCACCCGCGCTGCCGCCGGCGCTCCCGCCAGCTCTGCCACCAGCGGTCAGGCCACCCGCGCTCCCGCCGGCTCTGCCGCCTGCCGTGCCGGAATCGGCAAACTCAACCAGCGACTGTCCGCACGCAGACAGCAAGGCCAGCATCGAGAACAGCGCACCGCGTTCGAGGATGTTCATGAGTTTCACTTGGTCCCGTCGGGAAGAATGATGAAGGTGAGGATGAACTCGACGCGCCGGTTGGCCTCGCGCCCGCTCTCTGTGACGTTGGTCTGCCTGGGGTTCGACGAGGAGAAGCCCTTCGAGGTGAGCCGCGAGCGGGCGATGCCGTGGTTGGCGAGGTAGTCGAGCACCGCCTCGGCGCGCTTCTCCGAGAGATCCTGGTTGCGGTCGTCGTCGCCCTCGGACGACGCGTAGCCGCCGACCTGCACGCGGAAGCTCTTGTTGTCCTTCAGCGCCTGAACGATTTCATCGAGCGCGGGGTACGAGCTCGGCTGCAGCACGGCCTGGTTCCACTCGAACTGGATCTTCTGCTTCAGCTCGAGCTTGTCGCGCTTGACGACGACGGCCTTGTACGGAGGGCAGCCCGAGGTCTCCAGCGGGCCCACGACGTCAGGGCAGACGTCGATGGTGTCGGGGATCGTGTCGTTGTCGCGGTCGGGGCACGAGATCACTTCGGTGTTGGTGTTCGTGTTGGTGTTGATGGTGCGAATCTCGGGAGCGACCACCACCGCCTCACGCTGAATGCGCGAGCCGACCTCGAGGCTCAGGCCGACGGTGAGAATCTCGGCGCTGCGATTGTCGAAGCCGGGGCGGTCGAGCGAGAACAGGTGAAGGAATCGCACGAACGGGCCGATCCTGAAGATGCGGTCCTTGCCGAGCGCCAGCGACACACCCGCGCCGACGTCGAAGGCCGGGCGATCGAGTGAGCCGGTGCGCGCGTACAACGCGTCGACATCGATCCACGGTGAGAGCCCAAAGAGCGTGTCGTTGTCGGCATAGTCGAGGGGTCGCTTCAGCCGCAGGCTCGCGCCGAACAGCCACGCCGTTCCCGGGTTGTCGCCCGTCGCGGCAGTCGGGAGCGCGAGGAAGCCGACGCTGGGCCCGAGGTCGAGGAACCGGCTCAGGTTCCAGGCGGCCTTCACCGTCTGCGAGCCGCCGACCATGAAGCGCTGCGCTTGTGGATCCGTCAGCGGCACCGAGATGCCGGGCTCGATGCGCAGCGAGAAGTCTCCCGCCTCCGTCGGCTTCGGGTCGCCTTCAGCGGCGTGCGCGACGTTCACTCCGTGCGCCAGGCCGAGGGCCAACACGCTCGTGCAGACAGAGCGGTACAACGACGAACTTCGTCGAGTCATGGGTGAGTCTCCGCAGTGGTCAAGGTCAGGAGGGCCCGTTTCCGGGCTCCTGGTGATCCATCTGAGGGGCTGCTCAGCAGTCTTCGTGCCGCGCGCGCGTGGCGTGCGAATACGAGCCCTTCGTTCAGGCGACGCTCGCCTCGAGCATCAATCTGGTCGGATCCGCCGGTTCTTCTGAAGTTGCAAAGTTACAGTCCGTGCGCGGTTGCACAGGGCTGACAGGGAAGGCGTCCCGCGACGCTGCGGGAAGGTCGAGCGCTCGAGATGCGTGAGGTCGTGCGCTCAGTGCCGGCGGGAGCTGCGTCGCGCTACGGCTCGTTGGCTGACGTCCACGTCGAGAGCGTGGCCTCGTCGCCGACGATGGCGTCGAAGCGCCACGTCTCGGTCACGTCGTACTGGCTCGCATAGTCGCGGTCGAAGACGTACCGGCCCGAGAGGTGCCAGCCGTCGTCACGCCGCGCTGCGCTCTCGAAAATCAGCGACTCGTCCTGGCTGAGCCCCGGGCGCTCGGGTTGCCGCGCGCACACCAGGTCGAAGACGCGCGCGACGATGGCGGTGGGCAGGTCGCCCGGCTGGGGCAAGCTCCAGGAGAGGCGGAGCTTCTTCGTCGCGAGGGCTTCGTCGAAGGTCACGTCACGTTCTCCTGCTCAGCTGGAGCGAACATCAGAAGGCGCCTCCGAGCCGCACTCAGGTCGACCGTGGGCCTGAACCGGGTCATCCGCGGCCGAGGCACCGCTCGCTTCTGGGTCACCGGAAGTGCGGACGCTCGATGGTGAACAACAGGTCCTTCACTTCGGCGCGCCACGTCGCTGGCGACTTGTCACCCAGCACGATGAGACCCATCGCCAGCACCACGGCACGGTCTCTCAGGCCCACCGACTTCGCGATGACCTCCAGCGCGGCCGGGTGTTTCGCCAGTGACGGGTCGCGCAAGGCGTCTGCGAGCGAGGCCTGCATCGGGCCGCGCACGCTGCCAACCGAGGTGATGGTGTCGAGACGCTCGCCAGCGCGCACGTGAAGCGCGTCGGAGACCCACGCGAGGTCGGGCGTCGGCGTCACCTTCGCGGCCTGCTCGCGCTGACGCTCGGTCGCGCCGTCGGACGCGCCGACCAGCAACGTCATGCGCGCCTTGCCGCCGGCCGAGACGTTCGTGCTCCCGTTCGCCAGGTTCAACGCCTCGACGAGCGAGCCCGTCTTCAGCGCGTGATACGCCTTCAAGAAAGCCCAATCGTCTTTCTGCTCGGCGCCCTCGACGCGAGTGATGAAGGCCACCATCGACTCTTTCGGCGCCGTGGTGATGACGCGCGGAACCTCGGCCTGCACGCCCGCCGCACGTGCACCACGAACGAGCCGCAGGTACTCGGTGAGCGCGACGCTCCTCATCGGCGCAAACGCCTTCGCGGAGACCGCCGTGTCGAGCGCCGTCAGCGCCGCCTTCCACTGCCCGCCGCGCGCGAGGTCTTCGGCGACGGCCCAGTTGAGCCACGGGTTCTTCGGAAACTTCTCCCACGTCAGTCGATAGCCATCGGCCATTCCGGCGTTCTTGCAGCGCAGCGCGAGGTACTGCAGGTCTCCATCATCGGGAGCCTTCTCGGCGGCGCTCACCGTCGTCACGCAGCGGGCGGCGCGCACCTCGTCGCTCGAGGCGTCTTGCACGGCGCGTTGCAGGAAGACGTCCGACGGCGAGGCGTCGGCGCGCTCGAGGAGGGCCTTCGCGGCCGCGGGGTACTCGTCTGCGAAGGCGGCCCAGCTGCCGAACGCCTCGCTGCCAACGTCGTCGAAGCGCACGTGGCTGAGCACGAGGTCTCGCTTCTCGTCAGGTGACGTCACCAGCCCGAGTTGCGAGACGGGTGCCGCCTTCAGCGTCTCGTCGAGCACGGCCTTGTACAGAGTCTGTCCCCGCTTGAGTGAGACGGAGGTCGGTGGCTGCCTGAAGACGTACTCCTGCGGTGCATCGCTCCAGCGTGGAGCGCCTTTCGGCACCTCAGGCAGCTCGCTGTGGCCACCGGCGCCGTACACCGCCGTCCACTCCACGAGCGCCGTCGCGCTGGCCACGTTGTAGACCGAGTGTGAGAAGCCGCCACCGACCGCGACCTCGAACTCCTCCACCAGCTTTCCGTCGAGCGTCGTCGTCTTCACCTGCACGTCACCTGACGGCTCGAGCTCCCACGAGTCGGTGCTCAGCGCCGGCACTACGTGCGCCTTCTCTTCGATGACGACCTTCACGGGCACGTTCAGCCCATTCACCACGTGCAGCGTCGACGAGCCGATGTGCCCACCGACGATGAGGGCCGGCAGCAGCACCCCCGAGGCGACCATCACGCGCACCGTGGCCGGCACCACGCCGTCGGCCGTCTGGAAGCGGTCCCACCAGCCGAGCTTCTTCTGCCGCTCGCGCTCCTTGCCGACGACGCACGTGCCGTACTGCGAGGGCACCTCGGCCGCGTCGGGAGCGTCCTCCACCTCGACGCCGTCACGCACCGCCGCCGCCACCTCTGCCTCCACCTCGAGCAGCCGGTCGAGCGTGACGTCGGCCAGCACCCGCAGGTCACCCAGCGCGCCTTGCGCCCAGCCCTCCATCACGCGAAGCCAATCGCCGAGGTTGCCTTCGTTGGGCTCGAGCAACCCGAGCTCTTCGCTGAGCGCCGTGAAGCTGCCTGCGCTGCCGTAGAGCGCGTCGATGTCGTCGGGCAGCACGAGGTCCTGCTTCGCCTGCCAGAGCCTGGTGATGACGAGGTACAGGTCGTCGGCCGAGTTCAAGACGCGCTTGCGCTCCGACGACGAGACGTTGCCGTCGGCGAGCACGATGTCGAGCACGTGGTGCAGGTGCGAGTGCGCGTCCGCGAGGTTTCGCAACGAGTGCGCGACGAAGTGCAGCAGCTCCACCAGGCCCTGAAGGTGGTCGTTCCACCCATGGCCGAGCAGGTTGGCGGCGGCGAGGTGCGTGGCGCGGCAGGTGCGGTCGTGGTCGAGGATGCGCTGCTCGACGGTGCGCCGCTCGGTGCGCACGGCCTCGATGACGCCGCGGAGCTCTTTGCGTCGAATCTCACGCCCGCGGTAGCGAATGACCCCGCCTGGAGCCGTCAGCACACCGTCGGCGAGGCCTTCGAGCTGGTGCTCTTCGTCACGTCGTTCGCGATAGCTCTTCAGCTCGGTGCGCAGCGACGCGGGGTACAGGCTCTCGAGCGCGGCCAGCACGCCGTGGTGGTCGAGCGCCTCGACGGGGCCGATGAGTCCGTCGGCCTTCTCCTGATACGCGGCGATGGAGCGGCCCAGGTACACACCGCGGTACCGGGGGTCGAGCGCGGCGCGGCCGAACCGTTTCGCGAACCGCTCCTCCATCGTCGTCTCGACGGCAACGGCAGGCTTGCCGGCTGAATTCTTTTCTCGTTCGGCCTTCGCGTTCTGGAACAGCTTCGCGGTGACCGTCTTGCGAACGGTCTCGACCTCGTCGAACAGCGCCCACGCCTCTCGCGCGTCGAGCGGTGACGGCAGGTACAGCTCCTTGGCGCTGTCTTCGCGGTCGCGGTTGGGCGGGTGGGTGAGCCACATGCGCGGCGGCTGCGCGAGACCGGCGGTGAAGACGCGGAACGTCGAGTCTCCCTCGGGGCGCTTTGGCGTCTTGCCGAAGTCGGGCTCGTCGAAGATGCGGCGCAGGTGCTCGAGCGCCGAGCGCTGCAGCACGAACAGGTCCTCGACGTCGCGGCCCGCGTGCAGCTCTTCGGCAGAGAACGAGACCGCTTCTTCCCAGGCTTCGTCCGCAGGCCCCAGACGATGGAGCGCGTGCACCAGGCTGTCGCTGCCGCTCACCGACACGGCCACGCGGTCGGCGTTGAACTCCATCTCACGGCCCAGCGCGCGATGCGCCAGCACCACGATGCGGAACGCGGTGTCGAGGACGGCGCGAATCGACCAGACGAAGAGCCGCAGAATCCACCCAATCCACGCGATGCGAATGTCGATGCGCGAGAGGCCCGTGAGGAAGCGGTCGAAGATGCCGCGCGACATGACGATGTGCCCGGCGATCTGCTGCGACAGGTAGACCCACCGCCCCACGGCCATCGTGCGCTGCGCGAAGTGACCGAACTCGTGCGCGATGACGGCCTTGAGCTCGTCGAGCGTGAGCGCGTTCACCAGGCCCAGCCCCAGCTCGAGGTTCTTGCGAGACGGGAGCAGCAGGTTCCAGAACGACAAGTCGTAGAAGACGCCCGCGTTCACCCGGCCCGAGAGGAACACCTTGTGCGGCCGCGGCGCTCCCGTCTCGTCGGCGAGCTTGTGGAGGAACGCGAAGAGCGTCGGCTGCTCCTTCGGTGAGATTTCCACCAGCGACGGGTCGGCCCCGTGCTTCACGACGAAGAGCCCGCGCACCAGGAACGCGAGGAAGAAGAGCGCCGGCACCGAGAGGAAGAAGGCGCCCACCACGTTGCCGCCGTGCAGAATCGCGTTGCCGAGCAGCCGCCACACCACCCACGCGAGGTAGCCCGTCAGGCCGAGGTACAGGCCGACGAACGAGAGCAGGCCCCCCATCGCGAGCCAGGCGTGCCGTTTGTACGACTTCGAGGGCGCGGTGAGCCCGGGTGGAACGGCCGCAGGCGAAGGAGGGAACACCGCGGAGAGGTCACGCGTCGTCATGGGCGCGCGACTGCAGTCGCCGGGTGTTCGCGAGTCAAGGCGCGCCGGCTCGACCTGCTTCGATTGTGCTTCTGCTTCGTGCTTCGAGGTGCACCGTGCAGGATGCCGTCATGCATCGAGTCCTGGTGGTGTCGCTCGTGGTGGTGGGGTGTCGTGAGAAGCAGGCCGCGCCGGCGCCCGTCGTCGTCCCGGTCGAGGCCCCTCCAGCCGCGCCGCCGATGGAGCTGGTGTGGACCACACCCTCGTTCGACAAGAAGGCCACGCTCGAGGCGCGAAGGAGCTCGACGTGCCGAATCAGCTGCAGCCTCGGCGAGACCGAGGCCTGGTCCATCGATGGCTGCGCGGTCGACGCGAAGGACTTCCGCTTCGTCAGCGGCGACTGCAAGACGGCCATCGTGCTGTTCCCGCAGGCCGTTCGCGCGAGCACGTTTGCCAACCTCGCGCTGGTGCGGGTCTACCGGAACGGCAAGCCCGCCGAGGAGCTGACGGACATCGACCTCGAGGTGGACTCGAAGGCCAACCGCTTTCGCTGGCTCGGCGGAGCCGTCGGAGAGTTCGGCGACAAGCCGCGCTACTTGCCCGAGGGCCGAGGCGTGGAGTTCCAGCTGATCACCCCCGCCGGGCGCGTGACGAAGCGGCTGCCGCTCGACGGCACGAAGGTCACGGCCAACTGGGATGGTGGGAGCGCGGCGCCCTGATCAGGTCGTGTCAGGGAGGGGACTGAAGCTCGAAGGTCGCCGAGACGTCGTGGTTCGAGTTGCATGATGGAACGCCTTCGCAGCGGGTGCGCTTCGAGCGCGCGAGGCCGAAGAGCTCCAGCGAGTACGTGCCCGTCATGTCGGTGGGCAGCGTCACCAGCACGCCTCCGTCCCCGAACACGGTGCCCTCCGCCCCCGAGCTCGAACTCACGAAGCGGCGTCCGTCCAATGGAACTGGCGAGAGCGACCACGACACGTCACGCAGCTCGACGTCGTCATCGCGATACGTGAAGACCCGCCGGTTCCACGTGCGGTCGAAGCCGTGTGCCTCGAAGTGCCGGCTGCGAAAGAACCCCTCGTCGTCGAGCGTCATGGTGCGCTCGCCATCTGACAGGCGCACGTGAAGGCCCCCGTTCACGGCGGAGGCTTCGACCGCTTCGAGGGGAGCAGTCAGGCGCGGCGGAGAGCACCCGGCCCCCTTGCCGACCCACTCGAAGCCCCCGGAGAACTCCACCGCCAGGGCCACCTCGTTGGCCGCCCCGTCGACGGTCCCCATCGTGGGGCAGACCGAGCTCGGCAAGAACGGCGTCACGCGGACTTCGCCTGCGGTGACGTTCGCAGCCAGTCCGTCGAAACTCGACAGGCCGGGCCCGCACGCCAGGGCCAGGCACCCGAGCATCGCTCCCGTCAGTCGAACCTCCACGGAACACCTCCCTGGCGTGGTGCCGCAGGGCAACCACACGATCCATTTTCGGTGTGGGGCGAGGTGGGGAAAGGGGTGATTCTGTCAGGCGGGCTGACAGAACCCGCACGTGGCAACGGCTCGAGCAAGCGCTCGCAAGGCAGCCGCGCCGGCTCCTGCTCCCTTCGCCCGGGCCGTCACGACATCGCATCGGCTATGCCTCGGCCCATGTTCGAAGGGCTCACCCGGTTCTTCGGAAAACTCCGCGCCCCGAAGACGCTGCCGGCCGTCCTCGAGGAATACGAGTCAGGGCGCCGTCACCCGGTGCTGCCGCCGCTCCTCGTCGCGCTCGGGGAGTTCCAGGCGAGTCGGCCAGCGCCGGAGCGTGAGGCATGGCGTGCGCTGCTCCTTCATCTCGACGAGGTGACGGGCGCCACGCCGACGAGGCGGTGGCTGACGCTGCTGGTCGGGCACGCCGAGCGCGTGGGTCTGAACGAGTTCGCGACGACGGTGACCGACTGGCTCGGTCTGATGGATGCCGCGGCCTGCGACTTCAGTCCTGCACTCACGAGGGGCCTGGTCTGGCTCACGCTGTGTCTCGACGGCGACGCCATGGCCCCGGTGCTCGGAGCGCTCGCCGAACGCGCCGACCGCAAAATCGCCGGACGAGGTCCGATGTCTCGCGGTGTGGTGAACGCCTGTCTGCGCGTGCTCGGCAGCCTCGAGGGAGACGCCGGCGTCGTGCAGCTCACCCGGCTCAAGGGCGTCATCGAATACCGCGACGCGCATCACCACCTCGACCGCGCCTTCGCTGGCGCCGCGACGAGACGAGACCTCTCGGTGGAGCAGCTCGAGGAGCGCGTGGTGCCCGACGCGAGCGAGCTGAACGCGCCCATCGGCGCCTGGACGCCCACCATCACCTTCGAAGACGGCGCGCCGGTGCTCGGCTGGGTGCGCGCGGATGGAAAGCGCGTTCGCCGGGTGCCTGCCGAGCTGCAGCGTGAACACGCCGAGGCCGTCGCCGCACGCAAAGCGACGTTCGCCGAGTTCGAAGAGGTGCTCGAGGCGCAGACGAACCGGCTCGAGCGGCTCTTCTGGACGCAGCGCACGATCTCCCTCTCCGATTTTCACGCGCACTCGCTCGGCCACCCGGTCGTCATGCTGCTCGCGCGCGCGCTGGTGTGGACGGTGGGCGACCGCCCGGCGCTCTGGTTCGACGGCGCGTTCGTCGACGTCGATGGGAAGGTCTTCGAGCCGCTGGAGTCTGCGACGGTGCAGCTCTGGCATCCGGTGCTCGCGACCGCAGAGAGCGTCGCGGCCTGGCGCCGGCGCCTCGAGGCCCTCGAGCTCACGCAACCGTTCGCGCAGGTGGAGCGCCCGGTGTTCACCCTCGATGACGCGGAGCTCGTGGGTGGCCTCACGCGACGATGGCAGGGGCGCAGGATGCGCCAACAACGGCTCCAGACGCTCTGCCGGCGCCGCCAATGGCAGTCGACCCGCCTCGAGCCCCGCATGGCCGATGTCGTCGTGCGGGCCGTCGAGCCGTACGCGTTGCACGTGATGCTCGAGGTGGCCGCCGAGGGACCCGAGACGACGGCGTCGGGAGCGTCGACCTGGCTTCACACCGGCGCGCTGCGGCTCCAGTCGCCGCGTGAGCTGAAGACGATTCCGGCGGTCGTCTTGAGCGAAGTGTTGCTCGAGGTCGATGGCCTCGTCCGTGGGAGCGAGGCCGCCGAGTCGCCCGCGGCGAATTCACGCTAGGGTCCACCTCCTCGATGCCCCTCGCACCAGGCACTCCAGTCGGTGAATACGAGGTCGTCCGCCAGCTCGGCGCAGGCGCGATGGGCGAGGTGTACGAGGCGGTGCACCCGATGATTGGCAAACGCGTCGCCATCAAGGTGATGCGCACGCCCGCCAGCGAGGCGCTCGTCGAGGCGCGGCGGCTGCTCGAAGAGGCGCGCGTGGTGAACGCGATTCATCACCCCGCCATCATCGACATCTTCGGCGCCAACGTGATGCCCGACGGCCGGCCGTTCCTGGTGATGGAGCTGCTCGAGGGCCAGTCGCTCCAGGACTACCTCAAGGCGAACTACCCCCTCACCATCGCGAACGTCATCTCGTTGCTCGATGGGCTGCTCGAGCCTCTGTCGGCGGCGCACAAGGCCGGCGTCATTCACCGTGACTTGAAGCCCACCAACGTCTTCGTGCTCTCGTCGGGCGAAGGCCGGCGGGTGAAGCTGCTCGACTTCGGCATCGCGCAGAGCGCCGACCGCGAGCGGCTGACGTCTCCCGAAGTCACGGTGGGCAGCCTGGGCTTCATGGGCCCCGAGCAGCTGCACGGGAAAGCCTCGGCGCAGAGCGACCTCTACGCCGTGGGCTGCGTCGCGTGGCTGCTCCTCACGGGCCAGCCGGTGTTTCCGTACAAGGCCATGGGCGAGCTCGCGCGCAACCACATGCTCACCGTGCCGCCGCCGGTGCGAACGCTGCGCCGTGACACGCCGGCTGCGCTCGAAGCGTGGATCGCGAAGTTGCTCCAGAAGGACGCCGCGCGCCGCCCGCCCAACGCGTTCGAGGCGCTGCTCTCTTTGCGCCTCATCGCCGAAGAGCTGGGTGAGTCGACCGTCGTGCAGCTGGAGCTCGACGACGACGAGGTCACCATCGCGCTGCCGCCGATTCGTCGCACGCCAGAGTCAGAGACCCGTCACGTGCCCCGCGTCGAGCCCGGCCCCTCGGCCACCATCGACGAGGACGAAGACGACCCCGAGAACACGATTCGCATCATCCCCGGCCGCCCCAAACGTTGAAGGAAAGTCTCACCCGATGCCTGCAGCACTCGAGCTCCGCAACGTCACCAAGCGCTTTGGCGAGAAGGTGGCCGTCGACGACCTCTCACTCACCATCAACGAAGGTGACTTCGTCGGGCTGCTCGGTCGCAACGGCGCCGGCAAGTCCACCACCATCAAGATGGCGACGGGACTCATCGACGTGACGAGCGGCTCCATCTCGGTGCTGGGGCTCGACATCGCGTCGCGTGGCCTCGAGGCGCGGCGGTTGATGGGCGTGATGCCCGAAGACATGGCGCTGCTCGAGCTGCTGACCGGCCCGCAGTACCTTCGTTTCGTCGGACGCATGTACGGGCTCGAAGACAGCCTCATCGACACCCGCGCGCAGGAGCTCTTCGACACGCTCGACCTGCGGCCGGGCACGCGCACGCTGGTGACGGACTACTCGTTCGGCATGAAGAAGAAGCTCGCGTTGTGCTCCGCCCTCATTCACGCGCCGCGGCTGGTGTTCCTCGACGAGCCGTTCGAAGGCATCGACGCCGTCACCAACCGCACCATCAAAGACATCCTCCTCTCGTTGCAGCAGCGCGGCGTCACCCTCGTGCTCACCAGCCACATCCTCGAAGTGGTCGAGCGGCTGTGCCCGCGTATCGCCATCATCGACGAGGGGAAGCTGAAGGCGTGGGGCACGCATGACGAGCTGGGCCGCGGCACCGGCACGCTCGAGTCGCTCTTCGTCGGCCTCGTCGGTGGAGAACAGAAGGTCGGCCTCTCGTGGCTGTGAGCGCCGTTCGCGCCGTCATCACCGCGCACCTCGAGGGCAGCTTCAACCGGGCCCGAAAGCAGTTCGGCACGCTCGGCGTCGTCGCCAGCTGGCTGATGATTCTCTTCGCCTTCACGGTTTTTGTCGTGCCCTTCGTCGTGGGCCTCAGCTTCATCGGCTACCTGCTCGGTGGGAGCCTGCAGGGTGACGGTGAGGTGGAGCGCAACCTCTCGGCCATCGCGATTTTCCTGACAGCCCTCACGGTCCTCGGTGGCGCGTTCGCTGGCATTGGAGGCGCGAGCCGGCAGCTGCCGTGGGAGTCGCTGCAGGCCTACCCGGTGCACCCACGCGCGCTGTTCGCAGCAGAACTGGTGGCGGGCTCGACCGAGGTGCTGGCCGCGACGGAGTTGTTGGCGCTGGTGGGCGTCTGCGGTGGGGTGAGCTTCGCGGCGCCGCGCGCGACCCCGTTCATGCTGCTCGCGCTCGTCTGCTGCGTCGTCACCACCATGTCGATTCAGCTGATGGTGGCCTCGCTCGCGCAGCGCGTGTCGAAACAGGCGCGCATCGTGCTCATCGTGTTGCCGGTGATGGCGCTGCTGTTGTCGTTCGGCTCGCCGGCGGTGATGCGGGTGCTGACGTCGAGGCGGCAGACGGCCGTCGGCGTGGTGTCGCAATCGATTGGCCGGGTGACGCCGGTGGGGCAGCTGCTCGAGGCCGCGCGCGCGCCGTACACCGGGGAGTGGAGCGGCGTGCCGGTGAAGCTGGTCCCCGTGGTGGCGCTGACGCTGGTGTCGCTGGTAGCCGCGTACCTGCTCGTCTCGCGTGAGAAGCCGCTGTCGACCATCTCGAAGGCCGGGCCCGCGAAGAAGCTGTGGAGCTTCCGGTCTGCCTCGTGGGGCGTCGCGCGGCTGCAGTGGGAGACGCTCACCACCAGCCTTCCGGGACGGATGATGTTGTTGATGCCGCCGCTGACGGTGGTGCTCATTCGTGGGCCGCTCGCGCAGTTCTTCAACCGCGGCTCGTGGGTGGTGCCGGCGGCGTTCCTCTACGCGGGGCTGTCGAGCACCAACCTGCTGTTCAACCAGTTCGGCCTCGACCGTCATGGCGTGAAGGCGTTGTTCCTGCTTCCCATCGAGGAGCGCGCGGTGCTCCAGGGCAAGCAGTGGGCGTTCGCGGCGTGGCAGGGCGTGCAGACGGCGCTGCTGTTCGGGTTGATGGTGTTGTCGGGCTACACCGACCTGTCGGCGCTGTTCCTCGGCGTGGCGGTCGCGGCGTGTTCGTTCTTCCTGGTGTCGACCATCGGGCAGTTCGTCAGCATCTGGCAGCCGCACCCGTTGACGAAGAGCGGGATGCGAGGCGCGCGGCCTCCGCTGGTGGTGGTGCTGGCGACGATGGCGACGGTGTTCGGTGGTGGCGGCGCGCTCTTCATGGCGTCGTCGGCGCTGTTTCAGTCGGTGCCGCAGTGGAGCGGACTGGTGATGAGCGGCGTCGCGCTGGTGCTGGCTGCCGGCTCGCAGCTGATGCTGCGCTTCAACACCGGGTTCCTGCGCGTCAGTCGCGAGAAGCTGGTCGAGTCGCTCGGCGCGAGCGCGTAACGCTGGTCACTTCGGCGTGGAGGCGAGCGCCATCGCTCGGAGTTTGACCACGAGCCCCTTGCGGAACGAGTCGATGGCGACCGGGTCGGCACCACCGGGAAGGTGCGCGGTCGGGCCGATTCTGAGTGACTCGAGCGCCCAGGCCACCGTCGCGGCATCGACGCCTGCGTCCTTCGACATCGCGTCGGTCAGCGCCTGCTCCAGCGGCTCACCGGCCTCGAGCAGCAGCTTGAGGTCGACGAGGTCTCTGGGCTCGCTTCGGCCGACGAGCGCGGCGACTTTGTTGGCGGCAATCTCTCTCCGCGTGTCCAGAATCAACGCTCCGGCCCGACGCTTCTCTCGCTCGACGGCGGGCGCACGGTCGCGAACCAGGTCGACGACACAGCGCTCTTCGCCTCTGACCGCGAGCCACCGTCGGAAGTCGGAGTGCCTGCTCATGCTCTGCGTGGTGGCGCCAACGGCAAGGGCAGCATCAGTGAGCACACGTTCGGCTTCGTCGAGGTCGACCTCTGGAAAACCGAACAGGTCGAGGTCGTCCGTGGTGCGGTGGCCGAAGTCGAAGCCGACCAGCACCCCACCGCCCGTCAGGAAGAGCGTCTGCGTTCGGGCGAAGAAGGCGTCGAGCAGCTCACGTTGCAGGGGCGTCAGTCGTGGCGTCATCCAGCAACCCATCCTTCCGCCAACCGTCGATCAACCACACCCAGAACTCTCGCTTGCGGCCGAGGTGACGCTGAATGTTGTCCCAGTTCCCGAGCACGTCTCGCAGCCGAAGGTACTGCCAGACCTCGTGCCAGCGAGCCTCACGCATCAACAGCCCCTGCCACTGCGCACGAATGGCAGCGTCGTCGTCGCGCAGGCGTTCGCGGAAGACCTCTTCGGTCATCTCGACGCTCCACAAGAACCACGGCCGCGCGCTCACGGCGCGACTCTATGGCACGCGGCGCTTTCGCGCTCCCTACTCGGGTGCCCAGTAGCGACTGGAGCTGGCGATGACCTTCAGCTCGCTCCCCGTGACGCGAAGCAGCTCGACGTTCTCACCCTCGGGACCCGCCCAGCGCGCGAAGAGCTCGAGGCCAGCAGGCCCGCGCATCACGAACGCGACGCGATAGTTCGTCGAGTCGAACTCGCAGCCATCGTCGGCGCGCCAGCAGCTCGGGCTGTCCTTCTCCCACTTCGCCGGGAAGCGGCGAACGGCCGGAGTTCCCGTGTTCGGCAGGAGCACGACGATGGCGAGCGCGCTGTCCTTCTCGACCTCGTACTTCGCGAACGTCATCCGCCCGGCCTTCAACGCGCCGGTGGCGCTGCACTGCGCGAGCTTGCGCTTCTCGAGGCCGACCATGAGCGCTTCGGTGCTGGCGTCGCAGCGCTCGTCATCCCGAGGCGTGACGGCCTCGAGCGTGCGCTTCGAGAACGCCTTCGTGGTGCCCAGCAGGCAGACCGTCTCGACGGGCAGCGTGCCCTTCACCGGCGTGAACAACGAGCCCTTCACCTGCGCGAAGTTGCGCGCGGTCTGACGGCCGGTGTCCTTCGCGCCGGCCGGCTGCTCGCGCACGTACTTCACGTCGAGCACCCGCCCGTCACAGGCGACCCTGTTCAGCTCCGAAGGCGCAGTGAGCGGCTCGAGCGCGAGCAGCTGCGTGCCGTCGCCGTTGCTGAAGGCGAACGAGAACTCCGGCGAGGTGGCGAGGCTGACGGCGAGGAGCGTGAGCAGCATGTTCGAATGCTACCTGATGACCGCGCGCGCGACTGATGCAGATCAGGTGACTCGCCCGACGCTGCCCACCGCGCATCGTTCCTGCCAGAACACGCCCATGACGACCTGGCTCGCGGTGATGGCAGTGATGGCAGCGGCTCCGAAGGCGGCGCCGAAGGAGCCGCTCGTCGACGCGCTCGACTTCGACAACGGCACGGTGCTCAGCGAAGACTCGGGCAGCTTCGGCACCGGGGTCGGCTCGTGGAGCGCGTGGCGGCTCGCCGATGGTGACCCGACGGTTGGGTGGTGTTCACCCAACGGCACGCTGACCGGCACCTTCGTCTGGCAGCTCGACGCCACCTGGCGCCTCGACACGCTGGTGCTGTCGAACGAGAGCAACGAGGAGGAGAGCTACCCGGGCATCTCCTCGAAGGGGGTCGAGCTGTGGCTCAAGCCCGAAGGCGGCGCCTTCACGAAGGTCGGCTCGTACACCGTGCCGAAGGGGAAGAAGGCGACGTTCCCGCTCAAGGGCGTGCTGGCGAAGCAGGTGAAGCTGGTGGTGACGGGCAACTGGGGCCACGAGCAGTACACCGAGCTCGCCGAGGTCGACCTGCTCGGCGCGCGCACGACGCCGTCTGCGAACAAGCGCTTCGCGGGCCTCTACGACTCGAGCTACGGCGTGATGAAGCTCGAGCAGGACGGCGACGCGCTGTACGGCTGCTACGGCCAACGCGCGTACCTCTTCGGCACCGTGAGCGGCCCCACCGCGCGGCTGACGTGGCTCGAAGAGGACGAAGAAGGCGCCGTCAATCGAGAAGGCGCGGTGACGTTCGCTGCGAAAGAGGGCGGCAACCTCTGGGGCATCTGGTTCCTGAACGGCGAGCTCTCGGGTGCCTGGGAGGCCGAGAAGAGCACCTCGCCGCCTGACTGCACGCCGAGGAAGACGGGACGGGTCGGCCGCTCCCTGCAGACGAGCGGGCGCGTGGTGCTCTACGGAATCCGCTTCGCCACCAACAGCGACGTGCCGCTGCCCGAGTCGACGCCCACGCTCGAGGAGCTCGCCGCCGCGCTGAAGGCCAGCCCCTCGACGAAGGTGCTCATCGAGGGCCACACCGACTCCACCAACACCGACGCGTACAACGTCGAACTCTCGGAGCGTCGCGCGAAGGCCGTGGTGGGCTGGCTGACGAAGCAGGGCGTCGACGCGGGCCGGCTGTCGTCGAAGGGGTTCGGCAAGGCGAAGCCGGTGGCCGAGAACGCCACCGCGCAGGGGCGCTCGCTCAACCGGCGCGTCGAGGTGTCTGTCGTGAAGTGACGACGTTCAGCCGGCGATGACCGCCGTCGGCCCGAAGCGCTCCTTCAGCGCAGCGAGGAGCTTCGCGTCGCTCACCTTCCCGACGTCGAGCATCGCGGGCGTGAAGGACTCAGCTTTCATCAGCGCGCGATAGCCCGCCGCCGTCACCTTGCGGTTGTTGCCCAGGCGCAGGTGCGTGACGTGCTCGAGACCCGGCCACTCGGCGAGCATCGTCACGCCAGCGTCGGTCAGCTTGTTGCTCGAGAGGTCGAGCGTGACGAGGCGGCTGGGGCCCTTCGTCGTCAGCACCTCGATGGCGTCGTCAGAGAGCGAGCACCCGTTCGCGTGCAGCTCCACCAGCCGACGGAGCGCTGGCGCCGGCATTAGCTCCGCCCAGCCGTCATCACCGACAGCCGTGAGCCCGAGGTCGAGGGAGGTGAAGGCCTCTGCGAGCGCGAGCACCGCAGCGGGTGCCGTCAGCAACGCCTTCGCGCTGGTGAGGTCGAACTCGCGGAGCGCCTTCGACGGCGTTGGAAACAGCGCGCGCACGTCGCTCGCCGTCACGGTCTGCGGCAACGCCAGCCGCTCGAGCTTCGGGAGCGCGTCCCACCCTGCGAGCTGCGTGAAGTGGCCGCCGAGCTCCTTGTTCCCAGAGAGCGAGACGCTGATCAGCCCCATGAGGTGAGGCGAACGTTTCAGCGCGTCGAGCGTCGCGGCCTGCGTCAGCCGACACTGCGAGAGGGTGAGCGTGCGCAGCCCCACGAGTGACTCGGCGCCGAAGAGCAGCAGCGCGCCTTCGTCGTGGAGCCCGGACCCGTGCAAGACGAGGTGCTTCAGCTGGCCGTTCCGAAACGGAGGCGGCGCTTTCCACCCGTCGAACGAGTCGCCGAGGTCGGTCTCGAGGTTGACGAGCAGCCGCGCGCCAGTCGGACCCAGGTCGCAGCCAGACAGGTCGAGGTCTTCCAGCAGCGGCATGCCCCACGCGAGTGCGGTGCCCACGGAGTTCGCGGTGAACCAGCGGTCTGGAGAGAGCTTCAGCGCGCGAAAGCCGGCCGCCTCGGGCCGCTCCACCGCGTCGACGGACTCGCCGACCAGCAGCTCGACGCCCGCGATGGGCTCACGCTCACTCAGCGTCTTCCACCGCGAGGCCAGGTCCTCTTCGGTCGTCGCGATGCGGTACAGAAAGCCGTTCTTGAAGACGGCGTTGAACGTCGAGCTCACCCCGAGGCGCGAGAAGTCGCCGGGCTCCGGCGGCGTGAGGTCGCCCAGCCAGGTCGCTGCGTGTTTCGCCTCGAGCCGCCGGGTGCTGGCGAAGAGCGGTGCATAGGCCTCGTCGAGCCGGTCGGTGCGGCTCAGCTGGCACTGCTGCGCGATGAAGGTGCCGCGCGGGTCGCCACGCTCGCTGAGCTGATCCGCGTAGACGAGCCGCAGCTCGAGGTTCGCCGGCTCGGCGCAGATGCGCTTCAAGACGCTCATGGACGCCGACCGTACAGCGCTCGGTCGAAGCATCTGCGTGAGAATGGAGTCCGCAGATGACCTGACCGAACGGTTTCTCTTTTGCTACGCGCGCTGTCCATGACGACGCGACGGCAATTCCTCCGGGTGGTGGCGGTCGGCGGCGCGTGGGCGGGCTGTGGCCAGGTGCCAGCGCTCATGAACGTCGCGATGGACGAGCCGCTCGATGGCGTCGACGGTGGCATGCGGGGCGAAGACGCAGGCGCTGCCGACGCTGGCGCGATGAATGGCGTCGACGCGGGAATCCCCGTCGAGAGCCCCGAGGCGTGGGCGACGTCGATGCAGTTCGGCTTCGGCATCTCGTCGGGTGACGCCACCTCCGAGCGCGTCATCCTCTCCACGCGCTACGACGGCAGCGCGCCCTTGCGGCTCAAGGTGTGGCGCATGGAGCAGGACACGTACGCGCAGCTCGCCGCCGACGTGCCGGTGACGCCGGGTGATGGCGGCTTCGTGTTGCTCGACGTGCAGCAGCTCACTCCGGGCGCGAGCTATCGCTACGCCTTCGTGGAGGAGACGAGCAGTGGCCCCGTGCGCAGCGTGTTGGGCCGGTTCCGCGCGGCGCTCCCTGCTGGTGCGATGGAGCCGCTCGTCTTCGGCGCGTGCTCCTGTACGTCTTCAGGCCCGGCGAACCCGCTGCGGCACGCGGGTGGCCGCACCGACCTCGCTGCGTTCTTCCTGCTCGGCGACACCTCGTACAACGACGGCGCCGACACGCTCTCCGAGTACCGCACGAAGTGGAACGAGAGCCTCTCGCGTGAGGCCTACCGTTCCTTACGCGCCAGCACGTCGGTGATCGCCACCTGGGACGACCACGAGGTGACGAACAACTTCAACCCCGAGACCATCTCCGACGCGAAGATGCTCGTCGCGCGCCAGGCCTTCTTCGAAGCGCTCCCGATTCGCCGGCATGAGATGGCGCCGAGCCGGCTGTGGCGCTCGTTCGTGTGGGGCGACGCCGTCGAGGTCTTCGCGCTCGACACCCGTGGTGAGCGCAAGCCGTCGAGCCTGCTCAACGGCAACCACGAGATGATTTCCCAGGCGCAGCAGCTCTGGTTCCAGAACGCGCTCAAGGCCAGCACCGCGCGCATCAAGCTGGTGATGAACTCGGTGCCTATCACCGACTTCGGCTTCTCGGCCTTCAACACCGACGCGTGGCGCGCGTACCAGAAGCAACGGCTCGAGGTGCTGCGCTTCATCGAAGACGAGAACATCACCGGCGTGCTCTGGGTGTCGGGCGACCATCACTTCGCGAGCGCCGGCACGGTGTCGATGAGCGGCCCCGGCTCCCGCGCCGTCGAGGTGCTCGCAGGCCCGGGCGCCCAGTCGGCGAACCCGCTCTTCCGCGTGCTCAACAAGCCACGGTGGGACTACGCGAGCGGCGACAACAACTACGTCGCGCTCCACTGCCAGCCGATGACTGGCGAGGTGCGCGTGGTGTTCCACGATGGGCAGGGCGCCGTGCTGTTCGAGAAGACGTACCGGGTGTGACGCTCCGACGGGTCAACGTGTCCGTCGCTGTTAAGTGACGGGTTGACACTCGAGCGACGTGTCATTAAGCCCGGGCTTAACAGCCTCGGCCGCAGGCCTCGTCGAGGGCTGCGGGTGACGGCTCCAACGCCTTCGGGCCACAGGGAGTCCTCATGCCTCACTTCGAGTTCAGTGCCCTGACGCTGCTCCTGGTTCAGATGGCTGTCGTGCTGCTCGTGTCCCGCCTGCTGGGCGTGGTCGCGAAGTGGCTCGGCCAGCCGTTGGTCATCGCAGAGGTGGTGGCGGGCATCGTGCTCGGGCCTTCGCTGCTCGGCTGGGTGTGGCCCGGAGGCATGGCGATGCTCTTCCCTGGCTCCTCGATGCCGGTGTTGAAGATGCTCAGCCAGGTCGGCCTGGTGCTGTTCATGTTCCTCGTGGGGCTCGAGCTCGACCCGAAGCTGCTCAAGGGGCGCACGCACGCGTCGGTGGCCATCAGTCACACCAGCATCATCGTGCCGTTCCTGCTCGGCGGCGGCGCGGCGTTCTGGCTCGCGGACCGCTACTCGTCGCCTGACGTCTCGTTCCTTTCGTTCGCGCTGTTTCTCGGCGTCGCGATGAGCGTCACCGCCTTCCCCGTGCTGGCTCGTATCCTCTCGGAGCGCCAGCTCCTCACCTCACGCGTCGGCGCCATCACCATCGCGTGCGCGGCCGTCGACGACGTGACGGCGTGGTGCATTCTCGCCTTCGTCGTCGCCGTCGCGCGTGCCACCGGCCTGGGCGCAGCGTTGTGGACGACCGTCATGGCGTTGGCCTTCATCGCGCTGATGCTCTTCGTGGTGCGCCCCTTCCTCGCGCGCCTCGGGCGCCGCGTCGCTGACCGCTCGGGCATGACGCCGACCGTCACCGCGGTGGTGCTGCTGTTGCTGTTGGTCTCGAGCGCGACGACCGAGCTCATCGGCATTCACGCGTTGTTCGGCGCGTTCCTGTTCGGTGCCGTGCTGCCGAAGGAAGGTCGGCTGGCAGAGGCCCTCGCCGAGCGCCTCGAGACGGTTGCCGTCGGTCTGCTCCTGCCCCTGTTCTTCGCGTACTCGGGCCTTCGAACGCAGCTGGGTCTGGTGAACGCGCCGACAGACTGGCTGGTGACGGGCGCCATCATCGGCCTGGCCACGCTCGGGAAGTTCGGGGGCAGCGCGGTCGCGGCGAGGCTCACGGGGCTGCGCTGGCGTGAAGCGAGCGCGGTCGGCATCTTGATGAACACGCGCGGGCTGATGGAGCTCATCGTGCTCAACATCGGGCTCGACCTCGGCGTCATCTCTCCGACGGTCTTCACGATGCTGGTGCTGATGGCGCTGGTCACCACGTTCGCGACCACGCCCGTGCTGAGCCTCGTGTACCCGGATTCGGAGCTGGCCAGAGACCGGCTCGTCGGAGACTCACCCGCGCCCGTGCCGAACGTGCCTGCGCTGGCGCAGCCCTTCACGGTGATGATGTGCGTCTCGGACGCCGCCGTCGGTCCGGGCCTGGCGACCGTGAGCGCCGCGCTGCTGGGTCGCCGCGAAGAGCCCTCGAGGCTGCTGGCTCTGCATCTGTGGAGACCCGGCGACCGGCCCTCGGTCGACCTCCGTCGCGGTGAAGAGCGCCTCGAAGAGGGCCCGCTCGGGCCACTGCTGGAGCGCTCGAAGGAGCTCTCGCTCGAGGTCCGCCCGCTGGCGTTCATCTCGGCCGACCCCGCGAAGGACATCTGCGACACTGCCGACGTGAAGCAGGCCTCGGTGGTGTTGCTCGGCGCGCACAAGCCGCTCTGGCTCGAAGGCAGACTGGGTGGCACGGTGACCGAGGTCGTCACCACCTCGCAGCGGCCGGTCGCGGTGCTGGTCGATCGCGGGCTCACGCAGCTCAAGCGTGTGCTCGTCGCCTACGCGGGCGGGCCTGAAGACCGCGCCGCGCTCGAGCTGGCTCGTCGTATCGGGCGTTCACCGGGCGTCTCGTTGACGATGCTGCACGTCGTGCCACCCGGCCAGGGCCAGCAGCCCGGGCGCGGTCGTGCGCAGGTGGCCCAGGTCGTCGCCGACGAGGTGCTCGCCAACCCCGAGCTCGACGCGCGAACGCTGCAGCTCAAGGTCGTGGAGCACGAGTCGCCCGCCGAGGTCGTGCTGGCCGAGGCGCGCGAGGGGTACGACCTGCTCGTGCTCGGCATGAACCCGGGCTGGGGGCTCGACGAGGGCCTGATCAGCATTCGTCGTCGCCGTGTGCTCGCCGAGACGACGGTGTCGATTCTCGTCGTGCACCCCCCGCTGGGCGCCCCCTCGTTTGTCGTCGACGCGGCACCCCGACAGGCCGCGCTGACGGAGAGCCACTGACATGCACTTCGGCGCGACGTTGCGACTGATGAGACTCGAGTCGGGCCTCGGCTTGCGCGAACTTGCGGGCCGGCTCGGCGTGTCGAGCGCCTACTTGAGCCGGGTCGAGAACGGGCTCGACGCTGCGCCGACGCCGACCCGGCTCGAGGCGATGGCGCGTGAGCTGCGCGTGCCTTCGACGCTGCTGATGGACCTCGCCCAGCGCGTCAGCCCGCTGGTGATGGACTACGTCGAGTCGGTGCCAGAGGCGGGCTCCTTGTTCCTTCAGTTGGCGCATCGCGAGCTCGACGCGGAACAGCTCGCCGAGGTGCAGGCGTTCGTCGAGTCCCGCTTCCCCGTGAGGCGCCGCGCTGCCAGCGCCTTCGAGGGTCTCGCTGACCTGCTCACCCCGGAGCGAGTCGTGGTGGGGCTCGCGTGTTCGAGCCTCGATGATGCGCTCGATGTCGCCGCCGGCAGGTTGGGCCGCGAGGTGCCCGGGGGCGCGTCGAAGGTGGCCGCGGCGTTGCGCGGTCGCGAAGGCGAGGTGTCGAGCGCCATCGGCAGTGGCGTCGCCATACCGTGCGCCTACGTGCCTGGCGTGAAGCTCTCCGCGGCGCTGGTGGTGCTCTCGCCGGGCCTCCGCGCTCCCACGCCCGACGGCGCGCCGCTCGAGGTCGTCGTCGCCTTCGTTGGCCCGCGGGACTCTGCCGAGCGGCGCATCGCGCTGGCGCACGTCGCCAGGCTTGCGAGCCGGGGACTTGCGTTGGACCTGCGCCGGTCACGCTCACCAGCGCAGGTGCTGACGCGCCTCGCGCAGCTCGAGACGTTGCGTTGAGCCGGCCGGCGCCGATTCGTCGGCGCTGAGCGCCGGGCCCGTGTAGAAAAGCCGCGATGCGCATCGTGGTGTTGGTGTTGGGTGTGGGGCTGGTCGGGTGTGCCACTGTCAGCGGAAGCGGCGCGGGCAGGCTCGATGCCGCGCAGCGGGTGGCAGACCTCGACCGTGAAGTGGGCAGCGAGCTCGACATGGGCGACGACGCGCGCACGCGGCTGAAGCTCGAGCTGCACGACGCTGAAGACGCGTGGCTCCGTGGCGAGCTTCGCGCGCTCGGCGACGACGTGACTGACGCGAGCCTCTCGAAGCTGCAGCGCATCGTGACCGAAGCGGCGCGGCGCGGCCGGGGCACGGTCGCGCAGGAAGCCGAGGTGCACGAGGCCACGCTCCTCGAGCGCCGCGCCGTCGAGCTGACGCCGATGATTGACGCAGGCCAGTGGCTCCAGGCGCTCGAGCAGCTCCAGTCGTGGTTCGCCGGCTCCCGGAGCTCGAGCCCGGCGCAGCAGGTCCGCCAGGCCGTCAACCGGCGCGTGGGAGACGCCATCACTCGCGCCGAAGGTCAGGCTCGCCCCGGCGCCGAGCGGTTTCTCTTTCAGCGCATGAAGGGCTGGCTCGGCGAAGCGCCACCGACGACCGACGACGCGCGGCAGGTCGACGCCGTGGTGTCTGCGAACGTCGACCTGAGCTTCGCGACGACCGCCTGTGCTCCGGCCCAGCGCCTCGAGCTCGCCTCGTCATCGACAGGGACTCCCGCCACGGTGCAGGTGACGCTTGGCGGGTGTGACGTCGTGGTGCGACGTCAGAGCGGTGTGCGTCGCGAGGCCAGCTACCCGGTGAAGGTCGAGCGCGTGCGTGAGGAGCAGTACACGGAGCGCGTCGAGGTCACCTCGATGCAGACCAGCTCCCGGCAGGTCTGCGACCAGGTCACCAAGAACATCGCGACGACCGGACCCAAGAACTACATCACCGTCACCGAGTGCAGGACGGTGACGTCGCAGAACCCGGTCAGCCGGTACGAAGAGCAGCCGCGCACCCGCCTGGTGAAGTACCTCGCCGACGAGTTTCGCCTCGAGTCGTTCCTCGCCGACACCGCTGACTACGACGTCGCGCTCGACGTGCGCGTGAGCGTCACCGGCGACGGCCAATCGGTGAGCCTGAACGACCGCACCACCGCCAGCGAACACGACGAGGCGTTCTCACGGCAGCACGGCCCATCGCGCTCGTTCCGCTCGGGCATCGAAGCGTCGATGCAGGACGGCCTCCGCACGCCGGTTCGCGAGCTGGTTCGGCGCGCGCTGACCGAGTGGAACCATCGGCGCGGGCAGGCGCGATTGGCGCAGGCGAAGCAGGGCGCTCCCGAGGCGCGCAGGCTGGCCATCGAGGCCGTCGCGCTGCACCCGGGGCTGGCGACCGACGCGGCGGCGCTCATCAACGTGAACGTCACCGGCACGAAGCTGGCGGCGCTCATCGCAGGCGCTCCCGTCGTCGTCGGCGCTGGGTTGCCGGGCGCAGACCTCCCGCTGCCAGCACCCTCGGCCTCGCTCGCGCGCCGGTACGAGAAGCTCGAGGAGCGTCAGGTGACGGTGCGGGCCTCGGAGAACCGCGACGCGCTGGTCGGCCTGGGCGTGGGGCTGCTGCCGACGCCTGATGGGAAAGCGTCGGGCGCGTTCTCGTTCGAGCTGCAGCTCGGCTACGTGCCCGAGTTCGCCGCCGTCTCGGCGCTCATCGCGAGAGTCGAGGGCGACCTGCAGTTGTTCGGCACCACCTACTTTCAGGCAGACCTCTCGGCCCGGCCCGAGGTGGGCGTGCGGCTGGGTCCCGTCGACGTGAGCGCAGTCGGTAGTGGAGGCGGACGCATCGCTCTCGAGCAGGTGTCGCTCAACCCCGACGACGAGGGCCGCTTCACCGCCCTGGGCTACCTCGGCTACGGCGCGCACCTCGCGCTCCACCTCGGCCCCGTGTTGGTCGACGCGATGGCCTTGCGTCTTCACCAACTCAACGGCCGCAGCCCCATCGCCACGCGAGCCGACGCCATCATCGGCTTCGGCCTGAGCGAGACGTTCTTCCTGATGGCGCGGCTGCGCTACCTCGCGCAGGCCGACCTGCTCTCGGCGCTCTCGACGGCCGACCGCTTCGCGTCGCTGGTGCTGGGCTTCGTGCTGCAGTTCTGACGGTTCACAGCGTCGTGTCGAAGGCCTTCGTCGTCATCAGCTCCCCAGCCGCCTTCGCGGTGAAGGTCGTCTTCCACTCGCCCGGCATCGTGAAGTTCACCTGGCCCTCGTAGCGTCCCGGCGCGACGAGCGTGGGGCTGACGTTGTTCGACGAGCCGTGTCCGTGCGCAGGCATCTCGGGCACCATCTCGAACGCCGCCTCGTCGAAGGCCGGGAACGTCATCATGTCCTGCATGCGGTGGAGCGTGACGAGCACCGGGTTCATGCCCACCTTCGTGCCGTTGGGGAACGAGACGCTCAGCACGTACTTCTTCAGCATCGCCGGGTTCATCGGGTCGGCGACGGTGAAGGCGTGCACCAGGCCGCCGTCGCCCACCACCACGTCGAACGAGAGCTTCTTCTCGACGCCACCGCGCACCACCTTCGCGCCGAGGCTCCAGGTGCCCATGTCGGCGCTGGCCATCTGGAAGACGAGCTGGCCGCGATAGACGCCGTCACCTTCGTGCACCACTTCGCCCACCACCGGGCACGCGTGCGCCTTCGTGGGCATCGTCATCACCGGCAGCAGCGTGAGCGTCGCGTCGGTGATGGGCGCGCCGTTCTCGGAGAGCTTCAGCCAGACGGTGGTGAGCCCCGTGGTGAGCGCCGCGGTGGACGAGAGCTCGCCGCTGAGCGTGTCGACGGTGGCGGTCGAGAGCGTGGTGCGGCTCGGAGTCACGGGCACCTCGATGGCGGGGCCACACGCGGCGAGGAAGAGAGCGGTGAGGAGGGGCGAGAGACGACGCATGGGTGGTGCTCCTGGGAGTGTCACTGTGCTGCGACGCAGTGACGGGGTTCGATGGGCGACAGAGACCGCGTGATGGTGCAGCCCCACGTCGGGGTGCGCTTCGTGAACGGGCCAGGCGTCAGCACGCCCTCGATGGCCTGCTCGAGCCACGGCTCGCGGTCTTCGGCGCCGGGCTCGCGCTCGTTGTCGACCCAGCCGATGAACCGAAGCGCGCCGGTGCGGTCGAGGACGGCAGCGGTCGGCGTGCTGCGCGCGCCCACCAGGCCCGCTACCGCGCCACCCTCGTCTCGCCACAGCGGCACCTTCACGCCGCGCTCCCGTGCGATCGAGAGCGCTTCGTCGTAGTTCTCTCCAGCGTTGCTCGACACGGCGAGCACCTGCACGCCGCGAGCGCTGAAACGCTCGGCGAGCGCGTCGACGCGGGCCTGGTAGCGCCGCACGCAGGGGCAGCCGCTGCTCCAGAAGACGAGCACGGTGGCGTCGTGGCTGGCGGTGAGCGCCGCGAGCGTGGCCGTGTCGCCGGTCGCGGAGCGCAGCGTGGGTGAGGGCTCCTTCGAGTGCGCCGCGGATCCAACGTGTCCGCAGGCCGACATCACCGCGCACAGCGCCACGACTCTAGAAGTGCCCATAACGGCCTCCGATGACGAGCCCCACACGGGCGTCGCGGTTCTGCGCGAAGCCCGAGGGCCACACGCTGCCCGAGAGGCTGGTGACGAGCGTCCAGTGCGGCGCCGCCCGCCATGAGAGCGAGGCGACGAGTGACGGCAGAAACCCACGCGAGGTCTCGATGAGCTCTCCGTCGAGCGAGTGCGGGGCCTCCCACTCCACCTGCGCCGAGAGGGCGAGCACGAGCTTGTCCGGCACCACCTCGCGGCCGCTCGAGAGCGCGGCCTGCACCACGGGGCCGTACCACTGCGAGGCGTTGGTGTCGGCGCGGCGGAACGGCGCGTAGACGGTGAAGCCGGCGTCGAGCCGCACGTACCAGGGCAGCCACGTGTACTCGCTCTCGAGCGCGACCGCGCCACCCCACGCGCCGCGCCCCGTGACGCCCGCGCCGAGCGGTGGAGCGACCTGCTCCGCGCGCCGCCCGGTGGGCCCGAGGACGCCGAGCGTGAAGCCGAGCGAGGGGAGCCGCTCGAACTCGCCGAGCGAGATGGCCTCGAGGCGCACGGCAGCGCCGACATCGCCCAGCCCGCCCGCCACCTGCGCGAGGCCCGCGGCTGCGCGGTCGTTCACCACCACCGGCACGCGCGCTTGCGCCTGCACCCGTTCGCCGAGCCTGACGATGACCCACGGCTCGACGCGCGTGAGGCCGTCGCTGAACTCACCAGGTTGGAACAGACGCAGCGAGCGCTGCGCGTTCCACTGGCCCAGCACGCGCGTGTGCCCGAGCTGCACGCCGACCGCGAAGTCCTCCCACACGAGCAGGCGCCCGACCCCGAAGGCAGTCGCCGAGACACAGCAGGCCGCGGCCCGGGCCTCAGCCGACGACAGCGCGATGGTGAGGAGGAGAACGGCCCTGAGTGCGCGGTGCATCATCGCGTCGCACGGTGCACCTGGAGGATGCGCTTCGCGATGCGACATAGCGCCGCACCCTCGACGGGCTTCTGGCGGGGTGAAGCGCTGGTGTTTCGATGTGTTTCAAGTTGGGACACGACGGCCGGCCGCTTCGCGTCGCGGTGCTGCAGCGCTGACGGCGCCGGCCTTCAGGCTCCATTGAGCTCGACCATCGCAGCGCAGGCGTTGCAGTTCGCGCGCGCGGGCCAGCCGCCGAGGCCTTCCGGAATGGTGACGTTCTCATTGCACCGTGGGCACGGGAGGTCGGTCTGCGGCAGCAAAACGCGGTCTCTCCAGGACACGAAGGCGATGATGGGCCCGAGGACGAACGCGAGCGGGAAGAGGCAGAGGTGGATGTGCGGAATGGGGAAGAACACCAGCGAGACGTTCCCCAGGAGCAACACCACGCCCATCACCACGCCGCTGCGTTTCGCCGCGCGCCACAGGCGCTCGAGCACGTTGAGGTGACGCACGGCCAGCGTGGAGACGAGCTCAGGACGTCGGCGTTCCATGATGCCAACTCGAACCGGAGTGGGGCGCGTGTTCTTCACGGGAGCACCTTCTCACGCAGGTGGGAGCGCCGTCTGGACGGCCCACCGCACCCGGCCGTTCGGAACTTCACGACGCCATTCGCCCGGGCCTACGCCTTCCCAGGCACGCAGAAGACACCGCCACTCGCCTCGATGCGCGCGAGCACCTCGTCGTGGGCGTCTCCGATTCCTTCCCGGGCGTTGACGACGACGTCCATCGTCTCAGGCGCGACCGCTTCGAGCTCCGTCAACGCCGACAAAATCGCCTGCCAGATGAGGGGGTGCGGATTGGAGAAGACACCACCGCCAATCAACGTGAGCAGCACCCGCCGCTTCCCGAGCGAAGCGGCCGCCAGGAGCGTTCCCGTGTACGCGGCGCGCAGCAGGTGCCCGCAGATGACGTCCTTCATGCCGTCGAGGTCGCCGCCCGCGCTGTAGCCCCCACCTGCAAAGGTCGAGGTGAAGACCTGTGAGACGCGGCGACTTCCCAGCGGTGTCACGAGGCCGTCCCAGTTGGCGCCGAGGACGACTTCGACGCCCTCGTGCACGCCCACCTGCACCTTCTCGAAGTTCGCCTCGAGCGCCGCCGCGAAGGCGCGTGGGTTCGCGATGTTCTGCGAGCTGAGGTAGCCGCTCTTCACCTTCGCCACGTTCGCTGGACACACGTGCTCGAGCAGGTCGAGCTGCGAGGCGTCGGTCTGCACGAAGCGCTCGCCGTTGCGCCCGGGCGCTGCGTAGTGGCGCACCATCGTCCCCGGGAACGCCGAAATCGACGCGCGCGGCCCCTGGGTCGGGTCGGTGAAGTAGCTCGCGACGCTCGTCAGGTGCGGGCCCGGCGCCTCGAGGCAGTTGAACTGCGAGGCCACCTGAAAGACCGTGTCGCCGTCGTCAGTCGCCTGGAGCGCGCCGATGTCGGTGAGCGCGTCGACGCCCGACAAAACCGAGAGGCGCGGCACTCGAGGCGGGCCGTTGCGCGTGAGCGCCTTGAGCCGTCTCCTCAGCTCTCCCACCATCACCACCTCGAACCGGCCTCCTGCCCAGGTGCGGCCTGCACCCGTCACGGTCGCGAAGCCGGCCGCGTCGAACGCAATCGCCTTCGAGGGGTTGGCAGCGACGGCCGCCTCCACTGTGCTCACCACCGAGCGGTCGCCCTTCCGCGCCGAGGCGAGCAGCGCCGCGCGGGCCGCGGTGAGGTCCTGACATCCAAGGATGAGGTCGAGCATGAAGTCCTTCCAGGGTGGGCTCTCGCTCGAAGTCACACTCCTTGCGGGAGACCTTCGATAAGAGTGCCACCGTGACGTCGTCAGGCAAGGCCAGTGTCGAGGTGCCCCGTGGCTGACGCGCCCGTCGTCTTCGGCAACTCGGTCGAGTCGCTGGTGCGCGTGCTGGGCCCGGCGCTCGACGAGGAGGCGCGCCAGAAGTTCCTCGCGCTCGGCATCGACCTCTTCAAGCCGAACCCGGCGTACCCGTACGAGCTCTGGGTCGAGGCGCTGGTGATGGCGATGGACCTGTTGTGGCCGGGCGTCACGCGTGACGTCGCGACCTACCGAATGGGCCGCGCCATCTTCGAGTCGTACGGGCAGACCGTGATGGGCAAGGCGCTGATGGCGCTCGTCAAGGTGCTGGGTCCGAAGCGCGCGCTCGACCGCATGTCGCGCAACCTGCGCACCACCAACAACTACTCCGAGACGCGGCTGACCGACGTGGGGCCGAACCGCTACGAGCTGTGGGTGAACAAGGTGGCCTTCCCGCACTACTTCCGCGGGTTGCTCGAGGCCGGGCTCGAGTTCGGCGGCGCGGCAGAGGTGAAGGTCGAGGTCGGCTCGGTGTCAGCGACCGAGGGTGTCGTGTTCAACCTGTCGTGGAAGTGAGCTGAAGAGGCTGTCCTCGCGCCTCACCGGCGCTCCGGTGGCGACCGTCTGCTCTGGCGTGAAACGGTGGTTCTTGCAGCATCAGGCCGTTGAAAATCTGAGGGGAACGGGTCAGCGCGACCGTTGAAGTCCTCGAAGCCGCTGGGGTCCTTCGCTGGTCCCGGGTTTGCCTTTCGGGCCGTCATGCGTCTCGTCGTCGCCGCCCTGTCTGCCGTCCTGCTTGCTTGCGGAGCCGCGCCCGTCCTCCCCGGCAAGGGGCCCCCCACCGGTCCGCGGCTCGACCTGAATGACGTCTCATTCCTGATGCCGCTGCCGGTCGCTGGGAAGGAGGCCTCGCTCCTCTCGATGGCCGACGACGGCATGATGGGGCCGCTGTTGCCGAGGCGGCTCTACGACGGGCTGCCGTTGCTGGTGGAGAAGCAGACCGGCGACGGGCTCTACCGCGAGCTGCGCGTCATCTCGGCGCGCGTCGACCCGTGTTTCCCCGGCTCGGCACCTCCCGCAGCGCCCACGTGCGTGAAGCAGGTGCGCCTCGTCGCCCAGCCCGTCTTCGTGAAGGACGGCGCCCTCACCACGCGCGACGCGACGGTGCACCTCTTCTATTCGCTCGACGCCGCGGCTTTCGCAGGCGTGGTGCAGCACCTCTTCGCGCTCGATGCATCAGCCGGCACGATGACCGACGGCGCGCTCGACGTGCACCCGGTGATGCGGCGGCAGGGGCTCGACGGGCCGTACCATGGGCGTGTGAAGGCGATGATTCTCGAGGCGTGTGGCTTCGCGACGCTCTCGCGCGTGGCCTTCATGAGCGTCGACGAGCAGGGCCGGCAGTGGCGCTTCGGCGCGTTCAACGTCGTCGGTGGAGCGTTCGTCGACGACCTGATTCCCCGCCTGCCGACGCTCAAGGTGCAGGCCGTTCAGGAGTTCGGCACCGAGTCGTTCCGCAACGGCGCGCTCATTCCCGGCGCGCCGAACGACACGCTCGACACGCTGCTCTCTGAGACGTCGATGCGGCTGCTCGACCCGCGCACGCTCAACAAGGCGCTGACGTCGGCCCTGCGCATCGAGCACCCGGAGCGCTCGTCACCGAAGACCATCGACTGCGCGAGCTGCCACGTCGCCAGCCGCGCGCGCCGGAACGCCGAGACGTTTCATCGCGTCGACTCGACCGGGCACGCTGACTTGTTCACGGCGCCGGGGTTCGACCTGTCGCGCATCGACGCGGTGAAGGATGACCCGAAGGCGTTGCGTGCGTTCGGCTACCTCGGGCGTGACTCGGCGATGAGCCAGCGCACCATCAACGAGAGCGCGGCGGTTGCGCAGGCGCTCGAGGGGCTGCGGCCGAACTGATGGGCGTGGCGCTCCTTCGTTGCTATCGAGTGCGTGCTCACGCTGAGCCCTGACGAGGCCGACCCGTACCAGGCAGGAACGACGGGCCGTGGAGGTTTCCACATGGCCTGGTTCGTCCTGGTGCTCGCGGGTGTGCTCGAAGTCGTCTGGTCGCTCGGCCTGAAATACACGCACGGCTTCACGCGCGCGCTGCCGTCCGTCATCACCGGCGTGGCCATCGTCGCGAGCCTCGGCTTGCTCGCGCAGGCGGCCCGCACCCTGCCGATTGGAACGGCGTACCCGGTGTGGGTCAGCATCGGCGTGCTCGGCGCCACCATCGGCGGCGTCGTGCTCTTCGGAGAGCCGATGCCACCGCTCCGCGCCGTCTTCGTGGTGTTGCTGGTGGTGTCGATTCTCGGGCTGAAGCTGACGTCGACTGCGTAGCGCGTCACTCGCAGCAGGCGATGGGCCGGGCCTGGCTGCAATCGACGCCGGCGCGGTTGCTGAGAATCTCTCCGGCGCTGGTGACCGTGAGGTTGCCGGGCGCCGGGCTATTCGACGTCCACGAAGTACACGAGCCGTTGGGAGTGGCCGAGCGGCTGGCTCTCACCACTCCGGCGACGATGGCGCTGCCGTCGACGGGTGAGGCAGACCAGTCAATCCACGCTCCGCTGACTGGCATCTGGAGCGACGAGGCTGCGCGCAGGTACTCCGACGCGTGGCAGAAGTGCGCCGCCGGTCCGAACTCGAGCTGGCACTTCACGTTCGCGCCAACGCGCCCACCGAGGTTGCCGGTGTACGTCGCCGTCGTCGGCCCACGAACCCGCGTCGGCCGCGCGCCGGCACAACAGGCAACGGGGCGCTGCTGCGAACAATCCACCCCCGAAGCATTCGAGAGGAGCTCGCCGAAGACGGTGACGGTGAGGTTGCCGGGCGCCGGGCTGTTCGACGTCCACGAGGTGCAACTGCCGTTGGGCGTGCCCGAGCGGCCTGCGCTGAGCCCGCCGGTGGTGACTGCTGCGCCGTTCTCCGAGGCGCTCCAATCAATCCACGCGCTGCCCACCGGAGCTCCCTGCGCTGCCGAGTTCACGTACTCCGTGCCGTGACAGAACCACGCGTTGGCGCCGAACTGCGCCTGACACATCGCGTGCGCGCCGACGCGGCCGCCGAGGTTGCCGGTCGACGTCATCGAGGTGAAGCCGACGAAGACGCCGAGCTCCGAGCCGAACAAGCCGCCCGGCACGCCGCCATCGGGCAGCAGCAAGAGGCCAGGAGGACCCTGCGGCCCCGGTGCGCCCGTGGGACCTGCGGCGCCAGCGGGACCCACCGCGCCGGCAGGGCCAACCGGGCCCAGGTTTCCCTGCGGACCCGCGACGCCCATCGGCCCCGCGACGCCTTGCGCGCCCATCGGCCCAACTGGCCCCAGCGCTCCTTGCGGACCTGCGACACCCATCGGCCCTGCGACGCCTTGTGGCCCCGCTGCGCCGTTGCAGATGGCGACCGAGCCGCCATCGGGGAACGCGACCTGAACGCCGCCCGTCATGCACGCCGGGCTCAACGGAGGCAGCACTGACGCCGTCACCGAACCACCGATGGGGCCAGCGGGGCCCGCGACGCCAGCCGGGCCTTGCGCGCCCATGGCACCCGGAGCGCCGTTGCACACGTGGCTGATGCCGCCGTCAGAGACCTGCGTCACGCGAAGGCCGCCGAACTGGCATGGGGCTCCGCCTGCCGTCACCGGCGTCACCACCACCGATGAACCAGCGGGGCCGACGACGACGCCACCGTCGAGCACCAGCACCGCGCCGGCGGGGCCTTGAATGCCTTGCGGACCTGCGGGGCCCTGCGCACCTGGCGCTCCTGAAGGCCCTGCTGGCCCTGCGACCCCTGCTGTTCCTGGAGTACCCATCGGGCCCGTGGCACCCGGAGTTCCCATCGCGCCGGCCGCGCCCGGGTCACCCTTCGCGCCCGGCGCACCAGCAGGGCCGACTGGACCTTGTGGCCCGATGGGCCCGGTCTCTCCCCCAGGCCCGCTGACGGAAGGACATGCGCTGAAGAAGATGGCGACGACGGCGGCGACGAGGGGACGTGAGCTCACGACTGCAAGACACCCACGTCGACCTCCGAGTGCACGCGAACCACAGGCTCCGTTGCGTTCAGGTACACTCGGCTGATGGCTGATCCGAAACCGACGAGCTGGGGCGTCATCATCATCGCGCTGGTCGTCACCGCGGTCGTCACAGGCATGACGCTGGGGCTCTTGAACGAGACCATGGGCCTCAACCCCGGCGCTGGCGTGGGCGCAGCGGTCGGCGTCGTCGGTGCGATACTCATCGGCAACCGTGCTCGAGCCGTGGCCGCGCAGAAGAACGGCAAGTCGTAGCCGCGAGCTCAGCTCACTTCGGCTGCGCGCCGAGCCACCAGTCGGGCTGCACCCACGACACGCCCGTGACGCTCGAGAGCGAGCGCGCCAATTCGAACACCTTCGTCGGTGCACACGGCACGCGCACGACGCCGTTCGCCACGACGGTGCCGTTGACGTCGGCGCTGAGCTTCGACGGCGCCACGCCCTTCGCCGGCACCACCAGCACGCCGCCGATGGGCACGCGCATCTTCGTCGAGCCTTCGTCGCGATAGACGGGCAGCAGCTTCGGCTCCGACTGGAGCACCACCGACGCACGCTCCACGCGCCACAGCCGCATGCGCCCCTTCTTGAAGCTCACCATCGCGCCGGCCGACCGCAGCGCCGCGCCGGTGTGTTCGTCTCCATCGCGCTCGGCCACCAGCGACTCGTCGAGGTGCACGGAGCGCTCGACGGCGCCGTCTCTCCACTGCACGACGGTCGGCCACGTGCCGGCGAACTCCACGGGCGTCGTCGGCGCGACGGGCGTCACGACCTGCGACACCACCACGGCCACCAAAGCGCTGATCACCTCACGGCCTCCCGTACAGCGCGAGCTTCCACGACACCAAGCGTCCCACGTCCTGGGCCGCCGCGTCCCGCACCTCGAGCGTCCACGTGCCGTCACCGGGCTCGTCGAGGTGCCGCACGCTCGAGAAGGTGAAGGCGTCGATGGCGCTACAGGGTGAACACGAGTGGTTCGGGTGCAGCCGCGACGAGACGCCGCCGGTGTGAACGAGCCGAACATCGAGGTCGCCGGTGTTGGTGTGCGTGATGGTGACGGTCACCTCGACGAAGTCGACCTGCCGCACGCCGCTGCCGGTGACGGTGATGGGGCTCGAAACGCCAGTCGGGCTCACGTCGGGAATCATCGCGCCGACCTGCATGAGCGGGCTCGTGAACGACACCTCGGGAACACCGGCGTCGTACGTCTTCGCCACCCGGGTGGCCGCCGCGGCGTCGAGCACGCCAAAGCCGTAGTCGTGGTTCACCGCGTGCCCAGCGCCGTTCATCGTCCAGTCGGGGTGCCGCGTGTCGGTGCGCCGCGCCGAGAGCGCCAGCACGCGCCGTACGTCACGCCAGGTCAGCGAAGGGTTGGCTTGCAGCACCAGCGCCACCACGCCGGCCGCGACAGGGGTCGACGCCGAGGTGCCATCGAACGTCTGTGTGTAGTTCGCGTTGGAGGGCTCTCCTGCCGTTCGGCCCGAGTTGTAGCCAGGCGCTCCGGTGATGTCGGTGGTGGTGAGGTAATGCGTCGCGCGGTCTCCCGAGGGAGCCACCGCGAGCACGTTCGCGCCCGGCTCGGAGTACCCGGCCCGCTTGCCATCATCACCCACGCCGCCGATGGCCAGCACATAGCGGCTGTTCGCCTGCCCATCGAAGTTCGAGTCGTCGGGGAAGCGGTCGTTGGCGCCGTTGCCCGAGGGGAAGACGTAGACGAGGCCCTTGCCGGCGCGCCCGTCACGCGTGCCCTGCTCGACGCCCATCAACCACAGCGCGTCCGAGGTCGTGAGCTGGCCGGTGCCGTCGTCGGCGTCGCCCCAGCTGTTGCTGCTGATGGTGTTGGTCGCGAGCCCACGCACCATCGCGTCGAGCTCGTTGGCTGACGTCGAGTCCTGCAGGAAGTTGTACGAGACGAGGCTGACGCGCGGCGCGACGCCCCGGCCTCCGACGCCGTTGAGGTCACGCGCGGCGACGAGCCCGGCCACTGCGGTGCCATGCTCCGCGAGGTCGACCGTCGCGTTGCCGAGGTAGTCGTGGCTGTCGGCGACGCTGGCGTTGGCTTGCAGGTCTTCGTGCTGCAGGTCGACGCCGTCATCGACCACCGAGACGCGCACGCCTTCTCCCCGAAACTCGCTCCACACCGTCTCGACCGAGAGGTCCTGGCCTCGGGTGCCACCGGCCTGGCCGGTGTTCACGAGGTGCCACTGGGCAGAGAAGAACGGGTCGGTCACGACGGCGGCGACCGACACGGTGACGGTCTTCGAGCTGGCGCCGCAGGTGAGGGTGTACGTCTGGTCTTGCGAGGGACGAACGGCGCGTTGGCCCGAGGCTGGGACGTCTTCTCCGGGCGGCGTGAGGCGGCAGCCGGTCGACTGTGACTCCCAGCGCAGCGTGACGAGGTCGCCTTCGTTCACGGTTGTCGGAGTCGCGGTGAAGCTCGCAATCGCAGCCACCACCTTGACGCGGACTGTCGCGACGGCCTTGTCGCAGGTGAGCGTGTAGTCGGTGGTGGCGACCGGAGTGACCGCGAGCGCGCCGGCGACGCCGACGTCCATCCCGAGCGGCTCGAGCCGGCACGTCGTGGTGCCCGTGGTGTTCCAGCTGAGCTGGCTGGTGTTCCCGGGCGCAATCGTGGCGGGCTCGGCGGTGAAGAACGTGATGCTCGGTGGAGCGCAGGCACTCGAAATGACGGCGGCGAAGAGAACCAAGCGCATCAGGGAGCCGCGATAGCGCGAACCATCGGCCCGCGGCAATCAGTGCCACAGCGATCGCGAGGGACGGGCGCGGCGTATGGCGTGCCGCACGTGCAGCGCTTCGTGGTGAGCCACGCGCCGCCGAGCGGCCACGAAGTCGCTTGTTCACGGTGTGCCCTCACATCGAGTCTGAAACTTTCGACATTCCATGTGCCTCCTTTCGGACTCGCTGAAGGCAGTAGGCTGTCGCGCATGCGAAGCCTCAGCGGAATGGCCCTCGTCCTGGTGATCAGCAGCTGCAACTGTGGCGGACCCCTTCCCGGAACGCCCGGTCGCGACGGCGGCGTGACGGGCGACGGTGGCACGGGTGGAAGTGGTGGAGGTGGGAGCGCCGGCGGCTCGGCCGGAGGGCAGGGGACGGGCGGTGGTGACGGCTCCGACGCAGGCGTGTGCGTGCCAGCCATCGTCGCGACGCTGCGCGACTTCCGCGAGGCGCACCCCGACTTCGAAGACTTCCTCGGCTCGAAGAAGGGCATCGTGCAGCGACAGCTCAGCATGGGCTCGAAGCCCGTCTACGGCCCTCCTTCAGGCAACCCCGTCGTCACCTCTGGCGCTGCCAACTTCGACCAGTGGTACCGCGACGTGCCGAACATCAACCAGACGTTCCGCGAGACGTTGCCGCTGACGCAGGCGCAGCCCGGCCGCTTCGTCTACGACAACTCGAACTTCTTCCCGCTCGATGGGCGCGGCTTCGGCAACGAAGGCAACCCGCACAACTTCCACTTCACCACCGAGATTCACGGGCGCTTCGTGTACCGCGGCGGAGAGGTCTTCACCTTTCGCGGCGACGACGACGTCTTCGTGTTCGTCAATGGACGGCTCGGGCTCGACCTGGGCGGAGTGCACGGCGCCGAGTCAGGCACCATCGACTTCGACGCGCAGGCGCAGGCGCTCGGCCTCACGCGCGGCCAGAGCTACCCGCTCGACGTCTTCCACGCGGAGCGCCACACCACCGAGTCGAACTTCCGCATCGAGACGACCATCGACTGCTTCGTGCCGGTGGAGATCATGTGACGCGCTGAGCTCCGCCTCGGGCCGTTCACCGGCGTCTTCGCGCGAAGAGCAGCAACGCCAGCACGGCCAGCGCTCCCGGCGGTGCCGCTGCGCACCCGAAGCCGACCTTGAGTGGGCCGCGGCAGTCGACCGAGAGCGTGATCGGCAGGTCTTCGGTTCGGCTCGAGTCCGACGCGGTGACGGTGAAGGCGTGCTCGCCGCGCGCGGCTGGCGTCGGGGTCCACGTGATGACGCCCGTCGCCTCGTCGAGCGTGAGGCCTTCGGGAGCGCCGGTGGTGGTGAACGTTCGCGCGTCAGGCGCGTGGGCCTTGAGCGGGTAGGTGAAGTCGACGGAACAGGCGGCCTCGAGGGCTGGCACCTGCGAGGTGACGAGCGCTCCGGGAGCCGGCGGGGGTGGCGCGATGATCACCTCGAGCGCGGGCCGAATCGAGACGGTGGCGACGTCGCTCGAGTTGAACGTCGACGAGCCAGTGAGCGTGTCTTGAATCAACACGACGCCGTTGTTCTGCCGGCCTGAGAGCCACTTCTGAACGATGAACGTGACGTCGATGAAGTTCCGGCCAGCGACCGGGGTGAATCGGCCAACCACGTCGGGGAGCTGCGCGTCGCCGAACGTCGCCCACGTCGGCTCGGTCTCCATCCACGGCACGTTCACCTCGTGCAGTCGAATCTCGACCCCGCTGGTGCCGGTATTCTCGAGCACGATGCGTGCGTCCTGCACGACGCTGGCCGGGTCGATGCTCGAGAGGTCGAAGAAGAGGAAGGTCCGCTTGTCCGTCACGCCCACGAGCCCGCTGTAGAGGGTGCCGGAGTTGCCGTTCGCAGCCGGCGCTTCCTGCCAGATGTAACAGTCACGAACGGTGCCGCTGACGCCGCGCTGAATCGTCACCCGCCGTGGACCGCCGGCCCACCCGGCCGTCGAGAGGAGGACCAACGCAGTACACACGGCTTTGGCTGACATCAGAACGTGAGTGTCCAGCATTCCAGAGCTGGATTCCAAATCGGTGTGGGTTGTCGTGGGTCGAGGTGCCACCGGGTCTTCTTTCGGCTGGCTGTGGTGTCTCGTCATCATGGAGCTGATCAGAAACCCGCTGGGGCTGCTGCTGCTGGCCGCGCTGTTCGTGCCACTCGAGCGCCTGTGGCCGCTGCACAAGACGCCGTTGCTCCGGCGGGGTTGGAAGACCGACGTCGCGCATTTCTTCTGTTCGCACCCGCTGCAACAACTCGCGCTCGTCATCGCCATCGGCGTCATCGTCTCGGTGGTCGACCCGTTCGCCGCGAGCGTGGTGCAGCGCCAGCCCATGGTGCTCCAGTGGCTCGAGGCGCTGCTGCTCCTCGAGTTCATCGGCTACGGCATGCATCGGGCGTTTCACGCAGTGCCTACGCTGTGGCGCATTCACGCGGTGCATCACTCGAGTGAGCACCTCGACTGGCTGGCGTCGCTCCGAGTGCACCCGCTCGACCAGACCCTGACGCGCTCGGCGCAGTTTCTGGTGCTCACGCTGCTGGGTTTTCCGGTGACTCTCTTCGCGGGCGCGTCGGTGCTGCTCGGGCTGTGGGCCATCTTCCTGCACGCGAACGTGCGCTTCCGGTTCGGCGTGCTCGAGCGCGTCATCGCGACGCCGGCGTTTCATCACTGGCATCACGCCCGCGACGCACGAGGGAACTACGCCGGCCTCTTCCCCTGGGTCGACTCGCTCTTCGGGACCAACGTGACGTCTTCAGCATGGCCCACGGCGAGCGGCACCGATGACGCACCGCCCGAGCGCTACTGGGCGCACCTCACGCTCCGCCGGAAGGATGTCGTCGGCCCGCTTCCTTGACGGTGCGTCGCTGCATGGTCGAGTCCTCCGCTCCTCCCGGAGGTACTCATGGTGCGTCGACTCTGCTTCGTCTTCGTCGTGAACGTCTCACTCTCCGCCTTCGCGCAGTTCGAGCCGTTTCCCGCCGACAAGCCTGCCGAGCCGAAGCCCGAGCCGGCCTCCTCACCTGCGCCCGTGGCGATGACGCCCAGCGCGAAGTTCGGCCTCGTCTTCAGCCTGCAGAACATCTTCCAGAACGCCGGGGTGCTGGCGGGCTTCAACGGCGGCATCGGCGCCCAGTTCGCGCTGAACGAGCGGCTCTCGCTGCGGCCGACGGTGTCGCTGAGCCGCTCCTCGAACGTGCCCGTCGCGTCCGAGACGGTGGTGGTGGCGAACGGCATGACGACGACGACGCGCTCCTTCAACCGGCCGGTCGGGCCGACGTCGACCTTCGGGCTCACGCTCAGCGGCGACCTGCTCTACCGGATTCTGGACGGCATCCTGTCGCCCTACGTCGGTGGCGGCCTCTTCGTCAGCTATGCGTCCCAGGCGCGCGTGTTCCGCGACGACACCGACATGAACTCGGTGACCGCGGTGAACGACCTGACCTCGACGTTCGGCCTGGGCTTGCGAGGCCTGCTGGGCGTGAGCTGGCGCGTGCACCCGAACTTCTCGCTGTTCGCCGAGTACGCGCTCAACATCACCGTGGTGAACACCCAGTCGGCCGCCACCAGCACCGAGGTGACGATGATGGGCATGACGAACAGCATTCGTTCTTCGACGAACTCGACCCGCGTCTTCGAGTTCAACACCGCGCTGAGCCAGGGCGCCTCGCTCGGCGTCGTGGCCTCGTTCTGAGATGCCGTCAGTCGGCTCGTGGTCGCGTGTCTCGTCGTCGGCGAGACCGCTGACCCAACACCATCGCGAAGAGCAGAAACCCGGAGCCGTCCCGAAGTCCGGTCGGGCAACCGGCCCGGCAGCTCGCGCCTTCGTTGTCGAAGGTGGTGGAGCAGGGAAGGGAGCAGCGCCGCGTCGTCCGGTCACAGAGGCCATCGGTGCACTGGGTGTCGGCGCTGCACGGCTGCCCTGAGGCTCTCTTCGCGCTGCACGTCGCCGGAGCGGCGGAGGAATCACAGGAGAGCTCGAAGCGGCAGTTCGAAGCGATTGGCGAACACGGTGTTCCTGGGCCGGTCGGCGCTTCACACACGCCGGGCGAACCAGGCGTGTCTCGACAGGACGTGTCCGAGCCGGCGCCTCAGTCCCAGCCGATCACCAACGAGAACTCACTCGTGCGCTCGCCGCCCTCGGCCCGCACGACGCGCACCGACCCACCGAGGGTGTGGAAGAGCCCACGCACCGCGAAGACCTGGAGCACCCGCCACGTCGGCTCGCCGAAGAACGCGGCTCCATGCCAGCTGAGCAAGGCGTCGTTCTTCCCCACCGCTGCCTCGGCCTCACCAGCATCGTAGAGCGCTGAGTGAATGCGCTTCGTCTCACCGAGAACGCGACGCGGAGCCAGCGCGAGCCGTACGACACGGTCGACCCAGCGATCGGAGTTGCTGAGAGCGTCTTCCCTCACCAGCGCTTCGAGCGCGAGCAGATCGCCGCCAAGCTGCCGTTCCACGATCTGTCGTGTCAGCGCCAGGTGATGGGCCACACGCAGCCACGCGTACTGATTCGGCGCGTCGGGCAGGGTCTGCGCGTCGACGCCGAGCGTCTGCCTCAACACGTCTGGTTCGCTCGCACCGAAGCGACGACGCACGTGTCTCGCCCAGTCCTTCAGGAGCGAGCCGCGGCAGTGGCCTGGCAACGACAGCACGTCTTCCAGCGGCCACGCGGGCCGCGCTGCCAGCGTTTGAAGAATCGCCAGGTCGGAGGAGCCCACGTGCCGCGCACCTCAGTAGTGTCGCTCGAGAACGAACCAACCGAACGAGCGCAACATCAGCTTGACGATGCTGGGCTCGAGCAGAACCTCGACTGCGATCCAGGCAGACTCGACGAGTTCGCGTGCCTGCTTCGAGGTGGCATCGAGCCCGCCGGTAGACTCGATGATGGCGATCAGCGCGTCGACCTCAGGCTGTGACCGGGGCTTCTGCTGAATGGCCTCGGCGAGGTGCCGACGCTGAGCGGGCCCAAGCCGACCAAGCGCCTTCACCACTGGAAGGGTGACCTTGCCGTGCGCGAGATCCTCTCCGCGCATCTTGAGCTCTCCCGCGAAGCCGCTGAGGTTCAGCACGTCATCAACCATCTGGAAGGCCAGCCCGAGCGACTCGAAGTAGCGACCGAGACCTTCGATCTGAGCACGCGAGCCTCCTCCGATGAGCGCGCCCATGCGTGCGAGCGCGCCAGCAGGGGCCGCCGTCTTCAACCGATGAATCGCCAGGACTCGCGACTCGAGCTCGCTGATGTCACCGGTCTCGATGGCGCGCGGCAGGTAGCTCCACAGGCCCTCGATGTCGGCGGCCTGGCCCGCGTGCCCGGCGCGCAGCGCCTCGAAATACAGATCGTACAGCTCGAGCTTCTGCGCGTTCGAGACCTTCGTGCTGCGCAACAGGTGCTGACCCATGAAGTAGCACGAGGTGCCGGCGTTGATGGCCAGCGCATCGCCATGACTGACGTGGCAGGCCGGGCCGCCGCGACGAACCGACGAGCGATCCTGCACGTCGTCGACGATCAGCGAGCCCACATGCATCAACTCGGGCATGGCGAGCCAGTGCACGAAGTCGCGGCTGTCGCCACCCACCACGTCGCAGCACGCCAGCGCCGCATAGCTGCGCCAACCCTTGCCGCCGCGATCGGTGATCTCCCGCACAGGAACGACACCGGTCTTGACGAACTGCTTGAGGTCGACGCCTTCCATGTAGTGGCCGCGCGCCTCACTCGCGATGAGGTCGCGCACCTGCTCGAAGGTGGGCTCAGTCGGGAGCAACGTCGCCACTGACTTCCGGACCTCGACGCCGACGGCCTTGAAGAAGCCATCGAGATCTTCGACCGCGAGGTGGCCGCTGCGCTCGACGTAGCCCGTGCCGCGAACCGGCTTCCCCGCGAAGTGCCCCGCCGCAGCCACGCGACCTTCCCAGAAGGCGGGCTTCGAGATGAGCGTCACCAGCTCTTGATCAGGAAACGCGGCGCTGAGTTCGAGGTCGAGCCCTGCCTCGCGTGAAGCGAGCCTCCAGCGCGTGGGATAGCTGTTGAAGCTGCGCGTGCTGCGCCACTCGTCGAGGGGGACCAACTCGGAATCGAGCCATTCGCGGCGATGGCCTTGCGCATCGACGTGGACGAGGCGGTTGCCCAGACGCTCGCCGGTCGAGACATCGACCATGTCGTAGACGGTCAACTCGGTCGAGTCGTCGAGCTGGACCGCGGCCCAGGACCAGGCGACCTGATCAGCTGCCGACACGCCGGCATCGGCCCGCGCCTGAGCATCGTGAGGTTCCACGCGGCCGCCGAACTCGTGGTCGTACCAGGCCGAGCCGCTGGAGACCGGGAGCGTGGCGCCGTTCATCGTGACGTGACCACGCACCGCGAGCCGCGGGATGAAGTAGTAGAACATGTCGGCGCCGTCTGGCCCGCGCACCACGCCGTCGTCGCCGTGACGAACCGGAGCCTTCTGGGGCGTCAGCACGAGCTCGACGCCGACCTCATGGTACCGATGCCAGAGCGCCAGCGCGTACTCGCCACTGTCGAGCTTCTCGAGGCGATTGCCGTCGTAGTCGAGCGCGAGGCGATGCTGCGCGACGAAAGGCTCTGTCTCGAACAGGTGGTCGGGGTACGGCACCTGACCGCGCTCCAACATCTCGCGGAGCGCCCGGCGAACGCGTGGATCCTTGGCAGCGCCCTTGTTGCCACTGGCCTCGGCGCGCGCCAGTCGCTCGAGCCCCAGCCGCGGAGCCTCTTTGTCGACGAGGGTGTCGCTCAGGTAGCGGCGGCCGTTGACGTCCGAAAGGGCCCATGTGAGCGAGTGCGCATAGAGGGTCTCCCTGGTTGTTTCGTCTTGCCCTCTGGCGATGCGGAAGAAGGCCGCGAAGAGCGAGAGCGTCCGCCCGTCCGTGGTGCCGAGATGCGCGTTGATGTACCACCATTCGGTGAGGGCCGAACGGTGCGGCGGATCATGCCGCGCGAGGTCGATGTCAGCGCCCGCGTTGCGCTGGGTCGAATGCCGGGGCTCCGTGTCGTGAGGTGGCGAGGAGACGGGGGGCCAGTCGGCTGGCCGGTTCAAGAGAGTCAAAGCCGTCACGGCTGCGGACTGAACGCTTGTGGCGACTGGCGGTCAAGGGCGCACTACTCCCAACGATGGAGAAGCAGCGGTGCATGAAGTGCCAGACGTGCACCACGTTCGCGAAGCCGGCCGAAAAGAAGCACCGCTTTCGTCACCGTCGTCTCGGTCGGCTGAGAAATCGACGAGGCATCGCATCTTTTCGCCGGCCTGAATCGTTCTCGCGGCATGAGTCCATTTCGAGGCAAGCGGGCCGTCGTCACGGGCGGAAGTTCGGGCATCGGCAACGCAACGGTGAAAGCCCTGCTGGCGAAGGGCGCACAGGTCACGGTCGTCTCGCGCAGAGAAGGAGCCACTTTTCGAGGCGACGTCACTTCGCCGGAGGTTGCCGCGAAGGTGATGCACGAGGTGAAGCCCGACCTGCTCGTGCTCTCGGCCGGTGTCACGCCGACCATGGGCCGCTTCGACGAGCTCGACTGGGCCACCTTCTCCGAAGCGTGGAACACCGACCTGCAGGCGACGTTTTACTTCCTGAAACAGGCGCTGACCATGCCGCGCGGCTCGGCGGTGGTTGTCGTCTCGAGTGGCGCAGCGCTCAACGGCTCTCCCTTCTCGGGCGGCTACGCGGGCGCCAAACGCATGCAGTGGTGGCTCGCCGACTACGCCCAGCGCGTCTCGAACGAGCGCAACCTGGGCGTGCGCTTCTCGACCGTCGTGCCCGACCAGCTCGTCAGCGGCACCACCATCGGCAGGACAGCGGCGACCGCCTACGGTGCGATGGCTGGCGCGACCGCGGAGGCCTTCATGCAGCGCTACGAAGTGCAGCTCGACGTCGACATGGTGGCTTCCGCCATCGTGAAAGCGCTCGAGGGAGAGACGTCATCCGTCGCCGTCAAAGGCACCGGTTCCAGAGCGCTGCCATGAGCGACCTCGTTCACGACATGGCCGAGGCGCGCCTTCGTTTCATGGAGCTGGTAGCCGACGTGCGCCCCGAGCTGCACCGCTACTGCACGCGCATGACGGGCTCGGTGTTCGACGGCGAAGACGTCGTGCAGGACACGCTCGCGAAGGCCTTCTACGCGCTCGCCGAGATGGAGTCGGCGCCGCCGCTGCGCCCGTGGCTCTTCCGCATCGCGCACAACACCGCGCTCGATTTCCTGCGACGGGCCGGAACGCACGTCTCCGACGTCGACCTGCTCGAGGTGCCCATGACCGACACGGTGGAACCGGACGGTGCGCGCGTCGAAGCCGCGCTGCAGGTGTTCGCCTCGTTGCCTCCGCTTCAGCGCAGCGCGCTCGCGTTCAAAGACGTGCTCGGGTTGTCGCTCGAGCAGACCGCCGAGAACATGAGCGTGAGCGTGCTGGCGGTGAAGGCCGCGCTCGTGCGTGCCCGCGCGAAGGTGGCGACGACGGCGGCGAATCAGGCAGGAGCTCCCATCGACCTCGACCGGCTGCGAACGTACGCGCACCTCTTCAACGAGCGGAACTGGGACGAAGAGACGCGGCTCGACCTGGTCTCGCGACACCAACGGCGTGGGCGCGGCGCTGCCGAGTACTTCACGCGCTACGCCGACGCGGCTCCGAAAGAAGACCTGCGCGCCGAGGCCGGCTTCGTCGAAGGCAGGCCCGTCATCGCCATGTTCCGCCCCTCGAGCAGTGCGCGGCCGGCCTACTTCGTCACGCTCGAGTTCGGCACGCACCACGTCACCCTCGTGCGCGACTACCGCCACGTCCCCACCATCGCCCTCGAGGCGACCTTCACGAGCACGCCATGACCGACCAGAGCTTCAGCACCCGCTTCACCGTCACGCAGAGCCCCGAGGCCGTCTTCGCGGCGATTCAGAACGTGCGCGGCTGGTGGTCGCAGACCGTCGAAGGCAAGACGGCCGAGCTCGGAGACGAGTTCACCTACCGCTACCCGAAGATGCACGTGAGCCGGCAGAAGCTCACCGAGGTGATTCCGGGGAAGAAGATGGTGTGGAAGGTGCTCTCGGCCACGCTCTCGTTCGTGAAGGACCAGCACGAGTGGAGCGACACCGAGATCATCTTCGACATCGCGAAGAAGGGCGCGAAGACCGAGGTGGTGTTCACGCACCGTGGGCTCGTGCCGGCGTTCGAGTGTTTCGACGCGTGCTCGGGCGCCTGGGGCACGTACGTGACGAAGAGCCTCAAGCAGCTCATCGAGACGGGAACCGGCGAGCCCGACGAGAAGGTCGTCGTCGCGTCGTTCTGAACCGCCGTCAGGGCGCTGCGTCGTTCCGAGGCGTGTTCGGCGTCGTCACCAACCCGCGCCGAAGTCCGAACACCAGCAGCGAGCCGCCGATGAGGCCCACCACGTAGCCGTAGGGAAGGCCCACCACTGCGGCCGCGACCGCCAGCGCGACCCACCACGCGCGCGGCTCGTTCGTGACGTCGGCCACCAGCGTCATCAACGCGATGGCTTCGAACAGCAGCACCACGCCCAGCACCGGCATCGGGAACACGTGCACCACGTTCGCGAAGCCGGCCGAGAAGAACAGTCCGAGCACGAGGTACATCGAGCCGTAGAGCACCGGAGCGCCGCCCGTGCGCGCGCCGAAGCCGTGGAAGCCGACCAGGCCTCCGCACCCGTGACAGACAGGCACGCCACCGAACCACGGCGCCACCAGGTTCATCAGCGCGTAGGTGAAGCCAATCTTCCGAACCGGCACGCCGCGGCCAGGGAACAGGTCGGCTGACGCCTGGCTCGTCGCGATGACGGAGTTGCCCAGAGACAACGGGAGCTGCGGCGAGGCGAGCAACAGCGCTCCGCTCAGCAGCTCTTCGCGCGTCGGCGTGATGAACGTCGGCAGGTGAACGCCGAACGCGCCGGTGAGCGTCGAGAGGTCGAGCTTCACCACGACGGCGTAGAGCAGCCCCAGCCCCATCACCGCGAGCGGCGCAGGAACCCGGTGTTGCCGTCGCAGCACGAGGAGCAGCACCACCGACACGCCCGCCAGCACGTAGCCCGGCACCCCGTCGGCGCCCGCGTAGTCCTTGAGCGCGAGCGAGGCCAGCGTGATGCCCAGGCCCAGCTGCATGCCTCGAACGACTTCTTTCGGCACCACGCGCGCGAGCAGGTCGAGCAGGCCCGTCACCGTCAGCAGCAGCATCGCGACGCCGATGACCAGGCCTCCGCCCGCGAGCGTTCCCGCCGACAACTTCTGCGTCAGCATGATGGCCGCCATCGCCTTCAGCGGCTGGACGGGCATCGGCATGCCGTAGACGAGGCCGGTCAACACCTGCATCAGCCCGAAGACGATGCACACGCTGGCTGCGTCGAGGCCACACGTCGACACCAGCGCGATGAGGAGCGGCAGGTCCGTGCCGATGTCACCGAAGGCGCCCGCCAGCTCGTGCCGGTCGAAGCGGAGCCACGGAGGACGAAGGGCAGGGGCGTCGGTCATCGTGCGGTGAGGCTCCCTACAGCATCTTGCGGTCGAGTGAGTCGAGTCGCGATGTGGTGAGTTCGTGCGCTGATGCCCCGGCTCGTCGACCTCTCGGCTGGTACCGCCAGCACCTTCGGCGCGCCTGGCTTCGGCTGCACGCTCGAGGGTGAGCAGCTCGAGCCGTTCGCGTCGCTCCACACGCTCAAGGACATGCTCTGGGCCGTCTACGAGCAGGACGGCGCGTGGCGGCTGCACGTGTCGAGTGGCTTCGAGGTGCGCCTCAACGGGCGCGTGACGGGCGGCGGGGCGCTGCAGACGGGTGACGTGCTCGATGGTGGCCAACAGGTGCTGCGCTTCGTCGACGCCGAGTGGCCGGGCGCACGACTCGCGCGCCTCGACGCGCAGACGCTCGCGTCGGCGGAGGACGACTCCCTGGCGCTCGTGTACCGGGATTGGGCGCTCGAGCACGGCGCTCCCATCGCCGAAGCGTTGCGCCGGCCCGTGCCGCGCGCGGAGCAGGCCCGCCACCTCTTCGCGCTCGCCCGGCAGGTCGCGTCCGGCGTCATCGACGCGCACTTCGCCGGGCCCTTCGTTCGTCGCGTCGTCGTCAGAGACCCCGACCTCGAGCTGACCGGCTTCGTCGATGCGCTCAGTCGCTGCGCGCCGGGAACGCCGCACCTCCACGTCGTGCGCACGGTCGGCCTCTCGAATGACGATGGAGCACAACTGGCGTTGCTCCTCGCGCGCGCGCCGGCGCTGGTTGGCCTGATCTCCCTCGAGGCGGGCCACCGCGGCGCGTGGACGCTCGCCGACTTTCGCGACGCCGATGTGCTGGAGGCCGCCACACGCCGGGTCGCCACGCTCTCGAGCCCCCGTGAAGGTCCCGCGCGCCCCGTCATGCTCGAGGTGGTCGAGTGGGATGGGTGGACGCCCGTGGAGCCGTTGACGCGCCAGCGCTGGCTCGTGCTCGAGGCCGATACCAGCCTCGTTCCTCTCGATGATGGCGGCGTGCTCAGTGCCTTCGACGCCAGCGCTCCCGTGTCCCTGTTGCGACGCGACGACTGGGTCTTGCAGGTGCAGCCGTCGGTGCCGAAGAACCTGCAACCCTCGTGGAGCGGCGAGCCGCTGTTCGGGAAGCGGGGCGTCGGCCTCGACGAGGTGTTCGAGCTGATCCCCGGCTTGCGGTGCCGGCTTCGGCCCGCTCGGTGACGCGTGCTTCGTTTGGAGCCCGTTGTGGGTGACACTGTCGCCGTGGCCGGGTCCCTCATCGGGCAGCGCGTTGGTGACTACGAGGTCATCTCCCGGATTGGGACCGGCGGCATGGGTGCCGTCTTCGAGGCGAAGCACCCCGTCATCGGCAAACGCGTCGCGGTGAAGGTGCTGCACCCTGCGTTCGCGTCGGACCCGAAGGCCATCGAGCGCTTCATCAACGAAGCCCGCGTCGTCAACGCCATCGGCCACCCCGCCGTCGTCGACATCTTCTCGTTCGGGCAGACGCCCGATGGCCTGCACTACTTCGTGATGGAGTTCCTCAAAGGGCGCTCCGTCGCCGACCTCGTGAACACCGAGGGCGCGCTGCCGATGGGCGTGGCGCTGGGGCTCGTCGTGCAGCTGCTCGAGGTGCTCGAGAAGGCGCACGCCGCGGGCGTGGTGCATCGAGACCTCAAGCCGCAGAACCTCTTCGTCGAGCAGGCGCCCAACGGCCTTCGACTGCGCGTGCTCGACTTCGGCATCGCCAAGTCGATGACGCCCGAGATTCGGCAACAACTGACGGGCAGCGCGATTCTCGGCACGCCCGGGTACATGGCGCCGGAGCAGATCAACTCCGAGCCGGTGACGCCGCGCACCGACCTCTTCGCCACCGGCGCGGTGTTGTTCGAGCTGCTCACCGGAAGGCCCATCTTCACCGGCAACAACATCGGGCAGATGTTGATCAAGGCGCTCCACGAAGACGCGCCGCGAGCGTCATCGGTGAAGCCCGACGTGCCGCCCGAGCTCGACGCGCTGGTGGCGAGGTTGTTGTCTCGTGACCCCGCGGGCCGCCCGGCGTCGGCGAGAGACGCGCTCGACCAGGTGCGCGCGCTCCAGACGAAGCTCGAGGCGCAGGGCTCGACGCCGACGCGCGGTGAGGTGCCGGTCGCCGTCGAGCCGCAGCGCAGAGGGCCCGTGCCCGGCGTCGATGACCGCGCGACGAGCCAGTCGAAGGTCCACAAGCCGAAGTTCGACATGCACGAGGCGGGGCAGCTCACGGAGCCGGCCTTCGCGCCGCAGGTGCCAGGGCGCGCCTCGAACCCGGGCCGTCCGCCTGACCTGGACGACGCGACCCGCCCGCTCCCGAAGGTGAAGAGCAACCCCGCGCGCCCCGCGCCGGTGATGCACGAGGTGGCTGCGACGGCCATCGACCGGCAGATGGTCGACCGCATGAAGGTCGAGGCCGACGCGACGCCGAAGTCGAGCGGCACGAAGTGGGTGGTGGTGCTGGTGCTGCTCGCCGGAGCGCTGACGCTGGGGTGGTTCGCGCTCCACTGACGGTGGTGGCGTCAGGTCTTGCCGACGGCGGCCGCGACCGCGGTGACCCACCGGCCATCGGTGGTGAACTCGACCTTCTCGCCGCCCTTCGTCTGCACCGTCAACACGCTGAACCGCTTCCCTACGGCGCCGATGGTGCGCGACTGAACGTTCGTGATGTCCGACAGCGGCAGCAGCTTCAGCGTGGCGCCGCGCACGACGACGATGGCGGTGCGGGTGAGCGCGAGGCCGCGGCGGTTGTGGTTGCGCGCCCAGGTGACGGCCGTGAGCGGGGCGACGACGAGGCACACCACGAGGCCCAGCCAGTGCGGCTGGAACAACAGGCTGGGGAGCAGCGACGGCTCACTCGAGACGAGGCTCACCGTCTCGGCGACTTCGCTGCCGAACGCGACGGCGAGGCCAATGAAGCCACCCACCGAGGCGAGCATGAGGAGCAGCCACCAGGCCATGGCGTCGTGGTACTGCGAGTGCCACGCGTCGTTTGGCGTGCGCATCACGGCGTCGAGCTCGCTGCGCAGCGTCGGCTCGAGCTGGGACCAGGTCGTCTTGGTGAGGGTGGCCATGGCTCGGGAGTGTCGCGCCGGCGCCAGGCGAACGACAGTGAAGAGGTACCCGGCTGAGACGTTCAGTCGCGAACGCAGAAGCTCTGGGTGACGCAGACGTAGGGCAGGCCGCCGCCGGGGTTGGTGCAGTCCCGATTGATGTCGCGCGGCGTGGAGCCGGCCGGACAGACGATGCGCGTGCCGGTGCTGCAGGATGAGGTGCCGGTGGGAGGGCAGGTCGCACCGAAGAGGCCGGAGCAGCCGAGCACCACGTTGCCGGCCCCCAGTTGGCAGCTGAGCGTGCCGCCGCCCGAGATGGTGCCCGCGACGTTGCCGCCCGAGAGGCTGCCGATGACGGTGAGGTTCCCGCCCACTGAGGTGTTGCCGGAGATGGCCGTGGTGCCGTTGACGCTCAGGTCGCTGGTGACGACGAGGTCGTCGCGCACGGTGACGCGGCGGTTGGGCGCCGTGCCCTGGCCGACGAGGAGCAGGGCCTGCGAGACGGTGTCGTTGACGATGACGGGCGACGGCGAGCCGCCATCGAAGGCCGTCGCGGCGAACGTCGCGCGCGTGGCCGAGACGCCGCCGGCGGTGAGCGTGACGTCGGGGGAGCTCAGGAGCCCCAGCTTCGCCTCGAAGAGGCTGATGAGCGCCCGGTAGTTCTGGTTGATGTCTGCCGACCGCGCGGGCTCGTCAGGGCAGAACGGCTGCAGCGTGCCCGGCAGCGTCTCTCCACACGAGGAGCCGCTCGCGAAGGACACCCGCGACGCGAGGCCCGCCACCACGAGGCAGCCGACGAGGACCGCGGGCCAACGCTGCTTGCGGAGCGACCGGCTCCCGGCCACGGCGCCCTCGAGGCCCGCCAGGTAGGTCTGCGCCCACAGCTCGACGTCGGCGGTGTTGACCTGGTGACGCTCGGCCACCTGCGCGGCCGTCAGCTTCCCTGCGATGACCTGCACGACGTCGACGATTCGTTGATCAGCCACGATGCCCCCAGAGCGGTTCTCGAAACCCGGCAGTGCACGGTGGCAGCCGGGGGCGCTTTCATTACCGACCCGCCGCGTTCTGAGGAGGGTTTTCTTTGCAGGCCCTCGGGAGCTGGTGTGGGCTCCTCGTCGTGATCCACCGCTTCGCGCTCCTGACAGCGCTCCTGTTCGCGACGGTCTCGCAGGCCGCACCGACCCAGGTCTTCATTGGCATGCACGTCGTCGAGATGCGCACCGTCGACACCCGCACCGAGAGCTTCTACGCCGACTTCTATCTGTGGCTGCGGTTCAAGAACGGCGGGCTCTCGGACGAGCGCCTCACGCAGATCATCGAGCGACTCGAGCCGGTGAACGGAAAGTTCGAGACGAAAGACCCGGTGGACGACAAGGTGGTCGGTGAGGAGCGCTATGTCTGCTACCGCGTCACGGGCTCGTTCTTCTTCGTGCCCGACCTCAAGAAGTATCCTTTTGATACGCAGGTCTTGAGCCTCACCGTCGAGAACGCGACGCTCGAACTCGACGACCTCGTCTTCATCGACGACGTGAAGAGTTACGAGCGCGCTGGGACGCCCGAGGTGCGGTGGGGCCTGAGCCCGCGTCTGGCGATTCCCGACTACCAGCTGCGAAAGGTGGAGCGCGTCGTCTCGCAGTCCGACTACCCGACGAACTTCGGTGACCCCGAGAAGGACAAGGCTGGCACGCGCTACTCGCGCTTCTCGCTGCGGGTGTTCTTCGAGCGCGAGTATTGGAGCTACGCGTTCAAGATCCTCATCCCGCTGCTGATCATCCTCGCGATGGCGTACCTGGTGTTCTTCCTGCCCGCGGCGCAGCTCGATACGGCGGCGTCGGTGGCGATGACGGCGCTGCTCTCGTGCATGGCGTACAACGTGGCCGTCAGTCAGAACATGCCGGAGATCGGCTACCTCGTGCTCTCGGACAAGTTCTTCATCTCCACCTACGTGCTGTTGCTGCTGACCCTGGCGCAGACGTTCATCACCTTCATCGTCGACTCGAATGGGCGGCCTGAGCTCGCTCTGCGCATCGACAAGCTCTCGCGCGTGGCGTTTCCGCTGCTCGTCGCGGGCATCTTCGCCTTCTTCCTCCAGGGCGTCTGATGACGGCGCTCACGCTGGTGTTGCTGGCGCTCGCGCAGACGGCCGAGCCGCTCGATGCCGGGGTGGCCGAGGCGGCGGTGGATGGCGGCGCACAGGAGGCTCCTGCCGACGCCGGCGTCGAGGCCGAACCTGAAGCGCCTCCCGACTGGCTTCACGGCGACCACCTCACGGGCGAGTGGGGCGGCGCGCGCACGTGGCTCGCGGAGCACGGGCTCACCTTCGACGTCGTCTACGCGCCGGAGCTCTTCGTCAACACCTCGAGCCGGCCTGCAGGCGTCTCGCTCATCGGGCACCTCGACGTGACGGTGACGCTCGACGTCGAGCAGCTCGGGCTGTGGCCTGGCGGCAAGTTCGTGGTCAACGCCCAGAACAACCACGGGCAGGGCATCAACGAGTTCGTCGGCTCGGTGACCGAGATCAGCAACATCGAGGCGAAGCCGTACACGCAGCTCGGTGAGTTCTTCTACGAGCAGTCGATCCTCGGGAAGGTGCTCTTGCGGCTGGGGAAACAGGACGCCAACCGCGAGTTCGGCACGCCGCGCTTCGGAGGGAATTTCATCAACAACAACTTCGGCATGCTGCCGTCGTCACCGCTCCCGTCGTATCCGACCAACGGGCTGGCGGCGGTGGCCGTGGTGACGCCGGTGGAGTGGCTCGCCATCAAGGCCGCCATCTTCGAGGGCACTCCGAAGCTGAACAGCGTGGGCTTCGACACCGCGTTCGTCCCCGGAGCCGGCCACTTCCTCATCGGTGGCGTCACCGTGCACCACCCGTTCGTGAAGGGCTCGAAGAACGTCGGCAACACCAGCATCGGCGGCTACCGACAGAGTGGGAGCTTCGAGGAGTTCACCGAGGACCCGAACCCACGCACGTTCAGCGAGTCGTACGGGTTCTTCGTGCAGAACGACGACCGCCTCTATCTGAACCCGATGGCTGAAGATGATCCGCGCTGCTTCACGTTCATCACGCGTGTGGGGTGGGCGCAGCCTGACCGCGCGCTCATTCCGCTCTTCGTCAACGCGTCGCTCGTCTACCACGGGCTCGGGTTTCGGCAGGACGACACGGTCGGCGTGGGCGGTGGGTACTTCACCGTCTCGCGGCAGGTGAATGGCGCGTCGGGGCCGGGCGGGGAGGTCTTCGTCGAGGTGTTCTACAAGCTGCGCCTGACGAAGTTCTTCAGCCTGCAGCCCGACGTTCAGTACTACCGGACGCCGGGTGGCGATGGGCGTGATGCGCTGATCGCGGGCATGCGGCTCAAGTTCAAGCTGTGAGGCTTCATCTCGGCTGAAGTCGTTCGCGCAGCCAGTGGGCCAGGCGCTCCTCAGAGAGGTCTCCGCTCGCGACGCCGAGCATCGTGACCGTCGCGTCGGCCTGAGTCGTCACCAGTCGGAAGGCGTTGTTCGACAGGAACAGGCCGAGCGCGAGAAAGGCGACGCGTTTGTTGCCGTCGACAAAGGCGTGGTTCTTCGCGAGCCCGAAGCCGTACGACGCGGCGAGGGCCGCCACATCGGGTGAGCCATACGCCGCGAGATTGACGGGCCGCGCGAGCGCCGAGTCGAAGAGGCCCGCGTCACGAAGCCCGGAGCCACCACCGTGTTCGGCCAGGCTCTCGTCGTGCAACAGCAGCAGCGCCCGACGGTCGACCCACCGCCAGCTCACTTCGCGAGCTCGTGAAACGTGTCGCGGAACTCGCGCATGAACTCACGCCCGCGCTCGACCTCTTCGGTCAGCGATGGATCGTAGGGAGTGAGCGTGAGGCCATCAGGTGACTCGGTCACGAAAAGGCTGTCGCCCTTCTCGACCCGAAGCCTGGTGAGGAGCTCTTTGGGCAGAATGACTCCCACCGAGTTTCCAATCTGAGTCAGTTTCAGCGCAGTCATGAACGAGAGGTTATGACGTTCGTACGAACGCCGCAAAGCGGGTTCAACCCGCTGTCATTGTTCAGTTTTCAAGCTCAGCCCGCCAGCTCGACGTTCATCAACATCTGCCCGATGGCGATGCAGTAGCAGCTGAAGCCGACGATGAAGAGGACGAGGGCGACGGACAGGAACCGGGACTTCGTGTCGCGGATCTCGAGCATTCGGCTGAGCGTGTCGGAGATGTCGTCGCGCAGTTCCTGAGTCAGCCACCGCAGCCGGAGGACTCCGCCGATGGCCGTCACCGCCGCGGCGAGCACGATGACGATGCCGGCAGAGACGAGCAGGCGCGCCAGCTCGTTGGTCTGCGCGATCGCGCGGCCCGAGAAGCCGGTGACGGTGATGACGATGCCCGAGAGCGAGAGCATCACCTGCGTGCGCAGCACGAGCACCGAGAGCTGGCGCTCGACCAGGTTGAAGGCGTGCTCGGGGTCGCCCTTCGTCAGCGCGAGAATGCGTGCGACCTCGTCGCGGTGAGCCGATGTCGTCACGCGGTCTTTCGTTCGCTCACTGGCCGTAGAGCTGAATCTCGGCGACGCCTGGCGCGTTCGACTCCGCCCAGCCGGGGACCAACCGCACCGCGCGCACGTTCGCGACTGGCGGGGTCAACTCGATGGCCCAGTCTCCGTTCGGGCGGTTGAAGACGACGTTGCGGGAGCTGATCAGGCCGCCGTTGGCGGTGAGGAAGTCGAGTCGTCCAGTGAGGAAGTCGTAGCCGCTCGAGAAGCTGCCCTGGTTGCCCCGCATCACCACCGCGCTCAGGCTTCGCGTCGACGGCAGGTCGACACGAATGGACTGCGCCTCACAGCAATACAAGGACGACGACGCAACGCAGACGGACCCGATGTACCAACTCGTATCCACGTCCAGGTCGAGGACGGACGAAGCAGGGTAGCCGGGGTAGGTGCTGGTGGCGACGGCCGTCACGCCAGCGTCGGAGCGCGCCAACATGCCGAGTGGCTCGAAGCCTCCGTCTGGGAAGAGGTCTCCGCCCGGTCGACCCGCGTCGTATGCGCCGGGAGTGCAGAGCCCCGCCGAACCGCCTGCCGCCGAGCCGCCTGCCGCTGAGCCGCCTGCCGCCGAGCCGCCTGCCGCTGAGCCGCCTGCCGCCGAGCCGCCCGCTGCCGAGCCGCCGGCTGCCGAACCACCCGCCGCCGAACCGCCCGCGGCCGAACCGCCCGCCGCCGAACCACCTGCCGCCGAGCCACCTGCCGCCGAGCCACCTGCTGCAGAACCACCTGCTGCGGAGCCACCGGCTGCCGAGCCACCTGCTGCAGAGCCACCAGCTGCCGAGCCACCTGCTGCCGAGCCACCTGCGGAGCCGCCCGCGGCCGA
>JAUXRI010000346.1 GCA_030681895.1 Myxococcales bacterium | reverse complement strand
TGCGCTCCGTCATCGTCGTCGCTCTCCTCTCGCTCGCCGGCTGCGCGAAGCCACCAGCCGCCGAGCCCACGCCGCGGGCAGTGCGGGTCGCGACGCTGACGCCTCGGCCAGTCACGCCGTCAGCTCGCTACTCGGGAGTGCTCGAGGCCGGCACCCAGCTCGACCTGGCCTTCCGCGTGCCGGGGCGCGTGGCGAGCGTCGGCCAGCTCGCCGTCGATGGTGGGTTGCGCACGCTCCAGGAAGGCGACCCGGTACGCCCCGGCGACGTGCTCGCCACGCTGGACCTCGACGACCTGCGTCGGCACCAGAGCGCCGCGGCCTCAGCCGTCACGGGCGCTGCCGCCCAGGCGCGCACGGCCCGCACCAACCTCGCTCAGGCCGAGAAAGAGGTCACCCGCGCGCGGCGCCTCTTCGCTGGCGGAGACCTCGCGCAGGCCGAGCTCGACCGCGCCGAATCAGGCTTCGCCGCCGCCACGTCGTCCCTCGCCGCCCTCGAAGCGCAGGAGCAGGGCCGGGTCGACCAGCTCGCCTTGAGCCGCAGCACGCTGGCCGACGCGACGCTGCGCAGTCCCATCTCGGGGGTCGTCTCGCGCAAGGCCATCGACCCCGGAGAGCTGGTGGTGCCCAACCTGCCGCTCTTCTCGGTGGTCGACCTCTCGGAGCTGCGCCTCGTCTTCGGGGTGCCTGACACGCGGGTGAACGAGCTGCAGGTCGGCCAACTGGTGCCGGTCGAGGTGGAGGCGCTCGCCGGCCAACGCCTCTCGGGCGTCATCACGAAGATTGCGCCCACCGCCGACGCAGCCCTGCGCACCTACGCCATCGAGCTGCGCCTCGCGGGCGCGACGGCCCTGCGCCCGGGGATGACGGCCACCGCGCTGCTCGGCGCTCAGACGCGCGACGTGCTCGTCGTGCCACTCTCGGCGGTGCTCCGCGTGCCCGGCGGCGCGGGCTACGCGGTGTACACCGTGCGGGACGACTCCACCGTCGAGCAGATGCCGGTCACCATCGAGGACCTGCTCGAGAACGACGTGGTGCTCGCCTCAGGACCTCCGGCCGGTCAGCGGGTCGTCACCGACGGCGCCGCGTTTCTTCGAGCCGGTGAGCGCGTCGTGGTGACGCCATGAACCTCGCGCGCGTCTTCGCAGAGAAGCCGCAGATTGGCTGGGTCGCGCTGGTCGCGGTGCTCGTCTGGGGCGGCGTCTCGTACGTCAAGATGCCGCAGCGGAAGGACCCCGAGGTCAAAATCAAGACGGCGGTCATCAACACCGTCTGGCCGGGCGCGACCGCTGAAGACGTCGAGCAGTTCGTCAGCCGACCCCTCGAACTGCTCGCGGGCCAGGTCGCGCGCGTCGACGTCATCACCTCGACCTCGCGCGCGGGTCGCTCGACGGTCTTCGTGACGCTCGAAGACTCGGTGCGCCCGTCGATGGTCGCGCCGGTGTGGGACGACCTGCGCGCGCGCCTCGACACGCTCAAAGGCCTGCCAGCCACGGCGCAGCGGCCCATCCTCAACTCGAACTTCGGCGACACCGCGACGGTGGTGTTCAGCGTGGCCAGCCCCCTGGCCGACCCGCTCGAGGTGTCGCTGCGCGCCGAGTTGATTCGCCGCGTGGTGGAGCCGAGGCGCGCGCTGGCGGGCGGCGCGCGTGAGACGACGGTCATCATCTTTCCCGACGGCGTCGACCCGGCGCGCGTGCACGGCGGCGCGGCGCAGTACGTCTTCCGCGGCCAGGCGCTCGGCGCCCTCGAAGACGCCTCCATCATGAGCGGCGCGCGCTTCGTGGCCATCGACTTCACGCCGCGCTCTGCGGAGAAGCTGCTCGAGCTCGACGCCGAGTTCCTCAAGCACGTGGTGGGGCCCGAGCAGCCGCACCCCGACGTCTGGGGCCCGATGCGCGTCGCGTCGCTCGACGACCTCGAGGCGCGGCTGCAGGCCATCGCCCCCGACAAGTACAGCTACCGCGAGCTCGACGACGCCGCGCGCGCGCTGCGAGACGAGGTGACCCGCCTGCCGAGCGTCGGCCGCGTCGACCTGCACGGCGTGGTGCCCGAGCGCGTGTCGCTGTTCTTCTCGCAGGAGCGTCTCTCGGCGCTCGGCGTCAACCCGCGGCAGGTCGCCCAGGCCCTCAAGAGCCGGAACGCCGCGCTGCCTGGTGGCACGTTGAACACCGGGCAGCAGCTGCTGCTCGTCGACCCGCGCGCGACGCTCGACGACGCGCGCGAAGTGCTCGACACCGTGGTCGCCAACACCGCCGACGGCAAGCCGGTGTACGCGCGCGACGTGGTCGAGGTGCGGCGCACGTACGACCCCTCGTCCGATACGAGCTGGCTGGCGTGGCGCGGGCCGAAGGGAGACTGGCGTCGCACGCGCTCCATCGCGGTGGCGGTGCAGGCGAGGTCAGGCGTCCAGGTGACGAAGCTGGGGGACGAGCTCACAGCGTCGCTGGTGGCGCTCCGCGGCCGCATCCCCGCCGACCTCGAGATTGTCCGCACCGCCGACCAGCCCGAGCTGGTGCACGACAAGATTTCGGAGTTCATGCGCAGCCTGCTCGAGGCGGTGGCCATCGTCATCGCCGTCGCGCTCATCTTCATGGAGCGGCGCA
>JAUXRI010000340.1 GCA_030681895.1 Myxococcales bacterium | reverse complement strand
AGTCCTCGAGACGAGAACCGCAACCCGCGGTGGACGTGTCACAGCCCTCGCTTCGGGAACGGCAGCGTCGAAGCCAGCTTCACTGCGCGATGGAGTCCCCACGCGTACCGATGGTTGCCGGGGTGTTGGAGTCGACGCAGGCCACCCAGGGCCGTGGTGAGCCACTCCCGCAAGTCAGCTGACGACGAAGGTGGTTCCGCGCCGGCGGTGACGAGTTGCTCGACGGCGTACTGCCAGCCCACCTCGCGACGCCGCACCTTCGAGGCCGCACGCGCGGAGAAGACGGCCCCATCCGGCAGCAGGTGTAGCGTGCGCTTCGAGCTCCTCCCGAGGTAGTGGCCGTTGTGCGCTTGGTAAATGACGCCGATGTGCCCGGGCATGACGACGCGTCCGTCGACGTCGTGACGTGGGTGCGGGTCCGAGAAGGCGACGACGCCTCGCAGCTCCCGCTTCCTCAAGACGTCGAAGCACCGGGCGAGGAAGAACGTCTCGCCGTTCCCCGGCACGTCGTCCAACAGGACGAAGCGGCCCAGCTCCACGGACTCAATGGCCTCGCCACCGAACACCGACGTCAGGACGGCGTCGTTGCAGGGGTGGCTGAAGACGGCGACGCCGACGAGGTGAGTGCCGCGCATGAGTCCGAAACGGAACCGTGCCGCCGGGTAGGTGCCTGAGTAGTGGTGCGTCTGGACGAAGGCCTTCGCGTCGGTGTCGTTCCGCAGCTCGACGACGTCATAGGCCCTCGTGTCGATGCACTCATGGGCGGGCCGGTAGCGCGGAACGCGCACGCGCCAGCGCTGGACGAAGTCGTCCTGCATCACAGCGCGCCCCCGACGAGGGCCGCGGCAGCTTCGTCATCCGAGTCGTAGACGGCGCAGGGGAGGCAGCGAACGAAGTCGCCGTCGACGGCACGCACCCCGACGCAGGTGCAGTCGCCGCAGGCCAACGACGCCGCAGGCTCGACGTCGATGACGGTGTCCTCGGCCGGCGAGTAGGTGACGCGGAAGAAGTCACCCGGCATGAGGGCGTTGCGGCCGCCGTCCACCCACCGGGCGCCGTGGGGCACCCGTACGCGCCAGTACGATGCGCTGCTGTCGGCGACGTGAAGGAGGTCGAACGCGGTACGCGGGACGATGACTGCGACGTGCATGTAAAGGCTCCTTGAGTGAGGCCATGGCGGCCAAGAGGGCCCGCCAGGCCGTCACGAGCGGTCCACCGTCGGCAGGCTCCGTCGACGAGTCGGCACCACCGGCCGAGAGTCAGGCAGCCCGTCGTCCCGCCTCGAGAGTGCGGCCCGGGACTCGCAGCTGCCGCTGCACCTCGGCGATGTCGGCCTCCACCTGGCCAGCCCACGCTTCGCGAGCCTGCGCAGGGACGACATCGGAGAACACCTCGGCGAAGAGCGTCTCGACGCAGGCCTGCGCTTCACTCCGCAGCGGCGCCCGCAGCGACGTGGCCAGGAGCGCCACCAGCACCTCGGCCCGGGTGGCGGGACGGAGGTCGCCACCGGCCTTCGCGCGACGGACGAGCTCGGCCGCGTGCGCGCGGTAGAGCGCCACCGCCTTGCCCTGCATGGACGCCGGCGGCTGCAGGTGCAGGAAGAGGCCCTTGGGCTCTCCGACGCGGCCGGGGAAGGCCTCCTCGAGCAGCTCCCCCGCGATGTCGATGCAGTCGAAGACGGCGAGAACGGGAGCTGCGGGTGTGCCCGCGAGGGCGTTGCGGAGAACGTCGGTGCGCATGGTGTCCTTTCGCGGCCGGAAGAGCGGCCGTCAGGAGGACTGGCCGCTCGACAGAGCGAGGGAGGACGCGTCGACGAGGAGGCGCTTGAGTGCGGCCTTCTGTTGGCCGATGCCCAGTCCAGCGAGGGGACGGACCCACGATGCAGCCCCTGAGAGGTGCTGCCAGTACGAGCGCGGGGCCAGGCACAGCACCGACTCGTGCGCCCACGGCTGAAGCGCTCGCCCTACCCTGCTGGCCCACGCCTCTCGTTCGACACGGGCCATGCCCGTCACCGAGCGCTCGTACGGCACCACCTCGGTGTCGAGCGCCAGCACGTCGTGGAACCCCGACAGAATGCGCACGCGCTGGCAGAGGCGCGTCGCCAGCGCGAGGGCCAGCTTGAAGGTGTGACCCTGGTAGAGCTGCGCCGCCGGCGCTCGGTGCGCAGCCTTGGTGGCGCTGCAGGCGATGAGGCCGAGCCCGAACGAAGCACCCGGCGTCAGCACCGGCCCACGAGGGTCCCTCGCCGGGCCGTACACACGCGGTGGGGCTGACGCGAAGAAGGCCTCGTTGTCGAAGCGCATGTCACCGGCGAGCCAGTCCACCTGGCGCGCGCGCTTCACGAGGCCTCGAGCTGCAGGTTGGTGATGGCCAGCAGGAAGCACTTCGCCGTTCGCTCTCGAGGGAGCGGCTCGAAGGTGACGTAGCGGTGGCCCGCCATGGTGGTGAGGCGGGTGATACGGCCGCGGCGGCCAACGAAGCGCCCGGCAACCACGCGCACGCGGCTGTCGAGGCCGAAGCCTTCGAGGGCGACGAGCTCGGCCTTCTTCTGGCGCAGGCGCGCGATGACGACTTCGTCGTGGGGAGTCAGCTGCATGAGTGCCTTCCGCTGGTGACGCCGCAGCGAGAGGCTGCGAGCCCGACAGCGGCGAAGCCTCGAGCGCACTGACTCAGCGGCTCAGGCCTCGGACGACACGACGAAGAG
>JAUXRI010000334.1 GCA_030681895.1 Myxococcales bacterium | reverse complement strand
TGAAGCTGGTCGACTTCGGCGTCGCGAGGCGGGCGGGGCGCTCCGAGGTGCTGACGATGCCCTCGATGACGGTGGGCAGCATGGGCTTCATGGCGCCCGAGCACATCGCGGGGAAGCCCGTCGCCCAGAGCGACCTCTACGCGGTCGGCTGTCTCGCGTGGCTGATGCTCACCGGCAAGCCGGTGTTCCCCTACGGCAACCCGGGTGTGCTCGTGCAACAGCACCTCAAAGAGAAGCCACCGCCGGTCTCGAAGGCGCGGAAAGAGACGCCGCCCGAGCTCGAGGCCTTCGTGGCGTGGCTCCTCGAGAAGCGGCTGGAGGATCGCCCGTACTCTGCAGAGGTCGCGCTCGCCGTCTTGCACGAGGCTGCGCTGGCCGTCGAAGGGCAGCGCACCGCGCCGGGCGGGCCTTCGTTTCTCGAGCTGGCGCGAGGGCTCGATGCGCGCTCCCGGGCCGAGAGCAACCGGCTGGCCGCGACCGACGTGACGCCGGCCTTCGTGCCGAACGAGCCTGCGAAGCCGCGCGCGACGTTCAACGGGCCTCGGGCGCCGAAGGCAGGTCCTCCGACGAGTGGGCGCGTGCTCACCGCGAAGCCGCGCGCGAACGTCGACCCGGGGGCGAAGACGAACGACGACGACACGCTCCCGCCGCCCGCTCCCTCGTCCACGCAGTTCGACTCCGAAGCCGGCACGGTGATCGATCGCAAAGCACCAGACCTCAAGCGCCGCTGAGCCTGGGCCGCTCGTGACGGGCCGCTTCACGACGGCGCGTGGTGAGTGAGACGTGGGTGCCCTTTCTTGGCAGGCTCCGCCGCTCATCGGTGACAGGGGAGGGCGCATGGACCACGAACGCTTCAAGGCCTCGGTGAACGAGAAGGACGTCCGCCTGGGCGTCGACGCGACCTCGATTCGCGAAGACTTCATCAAGAAGCTCTTCTTCCAGCTCGCGAAGTTCCCCGGCGTCGCTACGCGCAACGACAACTACCTCGCGCTCTCGTACCTCGTGCGAGACAGGCTGCTGCTGCGGTGGGTGCACTCGGCGCGCACCTTCCTCGAGTCGCAGAGCCGCACCGTCATCTACCTCTCGGCGGAGTACCTGCCCGGCCCGCAGCTCGACCACAACGTGATGAACCTCGAGCTCGAGACGCCTGTGCGCGCGGCGCTGAGCGGTCTGGGCATCGACTACGACCAGCTCGTCGAACACGAAGAAGAGCCCGGGCTCGGCAACGGTGGCCTCGGCCGGCTCGCCGCCTGCTTCATGGACTCGCTCGCGACGGTCGAGATCCCCGCCATCGGTCACGGTATCCGGTACGAGTTCGGCATCTTCGATCAGCAGATCCGCAACGGGGAGCAGGTCGAGAGCACCGACAAGTGGCTGCGGCTCGGCAACCCGTGGGAGGTGATGCGCCACGACGTGGAGCACCAGGTCTGCTTCGGGGGCCACACCGAGTCGGGCGTCGACGAGCTGGGCCGCTTCCGCGTGAACTGGATTCCCGGGCGCGTCGTCACCGGCATTCCCTACGACACCGCCGTCGTCGGGCACCGCACGCCCAACACGAACTTCCTTCGCCTGTGGAGCGCCCGCGCGTCGGAGGAGTTCGACCTGCAGGCCTTCAACGAGGGCGAGTACTGGAAGGCCGTCGACGACAAGGTGCGCAGCGAGAACATCTCGAAGGTGCTCTACCCGGCCGATCACTCGCACGCCGGCAAGACGCTGCGGCTGCAGCAGCAGTACTTCTTCGTGTCGTGCGCGCTCCAGGACTGCATCCGGTTGCTGTTGCAGAAGACCACGATCGACAAGTTCGCCGACAAGTACGCGGTGCAGCTCAACGACACACACCCGGCCCTCGCCGTCGCCGAGTTGATGCGCCTGTTCGTCGACGTGCACGGGCTCTCGTGGGAACGCAGCTGGGAGATGACGCAGCGCGCGTGCGGCTACACGAATCACACGCTGCTGCCCGAGGCGCTCGAGACCTGGCCGTTGCCGCTCATGCAGAGCCTGCTGCCCCGGCACGTCGAGATCATCTTCGAGATCAACCGGCGTTTTCTCGACGAGGTCAGCGCGAAGTACCCGGGTGACGACGAGCGCCTGCGCCGCATGTCGCTCATCGACGAAAACGGAGAGAAGTCGGTGCGCATGGCGAACCTCGCGACCGTCGGCAGTCATCGCATCAACGGCGTCGCAGCCCTGCACTCGAGGCTGCTGCGCGAGACCGTGCTGAAGGACTTCGCCGAGTTCGTCCCCGAGCGCTTCACCAACGTCACCAATGGCGTGACGCCGCGGCGCTTCCTGCTGCAGGCCAACCCGAGGCTCGCGGCGCTGATCACCGAGTCGGTGGGCCCCGGCTGGGTGAACGACATGACGCTCCTGAAGAAGCTCGAGCCGCTGGCCGATGACGCCGGGTTCCGCCGGGAGTGGCGCGAGGTGAAGCAGGCGAACAAGCGCGACTTCTCGAAGTGGGTGAGCCGCGCGCATGGCCTCGAGGTCGAGCCCGAGTCGCTCTTCGACGTGCAGATCAAACGCATCCACGAATACAAGCGCCAACACCTCGCCGCGATGTACGCAGTCTGGGTCTACCTGCGCATCAAGAACGGCGACACGAAGGGCCTCGTGCCGCGCACGTTCCTCTTCGCGGGCAAGGCGGCTCCCGGCTACCGCATGGCGAAGCTGATCATCCGCTTCCTCAACGGGCTCTCGACCACGTTGGCGAGGGACCCGCAGGCCCGCGAGTGGCTGCGCGTCGTCTTCGTGCCCGACTTCAACGTGAAGAACGCCTCGCACCTGTACCCGGCCGCCGACCTCTCGGAGCAGATCAGCACCGCCGGCAAACAGGCCTCGGGCACCGGCAACATGAAGATGTCGATGAACGGCGCGCTCACCATCGGCACGCTCGACGGCGCGAACGTCGAGATCCGCGAGCACGTGGGCAAAGAGAACTTCTTCCTCTTCGGCCTCACGGCAGAGCAGGTCGTCGCGCGGAAGAACGCTGGCTATTCGCCGCACCACGAGCTCGAGAAGGACGGCCGCTTCCGCCAGATGCTCGAGGCGATCAGCAGCGACACGTTCTCACCCGGCGCTCCTGGTGTGTTCAGCCCGCTGGTGCACTCGCTCGCCGAGGTCGACCCGTTCCTGGTGATGGCCGATCTCGCCGCGTACATCGACTGTCAGGAGCGGGTGGCGGCGCTCTGGCAGAAGCCCGAGGCGTGGACGAAGGCCTCGGTGCTGAACTCGGCGCGCATGGGCTACTTCTCGTCGGACCGCGCGATTCGTGAGTACGCAGAGAACATCTGGGACGTGAAGCCGGTGAAGCTCAAGGTCTGAGGGACGCTACTGGCAGAAACCCTCGGGCACGCTCGAGGTCGGCGCGCAGAGCCCCGGCCCCGTGCGGCCCTGACAGCAGCCACTGCAGCAGTCGAAGCCCGTCGCGCAGGCCTGCTGAGTGGGCTGCAAGCAGAGCAGGCCGAGCGTGAGCGGGGGCATGCAGCAGCGTCTCGTCGGCTCGTCGGCGCTGCAGACGGTTCCGGCCGTCTGACACTGAAACGGCGCCGAGAGCCGGCACGGGCCGCCCTGGGTCGAACACACACCCGCGCTGTTGCAGCAGCTGCCGCAGCACTCCGCGCTGGTGGTGCACATGGCGTTGTCGAGGGTGCACGAGGGGCCTGCGTCGCGGTCGGGCTGACACGTCCCCGGGACGGTGGTGTTCGAGCACGAGGTGCCGGGACAACACGCGATGCCCGTGAGGCAGCTCGTGCCCACCGGGGAGCAGAAGCCCGCGTCGACGGACGAGGAGACACAGACGAGCCCGTTCCCCGTGAGTCCACAGCGCAGCCCCGGGCAGCAGGTGCGAAGGGTGCACCCGTCGTTCTCCATCGCGCAGAAGAGCGTGCCGCCGTCGGTCGCAGTGCCGCCCCCGACGACGAAGCCTCCGCCGACAGGAACGCCGCCACCGACGACGAAGCCACCGCCGATTGGAATGCCGCCGCCGACGACGAAGCCTCCGCCGATTGGAATGCCGCCGCCGACGACGAAGCCTCCGCCGATTGGAATGCCGCCGCCGACGACGAAGCCTCCGCCGGCCGGAACGCCGCCACCGACGACGAAGCCTCCGCCGGCCGGAACGCCGCCACCGACGACGAAGCCACCGCCGGCCGGCGCACCTCCACCGGTCGGAGCCCCGCCACCGCCGACGAAGCCACCACCGGTCGGAGCCCCGCCACCGCCGACGAAGCCACCACCGGCCGGAGCCCCGCCACCGCCGACGAAGCCACCGCCGGCTGGAGCTCCGCCTGCGATCGGCGCACCTCCAGCGAAGCCGCCGTCATCGACGAAGCCGCCGCCGCCGACGCCACCCGCGGTGGAACCGCCACCTGCCGGGTCGCCGCCTGCGATCCCACCGGCCGTCGAGCCGCCGCCTGTCGGGTCACCGCCAGCGCTGCCACCGGCCGAGCCTCCTGCGCTCCCTCCAGCCGCTCCAGCACCGCCTGCACTGCCGCCCGCCGAGCCACCCGCCGCGACGCCCCCACCTGTGCCCGCGTCGGTTGTGCTGCCTCCGCCCGTGGCGATTCCGCCGTCGCGCTCGCACAACGCGTCGCAGACCCGGTCGAACTCGACGTCATAGCGGCCGCAGCTGCAGCCCGTCGCCGTGAGGAGCTGAAGAACGACGAGGCCTGCGACGAGGTGAAGGGCGCGTTTCATTCGGTGCTCCAGAGGACTGCTTAGAACCGGCCTTCGATGACGGCTGCGGCGCCACCGGGGAGCGGCGCCAGAATGACGACGGGGTCCTTCTCGAGGCCCTCGGTGAAGAGCCACGCCAGCGAGCCGCCGACAGCCGCGACGCCGAGGCCGAGCAGCGTCCACCCGAGGCCGGTGTTCAGCTTGCCGGACTGCACGAGCCCGCGTGCCTGGGTCAGCGTCTGCTCGTTGTTCACCATCGTCGACGGGCTCGCCGAGAGACCACGAAGGCTCTGGTAGTCGGCTTCCGCTGCGAAGAGCCGCCACACGCCGATGCCGATCATCGCCGCGCCAGCGCCGGTGAGGATGAAGGGCTCCCAGTTCAGCGGCCGCTTCACCGGCGGCGGCATCACGACCATCGGGCTCGGGCCCACCACGATCAGCTCAGGCTCGGCGGCGGTCGCGTCGAGCGCGCGGCTCACGACTGCCGCGAGTACCAACCACGTCCATCGGCGCATGCGCTCAGCGTAGCGCAGGGGGTCGTCGGAACCATTCGCCAGCCGCGATTTCGACCGCGTGTGTGTGGACCGCGCCTTGCGGGGCGTCCGAGCCGCGTCGATGCTCGGCCCATGCGGTCGGGCCTCTTGGCGTCGCTAATCAGCCTGGCCGTGCATGCTGCCCCGACCGTTGGAGTTCCCGTCGCGCTCGATGCGCGGGCGTTGACCCAGGCCGACGCAGTGCACGCAGCCTCGAGCAACGGAGAAGTCATCGTCGCGTGGAACACCGTGCCCACGACGCCCTTCAGCATCTTTCTGGCGAGGCTCGAGTCCGATGGTGGGGTTCGACCGCTGACGCCGACACCAGTGCTCGGGAACTATGCGCGCCTGGGCGTCCGAGTCGTTGCCTCACGGTCCGCGCCGCTCTGGCTCGTGGGCTGGCCTGACTGGGGCTCGGGCGGCCAGGCCGGCGGCGCGCGGCTCTTCGCAGACGGTGGGCTGCCCGACGGCTACGGCATCGCGTGGGGCGGGCGCTCCTATTCCTCGCGAGTACGAATGGCGGCGACGCCCACCGGGTTTCGGGTGCTCGAGAACGCCGCGGGGCGGTCAGCCATCGAACTCATCGTCACGCCGACGTTGCTCTCGCCGCAGCCCTTCATCGACCGGCCGCAGATCAACACCGACACCTTCGACGTGGCGGCGACGCGCGACGAGGTCTTCGAGGTGTGGGCCGCGGGCGGCGGTGGACTGTTCGTTCGGCGCGAGCCGCTCGATGGCGGTGCGGCCACGACGATCGCCTTTTCCTGGACGCCTGAGGACCTCGCCGCGACGGGGGCTGGCGACACGCTGTTCGTGCTGCAAAAGGTCGGTGACGGCGGCACGTCTGACCTGTGGCTCTCGCGGACGAACCCTCTCGGGCTCATCATCACCGAGGCGCTCGGTCTCCCCGATGCGATCCACCCCGCGCTCGCGAGTAGTCCATCGCGGCTCTGGATGACCTTCGTGCAGGGCGGCGCGGTGCACGTTCAACGGCGCGGCGATGCGCGGGCGCAGCACGTGTGGACCGGTGCGGTCGCCCGGCCTTCGGTGGCGCCGATCGATGACGACAGGGCGTGGGTGGCCTGGGCAGAGATCTCCGATGGTGGCCTCCGCGCGTTCGCCGCGTTGGTCGATCTCTCGCCCGCCGTCGATGCGGGGCTGGTGGACGCCGGAGCGCCCGACGCTGGGCCTTTCGATGCCGGGGCTCTCGATGCTGGCTCGATTGACGCTGGAACCGTCGTCTTTGCAGACGCCGGGGTCGACGCCGGTCCCGCCGATGACGCGGGCGTCCCTCCCGACGACGCGGGGCTCGTGCGCGACGCCGGCACGCTCGTCGCGGTCGTCAAGCCACGACAGTTCAGCGTGGGCTGCGCTGTCGTCGAACCCGGAGGGTGGGGCTTGACTGTCTGGGGGCTCCTCGTCGCGCTTCGTCGAAGCGTTCGGACGCGCCCAGGGGCTCGGGCTGTGAGAGATTGAAGGCCATGACGCTTCGGGTCTCGTCCGTTTTCGCGGTCGCAGTGCTCCTCTCGATGGCTGGGTGCAACTGCGGGCGCCAGCCGACGGTCATGAAGACCGAGGCGTCGCTCTCGCTGCCGGTCGAGGTGCTCGACTTCGGCGTGGTGCCCGAGGGCACGTCGAAGGGCCTGAGGTTTCAGATCGACAACGTCGGTCGCGCGTCGGTGAACATCACCGCGACGATCGCCAGCGGAAGCATGGACTTCCGGATCGGCGCGGTGCCCCCGAAGGTCGACGCCGCGGGCTTCGTCGAGATCCCCATCGTCTTCTCGCCCGTCGGAGCCGGCGTCGACGAGGCCATCGTCGAGGTGAAGACGGACAAGCCCGACGAGCAGCCGCTCACGCTCACGCTCAAGGGCGGGCCGATCTACCCTGCGCTCACCTTCGACCCCGACCCGCTCTCGTTCGTCGGCGCGACCCGCACCTTCGAGCAGAAGGCCGCGCAGCTGAAGTCCACCGGCAACGCGGCGCTCACCATTCGAAGCATCGGCGTCGCCGCCAACGGGAACCCCGACTTCGCCGTCTCGCCCCCGACGACGCCGGTGAAGCTGATGCCCGGCGACTCGACGATGGTGACGGTGGAGTACGCCCGCAGCATTCGGGTCACCGAAGGCACCATGGAGGTCCTCTCTGACGACCCTGACGCCGGCCTCAAGCGGCTCCGCCTCATTCCGCATACGCCGACGGTGTGCTCGAACCTGCTCGACGACGACATGGACGGCGTGGCCGACTTCCCCGACGACCCGGGCTGCCAGGACGCGGCCGACCAGGACGAATACAACCCGGCCCAATGCGTGAACACGGCCGTGCAGCCGTGCGATGCGGGCGTCTGTGGTGGCACGCGCACCTGCACCAATGGCACGTGGGGCCGCTGCGGCGGGTGTGATGCCGGCGTGCCGCCAGTCGACGCTGGCATGACGGTCGACGCGGGCCCTGGCTGCTCGGTCACTGGAATCTGGCGCATCGACGGGGGCGAGCCGAACTACCAGTGCTGCAACCTGTTCGGCATCGGGACGTACGCCGTGAACATCGACATCGACCGCTTCAACATCTCGCCGGCGACCACCGCGAGGCCACAGCCCAGCCACCCGGGCACCACGCTCACCTCGAGCTCCGCGCCGATGTGCGGCGGTGCTTTCACCTATCAGCGCGTCATCGCGGGCGGCTGCACCGAGACGTATCGACTGGTCGGCCAGTTCACGAGCGCCAACCGGTTCGTCGGCACCTACACCGCCGAGTTCACCGGAGCCCAGTGCATCGGCGACCCGCAATGCGGCATGGAAGACTGCGCGGACCAGAGCTGGCCCATCGAGGCCTATCGCTGAGGGCGTGGTTACGGCCAGGGCGGGACGGGCTTCGGCTTGCCCGGCTCGAGCCCACCGACGTGAGTGAGCACCATCTGGTACTGCGGGTGCGTCGGCGGGTAGCTGAACTTCGCGTCCCCGCGCATGCCGCCGGGCCCCTCGGCGCGCAGCAACAATTCGATGGTGCCGTCGGGCAGCAGGGTCGCCTGGCCGATGCTGGGGCTCGTCACGTCGGCACTCCAAGGTCGCGCGCGCGGCTTTCGAAGAAGGCACTGAGGCTGGGCAGCGTCGACCGCAGCGAGGCGTCTTTGCCGAAGAAGCGCGACGACACCTCGGCGAACGCCTCTTCGGGGCCGGCGTCACCGGGCTGCAGCAGGTACGTCTGGTTCTGACTTCGGAGCGCGGAGAGATCGTTCGTGTACGCCGCGCGAAACTCGGGGCTCTTCGAGTCGAGGCCCAGCGCATGGGTCGCGTCGAGCGCGTGGCCGAACTCGTGGAAGAGGGCGTTGGAGCTGCCGTGCCCATGGCCCGGCTCGGGGAGCAACCGTTCGGCGCGCGCGCCGCTGTGGGTCGCCATCACCACCGACATCGAGGCGGGATCGTAGAGGGCCGGCACGCTGTCCCACGTGGTGCCGGGTGGCCAGCCGCGTGGTGTCTGACCGCGCAGGCTCGCGAGGTGATCGGTCACCGAGTCACGACAGGCGACGACCTGAACGCCCGAACGCTCCGCCCGTTGAAGGAGAATGGGCGGCAGCTTCTTCAGCTCGCTGACGACCGCGTCGACGTCGGCCTGGGTGCCTCGCCCGCCCGGCTTCACGATGCGGCGGGCCAGGGCGTCGGCGTCGAGGGTCGTCACGGTCGCCGGAGCGACTGGCGTGGTGATGGTGCGGGCTGGCGTGTTTCCGAGGGCGAGCTGCTTCTCGAGCGCAGCGATGGTGGCGGTGTGGCCCGCGTCGGTGCCGAAGGCGCGCTTGTAGGCGGTCAGCTCGCGTTTGCTCAGCGTGCCGTCGGCGTTGCCGAAGGTCTCGTCGACCCACTTCGCCTTCGCCCGCAGCCTCGACGGCATCGAGCGCACCGGCACCGGCGGTCTCGGGTCCTGCGCCGCGTCGGCCTCGTCGGTCGCAGGCGTCAGGACGGGCGTCGTTCGCGTGATGCGCGGCATGCGGCGAGCACCGTAGCAGAGCCGAATGCGCAGAGGGGTGCGCAGCGGTCTCGAACGTTCACGCCGCTGGAACGCCACTGGCGACCGTTGACGTTCCATCGATGGCAGCTCACCTGATTCGGGAAGGTCGAGCCCAGGCAACCAGTTAAGCTGCTCGAACGCTGGAGAAGGTGTCTCCACCACGCACATGGCCGCCGGAGAACTCGCTCGGAGAAACGCAGTACGCGCGCGAGTCGGACGCGTGCAACGGCGCTTGAACCTGGCGGTGTGGCTCGAGGCGCTGGTGGTGCCCGCGTGGGTCGCCGTGACGTCCTTCGTGATGTGGCGCGTCTTCGTGCAGCGCTCGCTCCTTCCGGCTGGTGTCCTCCTCGCCGGCGTCGCGCTCGTCGTGACGTGGTGGCGCGGTCAGGGGAAGCGGGTCTCCGTGGACGCTGCGGCGGTCATCGCCGATCGACAGGCGGGCCTGGGTGGGTTGCTGCTGACGAGACTCGAGGTGCCGATCGGTGGCTGGGAGTACGACGTCAACACGCGCCTCAAGACGCTCACGATGCCCGCCATCGACGTGCGGCGTTCGGTGACGATGCTGGTGTTCGCGTTCGTCTTCTTGCTGGTGGGGTTCCTCGTTCCTCAGACCGAGCACCCGGTGCGCGCCGTCAACGCGGCTGCTGCGACCCGCGTCGAGACGCTCGCCGAGAAGCTCGAGGCGCTCGCGAAAGAAGAGCCCACCGATGAAGCGGCGATCGCCGAGCTGCAGCGGCTCCAGGAGGAGCTGAAGGACGGCACCTTCGACGCGACGGACTGGGAGGCTGCTGACTCGGTCGAGAAGGGGCTGGATGAGAAGGCCGCGGAGGCCGCCGCAGAGCTGTCGCGCGCAGAGCAGGCCGCGAAGGCGTTGTCGGACGCGGTCGCTCAGGCGCAAGGCAACGAGTCGGCGCAACGTGAACGCGATGAGCTGGAGCGTGCGTTGATGGCGCTCGAAGAGTCGGGCGGATCCGCGGGGGGCCAACAGGGCCAGGGCGGCGAACAGGGTCAGCAGGGCCAGGACGGTGAGCAGGGCAAAGATGGGCAGCAGGGCAAAGATGGGCAGCAGGGCAGAGACGGTGAGCAGGGCAAAGACGGTGAGCAGGGCAAAGACGGCCAGCAGGGCAAAGACGGTGAGCAGGGCAAAGACGGCGAGCAGGGCAAAGACGGTCAGCAGGGCAAAGACGGTCAGCAAGGCAAAGACGGCCAGAGCAGTCCCTCAGGGCGTACGTCGAAGCAGGCGCGCTCGATGTCCGGCAATCAAGCAGACCAGCTCCGGCGTGCGCTCGAGCAGCGACGTCAGCAGCTCTCGAACTCCTTCGGTCAGGGCAACCGCCAGTCTGGTGCCGGCGGCCAGAAGGGCCCGGGGAAATGGGAGCGCGTGAAGGTTCCCTCGAAGGGAGCCGGCTCTGGGACCTCGGCGCTCGACCCGAACGCGAAGGGCCACGCCTCGCGACAAGTCGACCCGAGCACCGGCCACGGCGATAGCGCAGACACGCCGCTGGTCTTCGGTGACGACGCCGAGATGGATCCCGATCGACTCAAGTTCGAGGCGCTCCCCAAAGGCAGCGGCGGCGAGGCCGAAGAGCTCTACGGGCTCAAAGCCGCGAACCCGCGCACCGGACGACAACCCCTGAGCGGGGGCACGTCGAATGGCGCCGCTGCGGGAGACCAGGCGCCTGGCAACGGTGAAGCGCCGATGCTCCCGAAGAACCGGGCGCTCATTCAGCGGTACTTCGACACCACAGAGCACGCAGGCGGAGGTGGACAGTGACGGACGTCCTGAGTCCCAACGAAGTGAGCGGCGCAGTCGAGACGATTCAGATGCTGAAGGGCGGCCTCTCGAAGGTCCTCCTCGACCAGGACACCGTGGTCGACCGCGTGGTGACGGCGGTGCTCGCGCGCGGCCACGTGCTCCTCGAAGGTCTGCCCGGCCTCGGCAAGACCGAGCTGTGCAAGGGCCTCGCGAAGCTGCTCGGGTTGCCGTTCAAGCGCGTGCAGTTCACGCCTGACCTGCTGCCGGGCGACATCACCGGCACCTACGTCATCGACGGAGACACGCGCGCCTTCACCTTCCGGCCCGGGCCGCTCTTCGCGTCCATCGTGCTCGCCGACGAGATCAACCGCAGCTCGCCGAAGACGCAGTCAGCGCTCCTCGAGGCGATGCAGGAGCGCAGCGTCACCGTGCTCGGCACCACGCACTCGTTGCCGAACCCCTTCTTCGTCCTCGCGACGCAGAACCCCATCGAGCTCGAGGGCACCTTCCCGCTGCCCGAGGCCCTGCTCGCCCGCTTCCTCTTCCGCGTTAACGTGCCGGCGGTCGGCGCGAAGACGATGGCGCT
>JAUXRI010000323.1 GCA_030681895.1 Myxococcales bacterium | reverse complement strand
GGCGCGCTGTCGCTGGGCCGCACGCAGGCCGCGATGGACGTGCTGCGCAGCATCCTCGCCGACGTCCCGGACGACGAGTGGGCGGCGAGCCGGCTGTTGACGTTGGTGCCTGCCGAAGACTCGACCGCGCTCGAACGCCTCGATCTCCTCGGACGGCTCGTCACCAGCGCGAAGGGCGACGCGCGCGCCGAACTGCTGGGCCGACGAAGCGAGCTCCACCGCATCACGGGAGATCTCCCGGCTGCCCGCGCCGATCTGCTCGACGCGTCGCAGACGTCATCGCGTCCGTTGCCGTTGCTCCGTGGGCTCGCCGAGCTGTCCCGTCAGTCGTTCGACGAAGCCGCTGAGCTCGGTGCGTGGCGGCTCGTCGTCGGCGCTGCGAAGGGTGACGTCGAGGCGCTGACCGACGCGGGCAATCGTGTCGGCTCCATCGCGCGCTCGCGTGTCGGCGCTGGTGATCCTTCGAAGGCGTTGGAGGCGTTCGAGCTCCTCGTCTCGTTGCCCCTCACCGGCGCCGAGCGCTTCGACGCCTGGTACGGACTCGCGCAGTCCGCGAAGCCCGGCTCGCCGCGCCGCGCCGAAGAAGCGCTGCTCGAGGCGTCGAAGCAGGGTCCCGCGGCGAAGCGCGTCGAAGCCCTCGTGGAGCGCGCGACACTGCTCGAGGCCCGTGGTGCGGCAGAAGAAGCGGTCAGCGCGTGGTCGTCTGCGCTGGTGCTCGCGCCGCGTCACCCGGGCGCCATCGATGGCCTCAAGCGCAACCTGCGCGGCCTGTCGGATTGGGAAGGCCTGGCCGAGGTGATCGCCGAAGAGGCGTCACACACGCCGAAGTCGCACGCCGCGCCGCTGTTCGCCGAGCTCACCTCGCTCTACCTCGACAAGCTCTCGTTGCTCGGGCCTGGCGAAGCTGCGCTGAGGCGCCTCGTCACGCTCGACGAGAAGGACGCGGCGGCACGTCATCGCCTCGCCGGACTGCTCGAGACGCAGGCGCTGTTCTCCGAGTCGATGGGGTTGCTCGAAGAGGCGGCCGCCCTCGAGCCCGCGCCGACTGCCGCTGCCACCTTGCGGTCCGCTGCTGCGCTCGCGACGCGTGCTGCCGACGAAGAGAGTGCCCTCAAGCTGTTCCGACGCGCGCACGTGCTCCAGCCGGCGACCGGAGACGACCTCGAGCGCCTCGCCGAAGCGTTGTACCTGCGTGGCGCGCTGAAAGAGGCGCTCCCGCTTCACCAGACCCTCGCGGCGGGCGTGTCGTTCGAAGATCGCCCCGATGACGCCGAGCGCGTGATGTTGCGCCTGGCCGATCTCGCCGAGCAGCTGGGCGACGCCGCCGTTGCCGAGGCCACGCTCAAGAAGCTGGTGCAGGAGCGTCCGCTGTTGACTCAGGCCGTCGAGCGCCTCGCCAGCGTCTTCTCGAGCCGTGGAGAGCGCCGCGCCGCCATCGAGCTTCGTGCCCGTCACCTCGAACAGCTCTCGTCGTCGCCGCGCACCGCCGAGCGCCTCGTGCTGCTCGCGCGTGAAGCCCGCACCTCCCTGCAAGACGTCGAGACCGCGCTTCGTCTCTACCGTCGGGCCGCCGAAGTGCACGAGACTCCCCTGGCCGTTCGCGCCGAAGCCGTCACGATGTTGCGCGAGGCCAACCGTCCTGCCGAGCTGATGGGCGAGCTCGTCGAGGTCGCGCAGCTCGAGCTCACCCTCGGCAACAGCGACGCCGCGCTTGCCGCCTGGGACGAAGAGTCGAAGCTCGCTGAAGGTCTCGGTCGCATCGACGATGCCCTGCGCTCGCTCGGTGCGATGGCTGATGTCTGTGAAGACGAAGGCCGCGTCGACGAGGCGGCTGCGTACGTCGTGCGCCGCGCCGAGCTGCTCCGTGATTCGCAGCTCGATCTCGATGGCGCGAACGAAGCGCTCGAGCGCGCGTGGACTCTCAAGCCTTCCGTCGCGCTGGCGCAGATGGCGATCGATCTCGCGCGCCGGCGCAGCGATCGTGAAGGAGAGCTCGACTGGCTCGAGCGCACGTTGCCGTCGCTGGAGCCGACTCCGAAGGCGCGCGCGTTCGTCACGCTTGCGCGGCTCCATCTCGGTCTGGTCGCCGTCGGAGATGCCCGCGACGTCGCGAACTCGCCGATGTTGGCGCCCGATCAAGCCGAAGCCGCGCTCAAGCAGGCGCTCTCGCTCGCGCCGGGCACCGCTGACGCCGAGGCGATGTTGCTGGCCATCTACGAGCGCCAGGACCGCGTGTCCGACGTCGCTGCGTTCTACGAAGAGGCCGCTGCCCGCGAGACGAACGGTCCGCGCCGTGCCGAGCAGTTGCTCAAGGCCGCCGCGCTCTACAAGGATCGCGCCGGCCGTCCGCACGAGGCTGCCGCTGCGCTGCTCGCCGCTCGCGCCTCGAGCCCTGACGACGAGTCGCTCACCGCGAAGGTTGCCGATCAGCTGTCCGAGCTCGGACGTCATCAGGACGCCGCGGACTTCGACGCGCTCCTGCTCGAGAAGGACCCGTTCCACGCGAGCTTCGAGCGTCACCGCGAATACCTCGCCGGAGCCGATGACGAGCAGTCGCTCGCGCAGTTGCTGAGCCGCCGTGCGGAGCGTGAACACGGTGACGTCGCCGCGGCCCGCTGGCTCGAGGCCGCTGCTGCTTTCCGACGTGCGGGAGCCACCGAGCGCGCGCAGATTTGCGAGGCCCAGGCTTTCGAAGCCGCGCCGCAGAACCACGAGGCCTTCCAGTCGCTCCTCGAGCAGGCCGCGCAGGAGCCCCGTCGCCGCGCCGAGCTGATGTCTGCCCGCGCCCGCGCCGTTCCCGGTGAAGCGTCGCTGCTGCTCAAGCGCCGCGCCGAGACGCTCGACGATGCGCGCGAGACGCTCCTCGCTGCGGCCGCCTGGGACGACTACCTGGCGCTGGTCGCAGACGACTTCACGGCCCTCGAGCGCCGTGGGGATCTCGCCTTCGATGGTGGCGGGGCGCGCGCGGCGCAGCCGTACGATCGCAAGCTGGTGCAGCTCGGCGCAGACGGGCTCGCTGGCGTCACGCGCCTCAAGCTCTGGCTGCGCCTCGGTCAGGCCGCCGTCGAGGCCCAGGCCTGGCGCGATGCCGTCGATGCCTTCGAAGCGGCGCACACCCTCGACCCGGACGGAAGTCGTGGCCGTCAGGCATTGCTCTCACTCGACGAAGCCTACGCACGCCTGGGTGACATCGACGGCCAGTACCGCACGGTGCTCCGACTGGCGCGGTTGCCGGACGCAACCGACACCGAGGTGCTCTACCGCCGCGCGTTCGCGCTGCACGAGTCGCCGGAGCGTGGAGTCGAGGCCCTCGACGCGCTCCTCCCGTCGCATCCGGCCGACGTCACGCTCTACGAAGCGGGCGTTCGCGCGTACCGCACCACGGGCCGGCTCGGCGATCTGCTCGGCTTGCACGAGCGCTTCGCGAAGGCGGTCGGTGGCTCACGTGCGGCGTCGGCGCTCCTCGCAGCTGCAGACATCGCCTCGGACGAGCTGGGTGAACCTTCCCGCGCGCTCGAGCTCAAGCAAGAGGCTGCGCGCCTCGACCCGACCAACGTCGACGTACTCCGGTTGCTGCTGGCCGACGCGAAGACACGGGGCGATCTCGACGCCGCCATCGCGCAGCTCCGGGCGCTCGCAGCGGCGCCGCTCGACGAGACCGCGCGCGCTGGCGTGGTGCTGGAGCTGTCGACCGCGCTCGAGTCGAAGGGCGATCTCGACGGCGCTGCGGACGCGCTGACGGGCCTTCGTCGTGGCGGTCCTTCCTCGGCTGGCTACACGCAGGCGCTCGATGGCCTCGCGCGCATCGCCAGAGTCGAGGGCAACTCCGTCGCGCTGGCCGACATCCAGGTCGCGCAGGCCGACCTCCTTCAGGCAGGGGAGCGGTCGGCCCGGTTGCTCGACGCCGCGCGCTCGCTCGTCGAGGCGAAGCAGTGGGCCCGCGCCGAGGCGGTGCTCCGCGACGCGTTGGCCGCAGGTGCGTCGCTCGATGCGCTCTCGCTGCTCACCGAGGTGTTCCGTCGCGCGAAGCGTGCCGACGCGCTCGGCCCCGCGCTCCTCCAGCTCGCAGACGCGTCGCCGCCTGCACAGCGCGCGTCGATCTGGCTCGAGGCCATCGACACCTTCGAGGCCACCGGCGAGACGCAACCGGCCGTCGCGACGCTCGACCGGGTCTGTGACGAAGCCCCGGGCGCGCTCACGCCCGAGGCCGCCGCCGAGCGTTACCTCTCGCTCGGCGCCGCCGACCGCGCCATCGACGTGGGCTTCGCGCCTGCGATGTCGTCTGGCAACGCAGGCAAGGCGCTCGACCTCGCGACGCGCGCCAACGCTCCGGCGCAGGCCATCACTGCGCGTTGGGCGCTCGCCGCCACCGACGTGCGCGACGCCCGGGCGAAGGTGCTGCTCGACGGGGCCGACGCGGGTGTGTTGGCCAAATACGCCGCGCTCGCTTCCAGCCAGCAGGCCCTCGACGTCGCCGAGCCGCTGTGGCTCTCGCTCTTCATTCGCCACGACTCGCCCGGTGCGCTGGCCTCACTGGTGGAAGCCGATCGCCTCGACGTCGCCTTCGACGCGGCGCTCGAAGCACGCACCGCTGGCGCGCTGACGAAGGTGCTGCAGCACGCCTCGAAGGTCACCGATGCCCGGCGCGAGCAGCTGCTCACCGTGCTGGCCGAAGTCGTGCCTGAGCGCAGGAAGGCTGCGCTGCGTGAGCTCGCGCTCCTGCGATCGCGTCTCGAGAAGTGGAGCGGCGCCGTCGAGAGCCTCGCGCAGCTCGCTCAGCTCGAAGAAGACCCGAAGGCGCGCGCGGTGCTCCACGTCGAGCGTGGCGAGCTGCTGCTCCATCGCGTGAAGGACCTCTCCGCGGCGCGCGTGGCGTTCGAGCGGGCGCTGGTCGACGACGGCGTGCAGCTCGCGGCGGTGCGCGAGTTGGTGGAGCTGTCGCGCGGTGACGCCGAGCGCTTCGTGCCCATGGTGGAGCGCCTCACCGCGCTCGCCGGAGACGAATCGGCCGAGCCTTTCCGTGACGAACTCGCCGCTGGCTACGAGCAGCTCGGCAGACTCAAAGACGCTGCGCGCGTGCTCGCGACGATGGAGCACACGCCCGCCCTGCTGCAGCGCCGTGCAACCCTCGCCGAGACGCTCGGCCTGAAGGGTGAGGCGCTCTCGTTGCGCGAGCAGATCGCCACGACGCCGGCAGAGTTCGAGGCGGTGCTCCTCGGCTACCTCGACGTCGAGCTGGTGCCGTTCGCCGTTCGACTCGGCACCCGGTTGCTCGATGACGGCACGCTGGCTCCGGCCACGCGTCGCCGGCTGGCGGAGCGGCTGTCTCGCACCGAGCAGGGCGCCGGCCTCGCCGTTCGCGCGTGGACCCGGCTGCTCGAGGCGCAGGTCGCCGACGCCGACGGGTGGACGTTGCTCAGTCAGGCGCTGCACCACCTGGGTCGTGACGCCGACGCGCGCGCGGCCGACGGGTTTGGCGCCGTGCTGACTGGCACCGTCGGAACTGCGCCTGCCGTCGCCGTCAATCGCGTGGTGCGCGGCGCGGTGACGACTGCTGAGGCTCCATCGACGGCCGTGCCGGTGACGGACGACACGATGCCCCGGCTCGCGCAGGTGGTGCGCGATGCGTGTGAAGCGCTCGGGGTCGGCCAGGTGTCGGTGTCGATCGATCTCGAAGGCGGCGTCGAGGCGATGTTCCTCGAGGAATCCCGGTTGTTGCTGGGCGCGGGTGCGCTCGCGGCGTTCGGCCCGACGGAAGTGACGGCGCTGGTGGCGCTGGCCGCGGCGCTTGGTGACGCCGGCCGGCAGCTGAGGGAGCCGGGTGAGGTGAGTGGGTTTGCCGACGCGTCGGCCAACGCCTTCCGCGCGGTGCCGTCGTCGCTCGCCATCGGCCGGGTGGTGGCGTTCCTCGACGAGCGGGTGCGCGGCTCCGACGTGCGCAAAGTCGACCTCGCCGCGGTGTTGCGCACGAGTGAGGCCTTCCGCGCCGTCGCCCACGCGGCGCTCGAGCGAATTCAGGCGGGCTCGCCGCAGTGAGCGCGTGAGTTGGGTCGCCGCGCGCAAGAGAGTTTCGTGGCGTCTGCGCTCCTCGTGCTGCTGGCCGGGTGCCCTGCGCTCCCACCGCCGCCGGGCGACGAGAAGCTCGGCGAGTACACGATCGCCGCCGAGCCGGTGCGAGCCCTCGACGATGGTGGCGTCGGAGCGCTCCGAGCCGACGGCGGCCTGTGGTGTCCGCTCGTCGACATCGCACCTGCGGCGTTCCGCTTCTCGGCGACGGTGACGCGTGAGTCGTCGACAGGCCAGGCGTGGTTGACGCTGGGCGGAGGCTACCCGCGTGACGCAGGGTGGGACGGGCAGGTGCTCGACAGCTCCGCGGCGGTGCGTCGCCTGTTCCCCTCGTGTGGTGGCTGCCGGCCGACGATCGCGACGGAGCGCATCCGCTTCTCTCTGATGAGCCGCAGTCAGAGTGAGGCCGTCGGGCGCGCGTGCCCCGCCAACCCACTCGATGGCGGCGTGCCTGCTCCGCCCGGTCCCGATGGAGGTATCTCCGGCCCGGGGCAGACCGCCGAAGGCTTCGACGCGCTCTACGCGTGCGGGGAGCTGGAGTTCTCCGTCGCGCTTCAAGACGCAGGAGAACCGGAGCCGGACTGTGCGCCGGGCTGTGATGACTGCGTCGTGAACTACACCCTGGTGGGAGAGCGCCGATGACGAAGCGTGCGGTGGTGTTGCTGTCAGGCGGCCTCGACTCGACGACGTGCCTCGCGCTCGCCCGCCGTGACGGGTTCGAGCCGGTGTGTCTGTCCATCTCGTACGGGCAGCGCCACTCGGTCGAACTCGAGCGCGCGAAGACGGTCGCCAACGCGATGGGCGTCACCGATCACCGCGTCGTCACCGTCGACCTGCGTGCCATCGGCGGCTCGGCGTTGACCGACGCCATCGAGGTGCCGAAACACGACGACGTCTCGCAGGTGAAGGCCGAGATCCCCGTCACCTACGTGCCCGCGCGGAACACCATCTTCCTCGGGCTCGCGCTCGGCCTGGCCGAAGTGGTGGGCGCGACGGACCTCTACATCGGCGTCAACGCGGTCGACTACTCCGGGTACCCCGACTGCCGGCCAGAGTTCATCCGCGCCTTCGAGGGGCTGGCGGCGCTGGCGACGAAGGCGGGCGTCGAGGGGAAGCGCTTCACGATCCACGCTCCGCTGTCGGGCATGACGAAGGCAGACATCATTCGCGCGGGGCTGGCGGCGGGCGTCGACTACTCGCTCACGCACAGCTGTTACGACCCTGCGTTGGACGGTGGCGCGTGCGGGCGGTGTGACAGCTGCTTGCTGCGGAAGAAGGGCTTCGCGGACGCGGGCGTGGCCGACCCGACGCGGTACAGCACGTAGTCGCCGAGCTGAGCCGCGCGTCATTCCCGACGGACTTCCTCGACTCGGAGCTTGATGCCTTGAAATCAAAGCATTAGGCACGGGGCATGAGAAAACACTTCATCTGGTTGCCGTTCCTCCTCGGTGCATGCGTCTCACAGAACACGTACGACCTGCTGAAGACCGACTACGACGCCACGAGCACGACGCTGAAGACGCGCGACGGTGAGCTCGAGAGCACCCGCGCGGCGCTGGCTCGCGAAGAGGCGAAGTCGAAGGCGCTGTCGGCCAAGCTGGCGGAGCTCGAGTCGGCGTACGGCAAGTCGAAGACCGACAAGTCTGCCCTCGAGAGCGCGCTGACTGATCTGCGCAAACGCAAGGAAGAGACCGAGTCGCGCATCGCCGAGTTCAAGGCGCTGCTCGACAAGTTCAAGTCGCTCATCGACGCCGGCAAGCTGAAGGTGCGCATTCGTGAGGGCCGCATGGTGGTGGAGCTCGCCACCGACATTCTCTTCTCGTCGGGGTCGGCGAACCTCTCGAAGGAAGGCAAGGCCGCCATCGTCGAGGTCGCGTCGCTCCTCACCTCGATTCCCAGCCGCAAGTTCCAGGTCGAGGGCCACACCGACAACATTCCGTTGAGCGGGAAGGGTGCGTACAAGACCAACTGGGAGCTGGCCTCAGCACGCGCGCTGACGGTGCTGCGCACGATGACCGAAGCGGGCCTGCCGCCAGACCGAATCAGCGCCGCCAGCTACGGCGACAGCATGCCGGCCCGGCCCAACGACACGCCCGAGAACCAGGCGGCCAACCGGCGCATCGAGATCGTCGTGGTGCCCGATCTCTCGAGCCTGCCCGGCTTCGACGAGCTCCAGCGCGCCGCGCAGTGAGCGCCGGGCGGTGAGCGCCGCCTACTGCGCGGGCGAAAAGACGAAGGGGTAGGAGACGCGCACCGGCTCTCCATCGGCGGGCTTCGGGAACTTCCACGTCGCCGGGCGAGACGAGAGACACCGGGTCACCTCGGCGTCTTTCAGCGTGTTGCTGTCGACCTCGACCTCGGCGACCGAGCCGTCCTTCTCGACGTTCCAGCTCAAGACGATCTTCCCCATGAGGCTCGGGTTCTTCACCAGCGCGCGCTCGTAGCAGTCGCTCATTTCCTTCACGTGCTTCTTCACGACGCGTTGGAGTTGGTCCTTGCTCAGCGAAGTCACCTTCTCCCGGTCGGACCCCTGAGCTGCCTCCTCATCCTCGGGCTGTTCAACCCGGGTGAAGACGGAGTCAGGGAACAGCACGACGAGTCTGCGTTTGTTCGCGACGGCGGCCAGCGCGAGCTTCACCAGCGTCTCGGGCTCGAGCGCGGGATTCATCGTGATGGCGACCTGCTTCTCCAATCGACCGCCCCACCGGTCGATCGACGTGGCGGTCCATTTCTGTCCATCAACCACCAGCGCGTCGCCTTCGACCGAAGCGCGTGTACAGGACTGGCCGCAGCCTGAACCCTCGGGGGCGAGACCGATGGCCACCATGCGGAAGGGCCCGTCGAGCGTCTTCGCGATGACCTCGATCTCGGCGGGGAGCTTCACCTCGCGCGGCGTTCCCTCTCCCACGAGCGCAACCCTGCGAACGCGTGCTCTCGCTGCCGTCGTGAGGAACTCCCAGGTCGCTGCGGCCTGGGCACCTCGAGCAAGCCCGAGTCTCGCCCGTGGCTCGGAGTCGCCGTCGTCCGGGTCGTCCTGTCTGACGCTGGCCTCGAGCTCGTCGACGAGCACCTCCTGCCGGATCGCGCCTTTGAAGCCATCGGCATCACACTCGATGAGCGCTTTCGCATCCACGCACCGGTCCGGCGCGTCGCTGCGGGCGCCTTCCAGCGCGACGAGCCCGAGCGGCTTTGAGGCCAACGCCGCAGCAGACGAACTCACGCGCCGTTCGACGAAGGCCTGCGACCCGAACCCGAACAGCCCTCCCAACCCCAGCAACGGCACTGCGATGGCCAGCTTCGGCGAACTCTTCAGGAGGGCAACGCCACCCGCCACCACCACCAGCAGGAGCCCCAGCGGCGCCAGCACGAAGAGCCGGTACCTTTCGAGCTCTTCGCCAACACCGACGAGAATGGTGAGGCGGTCAGCCGGGGAGGCATGGGCGACGGCCTTGAAGCTCCCCATCAGCTCGGCCAGCCGGCTGGCGAGCGCCCACGACACCAGCATCAGGCTGCCGAACACGCCCATCGCGATGACGAGGAGACGGCGGGCCATGCCGGTCTGCGCGATGACGCCCAGGAGCAGGCCGGGAACCAGCGCGCCCAGCAGACCGCTCATGGCGCAGAGGCCGAACAAGGTGGTGTTGAGAGCCTCTCCCGTCGCTCCGGCGAGGATCGTCGCTCGGTCGTCCGGATGAGCGTGCGCGATCGCTGCGATGGCGCCGTTCATTCCGTTCCAGTACCCGAAGGACCCCACCGCCACGAGCGCACTCGCGAGCGGCGCGTTGGCGAGCACGGCCGCCGAGCCGCGCTGCACTCCGAAGAACATGAGCACCGCGGCGACGAGCGAGAACACTCCTCCGGCACCGACGATCAGGTACATGCCCCAGCCGCCTTCGAGCCACGCATTGCTCACGTTACCGAAGGGGCCTCCGCTGAACTCGTCTTGCACGCCCAGGCCGAGGGTGAAGAGGAGGAAGACGAAGGTCAACGGCAGCCCGATGAAGGGGCTGACGGCTGCGCCGACGGCGGCTCCGGTCGGTCGTTTCGTGGGCTCGGTCATGAGGAGGTTCTTTGCACACCGCCGCGGTGTTCCAACCTCGCATCAGCACTTCCACTGCAACGTCTGGCACACGAGGGTGATGAGCTCGTCGTCGGTGAGCTGACGCGGTGGCAGCTTGAGCGAGCCCGCACACGACACCTTGCTGCGCCAGCTCGACAGCCGCGCGCTGCCGTTCGAGACGACCACGAAGACGTCGGCCATCACGGCGTCGTCGAGCGCGGGCGAGATGCGCTCGGGGAGCGGGCCAGCGGGGACGATCACGGTGCTCCTGGTATCGAACTGTCGCAGCTGAACGGAGAAGGAGTCCGAGGGCTGCGCAGACGTGAGCGCGATGACGCCGAAGCGCGAGTCTGGAGTGAAGACCTTCGCGCACTGCTTCTCGAGCGGCGCCGAGGCGGGGCTCGTGTCGGCCACCAGGGCCCTGAACACGGCGAGGTTGGCGCGCGCGTTCTCCGGGAACATCGGCTCGAGGTCTTCGCCGCGCTCCCGGGCGTGCCTTCTGTCGTTCTCCTTCGAGCGCTGCCACCGCTCCCACCCGACGAGCGCGAGAAACGCGAGGCCGATGGTGCCGAGGAAGATGGCGCCGCGTTTCCCGAAGCGACCGAGGAACAACAGCAGCAGCGTCAGCCCGATGATGACGGCGCCACCGATGGCGAGCGCGACCTGGGCTTCAGCGGGGAGGCGAATTCGGACAGCGGCGAGCGCGAGCAGACTCATGCGTGAGTGACACCGCTCCACGCGACCGAGTGCAGCCGCTACGCGGTGACGTCGTACTCGAGGAAGAAGTACGGAGAGGGCGGCTCCGAGGTCGTCTTCGTGGGGCTGCCGAGGGTGACGTGCAGGTCGGCGCCGGGCTGCGGGTGCAGGACTCTGCGTTCGACGATGGTGACGATGGGTTCCATGGTCTCGACGAGCTCGGCGAGCGCGTTGAAGATCTTGTCGCTGAGCTCAATCGCGATACCGGCCGTCTTCAGGATGCCTTCGATTGGCGTTCCGCCGACGGCTTTCGCAACACCATCCAGAATGGTGCTCAGGCCCTTCGCGCCCTTCGCGAACGTCTTGAGTGGCTTTGCATAGCCGGCCGCCGAGATCGTGGCGGTCACGGTGAGAATGAGCTCGCCATCGACGCTGTCGTGCTTCACCAGGGTGAAGGCTCCGGCGTGGTTGATGGGGCGGTTCATGCGCAGCTGCTTGAAGGTATGGGTTGCGGCGACCGACTCACCTTCGGAGTCCGTCAGCGTCGCGACCAGGTTGACCTCGTACTCGCCATCAGCGACGCCGTTGATGCGACCAAGCTTGCGGGCGCGAAGCCCTGCCTTCGGAACCGTGACCTTCACCTTCATGGTGCCCCCTCGACGACGTGAACTGCAGGTTTGGCGAACGAAGCACAGGTGAGCCCGAGGCGGCGTGCTCCTCGTCAGCGTCTGGCCGCAGTGCGACGACGGCGGAGCAGGGCCACCGCTCCGAACAACAGCGGGGTCAGCCCGTCAGCGCCGCTGCAGCCGCAGCCCATCGCCTTCGCGCCGATGCGGTTGTTCCCGGTACCTGCCGGTTCATCGACGCCGACCGTATTGCTGCCAGCCCCTGAGCCGCCCGTCGCGCGACCACCTGCAGCCGCGCTCCCGCCTGCGCTGCTCGAGCCGCCGCCGACGCCACTGGTGCCACCACCTGCGCCGGTGACGCCGCCACCTGTCGCCTCGCCACCGCCCGTCGCTCCGGAGCCGCCGCCAGCTGCCGCAGTTCCACCCGCTGCGGAGCCGCCTCCAACGCCCGCAGTGCCACCCGCCGCGGAGCCACCACCAGCACCACCACCGCCCGCACCCGACGTGTTCGGCAGACAGAACTTCCCTTGAGGCAGACCGGTACAGATGGTGTTCGCTGGAGCGCACGTCTCGAGCTCGTCCATCGCGCAGGGCTCGAAGCAGTTGCCCTCGACGCACATCGTGCCCGCACGGCAGCTGGGCTCGTCACGCCAGATGGTGCAGCCGGTCGGGCCGACCTCGCAGCGACGCACGTTGGTGGCGGTGCACTGCCGCCTGCCGTTGTCGCACGCGTTCTGACAGGGAGGAATGCAGGTGCCCATGTCGCAGCGTTCGCCGCCGCCGAGGTCGCACTGCGAGGTCATCACCCACGCACGGCAGCCGGTCGCCTGGAGCCGGCACGTCTCGACCGCGCCGTTCGCCGCGCAGCGAATCGCTCCCTCGGTGCACGTCGTCGCGCACGCCACGCAGTTTCCGCCGGCGCAGGTGTTGTTCGCCGGGCACGCCTGCGCAGGGCCCCACACCGGGCAGCTGTTCACGTCGGTGCCGCACGTCTCGACCCCGTTGCCGTTGCAGCGCGTCGCGCCAGGCGTGCACGAGGTGCCGCAGGTGCCGCACGCTCCGCCGGAGCAGAAGGTGCTGCACGTCTGACTGACGCTCCACGAGGTGCAGCCCATCGCGTTGGCCACGCACGTCTCGACGTTGCGTCCCGTGCAACGCGTGGAGCCCGCCGTACACGTGCTGTTGCACGACGTGCAGCTGCCGCTCGTGCAGACGCTCCCGGAAGGACACGCGCGCGCCGCCCACTGCGTGCAGCCCGACAACACGCTCCACTGACACTCTTCGACGCCCGTCGCCGTGCACCGGCTCGCGCCGATGGAGCAGCCCTGACAGGTGCCGCACGTGGTGCCGTTGCAGACCTCTCCGTAGCCGCACGTCTTCACCGTCTGCCACACCGTGCAGCCGCCAGCGCCCGTCACGCAGGTGCGCTCCGTGCCCGAGCTGCACTGCGACGCGCCCAGGGTGCACTGGTTCGTACACGCCACGCACGAGCCGCCCGTGCAGGCCGACATCGGAGGACACGTCGTGCCGACCCAATTCGTACACTGCGTCGTCGCGTCGAGGCGGCACTCTTCACGCTGCCCGTTCGCTGCGCAGCGGTTCGCGCCCTGCGTGCACGCGTTCTGGCAGCAGGTGCTGGTCGTCTGGGCGATCTGGTTCAGCGCGCTGGTGAGCGCCGCCTGATTCCCCGCGACGTACGCCGACGTCGTGCCGCCCGCCGCTGCGACGGCGTCGAGCACCGCCTTGTTGTTGCCGCCCGTGAGCGCCGCGTCGAAGCCCACCACGTACGTCTTGATGCCGAGCGCGAACAGCGCCGCCGCCGCCGCGACCGTGCCTTGATCATCGAGGCAGTCCTTCGCGCCGAGCCCACAGCACGACGCGCCCGAGCAGGTGTTGGTGTTCAGGCAGCCTCCCGTCGTCGTCGCGCAGCTCGCCGGGTTGAGGCCCAGGTTGCAGTTCGGCATGCCGTCGGTGATCAACAAGACGTGCCGCGGCGCGCTGCTCCCGAGCGTCTGGAGGTAGCTGCGCGCGACGTTCAACGTGGCCGCCGTCGGAGTTCCGCCGCCAGGACCCGAGGCCGAGTACGCCGCTGCGACCTGCGCCGCGCTCCCCGGCACCGACTGCACGACCGACCCCGTGGTGCACGCGAACGACGTCGACGCGCCCGGGTACATCATCACCCCGTAGCGGAAGCGGTTGGCGAACTGGCTCGCCATCTGCGGGACGACCTGCGACGCGATGCTCCACTTCGAAGGGTTCGTCGCCGTCGCCGCGCCGCCCGACGGGTTGCCTGCCATCGAGCCCGATTTGTCCTGCACGATGAAGAGCACCGGAAGCTCGGTGCAGGGCTGCGCGTACGCCGCCGGCGCAAGAAGAGAGGTGACGATCAGGGCTCGGATCAGGCTCGGCATGAGGTGGTATCGGCAGTGGGCACCGAGAAGGTGCGTAACCTCCCGAATACAGTGCTGAATTCTCATACACCGAGAGGATTCGCCCGCTTTCGGTGGATACTGCGCGCTCGTGACGCAACAGCCTTTACAGCGTGAGAGTCTGGCGCGAGCCCTCACCGAGATCACTCTCAAGGTTCAAGGCGCCCACACCGTCGAAGAAGGCCTGGCGGAGGGTTCTGCGGGCCTCGAGGCGATGGGGTTCGACGTCGCCATCGTTCAGCTGTCGGGCGATCAGTACACGCTCCGTTCGGTGACGCAGCGTGAAGGGCTGCTGCAGATCTCGCGCGGCGTCGCGGCTCAACTCGAGGGGTTTCATCTACTCACCAACGCCGAGCTGTTCGGCGTGCTCCGGAACGATCGTGGCCTCTTCGTTCCCCAGCTGCGCGAGACCACCGGGCTGTGGCTCGACGGCGTGGGAGCGCCCGAGACGCTCAAGCGCCTCGTCGACGCCTCGGTGCGACAGTGCGCGGTCGTCGCGCCGCTCTCGATTCGCAAGGAGAACTGGGGCGCCGTCATCTTCATGCACGACGAGCTCGCCGAGGCCGACCTTCCGCTGCTGAGCCTGTTTGCGCTTCAGGTGGGCAGCGCGCTCAGCGTGGTGGAAGGCGCCGCGCGGCTCGATCGCCGCAACGCCGAGCTCGAGCTCGTGCATCGGCTCTCGGTCTCGTCCACGCGCACCGACGTGCGGGAGCTCTGTCAGCAGGCGCTCGAGACGGTGTGCCGCAGCACGGGCGCCGACGCCGGCACGCTCCACCGCTTCGAACGCGAGACGGCGAACTTCGTGCTGGTGGGGGACGCGTTCGGGTACGCCGGGCCGCTCGTCGAGGCGTACCGTTCCTTCGCGCTGCCTGAGGGCCCCCTGGGGCGCGCACCGATGTCGATCGCGGTCGAGGACATGCGCGAAGGTTCAGACGTCGTGAAGGCCGCGGGGTTCGCGCACGCCGCGCTGGTGCCGCTCGCGCTCGAGGACCAGAGCGTCGGGCTGTTGAGCCTGTTTCGCCGCGCGCCCCGGCCGTTCTCCGAGACCGAGCTGCGCAGCGCCGAGATCCTCGGGCTGCAGATGGCGTCGCTCCTCGAGCGCCAGCGCCTGTACCAGGAGTCGCAGCGGCTCTACGCCGACCTCAAGAAGAGCTACGACGAGCTCGCCCGCGCGCAGGCCGAGGTGGTGCGGCACGAGCGGCTCGCCGCGCTCGGTGAGCTGGCCGCCGTCATGGCCCACGAGGTGCGCAACCCGCTCGGCGTCATCTTCAACTCCCTCACCACGCTCAAGCGCCTCACCAAGCCGACCGGCGACGCCGAGATGCTCCTCAACATGGTGGGCGAGGAGGCCGATCGTCTCAACCGCATCGTCGCCGACCTGCTCGACTTCGCGCGCCCGTACGAGCTGGTGAAGAAGGCCATCGCCATCGAGCCCTTCATCGCCGGCGCGGTCGACGCGGCCACCCAGACGTTGACGCCATCGGTTCCGCTCAAGGTGGTGACGTCGTTCGACCGTGAGCTGCCGCCGTTCCCCGTCGACGCCCACCTGCTGCGGCAGGCACTGATCAACCTCGTGGTGAACGCGGCGCAGGCGATGCCCCGCGGTGGTGTCGTGACCGTCACTGCGCGCATCGAGCCGAAGGCGCAGGTGCCGTGGCTGATCATCGAGGTGCGTGACGAGGGCCTTGGGCTCTCCACGCGCGTGACCGAGAAGATGTTCCAGCCCTTCTTCACGACCAAGGCGACGGGAACCGGGCTGGGCCTCGCCGTCGTCAAGCGCATCGTCGAGAGCCACGGGGGCGAGGTGTCAGCGCGCGCGAACGCCGAGCGCGGCACGACCTTCATGATTCGGTTGCCCGGAGGGAGCGAGCGGGAGGGCTTCGTCACGCCGCCGCGGGCCACGCCGTCCGCGCCACGTCGCTAGGCGCTACGAGGCGAGCGCCGATGGCCCTTCGTCGTCGAAGGCCTCGGTCACCAGCCCGTCGCCCGGCCGCCAGCCGGCAGGGAAGAACTGCAGGTTCCGTTGCAACGAGTTGAGCAGGTCGAACCACATGCGCTTCTCGTCGCCCGAGAGGCACGCGCGCTCCATGAGGCGCTGGTTGAACTTCGGCATGAACTCGTTCTTCGCGTGCTCGATGCCGGTGACGCCGTCGAAGTGCGCGTCGATGCAGGCGCGGAGCGTGGGTCTGTCGATGCCGGCCAGTGACGTCATCTGCGGCACCATGCGCTGCGACATCGCGCGCTCCTGGCCCGTCGTGATGCGGTCGGAGAACGTGTACTGCACCACCGTGCGCTGCATCACGTGGTTGGCCGCTTCGTAGAGCGCGCTCGAGGTGCGCTTGCGATGGAGCAGCTCGTACCCGCACGCCGCCATCATGCGTGACACCGCCATGTGCCGGTTCTCGTCGACGGTGTGGAGCATCGACAGCTTCGTCAACGCCGGGCTGCCCTCGGCCAGCGTCGCCACCCGCGTCTCGAACGCCTTGCCCATGTGATTCACGAGGCCGCGGCCGAAGTAATACGTGACGACGAAGTCGGCGCCGAACGTCGCGACGAGGAAGCGTACGAAGGGCTTGGAGACGAAGAGCGGGCGCAGCGGCTTCACGGGCATCTTCGCGGCGACGAAGCCGTGGCGTTGCTGGACGGCCGCGAAGACGCGCCCGAACGCGGCGATGTGATCGATCTCCTCGTGCGTCTCGAGGCGCAGCAGGCCGGCGAGCTCGGGCTCGAACGAGTGGACCAGGTCGGCCACCACCGAGTTGGTGCACACCACGAAGCGCTCACCGTCGCCGATGCGGAAGTACATCATCGCGTACGTCCAGTGGTTGAGCGCGAGCTTCTGCTCCTCGGAGAACCCGGCCCAGAAGGGCGTGTGGAACCCCAGGCTCATCTCCCACGGCACCAGCGCGCGATCGGCGAGCGCCACCTGCCAGTTGACCCCGTCGAGGTACTGCCCGAGCTGTTGCCCGTGAGGGTTGGCCAGGCGCCGGGTGGCGAAGGCGCGCAGCCGCTTGAGCTCTTCGAGGGCGAACACGTGACGGTTGTACTCCTGCGGTTCGGTTTCGACGAGCGCTGGTGGGGGGGGCCTCAGGCATGCGAGTCTTGGGGTCCCCGTGCGCGCGACGCTCCTCCTCATCCTCCTGTCTGTCAGCCCGGCGATGGCGGCATCAGTCTCGGGCCGCGTGACGAGCGCGGGCACTGGCGTGGCCGGCATGGAGGTGCGGCTCTGGGCGCGCACCGCGAAGGGCTACAGCTTTCAGCCGCCGAACGGCCGCGTCGTCACCACCGACACGAACGGCGACTACACGATGCCGGGCCTCGCCGCGGGCACGTACAAGGTCGACACGCGCATGAGCATGGCGCTGTCGGCGAACTACGGAGACCGCTGGTACGACGTCGCCGCGCCGACCTCGTCGGGGTACCTCGCTGAAGACGCCGACGAGCTGGTGCTGGCGGGCTCCGATGCGCGCACTGGCGTCGACATCGCGGTCGAGGTGAACGGAGGCCTCGAGGGCCGCACCGTCTCGTCGCCTGCCGTGCCCCTCGGCGGGCTCTTCGTTCGCCTCGAGTCGGTCGCCGACTTCCGCGTGCATCACAACGACGTCTCGAAGACGACGCCCGCGAGCCGGCTGGGAGAGACCTCGTTTCGAGGCATGCCGCCTGCCCAGGTCCGCCTCGTCGTGCACGACCCGAACTACGCCCGCGCCGACGTCATCGGCCCGCCCTTCGCCATCACCGCGAACGTCAACGGCGTGGGCGGAGACCTCGTCATCGGTTCAGCGCCTGCTGACCCGAACGAGCCCAACAACAGCCTCGATGCCGGCACCGCCGTCGATGTGTCGCCCCTTCGCCTGACGCCGCCGCAGGGCCTCGTGGGCACGGGCTCCATCGGCCCACGCAACGCAGGCGACGTCGACTTCTTCTGCTGGGACGCGGTGGCTGGTGAGCGCTACTTCGTGTCGGCGGTCGGAACATTGGGCGCGCTCGCTGATGGCGGTGTTCGGGTCAGTCCCTGGGTCGACCCCGTGGTGTCGTTCTGGCGCGGCGGCGCGAAGGTCGCTGAAGACGACGACTCGGGTCCGAGATCGTTCGAAGCGCGGCTCGACACCGGCGTCGTCTCCACCGCGGGCCGCGTCTGCGCGGCGGTCAGCACCTTCGGCGACACAAGCTGGAGCGGCGCGACTCAAGGTTCCGCTGGCCCGTACGAGGTGCGCCTCGAGATGGGCAACCGGCCGCCCACCATCACCGCGAACGTGCAGGGCACGCCCACGCCCGCGCCTCCCGCGACGATCACCGTCAACGAAGGTGGCCTCGTCACCGTCGCCGTCTCGTTCAGCGATCCCGAGAGCAACCCGCTGATGGCCTCGTGGGACCTGCGCGACTCCCAGAACGTGTCGCTGAGCGCCGGGTCCTTCAACGCGGCGAGCGGGGCCGGCATGGTGCCGTTCTCGCCCTCGCAGCTCGGCGCGCGACGCAGCCCGTACACGCTCACGCTCACCGTCGCCGACGCCGAGTTCACCATCACGAAGCAGGTGCTCATCGCGGTGAGCGCCGTGAACGTTCCGCCGTCCGTTCCCGTTCAGGTCGCTCCCGATGCTGGTGCCATCGTGATGACGTCACGCCCGAGTCTCAGCTGCCGTGAAGCGAGCGACGAGGACGTGAACCCGCTGCTCTACGAGTTCCAGGTGTCGTGGCTCGACGGTGGCGCGGTGTTCGCCTCGGGCTCGGTGCAGGGCAACGACGCCGGCATCGACCCCGATGGCGGCGTATTCGGCGTGATTGCGTTCACCACCATGTCTCTGCCCGAGAACGCCCGGCTGCAGTGGAAGGTGCGCGCCTTCGATGGCGACCCGCTCACCGGCTACAGCCCCTGGAGCGCCGAGCTGCCCTTCGTCGTCGACGTCACCAACGAGCCGCCCAGCCCGCCGTTGCTCGTGAAGCCCGCAGACGGCGAGACGGTGATGCTGCGCCGGCCCACGCTCGAGGTGGTGCGCCCGACCGACCCGGAAGGCGAGGGGATCTCGTACATCTTCGAGGTGTCACGCAGCGCGAACTTCTCGCAGGTCGTCGTCCTGAGCCCTCCGGTGCCCGAGACCGTCGGCGCCACCAACACGATGTGGACGGTGACGCAGGATCTCGACTGGGGCACGCAGTACTTCGCCCGCGCGACCGCCGTCGATTCGCGCGGCGCGCGCAGCCAGCCCGGCAACGCGAACGCCTTCACCACGCGCACCAACATGGCGCCGATGGTGCCGACGCCGGGAGCGCCCTTCGCCATGGGCCTGTGCGCCGACCAGGTCTTCATGACGGCGCCGACCTCGGTGGTGATTCCGCCCATCCTCGACGTGGAGCAGGACACCGTCATCGTCGAGGTGCAGATCACGAAGGGCGACGATCGCATGTTCGCGATGCCGCTGTTCAAGGCCGACGTGATGGCGAACAGCGCGACCGAGACGACGGTGTCGCTGATGTCGGTCTCCTTCGAAGAAGATCAAAAGTACCGCGTGCGCATGCGCTCGAAGGACGGGCAGAACGTCACCGAGTGGGTGGAGTGCTCGTTCACGCTCGATGCGCGAAGCGGTGCGGGTGGTGGCGGGCCGACGATGATCGTCACCAAGCCCGGCTGCGGGTGCGCCTCGGCCGATGCGTCGCTGCTGGTCGGGCTGGTCTTGCTGCTGCTGGCGCGTCGTCGCCGCGGCTAGAACGTGCCCGTGAGGGCGAGCGCTCCGCCAGTGAGCCCGGTTGGCCCAACGACGGGAGCGAACGAGAGCTGCGCCTTCACCGCCGGCGCGTTCTCCGATTCTTCGATCAGCGCGTTGCCGTGACTCCACTCGAGGAAGAGGGGCACGCCGAGTGCCGCGGCGAGCGAGCCGCACGTGATGGAGATCGCGAGGATGCTGATGAGCGCAGGGTCACCACTGAACAGCGACGATGACGTCGCCGCGATTCCCACGACGGCGATGCCCGCGACGGCCAGTGAGGCGGCCCAGCCCAGGTAGCCAGCACCGAAGCTCCCTTTCCCGTCCAGGGCTCGATGGACTGCGATGGGAACCAGCGGTGTCAGGCCCAACGAGGCCACCACGATCACCGCAGCCAGGACTCCTCCTCCGAAGGTGCTCGCGAGGAGCCCGACCACGAGGGCCTCGATGCCCAGAGTGCCGACCAACGCGAGCGCCGTGAGCACGATGCGGCTCGCCGGCGACGCGATGAACGGCGCCCGGTCGAGCGCGTCGCTGCGTGCCTCCATGGCGAGCACGGAGAACGACAGAGCAAGCCCCGACGCGGCGACGATGGCGGGCCACCGGGGCCTCGAGGTCGGTTGGGTGGAGAGCGCCAGGTCCAGCAGCGACAGCGCCGCTGCCGCCGCGAGCCCACCGATCAGTCCTGCCAACGCAGCGCCCACGCTCGGCTCGCCGCCCATCAACGAGTAGCCCAGCGACGCTCCAAGCACCGAGAGGAGCGGTGCAGCGATGCCTGCGACGAGGCCCCAGCCCGGGCACGGCGCCAGGGTCGGGCACCCGTTCGTCGCGAGGGCGCCTGGTGTCAGCGGGAGCGCGGCACCGATGGCTCCTCCCAGCAACGCCCCGACGAAGCGCTTCGTGGCCCCGGCCGACCAGCGCTCGGGTTCCGTGGACGCGGGCCGTCGAACCTCTCGCTGCAGCGGCTTCGAGCCCGGCCGCGTGCCTGCCCAGTCATCATCGGAGGCGGGCGGAGGCGTCGGCGCTGGCTGCTCGTTCACCGTCAGCCGGCCTGGTGCCCTCCCGCCCATCGGCGAACTCTGGCCCAGCACGACGACCACCAGGAGCGCGACCATGTGCGCACAGTCAACCACAGGGTCGGGCCGCTGAAACCTCGTGAATCGACGAGCCGTGGAGTCCACCGATGAGTTTTCGGCGCGGGGCTAGTCTTGCGCTTGAACCCTCACGAAAGGCACCACCCATGAAGCATCCCTGGCTCGCTGCGCTCCTCAACTTCTTCTTCATGGGCCCAGGCACGCTCTACGTCGGGCAACGAAAGCTCTTCGGAGCCGTGCTCACGCTCGGCGCGATCGCGCTCACGTACGTGGAGCTCTCGATTCAGACCGCCGCGCCGTCGCTGTACCCGGTGATGTTCGGCACCGTGCTGGTGATGAACACCTTCTTCGCCATCGATGGCTGGAGGGAAGCGAAGGCCGTCAATCAGGGCACCAAAGGCTGAGACGTCAGACCATCACCTCGGTCGGGTCGCGGCCCACGAAGCTGTCGGCGTCGAGGCCCGCGGCGAGGCGTCGGTGTTCTTCGGTGCCGAGCGCAGGCGGCCGGTGCTCCGCGCTGAGCGCAAACCGCCGTGAGAGCTCGCTCACGCGCGCGTGCGCCTGCTCGAGCTGACTGCGCTGGAGCCGGCCGGTCTTCACGGCGCTGACGAGCGCGTCGATGGCGGCGCGCTGAACCGAGGCACGATGGCAGACGAGGAAGCAGTCGACGCCGGCGTCGAGCCCTTCGACGACCGCGCGCTCGATGGGGAAATTGTCGGCCACGGCCTTCATCTCGAGGTCGTCCGACACGATGACCCCACCGAACCGCAGGCGGTCTCGGAGCAGGCCCGTCATCGCCTTCTTGCTCATCGTCGCCGGCACCTTCGGGTCGAGGGCCTCGAAGATGACGTGGGCCGTCATCACCGACGCGAGCTGGGCCTTCGCGTACGCGGCGAACGGCACCAGCTCGACTGCTTGCAGCCGCTCCATCGCGTGAGGCAGCGAGGGCAGGTCGAGGTGCGAGTCCTTGAGCGTGTCGCCGTGCCCCGGGAAGTGCTTCGCGCACGACGCGACGCCGCCGGCCTCCATGCCCTTCGAGAGCGCGACCCCGAGCCTGGCGACCTCCGCCGCGTCGCGGTGCAGGGAGCGGTCTCCGATGACGGGGTTCTTCGGGTTGGTGTCGACGTCCATCACGGGCGCGAAGTCCCAGTCGAAGCCACACGCACGCGTCTCGAACGCGAGCAGCCGGCCGACGCGCTCCATCAGGGCGAGGTCGCGGTTCTTGCCCAGCTCGCGCATCGCCGGCAGCGAGGTGAATGGCGCCCCACGCAGCCTCGCGACCCGGCCGCCTTCTTGATCGACCGACGCGAGCAACGGCCTGCCGGCGTGGCGCTTGAGCGCTCTGACGAGCTCGGTCGTCTGCGCCGCCGTGCCGACGTTTCGTTTGAAGAGAATGACACCAGCGACCCCGTCGTCGATGAGGCGCTTGACGTCATCGTCGGGCGCGGTGCCGGGGAAGCCGATGACGAAGAGCCCGGCTGCGAGGCGATGCAGATCTGCTGACATGCGAGACACGCTACCACTGGCTCGCGCGTCGCTTCGTCGCAGACGAAGTCAGGGCGCGGTGGCGGTGTCGGGGCTCGACCACGCGCTTCGGCCGGCCGGGCTCTCGGCCTCGACGTAGTAGACGTACGCCTGGCCGCTGGTGAGGCCCGAGTCGACGAAGACGAGCGCCGACGTCTGCTGCACCTGCGCCGGCGCACCGTTCACCAGCCGGCGGTAGACGCGATAAGTCGTCGCGCCGCTCACCGCGCTCCAGGCGACGCGGAGCGAGCCCACCGGGCCGGGGCTCGTCACCGACACCGAGGGAATGGAGGGCAGGGTGGTGCTGGGCGTCGCGGTTCGAACCACCGAGGTGACGCCAGGGCCCACGCCATTGGTGGCCCTCACCACCACGAACGACGGCTGCCCGATGGTGCCCGCGATGCGACACCTGGTTTCCCACTCACTGAAGGTCGGGCACACCGTGCCGAACGGGCCATCGAGCTCATCGCCTGCGAGCACGGAGTAGCTCGTCGCGCCGGCGACCGGCTGCCACTCGACGAAGAGCCCCGACAACGCTGGCCGCACGGAGACGCCGCTCGGCGCCATCGGCAACGTCGCCAGGACGTCTTGCTCGGCCGAGGGGGCGCTCCACACACCGGGCCCCGACACTCCGACCGCGCGCACCAGGTACTGCCACGACTCGCCGTTCTCGACGTTGAAGTCGATGTGTCGCAGCGAGGTGAGCGTGGCCAGCGGCGCCCAGGCGCTCGACGCGCTTCGCCGGGCAAGCTGGTAGCTCGTCGCCCCTGGAACCGCGGGCCATGAGAGCTCCACCGCCTGGTTTCCGTTGACGAGGGCGGGAACGGGGGGCGCGAGCGCTCCCGCCGTGGGGGTCCCCGACAGTGGGAGCGACGGCGCGCTGGTTCCCGACGACGAGCCGGCGAGCACCACGACGTACTGAGGCGTGCCATTGCCGAGGCTGAGCGACGTCACCGTCGCGAAGGGATCGAAGAGGGTCGTGTACGTCGAGAAGGGGCCAAAGGGGTTGTCGCTCGTTCTGATGGTGTAGCTGGTCGCGCCGGGCACCGGCGTCCACGACACGCTGAGCCGGGCGCTCCCTGGCGTCACCTCGGTGAGCACCGGACTCGGTGGCGCCGCGGCCCTCGCCTCTTCGAGCTGCCCGATTCGCACCGGGCTGACACCAGCCGCGGTGATCGCCTGAAGGGAGTACTCGAAGGGCACGCCGTTGAACTGGGTCTCGGTCACGAAGGGGTTCTGAAAGACGCCGAGATCGACGAGCGGCGTCGACCGGGTTCGACGCCAGAGGTGCCAGGTGGTCGCGAGGGTCTCGGTGCCGGCGATCGACAGCCGTTCGTTGCCGGGCGAGACGGTGAGCGAGGGTGGGTAGGGCGGAGCCAGTGGGTTCGGTGTCACGGCGAGCTCATCGGTGTAGGCGCTCCTCCCGTTCGGGGTGGTGACCGTCATCGACACGACGTACGCGGTGCCGTTGTCGAGTGAGAGCTGACAGGTCGCGGGCCAAGGCTCGAACGTCGTGCAGCTCGTCACGGCGTTCGACGGCGCACCGCCCGCATTGAAGGCGGCCGCGACGGAGTACGAGCGCGCACCTGCGATGGGCGTCCACCTGACGAGCGCGCCACCGTTCGTGGGGGTGACGGTGACGCCGGTGGGTCGGGGAGGGTCCAGCAGGGTCGGGCGTTCGAAGCCCGTCATCGCCACCGTGCTGAAGCGGTTGTTCGGAGGCGTGAGGTTGGTCGCCAGCACGGCGTAGCGGTACTCGACGTCGTTGGTGACGGTGGTGTCGTTGACCGACAGGGCCGGCGTCGTCGTCAGCAGAACCCAGGGGGTTCGCGGCGTCCGGCGGAACACGCGATACGAGTTCGCGTTCGGCACCATCGTCCAGCCGACCGTGATGACGCTGTTGCCCGGGAAGGCGCTGATGGTCGGTCTGGCCAGCCCGGCCGAGGTGCCCATGTTCGTCGGGCGCACCATCAGCTCGGCGCTCCACGGGCCGGGCGTCGAGCCGTTGAGCGCGCGAATCGCGAGGTACACGGTCTGATTGTCGGTCAACGAGGTGACGACGCACCGGTTCTCGAAGGCGTCGAACACGGTGCAGATGCCCAGGCTGTAGGCCCCGCCCGAGGTCGTCGCGCGCCCCACCTGGTAGCCGGTCGCGTTGGGCACGACATCGAAGGTGACGTCGGCGCCACCGCTCGAGACGCTGGCCGCGACGTTCGTCGGCATGGCGGGAGTCGTCGCGATGGCCGGGGTGATGTCGATGGGGGCCGAGAACTCCCCGAGCGCGCCGCTGACGTTGAAGCGCGCGATGTAGAAGTACCTGGTGCCGCCCATGGCAGTGAGGTCGTTCGCCGCCACCTGGGTGAACCCACCGTCGGGGCTCGTCGAGCGGAAGTACTCGGTCGTCGTGCCGTTGATCGACGGGCTGTAGACCGAGTTCGACACCTGATTGACGTTGACATCAGGTGTGTAGAGGAAGGCTGGTGGAGGCGTCAGGCCGGGGATCGGCGACGACACCGCCTCGGCCAGATCGCCCACCGTCTGTTGGCTCACCGCTCCGACGAAGTAGCGGTACGTCTCACCGAGGCTCAGGCCGAGATCATCGAAGCGCGTCCCATCGGTGACCCACGCGACCCGAGTCGGGTTCGTGTTCGGGAAGGTGCCGCGCCAGACGACGTAGCCCTGCGCTCCCGGCACGGCGGCCCACGCCACGCGGGTCCACCCGTTCCCGGCGGTCGCCGTGAGGTTGGCGGGCGCCGGCAGGAGCGCCGAGTTCGTCACGTCGACGGCTTCATCGGAGAACGCGCTGGTGCCGTTCACGGACTCGGCCTGCACGACGTACGCGACCGGCAGATCGGCCGGCCGGCTGTCGTCGAGGAAGGTCGTCGAGGGCCACGCGCTCTCCAGCTGGGTGTAGGGGCCGCCTGCGCGCGGGGCTCTCCAGATCGAGTAGCCCGAGGCACCGCCAACGGAGTTCCATGTGAGGAGGACGGTCGAGCGGCCCGCCACGGCTTCCACGCCGGTCGCGACGAACGGCCTCGACGGAGACGCCACCGCGACGACCGGCGTCGACGGCGCGCCGACTCCGAACGGCGTCACGGCCGACACGACGTAGGTGTACGCGACGCCGTTGCTCACGTTCGAGTCGGCGTACTCGGTGCCGCTCACGGTGTACGACGCTGTGCTGGCCCCCTGGGTGCGAGTCACCACTGCGCCCGTCGCGCCTGGAACCGCCGTCCACCGAAGCGAGAGCCTCGAGTTCCCGGGGACGGCGGTGAGTGACGGTGGTGGCGAGCCGGTCGTGAAGGTCCACGAGTCGGGTGCCTGCAGCGGCTGGTTGAGCGTGTCTCGCAGCCCTGTCGTGAGGGAGACCCGGTAGGTCGTCTCGAAGGCGAGCGGACCCGAAGGCGTGAGCGACAACGTCGGGCCGGCCGCGGCGATGGTCGTCGTCACGACGCCTCCGTCGAGCAGGCGCAACGACACGGTGCTCGAGGTCGCGCTGGCGCCGTCGAGGTCGCGGTCGAAGCGCACGTCGACGCGCGAGCCGACGCGCACCGCCGTGGCGCCGACATCGGGGCGACGCACGAGCAGCTGCGGGTTCATCGCCGAGGCGAGGTCGCTCGGAATGGCCGAGGCCACCGCCGAGTCGGCGCTCTCGCCCGCCGAGTTCACCGCCGTGACGACGTAGAAGTACGAGGTGCCATTGGCGAGGCCTTGATGCAGCGCCGGGCTCGTGACGGGGAGCCTGTTCACCGACGTCTTCGAGACGGTCGCCGTGTTCGACCAATACAGGCGATACGACAACGCGTTCGCCGAGGGTGAGAAGGTGAGGGTGATCTGTCGATCGCCCGCAATGGCCGTCAAGTTGGTCGGGGCCGCAGGCGGCATGGGGATGATGGCGCCGCCGCCCGTCGCGAGACCGCCGCCCGTCGCGACACCGCCACCTGTCGCGACACCGCCACCCGTCGCGAGACCGCCGCCTGTCGCGATGCCGCCACCCGTCGCGACACCGCCGCCCGTCGCGAGACCGCCGCCTGTCGCGACACCGCCGCCCGTCGCGAGACCGCCGCCCGTCGCGAGACCGCCGCCTGTCGCGAGACCGCCGCCCGTCGCGAGACCGCCGCCTGTCGCGAGACCGCCGCCTGTCGCGAGACCGCCGCCTGTCGCCAGTCCTCCTCCGGAGCCGCCACCGACGTCCTCGATGAACCCACCACCACCGCCCGCACCGCCACCGCCGGCCCCTGTGCTCGGCGCAGGGTTCAACACGATGTCGAACAGCTCGATGCGGCCGCCGGTGGCCGCGATGTTGGTGACACGAGCCGGCGTGGCGCCTTCGCGGGTCACCACGAGCGAGAACACGCCAGCCATCAGGCCCGAGGCCTCCCAGGTGCCGTCGTTGCCGGTGGTGACCTCTCGTCGCTCTGCGGCGCTCGTCACGACGACCAGCGCGCCGGGGGCGGGTCCTCCATCGCTGAGGCGAATACGGCCCGCGATGGTGACGGGCTGCGCAGGCGTCACCTCACGCTTCAGCGTGACCGTGCGGAGCTTCTTGTCTTCGCCGCTCGACAGCAACACGCCCGTGAAGCTCTCGGTCTGGTACCCCGCCCGGAAGAACGAGAAGCCGATGGTGCCCTCGGGGAGCTCGTTGAAGACGTAGCTCCCGTCATCCGACGTGGTGGCGGTGAAGGGACCTTCGGGCACGAAGACCAACGTGCCGGCGTGGCCGCCCTGGGTGGTGACGTCTTCCCGGAGCACCTGTCCCCTGATGATCGCGTTTTCGGACAGCAGCACGTCGCCGACCGAAACCTGTCGGCCGGGCCCAACGCGCAACGAGTCGAGCGCGAGCAGCTTCTGGCGGTCGGCGCGACCATCTCCATTGAGATCGGATCGAATGAGGAGCTTCGTCGCCTCACGCACCACTCCAGACACCCGGAAGAAGCCGCTGGCGTCGCTCGTGGCGGTCAGCCCGGTCCCGAGCAGCTCGACGCGCGCGTTCGGCACGGGAATCACGCCCGCGCGCCCTGGCGGCACCATGACGGCGCGGCCAGAGATCGACCCCGGGCCCGGCGGACCCGGCGGCTCGGGGAGCTTCAAGTCGATGCAGGCCGACCAAGCGACCGCGGCCATGACGGACAGACGAACGGCTGAGCGCACGCGAAACCCCCACAGGAAACGCGAACACCACACCACGAATCCGGACCGCTCGGGAGTGGCTCAGCGGCGTCACGGCGCCTGCTCGAAGGAGTCGTCGCGAGCTCGAGTTCTGCGGTACAGCCATCGCATGCGTTCTGCCCTCCTCGCCGTCGTCATCGTCGCTGCCACCGGGTGCCCCAAGCGCACCGCCGATCAGATTCAAGAAGCCCACATGCCGCACCGGTTCGAGAACGCGGAGGACTGGGCGAAGCGCTTCGAAGACCCGGCGCGCGACGAGTGGCAGCAGCCCGACGAGGTCATCAAAGCGTTGGGCCTGCCCGCCACCGCGAGCCTCGCTGACCTCGGCTCTGCGACCGGCTACTTCTCGGTGCGGTTCGCGCGCGCGCTGTCCGAGGGCACCGTGTACGGCGTCGACGTCGAGTCTTCGATGGTCGACTACCTGAAGAAGCGCGCCGAGACCGAGAAGCTGAAGAACCTCACCACCGTGCTCGCTGCGTATGACGACGCGAAGCTGCCGGCCCCGGTCGACTGCATCGTCATCGTCAACACGTACCATCACATCGGCGAGCGCCCGGCGTACTTCACGAAGCTCGCCGCTTCGCTCAAGCCCGGTGGCCGGGTGGTGATCATCGACTTCAAGAAGGGCAGCAAACGCGGCCCGCCCGACACCGAGAAGCTCACGCCGGAGCAGGTGACGTCGGAGCTCGCCGAGGCAGGCTACGTGGCCTCGTCGTCGTGGGTGTTTCTGCCCGACCAGTACTTCCTCGCCTTCTCACGGAAGTGAGGTGGTGACGAAGCCGCTGCCCGCGCGGTGCACCTCGACGCTCGACCAGCTGTTCGAGCCGACGTTGGCGCGGGTGACGGGGAAGGCCGGCACGTCCCACTGCGACGGGTACGCCTGCCACCACCACTGGGCCGTCTTCGTGTCGGGGTCGAGCACCGCGACGTCGTAGCCGGGGTACGACGACCACGAGAGGCAGAGCGTGCTGATCAGCACCTTCCGGCCCGAGACGACGAGCGCGGGCTCAGTGGACGAATACGGGCTCGCCTCACTGCGCCCGAGCACGCGTCGAATCGGCCCGGCGCCTTCGAGGATGAAGACCTCGGACGACGCGATCGCGACGAAGCCGGTGCCGTACGGCGCGATGGCCTGAATGACGGAGCGCTCCGGGAAGGTCGCGAGGTGATCGAGGCGCGCTGCCGAGTCGGGAGGGCTGGTGAGCCACACCGCGCTGCCCATCGCGACCAGCGCCGAACCTCCGGGGAGCAGGGCGAACGCCGTCGGCGCGGTGGTGCGATCCAACGGCACCTCTGACGCGGCGCCAGTCTCTGTGCGCGGCGCAGAGAAGAACAGCCCCACCGAGGTGAGGGCCCACACGCGCCCGGTCGCGGGGTGCACGGCGACCAGCCGCGGCTGACGCACGCTCCCCGGCACTTCCATGACGAGCCGGCGCGACGACTCCGGCTGCCCTTCGGCGTAACGGGTGATTCGGGTCCACTGGGTGTCGCTCGACGACACGGCCTCGATGAGCAGCACGTCGTCGCCGTCGAAGAGCACGGTCGCAGCACCGCTCACCATCGAGCCCACCTGCTTCGGAGCCGCCATTCCGTCACCGACCATCAGGACGCGCGTCTGCCCGTTCTGTCGAACCCACGCGGTGCGGGTGGCGCTGGTCGCGACGACTTGAAAGCCGGCGGTGCCGAGGTCGAGCACACGCGGTTGCCGGTCGCTCCCGATGGAGACGAGGCAGCCTGTGTCGACGCACTGCTGCGGGCGGCGCACGTCGCGCAGGTAGTCATCGCCGCGACAGTTCACCGCCATCGGCTGGTCGGAGCCGTCCGAGATGGTCGCCGGAGGATTCGGGGCCAGCGCGTCGACGACGTCGGTGATGGGCGTCGCCGGAATGGCGAGCTCTGGTCTGGCGTGCACGGCACCAGCATCCATCGGCTCCGGAGCGAGCACCGACACCGGCCGCAACGTCGTCTCGGCCTGCGGAATCGGGCTGAAACAGGCGGTGAGCGCGAGGAAGCTGACGGCGAAGGCTTTCATGTCCTCCCTGGTGCCCCCAGCGCTCGCCAGCTTCACGGATTCGCGCACATGAAGAACGATGAAGCAGACCAGAGAGGCAGGGGCGGCCCGGCGGTCATCGCATTACGGTGCCGTTCTCATGGCTGACTCCTCCGAGACGGTGGCTGACGACGTTGACCCCGCCGCCACGCGCCCAGCGGGCCTCAACGACGTGCCGGTGCTCCTCTTCATCAGGGGCTTCGCGTTCCTCACGGTGATGATGGCCGTCGTGGTCGGGCTGCACTGGTACCTCGGCGCGCGGCTCATTCGCGACGCGGGCCTCGCCGAGCCGTTCGCGAGCGCGGGGTGGACCGGGCTGTGGGTCTGCTTTGGTTCCATCTTCGCGGGCTTCATCGGCGGCCGGCTGTTGCCGAGGCCCATCGCGAAGGTGCTGCAGTGGATTGGCTTCACGTGGATGGGCGCGTTTGGCCTGCTGATCGCCTCGACGGCTTTTTCGGACCTGGTGCTCGCGGTCGCCGGCCGCGTCACGACGGTCGACGCCACCTGGCTCTTCTGGCGCGCGGTCGTGATCGTCGCCGTGGTGGTGCCGGCGCTGGTGGGTGGCTTCTTCGTGGCTCGCAAGCCCGCCATCAAGCGCGTGACGGTGACGATTCCCGGCCTCCCGCAAGCGTTCGAGGGCTACCGCATCGCGCAGATCACCGACGTGCACATCGGCGAGACGTTGACGCGCACCTTCGCGGCGCACGTGACGACCATCGTGAACTCCCTGAACGCCGACGCGGTCGCGGTGACGGGAGACCTGATCGACGGCTCGGTGGCGAAGCTGCGTGACGAGGTCGCGCCGCTCGCGGGGCTGCGTGGACGAGATGGCGTCTTCTACGTGACGGGAAACCACGAGTACTACCACGGCGGGTCCAGCTGGGAGGCCGAGGGCGCGCGCCTGGGCATGACGGTGCTGCACAACCAGCACGTCGTCATCGAGCGTGATGGACAGCAGCTCGTCATCGGGGGCGTGCCTGACGTCGAGGGCGGCCGCTTCAGCGCTCAGCATGAGCCCGACGCGGCGAAGACGTTCGAGGGCGCTCCCGTCGGTGCGCCTCGCGTGCTGCTCGCCCATCAGCCCCGGTTCGCGAAGCGCGTGAAGGACACCCGCGTCGACCTGATGCTGAGCGGCCACACGCATGGCGGGCAGATCTTCCCCTTCATGGTCTTCGTGAAGCTGCAGCAACCCGTCATCGGCGGCTTCGCGACGTTGTGGGGCGTGCCGACGTACACGAGCAACGGCACTGGCTACTGGGGCCCTCCGTTCCGCATCGGGCCACGTGGTGAGGTGACCGAGGTGACGCTGACCCGCGCGAAGGGCTGAACAAACACGAAGGGCGCCCCTTCTTTCGAAGAGACGCCCTCGGTGCTTCAGAACGAAGTCTCGACTCAGCTGTTCGGCTTGGCCGTCGTCTGGCCCGACTTCTTCCAGCCAGCGATACCGGCAGGCAGGACGGCGACGTCGGTGTAGCCCGCCTCCATCGCCTTCACGGCGGCCTGCTTCGAGGCGCCGCACGACTCGCTCGCGCAGTAGAAGACGAGCGTGTTGGCCTTGTCGGCCGGCAGCTCCTTGACGTCGTACTGCGACGACGAGGTGAGCAGCACCGCGCCGGGGATCACGCCCTGCGAGTCGCGGGTCGACTTGCCGTTGGCGTCGACCGGAACGAACTTCTTCTTCTCCTTCGTCCACGTGGCGACTTCAGCGACGGTGACCTTCTTGGGCTCGACGGCGGCCTGGTGAGCGCCATCACACGCGAGCGCGACGGAGGGGACGACGAACGAAGCAGCGAGGACTGCGGAAAGGACGATGCGGTTCATGCGGGGGCTCCTGAAGGGGGAAAGACGACGGCGGAAGATGCTCAACGGCGATGAGATTCGCAACTCCCTCTGTCCCAGCCGTGGCTGATGTTTCACCCACGATGTCACTCCAGTGATTCCAGCAGGTTCAAGACGGGTGCTGTGCGCAAACACGCCGGTCGCCCTCCCCGAACGACAGGGTCGCGCGTTCAACTTCCTTCGGGCTTGGTCGAGCGCGTGGTGCGGACGTCGTGCGTCATGGTCGCCGTCTGGCCATCGGGCACGCTCGCCGACGGCGTGGGCGAGAACGCCGCCTCGTCACTCATCGTCTTGCGCACGTCATTGACCCACGTGGCGAGCTGCTTACGGCCGAGCACCCGGTCGGTGAGCGAAGGGTCGAGTGCGTCGAGCCGCTTGAGCACCTGCTCCGCCGTCTGGAATCGCGCGCCAGGGTCGCGCACCAGCAAGCCGAGGACGATCTCTTCGAGGCCTTCGGGCAGGTCGCCGCGCAGCGACCTCGGCACCGGGAGCGGCGCCTCGAGACAAGCGCGATAGAGGGCCACGTCATCGGGCGCCGTGAAGGGTTTCTGGAGCACGAGCACCTCGAACGCGGTGATGCCGAGCGCCCAGAGATCGGCGCGCGCGTCGTACGGCTGGCCGAGCAGCTGCTCCGGCGCCGCGTACGCGACCTTGCCCCGCAGCATGCCCGCCTCGGTGAGCTGCTCCTTGCCTGCCGCACGCGCCACGCCGAAGTCGTTCAGCTTCACCTCGCCGATGCGCGAGACGAGGACGTTCGGCGGGTTGACGTCACGGTGAATCAGCTGGAGCGCGCTGCCGGTCGGCGACGTTCGCGTGTGGATGTAGTCGAGCGCCTGGCAGAGCTCTTCGATGAGGTACACGCATGCAGGCAGCGGCAGCGGCGTGCCCGCCTTGCGCGCGAAGGTCAGCACCCGGCTCAGCGGAAGCCCATCGACGAACTCCATCGCGATGAACCACGTGTCGCCGTCAGCGCCGAAGTCGAGCACCTGCACGACGTTGGGGTGCGCCAGCCCCGCGCCGAGCTCGGCCTCCCGACGGAACAAGGCGATCGACTCGGGACGCTCGGCGTAGCTGGGCAGAATGCGCTTCACCGCGACCTTGCGCTCGAAGCCGCCTTCCGGGCTGTAGGTCGCCAGAAAGACCTCGGCCATGCCGCCCGCGCCAAGGCGCTCGCCGAGAATGTACTTGCCGACGAGGTCCTTCTTTCGTGCGGCGTGCACCAGGGCCCGAATGCGGCCCACCACCGTCACGGCGACGAGGCCGATCGCCGGAGGCACGAGCATCGTCAGCAGGATGGGCGGCGTCGGGAGTTCGAGCGAGAGGAGCCGCCGCAGGATCGTCGCCGTCGCCATCAGCGCGGTGATCGCGATGACGGTCCGCGACAACGACAGCGCCGAGAGCGCCACCAGGCCACACGGCAGCGCGACCGCCGTCGGAATGCCGTACCAGGCCATCGGGAGCCGCTCGGCCTGCAGGTGCTGGATGAAGGCCAGCATCGGCACGTCGACGAACGCCACGGCGAGGGTGCCCCACTTGCCGACCGAGGGCACGAAGCGCGTCACGCCGTAGACGATGGCGCTCACGACGAGAAAGGCGAGCGTGCCGTACACCGTCGGCGCCAGCGTGGGGTTGTTGCGCTGTGAGGGCGTGAGGACGATGACGCCCGCGATGATCGACAGGAGCAAGCGAATCTGGGCCATGCGGAGCGCGGCGCTGCGCTGCTCCTCAGCGAGGACCTTCTCGAGGTTGGCTTTGACTGCCGGGTTGAGGGTGCCTGAGTCGGCCATCGTGTCTTTCGGGTCGACCGCTACCTCGTCACCAGCCACGCCGCCAGCGCACCGAGCCCCAGCGCGGCCGCGAGCAGCACCGCCCAGACGGCCACGGGGCTCGTCTTCGGTGCTCCCCTCGTCGAGGCCCGCCGTGGGGCCAGCACCGTGCGCTCGTCGGCGACGCTCACGTCTCGCTTTGCGGCTTTCGCCCGCGGGTCCGTCGGGTCGGGGCTGCTCACCACGCGCTTGAGCGCCGGGGTCGTCTGCTGCAGCGACGACGCAGCCGGTGGCAACGTTCGTTCGGGGTCGCGCTTGGGCGTCGGGTTCGAGACCTCGTCGAGCGTGCCGCGCAGGTCGGCCACCGACGTCGCCTGGGTCACCTCGTCGACGTGGTGCCCGCGCGCCTCGGGATCGGTGATGGAGACCACCTCGGCGTCGGGCACCTGCGACAGGTCCTGCATCGACAAACCGAGCTCTTCGAGCTGCGCGCTCGACAGCACCGGCGCCACGGGAGGCCACACGGGCGCCCGGCCGCTCACGAGCTTCAGCTCTGCAGGCTTTCGCCTTGGCAACCCGACGGGGCCGATGCTCGCGGCGTCGATGAGCGCGTCGAGGAAGGCGTCGACGTCGGCGAAACGTTCGCCCACTTTGCGGCTCATCGCCTTCATCAACACGTCGGACACGCTGCGGGGGATCTGCGAGTTGAGCAGGTGCGGCGGCCGGGCATCTTCGGTGACACGAGAGGCGAGCATCTCGCCCGTCGGCTCGATGGCGAACGGGAGCTGCCCCGCGAGCAGCTCGGTGGTGAGCACCGAGAGCGAATAGAGATCGCTCCGGCCGTCGAGGTTGGTGCTGCCGGCCGCCTGCTCCGGCGACATGTAGTGGGGCGTGCCGAGAATGGTGCCGGGCCTCGTCATGCTCGTGTCCATCGCGCGCATCAGGCCGAAGTCGAGCAGCGTCGCGAAGCCGTCAGAGGCCACCATCACGTTGCCGGGCTTGAGGTCGCGGTGAATGAAGCCTCGCGCGTGCAGGGCCGACAGGGCGCCGCCGATCTGCACCACCAGCGGCAACACCTCGGCCAGCGTCAGGCGCCGCTTCTCACGGAACACCGTCGTGAGCCGCCGCCCCTCGATGTACTTCATGACGATGCATGGCACCGCGCCGTCGCGCTCCACCGCGTAGAGGTGCACGAGGTTCGGGTGGTCGACCCGCGCCATGTTGCGGGACTCCTGCTCGAAGCGGTGCACCGAGTCGGGGTCCTTCAGCAGCGCGGCGTGCAGGAACTTCACCGCCACCGGCCGCCCCACGCTCAAGTCTTCCGCGCGGTACACGGTGCCCATGCCGCCCGAGCCCAGGCGCTCCTCGAGCTTCCACTTGCCGTTGACGACGTGGCCCAGGTTCGGGTCGTCGACGAGCACCACCTCGCGGCACTTCGGGCAGCGCGTCAGCATTGGCTGAACCAGCCCGGGCTTCGTCAACGCGGGACGAGCGGGCACCTCGCGCTCGAGGCCGGTGTTGCAGCGCTGACAGACGACGCGGACGCGCGGCACGTAGAGCGACCCTCCCAGACTCATGTGAGCACGGGGTGCGCCCGTTCGAAAGCGCGACGTCCCGCAGGGCGCAGGGCGTCGATGTCACCTGACGAAGGCCGCGGCCTCGAGGAGCGCCGACACCATCGGCGTGTCGTCAGCCGTGCCCGCCTTCGCGAGGGAATACGCCGTGCCGTGGTCCGGCGAGGTGCGGGGCACCGGCAGGCCCAGCGTCACGTTCACCGTGTGCACGAAGTCGAGCGTCTTGGTCGCGACCAGCCCCTGGTCGTGGAACATGGCCAGCGCGACGTCGAAGCCGGAGCGGTGCGCGAACAGCCCATCAGCGCCGTGTGGCCCGGTGACGTGCAGCCCGCGACGGGTCGCCTGCTTCATCGCCGGCACGATGACGTCGAGCTCCTCACGTCCGAGGAGCCCCCCTTCGCCAGCGTGCGGGTTGAGCCCGCAGAGCGCGATGACGGGCCGGTGGCCCAGCAGCGGTGACAGGCCCGCGTCGATGATACCGAGCGTCTGCAGCAGGCCCTTCACCGAGAGCGTCTTCGGGACCTCGGCGAGCGGCACGTGGTTGGTGGCGAGGGCGACCGAGAGCTTCGGGCCCTTCATCAGCATCACCACCTCGACGCCGAACGCCTCGGCCAGCACCTCGGTGTGCCCCATGAACGGCACGCCAGCGCGGCTGATCTGCTCCTTCGACACCGGGGCGGTGCACATCGCGTCGATGGCGCCTGACTTCGCGGCGTCGATGAGCGCGACGATGGCCTCGAACTGCGCGCGGCCCCCTGCACGAGACGGTGTTCCCGCGAGGCGGTCGGCCTTCTTGAGCGCCGACACGGCGTGGAACTCGACCGTCTTCCCGAAGCGAGCGCGATCACCTTCGTCACCGAAGAGCACCGGCTCGAGGTTGCGCTTCACCGCGGCTCGCGTGAGCGCCTTCGCGGTCACCTGGGGCCCGACGCCGCTGGGATCTCCCAGCGAGATGCCGACCCGGACGCGCGTCACAGCTTGATGTCGATGGTGGCCGCGGCCCGCAGCTCCTGCACGTACTGCTCGGTGTACTTCTCGAGCTGCACGCGGGTGAGCCGGTCGCGGAGCACGTCCCGCATCTCGTCGAAGGGCTTGGCGGCCATCGCCTTGCGCTCCTCGACCTTGATGACATGCCAGCCGAACTTGGTGCGAACCGGCTCCGAGATGCCGTTGATGGGCATCCCGAAGGCCACCTTGTCGAACTCGGCCACCATGACGCCACGCTTGAAGAAGCCCAGGTCGCCACCATCAGAGGCCGACGGGCCCTCGCTCTTCGCCTTCGCCAGCGCCGCGAAGTCGGTGCCCGGCTTCTTCGCCTCGGTCATCAACGACACGGCCTTCAGCCGCGCCTGCTCGGCCTGCTCCGGCGTCGCCTTCGGAGCGACCTGCACGAGGATGTGGCGCGCCCGCACCTCGAAGTCCTGCTGCTCGTCGCGCGAGACCTTCGCGTACTCGGCCTTGAGGTCTTCGTCGGTCACCTTCACCTTCGAGCGCACCTTCAAGTTCACCAGCTTGAGCTTCGAGAGGTGCTTCTTCATGAACGCGCGGAACGCGGGCAGCGTGTAGCCCTCTTGCGCGAGCAGCTGATCGAACTGCGCGCCGTCGACGTTGTTCTGCCGCTTGACGTCGTCGACGCCCAGATCGACCTCGGCCTCGGTGATGTCGATGTTCAGCTCGCGCACCTGCGCGTCCATCAGCTTCTCGCCGATGAGGCCCTCGAGCACGCGCTTGATCAGCACGCCTCGCAGCTCGGTGCGCTTTGCGGCGTCGGGCTCACCACGAAGGCGCATCAGCTCGGGCGCGGCGCGGGCCTCGACCTCGGACTGCGCGATGATGTCGCTGTTCACGACGGCGGCGACCCGGTCGACCAGCTCGGCATGCGCGGTGACGGCGAGAATGAGGCAGAGCAGGGGCAGGCGCTTCACGAGCAGGGGCATAGCCCCATGACGCCCCGCCGCTCAATCGAATGCGCTCAGGGCTCGGCGGTCGCCCCACCGAGCGGGCGGCCCGTGACCGACAACAGCACCTGCTCGTTCACCTTCACCTGGGCCTTGTCGCGCAAGGCCTT
>JAUXRI010000310.1 GCA_030681895.1 Myxococcales bacterium | reverse complement strand
CAGGCTCAGGGCCAGCATGTCGGCCGAGTCGGTCGTGGTGGTGCGACGGCGCTCGTACAGCTCGACCAGCCCGGCCGCGTCGCTCGCCTTCTGCAGCGCGCGCTCCAGCGTCAGGCCGAGGGACTCGTCGGTCGGGTCCTGCGAGTAGGCGCGCTTGAGCTGATCGAGGACGAGGGCGTCGGGCGTCCCGCCGCTCGCGCCGTCCATCGACGAGAGCCGCATCGCCGCCGAGAGCTTCTCGTCTCCCAGAACCTCGGCGATGCGCGCGCGCAGCTCGGTGCGCCGCACTTTGTCGTTGGCCTTGATGCGCTCGAGCAGGCGGAGCGCCGACAGGTTCTGCGGCTCGATCGACAGCGCGGTCTCGCACGACGCCGCCGCGCGCGCGGTCTCGTTGAGGCGATCGAGGTAGAGGCGCGCGAGCTTGAGCGAAGCGCCGACCTTCACCTGCGGCGCGCCGCCCTGCACCTGGCGATCGAGGAGCACGATCAGCTCCTTCACGTCGTCGCTCGCGGTGAGAATACGCTCGAGCTGCTGCAGCGCCGTCACGTGGTTCGGCGCGAGACGGAGCACCTCCTGGTAGCCCTCGAGCGCGTTCTGCGGCTTCTTGAGCTGGTCCTCCCAGATCGCCGCGGCCTGGAACATCGCGTTGGCGCGCTCGGTCGGGTCGGTGCGGTTCGCCGCCTCGGCGCGAAGGATCTCGATGAGGTTCTCCCACGCACCCTGGGCTCGATAGATGCGGGCGAGCGCGCGCAGGGCAGGGAAGTGGCTGGGCGCGAGCGTCAACACCTCGCGGTACGACGAGATCGCCTGGTTCTGATCGGTCAGCTTTTGCTCGTACAGCTCGCCGATCTTCTGAATGAGCGTCGCGGCCTGCTCGGTCGACGGCGCCATCTCGGCCTCGGCCCGGTACATGGCGATGAGCGAGTCCCACCGGCCGTCCTGGCCGTAGAGGCGGCCGAGGCTGCGGAGCGCGGGCAGGTAGTTGGGTGACAGCTGGAGCACGCGCTCCCACGCGGCGATCGCGGCCGGCCGATCCTTCACGTTCTCTTCGAGGATCTCGGCGTTGCGGTGCGCGAGCGAGATGACCTGCTTCTGATCGGTCGCGAGCCGGCCTTCCTGCTCGTTGAGGGCGAGCAGCTCTTGCCACTGCTGCGCGCGCTCGTGCAGCCGGGCCAGGTTGCGCATCGTCGGCAGGTGGTCGGGCGAGATCTCGAGCACGCGGCGCAGGCACTCGACGGCGTGGGGCACGTCGCTCAAACGATCTTCGTAGAGAATCGCGATCGTGTTGAGCGTGCTGATCTGCTGCTCCTTGTCGCGCAGCTGGAGCAGCTCCTGCTCGTGCATCGAGACCAGCTCGTTCCACTTGCCGAGCTTCTCGTACAACCGCGTCAGCGCCTTGGTGGCCGGCAGGAAGCCCGGCGCGAAGGTGAGCGCCTGCGTGTAGCGCGCGATGGCGTCATCGATCTGCCCGAGGCGTTCTTCGAGCGTCTCGCCGGCCTTGTAGAGGCGGCCCGCGCGCGTGCGGGGATCGTCGGAGGCGGCGGCCTCTGCGTCGTACGTCTCGACGAGGCCGGTCCAGTTCTGCAGCCGGTAGGACAGCTTGCCGAGGCCGGCGAGCGAGCCGGCGTGACCTGGCACCCGCTCGAGGATCGCGCGGTAGCGGGCGATGGCCTCGGGCTCGCGCTTGAGCTCTTCGAAGAGCGCCGCGAGGCGCAGGTTGATGGCGACGAACTCGCTCTGATCGTTGTTGGTCGAGACCCACGCGAGGAGCACGTCGGCGAGCTCTTCGTTGCGGCCGCGGACTTCATAGATGCGGGCGAGCTCGGCGAGCACCAGCGGCTCATTCGGGCTCACGCGGCGCGCGGCGAGCAGGGCGGCCAGGGCGTCTTCGGGGCGCTCGAGGCGCTCGTAGGCCTTGGCGATCTGCAGGAACGTCGGCGCGGCGCCCGGGCCCTGTCCTTCGGCTTCGGCAGCCAGCGCCGCGAGCTCTTCGTCGACGGTGCCCTCGCGCTGCGCGACGCGCTTCATCGCGGACAACAGCTGGGGATCCCGGCGGTCGACCGCGAAGGCCTGGCGGAAGGTCTGCGCCGCGGCGGGCAGATCCTTCAGGCGATCTTCGAGCAGCAGGCCAGCGGTGGTGAGGTAGTGCGCGCGCGCGGCGTCGTCGGTCACGGTCTGCGCGAGCAGTTGGTTGACACGAACGACCGACGGGTAATCGGCCTTCTCGGTGAAGACCTGCTCGAGCTGCACCAGCAACGTCACGTCTTCGGGCTCGAGGGCGAGGCAGGCCGCGAGCGCTGCCGAGGCGTCGACTTCACGCGACAGGCGCTGCTCGAGGATCTGCGACTTCTCGAAGAGCAGCGCCGCTCGGGCGCGTTTGCCCTCGGTGGCCTGCAGCTCGGCGTCGAGCAGCTGCGACACCATCTGCCAGTTGCCGACCTCGGAGAACAGCCGCCGGGCCGCGCGAATGTTGGCGAGGAAGCGGGGCGCCAGTTTGAAGGCCGACTGGTACGCGACGGCCGCGTTGCGCGCGTGTTTGAGCGGGCTCTCCCACAAGAGGCCCATCTCGTGGAACAGCAGGGCCGAGGCGGGTTGATTGCCGATGGCACGGGCCTCGCGCTCGAGCGTCGCGATTCGCGAGCGGGCCTCTTCTTCGGTCGCCGTGACGGGCTCGGTCGAGGGCGCTGGGATGGGGATCGCAGGGATCGCCGTGGACAGCGTTCTCGGAAACTCATTCCGCTCTGTCATGGGCGAGGTCGTACCACGCAGGAAACAGCGCGACGATCGCTTTCCCCGCGTCCATCACGGCGCGTCAGGTCAGTTGCCGCGGCGCCGATCGTGCGAACTGCGGACCGCCGCGGTGAGGGCTCCGGAGTCGATGAGCGCGACCACCGCCGACACGTCTTTGTGCAGCTCGCGATCGACGTCCATGTGCGGCACCTTCGAGCGAATCAGCTGGTGCGCGACGAGCGGTCCGTGCCCCGGCTTCGCTGGCGCGCGGAAGTCGAGGGCCTGCGCCGCGACGAGCAGCTCGATGGCCAGCACGTGTTTGACGTGGTCGACGACCTGCTTCGCCTTGAGCGCCGCCGTCATGCCCATCGAGACGTGATCCTCTCGTCCCGCCGACGACGGAATCGAGTCGACGCTCGCTGGGTGACAGAGAATGCGCGACTCGGCGACCAGCGCCGCCGACGTCACCTGCGCGATCATGAAGCCCGAGTTGAGGCCCGGGTTCCTCGCGAGAAACGGAGGCAGCCCCGAGAGCGCGGGGTTCACCATCTGCTCCACGCGCCGCTCGCTGATCGCCGCCAGCTGCGTCAGCGCCATCGCGAGCACGTCGAGCGCCAGCGAGATCGGCTGCCCGTGGAAGTTGCCCGCCGAGACGATTTGCCCGGTCTTCACGAAGACGAGCGGGTTGTCGGTGCCCGCATTCACCTCGATCTCGAGAATGCGGCGGCAGAAGTTGAGGCCCTCGCGCGCGGCGCCATGCACCTGGGGAATGCAGCGCATCGAGTACGGGTCCTGCACCTTCTCGCAGTCGACGTGCGTCTTCACGAGCTCGCTCTCTGCGAGCAGCTCGAGCATGTGCGTCGAGACCTTCCCGTGCCCCGGGTGCGGCCGCACCGAGTAGACCTCGTGCATGAAGGGCTGGTGCGAGCCGAGCATGCCCTCGATCGTCATCGCGCC